>JAKTNK010000001.1 GCA_029593465.1 Streptococcus suis
TTTAAAGAGATAATCTGTTAGTTGAAGTAATTCATCATCTGATGGAATGACTCTTGAATCCATTGTGTGTAAAATGGATTTTACCATTGTTTTCTCAAAAGAATTCAGAGTGTAATCAGAAGTGTCGGAAAGTAAACATGCTATATTATTGATATTTTGTGATGAATATTGCTTACGAATATACTTTACCAGGTTAGTAAATGTTTTGGAATTGGTATAGTCTTCATCATGTAAAATAAGGAACTCATCCAAAGTCATGTGTAATTTGTCTAGAATATTGATCAGTCGGATACACGATATCTCTGACTCCCCGCGTTCAAAACGAGAGATTTGTGATTTTGAAAGGTGTTCATCTGCTACGGAGCACAGACTAATTTGCTTTCCTTTACGAACTTTTCTAAGTGTAGCACCAAGTCTTGATTTCATAATTTCCCACTTTCCCAACAAAAATTGACTCAATTTTTATTTATTATACAATAAGTAAAAATTGAAAGGAAGTCCGCTTATGAAGAAAATTTCAAAATTTTTGCCGATTTTGATTTTGGTAATGGATATTATCATTATTGTTGGTGGGTAAATCGCATAGGTGTACACCTATGTCTTTAGATACTCTAAAGACATAGCTATAAGAAAGGTGATAAAATTGAAAAATGTGAGTAAGTTAGTGAGAAATAATATTCCTGATATTATTAGAGCTTCAAATGGTTCTCCTGTATTTCGGATATTGAGTGATGATGAGTTTGTTTTAGCTATATTTGACAAATTTTATGAGGAAATTGAGGAAGTCAGGTCCTCTCAGGGAGCTGAGCGATGTGAGGAATTAGCTGATATTATTGAATTAATAAATATTTTAGCTATTTTGGAAAGTAAAAGTTTGGATTATATTATCAAATTGTCTAAAGAAAAAGCTAAAAATAACGGAGGATTTGATAAAAAAATTTTTTTAGAAAAAGTTAATGATTAATGTTAGGAAGTGAATAATAATGTATTTTGATAATGCAGCAACAAGTTATCCAAAACCACAAGTAGTAAAACAGGCTGTAACAGATTTTCTTTATGAGGAGAAGGGAAGTTTTCAACGAACAGATACTGAAAATTCAGATTTTATTTTAGAAACTAGGGCTAAGTTATCAAAACTATTAAATGTTGAATCTCCGAGTAATATAGTTTTTACTTCTAATTCTACTGAATCGCTCAATATTATTATTCAGGGATTTCTACAGGAAGGGGATCACGTTATTACAACCGCTATAGAGCATAATTCTGTTATTAGACCTTTAATTAGACTAAGAAAAGAAAAAAATATAAAAATTTCCTGGGTCGAATGTAATGGTAATGGATTGGTCAGTCCTGAAGATATTATGAAAAATATTCGTGATAATACAAAATTAATTATTGTGAATCATGGTTCAAATGTTACAGGTCAGGTACAAGACGTAGAACAAATAGGATACATGCTGAAAAAATATTGCGGAAAAATAAAGTTTTTGATGGATATATCTCAGACAGCGGGACATATAAAGATTGATAATTCAAAAATTAATGCAGACTTTTTAGCTTTTACTGGTCACAAAGCTTTGTTAGGTTTACCAGGGATTGGAGGATTTTATATAAATTCAGAAATTGACTTAACTCCGCTAAAGGTAGGTGGAGTTAAGTCAATTTCTGAATTACTTGAACAACCCAAAGCGCTACCATTAAGGTATGAATCTGGGACATTAAATACAATTGGTATACTTTCATTATACTGTAGCATAGATTATATAAATTCTCTTACTTTAGATAAAATAGAAAGTTCTCTAAAACAAAAGACAAAATTTTTTATAGATAGACTCAGCAAGCTAGAAAATTTTGAAATTTATAGTTTAGAAAATCCACTTGGTATTGTTAGTTTTAATGTTAAAGGTGTTGTACCTTCGAGAGTTTCTCATTTTCTTTTAAAAGATTTAAGTTTGAAGTCTAGATCTGGATTACATTGTGCCCCTTTTATTCATGAATTTTTACATGAAAATCCATTCGGATGCGTCAGATTAAGTATGTCTTATGAAACAACTAATGAAGAGATGGTCACAGTATGTAACTATTTGGAAAATTTAAATAAAAATGTAGAATTAATTAAAAATATAAAATTACCTAAAATTTATGATATGCCGAGTATTAGTAAAGTGGAGGATAGATAATAGATGATAGAAGATTACTGTACATTTTGTACTCAAGAAGAAGATAAAATTTATATGAGAACAGCAAACTTTACAGTATGGTTAGCTGTTGGTCAAATTGTGGAGGGATATTCACTTATTATACCAAACGATCATTATCATTGTATTGGAGCACTTCCAGAAGAATTACAAGAGGAATATTTAGAATTAAAGAGCAAATTAAGAGATAAACTTGAAGAAAAATATGGCGGATGCATTTTTTACGAACATGGACGTGTTGGAGTCTGCAATGTACAACCTGGAGAGCAACTTTGTTATCACGGACACACTCATGCTGTACCAACCAATGCTGATATTATAGAATGCTTTATAGAAGATAAAATTATTCCTGTAAAATTGCAGGGAGATAAAGAGTTATTTGAAAAATATTTTGAGTATGGACATTATTTGTACTATGAAAACAATAAAAAAGATACCTATATACTACCTATTAATCAACCTATTAGAAGACAATATCTAAGATTTTTATTGGCAAGTAAATTAGGGCAACCTGAATTAGCAGAATGGTCTAAATATCCAGAATGGGATAAATTTTATTCTGCCAAGCAGAAGTTAGGAGAAATTAAAACTAATGGAACGGAAAGTATTACTAGATAAAATAGATTATTATGCAAAGTCTACCCCTGATGCGATAGCTTTAGAAGCAATCAATAAAAAATTAACTTATTTAGAATTTAAAAATCAAATTGATATTATTTCTGAAGGTGTTAGGGTGTGCAGCGATGGTTTCGGTAATAATATCATAGGAATTCGTATGACTGATAAGTTCAATGTCATACCTTTGATATATGCTTTATTACAGGCTGGAAAAACTATTTTACCTTTACCTAAGGAAATTCCTGATGAAAAGGTGGAGTTGATTTTAAATGAGATTCGACCAGAATTTTTAATTTCAGATATGGATCTTACGTTAACACAAAATAAGGTAGTAAAATATAGAGATCTTTTTAAAATTAAAAAAATTGAAACGAAGTTCAAAGCCTCTGAAAAAAACAGTGTAACTTTGTTATTAATGACTTCTGGTACCACAGGTATTCCTAAGGGATGTGTATTAGAAGATAAGCAGATTATAAGTAGAGTTTTTCAATTACAGAAGTTATTTGGTGATAGAAAAGATGTTATTTTATTTTCAAGTAATTATAGTTTTGATGTGTCGTATTCAGAAATATTTGCGTGGCCTATTTTTGGTGGGAAACTAGTTGTTATGGGGGAAACAGATAAGTTTGATACTATACCAAGTTATATTCAAGAATTTGGAGTAACACAGTTATCTATCTCTCCATCAGCACTTCTTAATATAGCTAGTGAAATTAACTCAATTTCTAATTTATCTCTAAAGCACATTTTTGTAGCAGGAGAAAAATTTCCAACAAGATTAGCATTATTATTTAATAATTTTACTAAAAGAAAATTTCAAGTTTGGAATATGTATGGTCCAACTGAAGCAAGTATTTATACTAGTTTTTTTAATATTAGTCAATTAAAAAAAGAAAGTACTAGTGTTCTAATTGGGGAACCATTACCTAATATGGATATCAAAATTTTTAATATAGAAAATAACAGATTATGTAATGCAGATGAGGAAGGAGAGATATTATTAGCAGGAGAGGGGATATTTAGTGGGTATTATGAACAATATGAGTTGACCAAGAAGAAGCAGATAGAAATTTCGGGACAAATATACTATCGTACAGGAGATTTAGGTTATTTTAGTGATGGTTTATTTTGGATAAAGGGACGCATTGATAATCAGCTAAAAGTTAATGGCATGAGGATAGAATCAGAAGAAATAGAAGATACTATCTTACAGAGTGATAATACAATAGAAAATGTAATTATTAGACTAAAAAGTTACAAATCGAAAGAAATTCTAACAATGTTTTATACTTCGTGCCATGATGTTGATATACCATTTTTGATAGATAAATTAGGAGAGAAGATAGAAAAATCATTCATTCCTAAATTGTTTGTAAAATTACCTTATTTTAAATTAAATAAAAATGGAAAAATTGATGAAGAGTTTTTGACAAAATATTTTATCCTACAAATCGAAGGTAAAAATTATTACGAATATGGAAATAATGAGGTATTTTATGAAAAATTAAAGTCAATCTGGGAATCTGTTCTTGGTGTTCCTTTGTTGAAAAGAAGTGATAATTTTTTTCAAAGAGGTGGAGATTCACTTGATTCAATTAATTTAATCTTGGAGCTTGAAAGTGAGTTTGGGATTAAATTGGCAGATTCGTTTTTAGCACAGTTTCAAACGTTCGATAAAATTTTAAATTATATCTTAGATATAGAAACTGAAGTGGATAAATCTGTATTACTAAGAAATAAACAAAAGAAACATAAGAATAGTCGTAAAATTAAGTCGATATTTCCATTTTTTGTAAGACAAGAGATATATGCCAGAAAAAAGGTTGATATACTTCTAGAGCATAGTATTGAAATGCAGAATACAAGCCTTGAAACGGTATGTTTTACTATTAATTCTTTGAAACAGCAGCAACAATTATTAAATTGTGAAATTGATATAAAGAGTAAAAAATTTATTGAATATGAATTTATTCCAATTTCAGTAAAGGATATCAGAGTAGCTAGGAATAAAGCAGAACGTAGCTATTATATTGACGAAATTAGGATTAATATGGAGCAAAAAAATATCTTATTCGATTTTTTTGTGTTCAGCAAGAATTCTAATTTGATTGAAATTGTGTTCTTTTTTAGCCATTACATTGCAGATGGAGCAACCTTGAATCGATTTGATAAGTTATTTTTTGATTGCTTGAATGGTAGACATTCTGGAGGGATACATACTTACCAGACCTTGATAAAAGATGTGTGTAGCAATAATACTGAACTTGAATTACAAAAGTTATTAGAATCACCCTACTATCAATCAATAAAAGAAACTTCAAATTTGGTTAACTCTAATTTTAAATATATGCCACAATCTGATTTACAGATTATTATAGTAGATTCGCTGGATTTAGATTATTTGTTTGATAGAATTGCTATAGAAATTTCAAATAGGATTGGTGAAGATAATCTTATTTTCCATATCCTAAAAAATGGACTTGAATATAATGGTAAAGACTATAGAAATATTATTGCAGATACTCATAATAGTGTTTATGTCAATTATAATGTAAAGGAAGAAAATAAACTATATACTAAGAGTGAAGAATATTATAAAAATATTTATTTGGAACAACTGTGGTATTTAGATTATTTGATTTTTTCAGATAAATATATTAACGAGAATTCTTTAGATGTTTTCCGTAGAGTTCCTTTTAACATTAATTTTATCGGACAAATTAGGGGGAGTCGAGTCAATGAAATTTTAGAAGGATTACAAAATATGAAGGACAAGTTATCTAACTTACAGGAAAACCGAGCAAGGGTTACATGTTTTACGACAGAAAGTTTAGGTTATATTGTTTTTTTGAATGGTTTTGGATATGAGTGATAGAATTCTTTGTAAATTCTGTAAAAAGAATACAGAATTAATATTTGAGAAAAAATATGTCAAAGCTTTTTTCGATAAATTTCCAGTTAGTAAAGGTCATACAATAATAGTCTCTGTAAGACACGTAGAAACTATTTTTGGACTTAAATCTTATGAGCTAGAGGAAGTCGTTGAATTGATTGGAGAAATTAAAATATTTTTGGATAAACTTTATTCTCCAGATGGATATAACATTGGAACAAACTGTGGAGAGTTAGCTGGACAGACAATAGACCACTGTCATATTCATATTATTCCAAGATTTAAGGGAGATGTTTCGGATCCCACTGGAGGTATTAGAGGAGTCATACCTGATAAAAGAAAATATTAATAATTAAGGAGTTGCTCTTGAAAATAGATACAAAAAATATAGCTTACCTTATTGTAAGTAGAGGCATATCTCGAATTGGAGATATTATGTTTGACTTTGCGAATAATACCTTTCTTGCAGGATTAAATCCAACATCTTTATCATTGGTTGCAGTATATCAGTCACTAGAAAGTGTGATAGGTGTTCTATTTAATTTATTTGGTGGAGTCATTGCAGATAGTTTCAAGCGGAAAAAAATTATTATTGTTACAAATATCTTATGTGGTATTGCTTGTATAATTCTTTCATTCATATCACAAGAGCAGTGGATGGTCTTTGCAATTGTCATCACTAATGTTATTTTGGCTTTTATGAGTGCTTTTTCTGGTCCATCTTATAAAGCTTTTACGAAAGAAATTGTAAAAAAAGATAGTATATCACAACTTAATTCATTGCTAGAGACAACAAGTACTGTAATCAAAGTAACAATTCCTATGGTAGCAATTTTCTTATATAATCTACTTGGTATACATGGTGTATTATTATTAGATGGATTCTCATTTCTCATTGCTGCGTCGCTGATTTTCTTTATTGTACCCATTAATGAAGAAGTGGTCACAAAGGAGAAAATGACAATAGGTGGAGTCTTTGGCGACTTAAAAATAGGGTTCAAGTATGTTTACAGCCATAAGCCAATATTGATTATTATCATTCTCTCTGCCTTAGTTAATTTTTTTCTAGCGGCGTATAATTTATTGTTACCCTATAGTAATCAAATGTTTGGAGAAATATCAGATAGGCTTTATGGAACATTTTTAACAGCAGAAGCAATTGGTGGATTTGTTGGAGCGATATTAAGTGGTTTTGTCAATAAATCTTTATCAAGTAAACGTTTAATGCTCCTATTAGCGTGTTCGGGTATTATGTTAATGCTATCTACTCCGTTTTATTCTATATTCCACAATGTCATTGTTCTAGCCTTGTCTCCAGCACTGTTTAGTCTATTTCTATCTATTTTTAATATCCAATTTTTCTCTATCGTTCAAAGAGATGTAGATAATGAGTTTCTTGGTAGAGTCTTTGGTATCATTTTTACGATAGCTATACTTTTTATGCCGGTTGGAACTGGATTTTTCTCAGTTGTTTTAAATCCTAATAATACCTTTAATCTCTTCATTATTGGAGGATCCATTACTGTGTTATCACTAGTCTTTGGAGCTTTATTCAAGAGATATAATATAAGTTGACAGTTCTAACTAAGTAAAATTAGGTATATGGATTCGAAAGAATTTAAAAGCACTTCATTGATAATTTGTATCAAGCAGATTATCGACGAGGTGCTTTAGCACCCGCTCGGGAAAGTGGTGCGCGAGGAAGCTATTTCAGTGGGCCTTTGGCCCTGGGCGGTAAGGGCGGCTTATAGCAGCAGAGCAAACCACCAGTTCACACTGGTGGTTTTGGTTTTCCAACAATAGTATCAGTTTTTCAGAGAAAAGGCTTAGTTTCTGTTTCCCTATTTGTTTATAATAGGAGATGAGGGAGGATTTTATGACGATTAAACTGATTGCTAGCGATATGGATGGGACTTTTTTAGATGACAAGGGCAGCTATGACCGTCAGCGTTTTGAGGCTCTTTTGGACCGCCTTGATGAGCGAGGCATTCGCTTTGTGGTCGCTACTGGTAACAATATGGCACGTCTCAACATCATGTTCAGAGGGCTTTTAGACCGTTTAGATTTTGTGGTCGAAAACGGTGCTCACCTTTTGGTCAGAGGCAAAACCATCAAACGCTTTGTTCTTGATCAAAAGGATGTCACCCAGTTTTTAGATTATTTTAAAGATGACTTAGCAGCTTATCGTGTGATTTTAACAGGGACCAAGCATTCTTACATGCTAAAAGCAGCCAAATGGGATATTACCAACCATATGATTTCTCAAGAAGAAGCCCAAGCATTTGTAGATGCCATTGTGCGCCTAGATACGTTTGATGATATCCCAGAAGATGAGACGATTGTCAAAATGAGCATGATGACAGGTGATGCTAGCCAAGCGGATGCGGTTATGGCTGACTTTAATGCCCATTTTACAGGTAATCTTCGGGCGGTGACATCGGGTTACGGGACGATTGACATCGTTCAAACAGATGTTCATAAGGCGGCTGGCTTGCAAGTGCTCATGGAGCGATTTGGGTTGGTCTCAGATGACGTAATGGCTTTTGGTGATAGTGGTAATGACGTGGAAATGCTAGAGTTGGCTCATGACTCCTATGCTGTTGCCAATGCACCGCAAAGCATTAAAGCCCACGCTAAAAAGCTGGCGCCGAGCCATAAGGAAAACGGTGTCCTAGCAGTTATTGAGCAGTATTTGGATAGCCATTCCGATGAATTATCCTAGCGCATTGCTAGCATGCCACTACTAGGCAAGTGCTTGCGCTACTCTTGATTTAGTAAAAATGATATGTATAACGGACAGCCCTTCGTTAGTCTCCTTTTAAGGAGTTTAGTGAAAGACAGAAGGTGATATCGATGACAACACTGTATTTAATGCGACATGGGGAAACCCTTTTTAATACTCAAAAGCGGGTTCAAGGGGCCTGCGACTCGCCCTTGACCGCTTTAGGCCTTGAACAAGCCCAGCTAGCCAAAGCTTATTTTGAGCGAGAGGGCATTTCCTTTGATGCTGTTTATGCTTCCACCCAGGAGCGAGCGACCGATACTGCTAAGCTGGTCAGTGGCAGAGAAGATGTCACCCAGTTGAAAGGCCTCAAAGAGATGGACTTTGGCATCTTTGAAGCTCAGCCAGAAAGCTTGTTGCCAAAATTTAGGGAGGGGGCTAATTCGTTTGAGGATCTCTTAGTTCCGTACGGAGGAGAGGACATTCGAGAGGTAGGCAAGCGTGTCCATCAAACCATACAAGAGGTTTTAAAAGGCACTGATCAAGATAGCCTTTTAATGGTCAGCCATGGGGCTGCCATGTGGGGACTGTGCTTGGATTTACGCATTACTTTTCCACCGGGCGTTTATTTTTCCAATTGCGCCATCTGTGTCTTTAAGGTGTTAGATGATGCTAGCTTAACACTCGAACAGCTTATTTTACCGACACAAGAATACCGTGTTTATGATTTTTAAGGAGGCTTTATGACAAAGACGTTTTACCTCATGCGTCATGGGGAGACTCGCTTCAATGCCTTGAAGCGCATTCAAGGGGTCTGTGATAGTCCTTTGACCGAGCTTGGCATGGAACAAGCTAAACAAGCTCAGGCTTTTTTTGAACATCAAGGGCTAACTTTTGCTGCGGTTTATGCTTCGACCCAAGAAAGGGCAGTTGATACGGCGGAGTTGGTGTCAGGTCGAACAGACATTCAGCGGTTAACAGGCTTAAAAGAAATGGACTTTGGCACCTTTGAAGGTCAAACAGAGACCCTAAACCCACCCTTAAAACCAGGTATTGGTTATGGGGATTATTTTGTCCAGCATGGCGGAGAAGACTCTATGGCAGTTCGCCATCGTATGGTTGAGACCATAAGACATCTTTTAGCGCAGCATCAAGAGGGAGACTGTATCCTAGCCGTTAGCCATGGGGCTTCCATCGCTCAATTCTACCGAGCAGTTGTGGCAAATCCTCCCCAAGTGAGGATGCGCAATTGTGCTATTTTAAAGTTTGTGGTTGATGATGAGCAGTTTATTTTAGAGTCTATTTATGACCCAGTTACTCAAGGATGGCTTTATGATAGCAGAAAAGGCTAAATTGTTTCTAAGATAGGAGGCTGATGCTAGCACTGGTAGTTCTTTGTTTAACAGAGGATAGTATCAGAATTTCCAAGGAAACAATCAGTATCAGGCATCTTATCGTGTTATAATAAGACTAATCAATCATGAAAGAGGTTACAAAATGACAAACTTAAAAGCTTTTCCAGAAGGTTTTCTATGGGGCGGTGCGACCGCTGCCAACCAAGTAGAAGGCGCATATAATGTTGACGGTCGAGGTTTGGCTAACGTTGACGTGGTTCCGATTGGCGAAGATCGCTTTCCTATCATTGCTGGTCAAAAGAAAATGTTTGATTTTGAGGAAGGCTATTTTTACCCAGCACAAGATTCCATTGATTTTTACCATCGCTACAAGGAAGATATCGCACTTTTTGCAGAAATGGGCTTTAAAACCTTTCGGATGTCTATCGGCTGGACTCGGATTTTCCCAAATGGTGATGACTTAGAACCCAATGAAGCAGGTTTGCAATTCTACGAAGATGTTTTTAAAGAACTTCGTAAATATG
This sequence comes from Streptococcus suis, assembly GCA_029593465.1. Taxonomy (GTDB): domain Bacteria; phylum Bacillota; class Bacilli; order Lactobacillales; family Streptococcaceae; genus Streptococcus; species Streptococcus suis_AH. Next base: position 10,311 of record JAKTNK010000001.1, read on the forward strand.
ACATTGAACCTTTGGTCACCATCACGCACTTTGATTTTCCGATACATTTGATTAAAGAATATGGTGGCTGGCGGAATCGCAAGGTCATTGACTTCTATGAACGCCTTTGCCGAACCATTTTCACACGCTACAAAGGCTTGGTCAAGTATTGGCTAACCTTCAATGAGATTAACATGATTCTTCATGCCCCATTTATGGGAGCGGGTCTCTACTTTGAAGACGGTGAAAACCAAGAACAGGTCAAATATCAAGCAGCCCATCACGAGTTGGTCGCATCAGCTCTCGCGACGAAAATTGCTCATGAGATAGACCCTGAGAACAAGGTGGGTTGCATGCTGGCAGCTGGTCAGTACTACCCAAATACAGCGCATCCAGCAGACTACTGGGCTGCAATGCAAGAAGACCGTGAAAACTATTTCTTTATCGACGTGCAAGCACGCGGAGAATACCCAAATTACGCTAAGAAGAAGTTTGAAGCAGATGGTATCCATGTGGAAATGGCCGAAGGAGACTTAGAGCTACTTAAGGACAATACCGTTGACTTTATCTCATTTTCTTACTATTCCAGCCGTGTCGCATCAGGCGACCCTAAAGTCAAAGAAAAAACGGCAGGAAACATCTTTGCCTCTCTCAAAAACCCTTATCTGGAAGCTTCGGAATGGGGCTGGCAAATTGATCCGCTGGGTCTTCGCATAACCCTCAATGCCATTTGGGACCGTTATCAAAAACCGATGTTTATCGTTGAAAATGGCTTGGGTGCTGTCGATACCCCTGATGAAAATGGCTATGTTGCGGATGACTACCGTATCGATTACCTCCGCGAGCACATCAAGGCGATGAACGATGCCGTTAACAAAGACGGTGTGGTTCTATGGGGTTACACCACTTGGGGTTGCATTGACTTGGTTTCTGCTGGAACTGGTGAGATGAAAAAACGTTATGGCTTTATCTATGTTGACCGTGACAATCAAGGCAATGGTACATTAAAACGCAGCAAGAAAAAATCATTTGACTGGTACCGAAAAGTCATCGCTTCAAACGGTACTGATATCGACTAGATTTAACACCTTTTAACTCAAAACAAAACAACCGTCAAGCAAGTTTTTGCTGACGGTTAGTTGTTGGTTTGCTTGGAAAGAGTCATCATTTGTGACGTCTTTGCCAGATAGCCCTTGAGAAGATGATAATGCCACAAAGGCTAGACAGGCTTAGTAGCCAGTTATGGCTGATAATACTCTGATAAAAGAGATAGCTGTTAATAAGCAAGTGCTCATCCCAAATACGATTCTCATATTACCCTCCTCATCTTCGTCTAATAGGGAATCTTCCACTTTAACATAGCACAAAAGTCCTAAAAGGACAAGCTAGTCATATGGCGGATTATTAGCCTAAGGCTAAGTCTTTTCGTGTGTGGAGGGATTATGGGACCTAGTCGTATTAGTCATAGGATAGTATTAGTTTTTCAAAGGATAGTGATGGTGAATTCGCTTTCTTTTACTTATACTAAAAGAAAATAGTAATAGTGAGGTTAAGGAATGGCAAAAATCATTTTTTTAGATGTTGATGGGACCTTAGTGGATTATGATAATCAGATTCCAACGTCTGCTATACAGGCGATTCAACAGGCGCGTGAGCAAGGGCACAAGGTTTACGTTTGCACAGGTCGTAGCCGTGCAGAGATGCCAGATGAGATTTGGGACATTGGTATTGACGGCATGATTGGTGGCAATGGATCCTACGTTGAGGATCAAGAAGAAGTCGTCATGCACCAACTCATCAGTTCAGAAGATGCTAGACGCATCGTTGACTGGCTACATGAGCGTGGCTTGGAGTTTTACCTAGAATCCAATAATGGTCTATTTGCGTCAGAACACTTTAGAGACGCTGCCAGACCGGTTTTGAGACAGTACAGCTTGCGCAAGGGTAAAACAGAAGAAGAAGTTAAACACCAAGAAGCAGAAGATGCCCTTCATGGACTTGTTTACGGCGGTCATCTCTACCGAGATGACCTCAATAAAGTCAGCTTTATTTTATCGGATTACCAAGACCATTTGGACTCCATCAAGGCTTTCCCAAATCTTGAAGCACGTACTTGGGGAGGTCGTGGTGAGACTGCCCTCTTTGGTGATTTAGGGGTCAAAGGTGTGAACAAAGCCCATGCCATTGAGGTGTTATTAAGACACCTTGGAGTTGAGCAAAAAGACACCATCGCTTTTGGAGACGCCAAAGTTGACATTCCCATGCTGGAGTACTGCCAAGTCGGTGTTGCCATGGGAAATGGAGGGCCAGAGATACTCGCCATGGCGGATATGGTTACAGACGATGTCGCAGAAGACGGACTTTATCATGCTTTTGAACGTTTAGGTCTTCTGGGATAAAATGAGTTTCAGATTACGTAATAATTAAAAATCAAACCGCTAAGACACCTCGATAGCTAGGTTATAAATCTAGCGATTGGGGTGTTTTTGATAGCTGGAGACTCTCATTTTTCTATGATTATCAGTCACTACCTTAGTTTTGAGTAGTTCGATGTTCTTATCGTTTTCAATCTGTTGAAGTTCTCATCGTATCTTTAATGAATAGTTATGAACACTCATTTTTTTCATCTAATATTTAATTTGTGAAATAATTATGTTATATTGATTTTGATATTTTTATGATTTCCATTGTGAAAATATTGAAAAATAGGAGATAAAGGAGATTGTAACTATCATGAAAAAACAACTGATAGAAAAGATCACTTTTCATTACGGAAATTTAAGCAAGGTCTAGCCTCAGTTGCTCTAGGTTCGACATTTTTATTGTCAACATATAATGAATAGATTTATGTTTTTTTATTTTTGAACGAAAAAAGTTATTTCTTTAGTTAAAAACTTGACAAAAATATTCAGAAAATTTATACTATTTAAGTAACTCAAAATGATTATCATGAAAGGAAATGATTATGACATCAGGAAAAGAATATGTTGCTAGTGTTTTTCAAAAAGTAAAAGAGCAAAATGCTCATGAAGAGGAGTTCTTACAAGCAGTTGAGGAAGTGTTTGACTCGCTTGTTCCTGTTTTTGACAAATACCCTAAGTATAGTGAGGAAAATTTGTTAGAGCGTTTGGTTGAGCCTGAACGTATTGTCTCTTTCCGCGTACCTTGGGTCGATGACAAGGGCAAGGTGCAGGTAAACCGTGGCTACCGTGTACAATTTTCATCAGCCATTGGTCCTTATAAAGGTGGCCTTCGCTTCCACCCATCGGTTAACCAATCGATTGTAAAATTCCTTGGTTTTGAACAAATCTTTAAAAATTCCTTGACCGGCCAGCCAATCGGTGGTGGGAAAGGGGGTTCTAATTTTGACCCTAAAGGCAAGTCTGACCTTGAAGTGATGCGCTTTACCCAAAGTTTCATGACAGAATTGCAAAAATACATCGGTCCAGACACAGACGTTCCAGCAGGTGACATTGGAGTTGGAGGTCGTGAAATTGGCTATATGTTTGGTCAATACAAACGCCTTAACGGCTATGAAAATGGCGTTTTGACTGGTAAGGGCTTAAGTTATGGTGGTTCGCTGGCTCGGACAGAAGCAACTGGCTATGGCGTGGTTTATTTTGCAGAACAAATGCTTAACGCTCGCGGTGACGATTTCAAGGGCAAAACAGCCATTGTTTCTGGTTCTGGAAATGTAGCCATTTACGCTACTGAAAAGTTACATGAATTGGGTGCCAAAGTGGTTGCGGTCTCTGATTCATCAGGCTATGTTTTTCATGAAGCAGGTATCAACCTTGAGACTTTGAAAGACCTCAAAGAAGTGAAACGTGCTCGGATTAGCGAATACCTTGAAAGCCATCCGGATGCTGTATTTACTCCGGCAGGTGAGTCATCGATTTGGACGGTAAAAGCTGATTTGGCATTCCCATGCGCTACTCAGAATGAATTGAACGAAGAAGATGCCAAAACCCTTGTTGCTAACGGCGTTATTGCTGTTGCTGAAGGTGCGAACATGCCATCCACTTTAGAAGCTGTTGATGTTTTCCATGAGGCAGGGGTATTATTTGGCCCAGCCAAGGCAGCTAATGCTGGTGGTGTTGCGGTATCAGCTTTGGAAATGGCTCAAAATAGCCAACGCACGTCATGGACCTTTGACGAAGTAGATGCTAAACTAAAAGCCATCATGAAGGATATCTATGACAATTCTGCTGCCGCTGCCAAGGAATTTAATGCCGAAGGCAATTTAGTCGTTGGTGCGAATATTGCTGGCTTCCTCAAGGTTGCAGAAGCCATGTCAGCGCAAGGGGTTGTCTAGATTTCGGTCAGTGATGACGCCTTCGTTTTTTGGAAAATGGTTTGCGGTTAACCGCTAGGACAAGTACGTTACGACTTCGATTACTATCGGTATAGCATGAATGAGTATCGTACTTTGTCAGCCGTATCCTCTATTATCGAACGATTTAGACCCTAAAGCCAAGACTTGCTCTCTTGGCTTTTTCGGTGTATGATAAGCCTATAGAAGGGGAGTTACTATGATAAAAACGATTGTGACAGATACTTTCTTTTTGGCTCAAAAATCCCACCAAGCAACGAGGAAGGATTTAGGGATAGCTCAAGACTTGCAAGATACCTTAGCAGCTCATCGGGAGTCTTGTGTTGGTCTTGCGGCTAACATGATTGGATATCAGAAGCGTGTCATCATTGTTAGTATGGGGTTTCTTGATTTGGTAATGTTTAATCCTGTATTACTCGATAAGAGAGGGCCTTTTGAGACAGAAGAATCTTGCTTATCGTTAGTAGGTGTGCGTCCAGCCAGACGCTACCGTGAAATTGTCGTGTCTTATCAAGACCACCACTGGCAGAAAAAGACAATTACCTTAAAGGACTTTCTAGCACAGATTTGCCAACATGAGTTGGATCATTTGGAGGGAATTATTATCTAGACTATCGGTAAGCAAAACAAATCACTTGCAGTCTGGTAGGAAAATAATTACTATTAGTTAGTAATAAAAAGATGGAGGTTATGGCTTGGTCAAACGTATTGGAATCATTGTAGGAAGCATTAGAGAGAAGTCTTATTCCAAGTCTTTGGCTAAGGCGATGTCAACTGTTTTCCCAGACAATATTACCATCACTCACATTCAAATTGATGATTTGCCTCTTTTTAATCCTGATTTGGATCAAGATAGCCATCATAGACCAAAGGCCTATGAGCGGTTTCGACGAGAGGTTAAAGCCCAAGATGCACTCATTATTATCACGCCAGAATACAATCGTAGTATTCCGGCAGCTTTAAAAAATGCCATTGAGGTGGGCTCAAGACCAATCAATGATATTGCTTTCAATGGCAAACCTGTCTTGATTATAAGCCAATCAGCTGGGACGATGGGCGGTTTTGGTGCAAATCATCACCTTCGACAGGCATTAGTCTTTTTAAATGCGCATGCCATGCCTCAACCGGAGGTTTATTTAGCAGAGATTCATCGGTTGATTGATAAGAATGGTGTCTTTCTAAAGGTAGATACAGAAAGGTTTTTAAGACAAGTGGTGCAGGATTTTCTTGCATTTGCGTCAGCACTGATTTGATAAAAAATAGCATTGCTAAACTAGCAATGCTATTTTTTGATAGAGGTTTTGTTTTGGCAGTAGTAATAGCAGTCAAACGGTTAGACTTGACTATGAGACCATATTGTTATAACATAGAGTGGTGACTTAGTGGCATTATATTTTTAAAAATGTATGGTCACTGAAGAAAGGAGAAGAATGTGACATTACTGAAAGTCAAACAGGTAACCAAGGTATTTGGTAAAAAACAAAAAGCAGCGCTTGAGATGGTTAAGCAAGGTAAATCAAAAACAGAGATTTTAGCAAAAACAGGTGCAACAGTCGGCGTTTACGATGTGAGCTTTGACATTAACGAAGGTGAAATCTTTGTTATCATGGGCTTATCTGGTTCTGGGAAATCAACCCTAGTCAGGATGCTCAACCGTTTGATTGAGCCATCTTATGGGAGTATCATGCTTGATGGCAAGGACATTTTAAAGATGAAGGCAGAGGACTTGCGTCGTGTCCGTCGTCATGAGATTAATATGGTTTTTCAAAGCTTTGCCCTCTTTCCACATAGAACCATCTTGGAAAACACAGAGTTTGGTCTCGAACTGCGTGGTGTGCCCAAGGCAGAAAGGCAAAAAATGGCTGAGCAAGCACTTGAGAATGCAGGGCTATTAGCTTTTAAAGACCAATACCCTAATCAACTATCAGGTGGGATGCAGCAGCGTGTCGGTTTAGCGCGTGCACTTGCCAATCAACCGAAAATCCTTTTGATGGATGAGGCATTTTCAGCTCTTGATCCCTTGATTCGTCGGGAAATGCAAGATGAGTTACTGGACTTACAGGCTGCTAATCAGCAGACGATTATCTTCATTAGTCATGATTTGAATGAAGCTCTTCGTATCGGTGATCGTATTGCCCTGATGAAAGACGGTCAAATCATGCAAATCGGAACAGGGGAGGAGATTCTAACCAATCCAGCCAACGACTTTGTGCGTGAGTTTGTCGAAGATGTTGATCGGTCAAAGGTCTTGACAGCTCAAAACATTATGATTAAACCAATCACAACAACAGTCGAGTTGGATGGTCCACAAGTGGCGCTGATGCGCATGCATACTGAAGAAGTATCAATGTTAATGGCCACCAATCGCCGTCGAGAATTGATTGGTTCTCTAACGGCAGATGCTGCTTTAGAAGCCCGTCAAAAAGGCTTACCCCTGTCAGAAGTTGTGAATCGGGATGTTGTCACCGTTTCTAAAGACACTATTATTACGGACATCATGCCTCTTATCTATGACTCAACGGCGCCGATTGCCGTGACGGATGACAATAACAAATTGCTTGGTGTTATTATCCGTGGCCGTGTGATTGAAGCTTTGGCAAATGTGCAAGACGACGCAGGCAAAAGTGCTGAGAAATAAAAAAGGAGTCATCAATGTTAGATAGTTTACAAACAAAGTTACCAGTTGCTCAACTGGTAGAAGCATTTACGGAGTGGCTGACAAAGTCCTTCGCAGGGTTCTTTGATGTTCTTCAAGTGATTGGTAGTGCCATCATGGATTTTATGACCAATACTCTGATGTTTATCAACCCCTTATTAGTTATTCTGTTAGCCACCCTTGCTGTTTTCTTTTTGGGTAGGAAGAGGTGGTCGCTTCCAACTTTAACAGCCTTAGGTCTTTTATTTGTTTACAATCAAGGGCTTTGGGAAGAGTTGATGAATACCTTGACGCTGGTTCTTGTTGCTAGTCTGATTTCGATTGTTATTGGTGTGCCTCTAGGCATTTGGATGGCTAAAAACAATACCGTCAAGAATATCGTAAATCCTATTCTTGACTTTATGCAAACCATGCCAGCCTTTGTTTATTTGATACCAGCGGTTGCTTTTTTTGGCATCGGTATGGTACCTGGTGTGTTTGCATCGGTGATTTTTGCCTTGCCACCGACAGTTCGTTTTACTAATTTAGGCATTCGTGAAATCTCGACAGAGTTGATTGAGGCTGCGGACTCCTTTGGGTCAACGCCAGCTCAAAAATTAGTTAAAGTCGAGTTGCCGCTTGCCAAAAGCACAATTATGGCAGGAGTGAATCAAACCATGATGTTGGCACTGTCGATGGTGGTTACCGGATCGATGATTGGTGCGCCGGGACTTGGTCGTAACGTTTTATCAGCCCTTCAAAAAGCAGATATTGGTAGTGGTTTTGTGTCAGGGCTATCCTTGGTGATTTTAGCCATCATCCTTGACCGTGTCACACAAGCATTTAATGCAAAGTCAGACGGTGGTCAATCTAAACGCTCGGTGACTAAATGGATTGGTATAGGTGCCGCGGTCGTTTTCTTGCTAGCAGCATTAGGACGTATCCTTGTCAATATGAATACTGATAAGGCAGCTAACGGCGAGAAGGTTCGGATTTCTTATGTGCAATGGGATTCGGAAATTGCTTCGACCAATGTCATTGCCCAAGTGCTTAAAAAGCAAGGGTATCGTGTCGAATTGATTCCTTTGGATAATGCTGTTAACTGGCAAACGATTGCCAAGTCAAATGCTGACTTTTCAACCAGTGCTTGGTTACCGGTCACACATGGAGACCAGTACCGCAAATACCAAGGTAGTATTGATAACTTAGGTCCTAACTTGAAAGGGACAAGGCTAGGTCTAGTAGTTCCGTCTTATATGACAGCTGACAGTATTGAGGACTTGTCAGAGCAAGCTGCTAAGACCATTACCGGTATTGAACCAGGTGCTGGGATTATGAAGGCAGCTGAAAAAGCCCTATCTGATTATCCTAATCTGGCATCATGGAACCTGGTATCGGCTTCAACAGGAGCGATGACAACAGCTCTAGACAAGGCAATTAACCATAAAGAAGAAATTATTATTACAGGCTGGTCACCACACTGGATGTTTTCTAAGTATGATGTGAAGTATTTGGATGACCCTAAAGGTTCCTTTGGAGGTGAAGAAAATATCACAACCATTGCTCGTAAGGGGCTCAAGAAGGATATGCCCAAGGTCTATCGCATTGTTGACCGGTTTAACTGGAGTGTCAAAGACATGGAAAGTGTTATGCTAGATATGAATGATGGCATGTCAGCTGAAGAAGCTGCCCAAAAATGGATTGACACCCACCAGGACCAAGTCAAGCAGTGGCTGCAATAATTCCTTTAAAAGGAGCCTTAGGGCTTCTTTTTATGTTTTTCTTAACCTTAACATGCTATAATAGTAGGCAATCTAGGTTAGAAAGAGAATAGTATGTCAATATACGGACCTTATGAACAGTATTTGCCGCTTATCTTAGAAGAGCTCTCTCAGCGTATCAAAGTGGCTAATGAGACCGTGAAGACAGAGACGGGCTTTAAATTATACGAGCATTTTAACGCGCGTGTTAAAGAGCCAGGTTCAATGCAGGACAAGCTGCTGCGAAAGGGGTATGAACAGACCCCTCAAGCGGCCTTGAAACAAGTGAAAGATAGTATTGGACTTCGGATTATTTGTGGTTTTGTAGATGATATTTATAAGATAGTCAGTCTCTTACGGGACATGGATAAGATCACCATTATGAAAGAGAAGGATTACATCAAATATGCCAAGCCAAACGGTTACCGCTCCTATCATTTGATTTTAGAAGTGGCCACACCTTATCCAGATTGTGAGGGTAATGACAATGGCAACTATTTTGTCGAGATTCAACTGCGAACCATTGCCATGGATTCTTGGGCTAGTCTGGAACACCAAATGAAATACAAACACACGGTTAAAAACGCAGAATTGGTGACCAGAGAGTTAAAACGCTGTGCCGATGAGCTAGCCTCGTGTGATTTGACCATGCAAACCATCCGAAACTTGATTAAACACGATAGCGATGGCTAAAGGAGGACCCATGAGAGTATTATTAGCTGAAGATGAAGTACCCCTATCACGCGTGATTAGCACAGCGATTTCTCGAGAAGGTTATGAGTTAGATGTGGTGCACGATGGGCAAGCTGCTGTTGAGTTTGCTACTAGTAAGCCTTATGATGTTATGGTAATGGATATTATGATGCCTAAAAAGACTGGGATTGAGGCGTTGCGTGATATCAGAGCCAGTGGCAACGACAGTCATGTGATTATGTTGACAGCTATGGCTGAGGTGGATGACCGAGTGACAGGACTTGATGCTGGGGCGGATGATTATCTGACCAAGCCCTTTTCACTTAAAGAACTGTTAGCTCGCTTACGGTCTATCGAGCGGCGCTTAGCAAGCCTGTCCCCGAACATTCTTGAAATTGGCTCTGTCAAACTAAACATGGCTGAGCAAGAGCTATCCTCTGGTAACAGTATTCGCCTAGCTGGCAAAGAAGCCAAGATGATGGCTTACTTCATGCGAAATCTTAATAAAGTATTAAGCAGCGACACCCTTTTGGCCCATGTTTGGCCTAAAGATGAGGCAGACGGTTTGGATGCTTCTTATGTGTTTGTCTATGTTTCTTATCTGCGGCAAAAATTACAAGCGATTGGTGCGGATTTAAGCATTGAAGATGTTAACGAAAATCAGTTTAGGCTGGTTGTAGCACAAGGAGAAAATCATGTTTAGACGGTTACGGATTCGCTTTATTGTGGTAGCCTCTCTAGCTATTTCGATTCTAATGGTGGCTGTTCTTGGGATTACGACATCAGTGCGGTATTATCAAACCCAACGTGAAATTACGGCTGTTTTAGAGGTTTTATCAGATAACAAGGGGGCGTTTCCTAGTTTGGATGAAGCGCAAAAGAAATTGGGGCGCCCGACCACGCAAGATACCCTTAGTCAATACCGCTTTGTCAGCGCTCAGATAGACAGTGATAAGAAAGTGTCTCATGTGGATACCCGTAATATCTCGGAACTATCCCAAAAGGATGTTGAATACTATGCCGTCAAGCTTTTTCGAAAGGGAGAGGAATCAGGTCGTTTTCGGGCAGATAACCGTTACTATGCTTATCAATTCAAAACATTAGACAGTCATCGTCAGCAGATTATCATTTTAGATGCGACATGGATTTTGGCAGATTATCATGCTATTTTGACGATTTCCATTTGGTTGGGGCTTATCGGTATTGTCTTTTTTATAGTGATGATCAGTGCCTTATCGCAAAAAGTGATTGCGCCCTACGTTAGAAATTATGAGAAGCAAAAGCGCTTCATCACTAATGCTGGTCATGAGCTTAAGACACCTTTAGCGATTATTTCAGCCAATAATGAGTTGGTTGAGTTGATGACAGGAGAATCCGAGTGGACCAAAAGCACTGCCGATCAGGTGCATCGCTTAACAGAATTGATCAATCAAATGGTAACCTTGGCTCGCCTTGAAGAACAAGAGGATGTGGTCTTACATGACGTGGATTTCTCGGCAATCGCACAAGATGCGGCTGAGGATTTTAAGGGGCCAGTCATCAAGGATGGCAAGCGGTTTACGATGGCAATCACCCCCAATCTTCATGTGAAGGCAGAAGAAAAGTCACTCTTTGAATTAGTGACCATTTTAGTGGATAATGCTAATAAGTATTGTGATCCTGGCGGCCACGTCAGTGTGGTTTTAAAACCAGCAGGAACCCTCTCTAAAAAAGCTCGCTTAAGCATCTCCAATACCTATCAAGCTGGTAAACAGGTTGATTACAGCCGATTTTTCGAGCGATTCTATCGTGAAGATGAATCCCACAACCATGAGCATCGCTCTGGTTATGGCATTGGCTTGTCGATGGCAGAAAGTATGGTTAATCTCTTTCACGGCAAACTATTTGCCCACTATAAAAAGGATACCATAACCTTTACGGTAATTTTATGAGACTTACGGATTTACTCTATGAGGGTTAGTTCGTGACGAACGGCTTCAATAAAGGCTTCCACAATAGGGGAAGTTTTTTTCTGTTTGGAAGTAATGTAACCCAAGGTATGAGAAGGGCTATCTGAGAGTGGGATAAGTGTGATGTGATCTTTGATAACCCCAGTGACAATGCCCAAGCCCGAAGCATAGGCTTCTGTGGCTAGAAGCATATTCAGCAGGCTCCCACGATCATTTGAGTAGATGACTTGTTGTCCCTTTTCCAAAGCCAGAGGATCTTCATCTAGCGTAATACCAGTATCTTCTTGGCTAAAGCGGATTTGGGGATAATTTGTCAAATCGGCCTTGGTCAGTTCTTTTTTATAGGCTAAAGGATGGTCTTTCCTCAAAAAAATGCGCGTTGGAAATTCTCCCAGTGGCACAAATGACAGGTCCATCTGCTTAAAACAGCGCTCTAAAATAGCTTTATTACTATCATCAAGGTAGAGAATTCCCACATCACTTTGGTAGGAGGCTACGCTATCAACGATAGCATTAGTTGTTGTTTCGATGAGTTGAAAGGCTTGATAGGTCTCAGCAAAAGCCTTGGATACTGTGGCTAAGGGTTGAGATAAGAAGTCGTAGTGATGGCTCGCTACGGTAAAGTTTTTTTTGAAATCGCTTTGATAACGGCTTTGCAGTAAATCGACTTCGCTGATGATGCGTTTGGCATGCTTGACAAAATCAATCCTATCCTCGGTCAGACGTACACCTGTGTTCGAGCGGGTAAAGAGTTGGACGTCTAGCTCTGTTTCTAGTTGGTGAATGGTGGCCGATAGGTTGGGTTGGCTGACAAATAATCGCTTGGCAGCCTCGCTGAAGGAGCCTGCTTCTGCGATAGCAATCACATAACGGCATTGTTGAAAATTCATAAGCTCTCCTAGGGGATTTGTTAGAGACATTATACCAAATGAACAGCACTTTAGGATGGCTATAAGTTTTGGTTATGGAGCACTATCAAGATTAAAGATTATGCAAGTGAGCGCTAGCGTGGTATGATAGTAACACCGTATTTCAAAAATGAAGAAAGGAAATTCTCATGGGCAAAGTGATTGTTGGTATTACCAGTAATGAAAGGCCAGAAACGCCTGATAGTTCGATTATTCATTCCTCTGTGTCGCGACATTTTGCGCGTGCTGTCATTAAGGCAGGTGGTATCCCGATTCATATTCCTGTCTGCCATCCTGATATGGCGAAGCCCTATGCTGATATGATTGATCGGTTGATTTTGACAGGTGGGCAAGATGTTCAGCCTAGCTACTATCATCAGGAAAATGATGCTGATAGTAATCTCTATTTTCCAGAGCGCGATGCGTTTGAATTTGCCTTGGTGGAAGAAACCATGCGTCAGAAAAAACCAATCATGGGGATTTGCCGAGGACTTCAACTTTACAATACCATTTTAGGTGGTGATTTGAACCTTGATATCAAGGGACATCAACACGACAATCCTGACGTTCTTGTGCATGACGTTCGAATTGACAAAGGCAATGGTGTTTACGATATTTTTGGAGCGACAGAGGCTGTTAATTCCCTCCACCATCAAAGCATTAAAACCCTAGCATCAGGCTTAGAAGTGCTTGCGCGTGATAGTCATGATGGGACCATTGAAGCCATTCAAGCCAAAGACAAGCGTAGCTTTATCGGTCTTCAATGGCATCCCGAATACTTGTTAGACCGTGCTCCCAAAAATCAGCAGTTATTTGATTATTTTTTGAGCTTGTCATAAAGTCAGACTAGGTTTGATTAGAAATCCCTGTTGGTCAATAATAGGGATTTTTATTGTGATGAATCAAAGTTATTCTCTTGATAAGACTTTTCTAAGTCGCTTTTTCTGCTAAAATACGTTAAAATAGGACTGTTGTAAAAGCTTAAAAGAAAAGATAAGATGATGAAAGTTAGTGGAATTGGTAAGTCGCATAGCAAGATTATCTTGATGGGAGAACATTCGGTGGTGTATGGTTTTCCTGCTATCGCTCTACCATTAAAAAATATCGAGGTGACTTGCGAGCTGAGACCAGCCCAAGAGACCCTACACATGACCATTGCGGACCCTCTAGTGACGGCGATTTTTGCTGCTTTAGAATACCTAGAAATCAAAGAGCCTAAGATTAGCTATAAGATTACCTCATCGGTACCGCAAAGACGCGGAATGGGCTCATCTGCAGCTGTTGCGATTGCTGCTATCAGGGCGGTTTTTGATTATTATGAGCAGCCCTTGGACAATCAAACGCTTGAACTGTTGACCAATCAAGCTGAAATCATTGCCCATACCAACCCTAGTGGTTTGGATGCGAAGACCTGTTTGAGTGACAAAGCGATTAAGTTTATCCGAAATATTGGCTTTTCAACTCTTGAGGTTGACTTGGGCGCCTGCTTGCTTATTGCTGATACGGGCATTCATGGGCACACAAGAGAAGCTGTGGAAAAAGTTGAAGCACAAGAAGAAAAAGCCCTCCCCTTTCTCCATGCCTTAGGACAACTAACCGATGCTTTTGAAGGCTATTTAGCCGAAAAAGACTTGCAGCGCATGGGGATTGCCATGTCACACGCTCACGATATCTTAGATGAACTCGGGGTCTCTAGTCCTGAGGCCAATCATTTGGTTAAGGTTGCTAGAGAGTTGCAAGTGTTAGGTGCTAAGATGTCGGGAGGTGGTCTAGGAGGCTGCATCATCGCCTTGTGTCGGAATCAAGCCGAAGCAAGTCTTGCCGCTGAACAACTAGAGAAAGAAGGAGCTGTGAACACATGGATCGAACACCTGTAACGGTCAAATCCTATGCTAACATCGCCATTATCAAGTACTGGGGAAAAGAGGATGCCGAGAAGATGATTCCTTCGACTAGTAGCATCTCGCTGACCTTGGAGGACATGTTTACCAAAACTCAACTAAGCCCTCTAGAAGATGCTGTTTCAGATGCGTTTTACATTGATGGTGTCAAGCAGGATAAGATTGAATTAGCCAAGATGGGGAAAGTCTTGGACCTTTTTCGCCAAGACCCTAACGAATACGTCAGAATTGACACTTGGAATAACATGCCGACTGCTGCAGGATTATCCTCGAGCTCATCAGGCTTATCAGCTCTTGTTAAGGCAGCCAATGCTTATTTTGGCAGTCACAAATCGCAAAGTGAACTCGCACAACTAGCCAAGTTTGCCTCAGGCTCTTCCTCGCGCTCTTTCTATGGACCTTTATCAGCCTGGGACAAAACTACTGGAGACATCTATCGTGTTCCAACAGACTTAAAACTTGGCATGATTATGCTGGTCTTAAGCGATCACAAAAAGCCCATTTCTAGCCGTGAAGGAATGAAACGAGCCAGAGATACCTCAGCTTATTTTCCGGAGTGGGTTGAGCAATCCGAACGCGATTATCACCAAATGCTTGCTTACCTTAAAGCCAATGAGTTTGACAAAGTGGGGCAGTTAACCGAAGCTAACGCTCTTCGCATGCATGAGACCAATCACCAGGCGCAACCAGCCTTTTCTTACTTGACTGAAAAAACATACGAGGCGATGCAGCGGGTCAAAGAGCTGCGTGACAAGGGGGAACAGTGCTACTTTACGATGGACGCTGGTCCAAATGTCAAAGTGCTCTGCTTGGAAAAAGACCTTGATCGCTTGGCGAGGATTTTCCAGAAAGACTACCAAGTCATTACCTCTCGAACAAAGGCCTTATAAGATGACAGCAATTAGTGTTCAAACCGGTGGAAAGCTATATCTCGCAGGCGAATATGCGATTTTAACCCCTCAACAAACGGCCATTATCAAATCGATTCCCATTTATATGACCGCTAGGATTGTCCAATCTAATAGGATTGAGCTGTTCTCAGACTTGTTTGATTATCCTGTGGGAATGGCAGACGATAGCAAGTATCGTCTCATTCAAGAAAGCATTCGTACCTTTGCTGCTTTTTGTCACCTTAGTCCTGAAGAACTCAATCCTTTTAAACTCTCCATTTTAGGAAATATGGGTAAAAATGGTAAGAAATATGGCATTGGCTCTAGCGGCAGTGTTACAGTCTTGACCCTTAAAGCTTTAGCTGACTTTTATGGGATAACAATCAGTAAAAATCAGCTATTCAAGTTAGCTGCCTATACCTTACTCAAGCTAGGTGATAATGGGTCTATGGGGGATATTGCATGTATTGCTTATGATGATTTGATTGCTTATACCTCCTTTGATAGGGAAAGAATAGCAGCCGACATTGCGAAGCATTCCTTAGATACTCTGTTAGAGATGGACTGGGGTTACCGCATTGAACCTTTACTCCCTAAGGTAAAGGCGGATTTTTTGGTGGGGTGGACAGCCCAGCCTGCCTTATCTAGCCAGATGATTAAGGACTTGAAGGGGCGGGTGACACCAGCTTTTTTAGAGGAAACGCAAGCAGCAGTTGAGCAAGCTCGTAAGAGTTTGACAACTGGCGATAAGGTGGGTCTTATTAAGGCTTTGGAGAGAGTCAGTGACTTACTGGTTGACTTGAGCCCAGCTATTTATACGGATAAACTACTGGATTTAAAAGTAGCGAGTCAAGGCTTAGATGCCGTTGCTAAATCCTCCGGAGCAGGCGGGGGTGATTGTGGAATTGCCTTGTCTTTCAAGGCTGATGATACAGTGGTCTTAAAAGAGCGTTGGCAACAGGCTGGTTTAGAACTGATTTATCAAGAAAGCTGGTCAGATGCGAATCAGCCTTGCGAACCCTAGTTGTGACTAAAGTGAAATGAGAAGGTGCTCACCTCTATCATAGGATAGCTTGTTAGGTTATTTATCTGAGTGAATGGTGATAAGGCAGTATTTAGCCTTTGCTTTCTTATGATGTGAGACTGGTCCTTTGAACCCACTTTAGATAGCAGGCCTGTTTTGAGAAGACTTACAAGAATTAAAAAGCAATCTGAAACTACTGGATAGAGGTGACTTAACGTGACAAATCGCAAAGACGACCATATCAAACACGCCTTGGCTTACCAATCGCCCTACAATAGCTTTGATGATATGGAATTGATCCATCGGTCCTTGCCGGATTACGATTTGGCTGATATTGATCTCAGCACAGAATTTCTGGGCATGTCTTTTGATTACCCTTTTTACATTAATGCCATGACTGGTGGCAGTCAAAAGGGTGGGGAAATTAACCGTAAATTAGCGCAGTTAGCAGCTGAGACAGGGATTCTTATGGTGACGGGCTCTTATAGTGCTGCCTTGAAAAATCCCTTAGATACCAGTTTTCAAGTCAAGAAGGACTACCCTGATCTTATCCTAGCAACTAATATCGGCCTTGATAAAGACTACACGCAGGGGTTACAAGCGGTTGAAGCACTATCTCCAGCGTTTTTGCAGGTTCATGTCAATGTCATGCAGGAACTGCTCATGCCGGAAGGGGAACGGACGTTTAAGTCGTGGAAACAGCATCTAGCCGACTATGCGCAACACATACCTGTTCCAGTCATGCTCAAGGAGGTTGGTTTTGGCTTAGACTTAGCAAGTATGGAAGCGGCCTATGAGCTGGGAATCAGAGCTTTTGATATCTCAGGACGGGGTGGTACAAGCTTTGCCTACATTGAAAATGAACGCGGCGGTAATCGTTCCTATTTAAACGAATGGGGACAAACGACTGTGCAAGCCTTATTAAATGCTAGGCCAATGATGGCTAAAGCAGATGTTTTGGCTTCTGGCGGTGTGCGTCATCCACTTGATATGATGAAGTGTTTGGTGTTAGGAGCTAAGGCTGTCGGACTCTCTAAAACTATTTTAGAGTTAGTTGAGCATCAGCCTATGGAAGAAGCTATCAGGATTGTTAATGGTTGGAAAGACGATTTACGCCTGATGATGTGTGCGCTTAATTGTCGCACTATCAAAGACTTACAATCAGTGGATTACATCCTTTATGGGAAGTTAAATCATCTGACAAAAGCAAGTATTGAAAAATGAGACTACAATACAGTCTCATTTTTGATTTCTAAGCGTTGTTAAAAGGTATTTGGCCGTTTCTAAGTTCATATGTTTTTCATGCAGTAGCTCTGGCACGAGCTGCCCTACCTCATTCTCTGTCGCACCGGCTAGTAGTGCCAAAGACTTGGCATGTAATTTCATGTGTCCAGCTTGGATACCAGTGGAAATGAGGGCTTTTAGGGCGGCAAAATTCTGCGCTAATCCTAAAGAAACGACTAAACCAGCCAGTTCTTTAGCATCAGGATTGCCTAGTAAATCGTGCGCGATTTGAACACTGGGGTTAAGTCCAATCGACCCTCCTTTCGTCGCTACCGGCATTGGAAGGGTTAGCTTACCGTGGATTGTCGCAGCTTCTTCATCGTAATGCCATTGGCTAAGTCCTTGATAGCTCCCACTTCGAGCGGCATAAGCATGGGCACCAGCCTCGATCGCTCGCCAGTCATTTCCAGTTGCTAGGACCAAGGCATCAATACCATTAAAAATACCTTTATTGTGTGTGCTAGCTCGGTAAGTGTCAACTTGTGCCAAATGGCTAGCTAGTGCTAACTTTTGAGCAAGCAGTTGCGCTTCTGACGGTTGGCGACTAAGGCTAGTGATTGGCAGGGTACATTCGGCTGTTACCAGGCTTTCTGTTGCATAGTTTGATAAGATGGCCATTAAACGCGTACCCTGACTAAGGTCTTCCAGACTCGGGACCAAGGCTTCCATCATGGTATTGACCATATTAGCCCCCATGGCTTCTTGCGTGTCCACAGAGACATAGACCATGAGGAAGTTGCTTTTTTCCTCCAGCCAAAGCCGACGAGCACCGCCTCCTCGCTTGACGATAGAAGGATGGGCCTGGTTGGCTAACTCAAGTAGGGTCTTTTGATGAGCTAGTATCGTAGCTCTTGCTTTTGCGGCATCAGGAACAGCAAATAATACCACTTGTCCAATCATCTCACGATTGTGGATGGTTGTTGTAAACCCACCGGCGCGTTGAATTATCTTTGCAGCAAAGCTGGCTGCAGCCACAACAGATGGTTCCTCTGTGACCATTGGTAGTTGATAGGTTTTACCATTTACTAAAAAGTCAGGCGCAATAGCAAAAGGAAGTGACAATAGCCCAACCACATTCTCTACCATTTGATTGGCGATGTTCCGAGATAGGGTGACTTGCTGCTCAAGCTTGGCCTGGTTTTCAGCGCTCAAGAGGTGGTAGGTATTTAGCAAATCAATGCGTTCTTGAGGTGTTTTTTTGGAAAATCCATTCCATTTGAGTTTAGTCATCGTCATGCCTCACGTAAATACGTTGATGGTTTTGGATAGCTTCTAAAGCAAAAGCACCTGTGCGATAGGAGGAAAGGTCGGCATTACCGTCGTCATCTAAGTGAGCCTCTTCGTAGAACATGGCTTCATACTCTTCGACAGTGAGTGCTTGACGCCTTGCTAGTAGTGCCAAGCGGTCCTTATTTAAGCGTTTTTGATAGCCTTCTACCAACTGCAGTGAGAAAATCTCAGAAACAGCACCAGATCCATAAGAAAATAAGCCAATCCGGTCACCAACCTTAAGAGAATTGCTGTTTTCCAGTAGGGATAATAGGCCTAGATAGAGCGATCCAGTGTAGATATTTCCCACTTGGCGGCTATAAACAATAGAAGCGTCAAAGTTAGCCATTAGATCGGTTTTAACGGTTTCATCCAAATCTTTTGGCATGAGTTTTTTAAGGCCCTTGAGGGCTAGCTTAGGATAAGGAATGTGGAAACAAAAGGCAGCAAATTGACTTAAATCAGCCTGGTAGCGTTTCTGGTACTCCGCCCAAGTTGTTTTTAAGCTATCTAAATATTGCTTGGTTGAATAAATCCCATCAACAAAAGGTGTTGTCGAATAATTGGGGCGCCAGAAATCCATGATGTTACGCGTTTGGGCGACATTGTCATCTGAAAAGGCTAGCAGATGAGGGTTGGCAGTTACGAGCATGGCAATGGCTCCAGCGCCTTGAGTTGGTTCACCAGCAGAAGCAATGCCGTATTTGGCAATATCACTGGCAATCACTAAGACCTTGCTGTCAGGGTGCTGTTGCACATGGAGTTTGGCATAGTTAAGACCAGCAGTAGCCGCATAACAAGCTTCCTTCATCTCTATGGAGCGAGCGAATGGTTGAATGTCTAGTAAATCATGGACATAGATGCTGGCTGCTTTGGATTGGTCAATGCTGGACTCTGTTGCTACGATAACCATATCGATGGCAGCTTTGTCTTGCTCGTCTAAAATATCGTCAGCCGCAGCTGAGGCAAGTGTTACAATATCTTCTGTAATAGGGGTGATGCTTAAGGCATCTAGCATTAAGCCTGAGGTGTATTTTTCAACTTTTTGACCCCGCGCTTGTGCTAAAGCTTCGAGTTTAAGAACGTATTGACTCGTTGCAAAACCAATTTTGTCAATTCCGATAATCATAAATGGTTTCCTTCACTAGTGTTATAAAATCGTTAGTGACTAAATTGTAACATAAAATGAGAGATAGTATGGGATTTAGCTATGTCACTTGAAGGTTTGAACAAGTCAGGGCATTTCTAGTGGAAATTTCACGTGAATTTAGGTAGAATAAACGAGTTATACAAAAAGTAAAGGTGGCACTATCCATGACTAAAGCTGACGATGTGTTTAAATATCATATTAGGCGTATCCTAGAAGAAGGTGTCATGTCCGAGCAGGCAAGACCCAAATACAAAGATGGTCAAACGGCAAATTCTAAGTATATTACAGGGGCATTCACAGAGTATGATTTGGCTAGGGGTGAGTTTCCGATTACAACGCTGCGTCCTATTCCTATTAAGTCAGCGATTAAAGAAATCTTTTGGATTTATCAGGATCAGTCTAATAGCCTTGATGTCTTGGAAGACAAATACAAAGTGCATTATTGGAATGATTGGGAAGTAGATGGTAGCCGTACGATTGGTCAACGTTATGGAGCGGTGGTTAAAAAGCATCATATCATTGACAAACTATTAAAACAACTGGAAGAGAATCCTTGGAATCGCCGTAATGTCATCTCATTATGGGATTACGAGGCTTTTGAAGAGACTGGCGGGCTGTTGCCATGCGCCTTTCAGACCATGTTTGATGTTCGCCGTGTTGGTGGTGACATCTATCTAGATGCTACCTTAACCCAACGCTCTAATGACATGCTGGTGGCACATCACATCAATGCCATGCAGTATGTGGCTTTACAGATGATGATTGCCAAACACTTTGGCTGGAAAGTAGGAAAATTTTTCTACTTTATCAATAACCTGCATATCTATGATAATCAATACGAGCAAGCCGCTGAATTACTGAACCGACAACCGAGCCATTGTCAGCCGAGATTGCTCTTAAATGTGCCGGATAAGACTAATTTCTTTGATATAAAACCTGACGATTTTGAATTGGTTGATTATAAACCTGTCGAACCACAACTGAAGTTCGACTTAGCTATCTAGCCATTTTTTGTCAGCAATTTTAGCAGAATTTTGCTAGAATCATAAGTAGATATAGACGAAGTAGGAATAAGATGAGTAAAGCTATTATCGCTATTTGGGCTGAAGATAAAGAACATTTAATAGGTCGTCACAATCGTTTGCCCTGGCATTTACCAAAAGAAATGAAACATTTCAAAGAAACCACAATGGGACAAGTCCTGCTGATGGGACGTGTCACTTTTGAGGGCATGAATCGCCGTGTTCTGCCAGGAAGGCAGACCATCGTTTTGACTAAAGACAGGGCTTATCAGGCAGATAATGTTTTGGTGATGCACTCGGTTGACGAAGTCCTTGCTTGGTTTGACCAACAGGATAAGAACTTATTTGTTTTAGGTGGCGCTAGTATTTATCGCACCTTTATGGGGTTTGTCAACCAACTCATGAAGACAGAGATTGATGGTGTGTTTGAGGGGGATATCTATTTTCCACCTTATGATGAGAGTGAGTTTGAGGAATACTCAAAAACGGTTTTTGAGAAAGATTCCGACAATCCCTATGCTTTTACAGTGAGACAGTTAGTGAGAAAGGTGGATTAAGCAATGCAGCGTAGTCTCTATGGCGTTTTTACAGCATGTTTAGCGATTATCTGTCTATTATGTGCTGTACCTGCTTTCAAAAAAAATCGTTATGGCTTAGGCATTCTTTTTTTGCTAAATGCCGCAACGAATCTAGTGAATACCATACATGCCTTTCATGGCACATTATTTTAGGAGAGAATTGATCAAAAATGGTTGGAAATCGAACAAATGACACGATGGTGTACTGCTCTTTTTGTGGTAAAAACCAAGATGAAGTCAAAAAAATCATTGCTGGGAATGGCGTTTTTATCTGTGATGAATGTGTGGCCTTATCTCAAGAAATCATTAAGGAAGAGTTAGCTGATGAAGTTTTAGCTGACTTGACAGAAGTCCCAAAACCAAAAGAATTATTAGCCATCCTTGACCAATATGTGGTCGGACAAGAGCGTGCCAAGCGTGCCTTGGCAGTGGCGGTCTATAATCACTACAAACGCATTAGTTTCACGGAAAGCCGTGACGAAGAGGACGTTGTTCTTCAAAAGTCTAACATCCTAATGATTGGTCCAACAGGTTCTGGTAAAACGTTTTTAGCCCAGACCCTTGCTAAAAGCCTCAATGTTCCTTTTGCTATTGCTGACGCGACATCATTGACAGAAGCCGGTTATGTCGGTGAAGATGTCGAAAATATTCTATTGAAGCTCATTCAGGCTGCCGATTACAACGTTGAACGTGCAGAGCGTGGCATTATTTACGTCGATGAAATTGATAAAATTGCTAAAAAAGGTGAAAATGTCTCCATCACTCGAGATGTCTCTGGTGAAGGTGTGCAACAGGCCTTATTAAAAATCATTGAAGGAACGGTTGCCAGTGTTCCCCCGCAAGGTGGTCGTAAGCATCCCAATCAAGAAATGATTCAAATTGATACCAAAAACATTCTTTTCATTGTAGGTGGTGCATTTGATGGGATTGAAGATATTGTTAAACAACGCCTCGGTGAAAAAATGATTGGTTTCGGGCAGAATAATCAAAAAGTACCGGACGATTCGTCTTACATGCAGGAAATCATCTCAGAAGACATTCAAAAGTTTGGTCTGATTCCCGAATTTATCGGACGCTTACCAGTGGTAGCTGCGCTTGAGCAATTAACCGTAGAAGACTTGATTAATATCTTAACAGAGCCTAAGAATGCTCTTGTGCGTCAATACGAAACCCTATTATCTTACGACAATGTGGAATTGACGTTTGATCGTGATGCTTTAGAAGCTATCGCTGCTAAAGCCATTGAACGCAAAACAGGAGCACGGGGATTGCGCTCTATCATTGAAGAAACCATGATGGATATTATGTTTGAAGTGCCTAGTCAAGAAGATATTAAGCGTGTTCGCATCACCAAAGCAGCCGTTGATGGCACCGGACAGCCAATCTTAGAAATAGCATAGAGGTGCATAATGACTGAAGAACAGGTTTTAAACACCCATAATGCCTCTCTTTTATTGAGTGCCCCTAATAAGTCGCACTATCCTCAAGATGAACTCCCAGAAGTTGCCTTAGCTGGTCGCTCGAACGTTGGCAAATCTAGTTTTATCAATACCTTGTTAGGACGTAAAAATTTAGCAAGGACTTCTGGAAAACCAGGAAAGACACAGTTACTCAATTTTTACAATATTGATGATAAACTGCGCTTCGTCGATGTTCCAGGGTATGGTTATGCCAAAGTGTCGAAAAAAGAACGTGCCAAATGGGGAAAGATGATTGAAGAATACCTCATTACGCGTGATAATCTGAGAGTTGTGGTGAGTTTGGTTGACTTGCGTCACGAGCCGACCCAAGATGATGTGCAGATGTACGAGTTTTTCAAATATTATGAGATTCCTGTTATTGTTGTAGCGACTAAAGCAGATAAAATTCCACGTGGCAAATGGAATAAGCATGAATCAATGATTAAAAAGAAACTTGACTTTGACCCTAGCGATGCCTTTATTGTCTTTTCTTCGGTGACGCGTGAGGGCTTGGATTTGGCTTGGGATACTATTTTAGAAAATCTTTAGGAGAACGATGTTGATTGTATTAGCTGGAACGATTGGAGCAGGAAAAAGCTCACTGGCTGAGGCTTTAGGTAAGCATCTAGGGACGGATGTCTTTTATGAGTCAGTTGATAATAACCCAGTCTTGGACTTGTATTATAAAGACCCTAAAAAATATGCCTTTTTGTTGCAAATTTACTTTTTAAACAAACGTTTTGAGTCTATTAAGGCAGCCTATAAAGATGACAATAATGTTTTAGATCGCTCTATTTTTGAAGACGAGCTATTTCTAACTTTGAACTACAAACAAGGTAATGTCACAAAGACAGAGTTAGACATTTACAAAGAGTTGTTACATAACATGATGGAAGAATTAGAAGGCATGCCTAAAAAGAGACCTGATTTGTTGATTTACATCGATGTGAGCTTTGACAAAATGCTTGAGCGGATTAAACAACGAGGTCGATCATTCGAACAGATTGATGATAACCCAGACCTTCTTGATTACTATCGACTGGTTCACAGTGAGTACCCAGAGTGGTATGATAATTACCATTTTTCACCGAAAATGCGTATTTGTGGTGATGAACTAGATTTTGTTAAGTCTGACAAAGATTTGCAGGTCGTCCTTGGTCTGATTGATAAAGAGTTGCAACAATTGAGGTTGGAACGCTAAGAAATAGAGAAATCTATTTCTTTTTTTGTAAAAAAAGATAAAAATCACTTGCAATATGAATGGAAAGATGCTATGATAATAGAGGTTTTGAATAAAACTGACCTAAGACAGCAGGGGAGCTAGACTCATAAGATTCCTGCCGAGGCACAAAACGTAACTAAGATTTTTGTAACGTATTGTACTTTCGTGTCTAGGTTTAGGTGCGATTTTTTTGTGCCTAGCCCAAAAAATAAAAACGGAGGTAAAACTACTAATGAGTGAAGCTATTATTGCTAAAAAAGCTGAACAGGTCTCAGTTGTTGCTGAGAAAATGAAAGCTGCTGCATCTATCGTTGTTGTAGATTCACGTGGACTTACTGTTGAACAAGATACTGTACTTCGTCGTAATCTTCGTGAAAGTGGTGTTGAGTTTAAAGTCATTAAAAACTCAATTTTATCACGTGCTGCAGAAGAAGCAGGTCTTTCAGAGCTTAAAGAACTTTTTGTTGGTCCATCTGCAGTAGCATTTTCAAATGAAGATGTGATTGCTCCAGCTAAAGTTATCAGCGAATTCGCTAAAGACGCAGAAGCTCTTGATATTAAAGGTGGTGTTGTTGACGGTTCTTTCACAACAGTAGAAGAAATCAACGCTCTTGCATCACTTCCAAACAAAGAGGGTATGCTTTCTATGCTCCTTTCTGTACTTCAAGCGCCAGTTCGCAATGTTGCATACGCTGTCAAAGCTGTTGCAGAAAAAGACGAAGAAGGTGCGGCATAAGCATCTCTTTGCAACCCGTAGCCTAAGGTTACAAACATACTATATTACATAATCTATATTTGGAGGAAATTACAATGGCATTGAACATTGAAAACATTATTGCTGAAATCAAAGAAGCTACTATTCTTGAACTTAACGATCTTGTAAAAGCTATCGAAGAAGAATTTGGTGTAACTGCTGCTGCTCCTGTAGCTGCTGTAGCTGCTGGTGGTGCTGACGCTGCTGCTGCTAAAGATTCATTTGACGTTGAATTGACATCTGCTGGTGACAAAAAAGTTGGTGTTATCAAAGTTGTTCGTGAAATCACTGGCGAAGGTCTTAAAGAAGCTAAAGCTATCGTTGATGGCGCACCATCAGTTATCAAAGAAGGTGCTTCAGAAGCAGAAGCTAACGA
The DNA here is from genome assembly GCA_029593465.1 of Streptococcus suis. Classification (GTDB taxonomy): domain Bacteria; phylum Bacillota; class Bacilli; order Lactobacillales; family Streptococcaceae; genus Streptococcus; species Streptococcus suis_AH. The sequence goes on from JAKTNK010000001.1 coordinate 35,498, forward strand.
AATCAAAGAAAAACTTGAAGCAGCTGGCGCTTCAGTTACTCTTAAATAATCAATTATTGATTGTTTAAGGCTGAAAGCCGAGTTCTAAAGCCTTTTCGCTAAAGTCAAGGTGATTAAGAAGGGATAATTTCAATTGAAATTTCCCCACAAACACCCCCACAAATTTTTGTGGGGGTGTTTTGTTTCTAGCTGACATTCTATATTTGTTGCGGTAAACTAATGACAAATACAGAGGAGTGAACTTATGTTTAGTGAAGATTTATATTATGAGTTAGAAGAAATGTTAACTCTTTGTTTTAAAAATAATGTTGAATATGAAAGATATATAGAACTTAAGGACTCATATGAAGAAGAAACTTTAGATTATAGTTTTTCAATCAGAGAATTAACTAATCAACTTGAAGTTATTATCAATACCAAAGAAAATGATTTTCCTAATTTAGATGAATGCTTACATGGAGAATATTTGTATTTAGTTAATGAATTAAAAAGATTAGATTGCAATATAGCTGGAAAATATATCAGTTTATCTTATGACTGAGAGATGTATGAAGTTGCAATTATTCTTTCTTATAGAAAAAATTTATTTTGTTGATTTGTTCCCAATTAGACATCACGTGGAGTGTGTTGCTTTGCTCGTAAAAGCCTAGAAACCTTTGAACGAAAGGGATAATGAAACGCCTTGATTGCAAGGCTTTTTCTTATGTGGTGGGGAAGTATTAGAGTAAGTAATTTTTTGGAGTTAGTAGAAGTGATAGCTAGAAATTATCAAAATCTATTTCCATTTACCCTGTGGGTACGTGTTTATTTCCATAGACTAAGAGTTTGAGGGAATAGAAACGTCCCCACCTTTCAAAATCGCCTAAGACCTAGAAACTAATACATATTACATAGACTCTAGATGGGCGGAATCATTCTCTCGTACCAGTTTGGCATAAAATTCAAAATCTATTTATAAGTATAAATGGCCTGATTTTTGGTTAGGTCATTTTTTATCTTCTAATTTAGAAAATCGTAGTTAATATATATAATTATTATGTAGTTTTCTAGAAAGGAGGTAAAACCAATGGTAAGACGGAATTCTAAAATTACTCGTCAACAGAAGAAAATTCGAGATGCATTTGTATCTGAGAGAACAGTTGAAATTATTCCTGCAAAGCGAGAGTTCACTGATGTTAAAACTAAGAAGTTGCGTGTTGCTGCCTATTGTCGAGTAAGTACTTTTGACGAATCTCAGTCAGGTAGTTTTGAACTTCAAAAACAAACCTATACTGAAAGAATCAATAATTCTTACGAGAAGTTGCCATTGTTTTGAGGATATCATCTGTCAGGAAGGTCAATGGAATATTCATGTTAGAGTAGCGGTAGAAGTAACGTTCAAAATCTTGGTAGCTCTCGCTATAATAGTCCATTTGCAGGTGATTACGCTGAAACTCATGCTGATTCATAAAGCACCTCCTCAACAAGTTCAATACTAATAATGTTATGTACTTAAAGTCTTATGCAGATTGGTTATTTTGTTATTAGAATTGGGTACTCCAAGTCTTTTTTTTATGAATTTTTTTATTCATTCAAAAAAACACTTGAATTAATTAATGAAAAGGGCTATACTATATTCAAACAAATACTTGAATGATATTGAGGTGAGAATATGATTGAAAAAGATACTTGTGAAATTTATTGTTATGACGAAGAAAAGGTCAATCGAATACAAGGTAATTTACAGACAGTAGATATTTCTAGTGTTGCCCAAATGTTAAAAGCTATTGCAGATAAAAATAGAGCAAAAATTACCTATGCATTGTGTCAAGATGACGAACTGTGTGTGTGTGATATTGCAAATATTATAGGTGTTACGGTTGCAAATACCTCTCATCACCTGCGAACGCTCCATAAGCAAGGGATTGTTAAGTTTCGAAAAGAGGGAAAACTTGCATTTTATTCCTTAGATGATGAGCATATCAGACAAATTATGATGATTGCATTGGCACATAAGAAAGAGGTGAAGATCAATGTCTAGAGGGAAAGCAAAACAGTCTGAAGAAGAAATGAAAGCCTATCGTGTTCAAGGATTTACTTGTACTAACTGTGCAGCCATTTTTGAAAATAATGTTAAAGAACTTCCCGGTGTTCAGGATGCGAAAGTAAATTTCGGAGCATCTAAAGTTTATGTTAAAGGGACGACAACCATTGAAGAATTAGAAAAAGCAGGAGCATTTGAAAATTTAAAAATTCGAGATGAAAAAGAACAAAGGGTTGAAGGAGAACCTTTTTGGAAGCAGAAAGAAAACATTAAGGTATATATATCAGCTCTTTTACTTGTAGTTAGCTGGTTCTTAGGAGAGCAGTATGGTGAAGAGCATGTTCTACCGACAATTGGTTATGCAGCGTCCATTTTAATCGGTGGATATTCGTTATTTATTAAAGGTCTCAAAAATTTAAGCAGATTAAATTTCGATATGAATACGCTTATGACTATTGCCATTATAGGAGCTGCAATTATTGGTGAATGGGGTGAAGGGGCAACCGTTGTTATTCTATTTGCGATTAGTGAAGCATTAGAGCGTTATTCAATGGATAAAGCACGTCAATCTATTGAATCTTTAATGGATATTGCCCCAAAAGAAGCGTTAATTCGACGAGGCAATGAAGAAATGATGATTCATGTTGATGAGATTCAAGTTGGAGACATCATGATAGTTAAGCCCGGTCAAAAGTTAGCAATGGATGGAATAGTGGTTAAAGGTACATCGACATTAAATCAGGCTGCGATTACAGGTGAAAGTGTTCCAGTAACGAAAATCACAAATGATGAAGTATTTGCAGGAACCTTGAATGAAGAAGGGTTACTTGAGGTTAAAGTAACAAAGCGAGTTGAAGATACTACTCTTTCAAAAATCATTCACTTGGTAGAAGAAGCCCAAGCAGAACGGGCCCCCTCTCAAGCGTTTGTCGATAAATTTGCAAAATACTATACACCAGCTATTGTCATACTAGCTCTTTTAATTGCAGTAGTTCCACCATTATTTGGCGGAGACTGGAGCCAATGGATTTATCAAGGATTAGCTGTATTAGTGGTTGGTTGTCCTTGTGCCTTAGTAGTCTCAACTCCAGTTGCTGTGGTTACAGCAATAGGAAATGCAGCGAAAAATGGTGTATTAATTAAAGGTGGTATCCATTTAGAAGCAGCAGGACACTTAGAAGCGATAGCCTTTGATAAAACAGGAACATTAACCAAAGGGATTCCAGCTGTAACAGACATTGTGACATATGGTAGAAATGAAAATGAATTAATAACCATAACATCAGCCATTGAAAAAGGATCGCAGCACCCTCTTGCTTCGGCGATTATGCGAAAAGCAGAAGAAAATGGATTAAAATTCAATGAAGTAACAGTAGAGGATTTTCAATCCATTACAGGTAAAGGCGTTAAAGCCAAAATAAATAATGAAATGTATTATGTGGGAAGTCAAAATCTTTTTGAGGAATTACACGGAAGCATTTCAAGCGATAAAAAAGAAAAAATTGCCGATATGCAAACTCAAGGTAAAACGGTGATGGTGTTAGGAACAGAAAAAGAAATTCTTTCGTTTATTGCCGTAGCCGATGAAATGAGGGAATCGTCTAAAGAAGTTATCGGCAAGTTGAACAATATGGGAATCGAAACAGTGATGCTAACAGGCGATAACCAAAGAACGGCAACAGCCATCGGAAAACAAGTTGGTGTTTCGGATATTAAAGCTGACTTACTTCCAGAAGATAAGCTTAATTTTATTAAAGAACTTCGAGAAAAACATCAAAGTGTGGGGATGGTCGGAGATGGCGTGAATGATTCTCCAGCCCTTGCGGCATCTACCGTTGGTGTAGCAATGGGTGGTGCTGGAACTGATACAGCTTTAGAAACGGCTGACATCGCCTTAATGTCTGATGATTTGAGTAAATTGCCATATACAATAAAATTAAGCCGTAAGGCTTTAGCAATCATCAAGCAAAACATTAACTTCTCTTTGGCGATTAAATTAGTGGCATTACTTTTGGTAATGCCCGGTTGGTTAACACTTTGGATAGCGATATTTGCTGATATGGGAGCAACTTTACTTGTAACATTAAACAGTTTACGCTTATTGAAAATCAAAGAATAGGTTCTAAAAAGGGTGTCAACAATCGGGTGCGATCATTGAAAACAATGTTATGCTTCAAAAGGGATATCAACAGGAAATATACAACTAAAGGACGCTTTAACTGAGCAACGGAAAAAGCCAAATTTCTCAATTGATGTTGAGAAATTTGGAGCTTGGTATTGAAAGTGGTATAGACTAAAAGGAGCATAAGACTCCTTTTTAGTTTGTAGAGTAAACGGACTTTAGGTAAACATATTTTCTGATGAGCATATTGTTCTCGAAAGGATTAATATTGAATAGAATGTAGTGATCTTGGTAGTCTTCGGCATTGTCATCATTGAGCTTGAGGAAATTTATATGTTAAATATGTTGTAGTTTTCTTATAAGAATAGCGGTAAATTTGTGGATTATCATCTAAAGTGCTTACGTCGAAAATGAAGTAATGATCGCGATTATCTCTAGCCTTTTCCTTATTTAGGACAAAGTAATTCTTACGTGAAGTCGCCATTGTTTTGAGGATATCATCGGTCAGGAAGGTCAATGGAATATTCATGTTAGAGTAGCGGTAGAAGTCACGTTCAAAATCTTGGTAGCTCTCGCTATAATAGTCCATTTGCAGGTGATTACGCTGAAACTCAAGCTGATTCATAAAGCACCTCCTCAACAAGTTCAATACTAATAATAAGTTCATTATAAAGTATTAAAGAGAGCATTTAGTTCTCTTTTTATTATGCTTTATTGAGTGATGTGATAACTTTTCCAAATCATCCTTGTTATCCTAATATCATTCCTAAGAAAATCAAGTCTTGATTTTTTGTTGGGGGTTTGGGGGCAAAGCCACCAAGTTATCTTATCGTTGGCTGTCAAAACTGGAAAGTTTTGGTCTGCTGGCGATATGATTTTTTGGGTATTGTGACCACAATGCCTGAGCTCGCAAAGACCCAACAACGTCTTTAGGGAATTTCCCGTATGACATACGGGGTCGGGGATTACCCGAGAAAGGATAAAAAGGAGAAAATAACATGTCTGAACAATATAGAGATATTCGAAAAGAAATAAATTTAACAGCCAATGAGTTAAAACAAATTGAACAATTAATGAGGGAGAAGCGTTATCGACACTTTTCACCATTTGTCAGAGATCAATTATTAATGACTGATGATAAACAGTTAACTGCTAAAGAGTGGTTTTCATTTTGGAAAACTCAAAAGTTAGAACAGATTGGACGTGATGTTCATGAAATTATGACTGTCGCAAGAGTGAATAATCAAGTGACTCAGGAACATGTATCTATTTTATTGACCTGTGTTCAAGATTTAATTTTCGAAGTTAGTCAGATGCAACCACTGAGTAGAGAGTTTCGTGAAAAGTATATAGGTTAGTAGATTTTATTTTATAGTGTATAGCTGTTTTAATCCTAGGGATTTACTTACTTTAATTTTAAGTAATGAAAGTTTTAAAGTAGTATTTTAGAAATGACTGTACTGTGATAACTTTTTCAAACATAAATTGGTACTTTACTATTATCTGAGAGTTTATCAGAATAAAATAGAAGGAGTATCCAATGGAAACTATTACACATAAAAATATTATGAAACTTGGCTTTTCTAAGACAGCATCAAAGCTGATTATTAGAGAAGCTAAAGCAATAGCTGTTGAACAATTTTATACTAGTCATTTAGATAACAATGCGGTAAAATTAAGAAAATCGCCTTTTGATAATAGACGATTAGACTTAGCTCCTAAAGTTATCGTAGAGGAGTTGCTCGGTTTTCCAATAACTGATGAAAGAAAGGAAAACAGATAAATGTCTAAGAAATATAAAGGTGTATTTAGAGATGATAAAGGTAGGATATATTGTCAAACTGAATTTAAGGTATCTGCAACTGGGAAACGTCAACGTTTTAAACGTTATCGAAATATGTGGGGAAAATCTTTCACGACAGAGAAAGAAGCTTATGATGAGCTTTGTCGAGCAAGAGTTGAGTTTTATGATAAATTCGATTATTCAGATTATAATTTAACATTTGCTCAGTACATGGAAGATATTTTCTTACCGTATTATAGACAAACGGTACAGGATTCAACCTATAGAACTGCAATCACTCATTTTACTTTATTTATAGAGGAATTCGGTAAAATGAAATTGCGTGATATTAAGCCACGTGATTGCGAGAGATTTCGATTGAAACTTATAGCAAATCATTCTCCTAATTATGCAAAATGTGTTTGGATCCGTTTCAAACAATGTTTAGGATATGCGGAAAGAATGGAATATATTAAAACTTTCCCATGTAAGAGTCTTGATAATCCGAAAGGGAAGCGACCAGATACAAAATTTTGGACATTCGACGAGTTCAAAAAAGTTATTGCAACCTTTGATACAGAAGACTATGAAGATTTACATCGCTTTACGACAACTTGGTTATACTACATGACTGGGGTGCGAGTCAGTGAAGGTTTTGCTTTATTGTGGTCTGATTATGATAAAGAGAATAAGCGAATTTTTGTCCATTCAACTTTAGAAGCGTTAAAAGGTGGTATTTATCGTATAAAAGACCAGACTAAAACGGATGCAGGGGTTCGATTTGTTGATCTAGATGATGAAACGATTAATGTCTTAGAACGTTGGAGAAAAGTTCAAGTTGCTAATTCTGATGATAACTACATCTTATCAAAGTTTGGTGAACCTATGGTTAAGAGTACCTTAACTAGAATGTTGAAGAGACAGGCTAAGTTAGCAGGAGTACCTGAGATAACTGGTAAAGGATTGAGACATAGTCATGATTCATTTATGATCAATGTCCTAGGAAAAGATGTTTTAGAAGTCTCTCAACGTTCAGGTAGAATTGATAAAGCTACAACTCTAAATACTTATTCTCATTTTTACAATGCTAGAAAGCAGACAGTAGGTAATGAGATAACAGAATTATTGAAAAAGGAGGGTGTTTCATCAACACCCCGATAAGGACCACTATCAATAATATTTGACTAAAAAAATGCATAATACTAAGGTTTAAAAGCGATTTGCTTATGTTACTCTTAAATAAGAGTCACATCATAATTAGATTGCGGAATCCCTATTTACCAGTTTTTGAGAGCGATAAGCGATTGATAGAAACTGATAAATTGATTTGCTTTCCTGCCAAAAATCCTGCCAAAAATTCTTTGGCAGGATTTTTGTTTTAATGAATTTTCGGGGTAGACATTAGATTGTCTATCCCTTTTTTGCGTTTGGGAGGTAATTATGTAAAAGTATGAACAATCATCACGTCAATGGTGATGTGTCATCTCATGACAATCTTAGGAGTTGATATTGAAAAAGCTACTCAGATAATTGATGGAATGGAGCAAGCCGGTTGTCCTTATGACAATGCCGTGGCTGAAAGCACCTACCGCGCTTTCAAGATGGAGTTTGGTCATCAAGAACAATTGTCAACACTGGAAGAACTTGCCATAAAGACAAGAGACGCACTCATTGGTGGAACGATTACCGCATTCACAGTAGTCTCAATTACCAAACACCTATGGCCCTTAGAATCATCGCCTAATCAAATACATTTTATAAAAAGTGTATAGAAAACGGTTGCCTTTTCAAACGATTGGGGCATTCATATGTAAAAACAACCTCGAGTGTTTATAGTCATTTATATCCGAATGCAGATTTAGAAGTAACTTCAAAGTTATCAACGCTTTTTAGTGAAAAGCTACCAAAATTAAATTATCTTTTTAAAAACCTTGATTTGATAGGCTTATTTCAAAATTTCCTCCAAATACTAATAGGGAGATAGTATCATTTCTTAGTTGCTAAGACTAATCATGTTAGTTATTACTTGAAACACCTGATAAACTGACAAAAATCCTAGAAAATCATTACCATAAAGGATGAGAAAGTGAGGTTAGCTTGGTCTGAGATATTAGGAATGTAAGATGGTTTGGAACCGTCCGGTTTACGGGGAAATCTAGAAGATATCTAGTCAAGGTCGAATATCACGAATTATCTGACGATTATCATAAAGTTTTGAATCCACTTTTTAAAAAACTTAGTGTATAATGTTGAAAGGTAAAAGGTGGTTTGTATGAAACAATTAAAAAAAAGTAACCATTGGCCGGTCTATCGCTTTATAGGACAGACCTTGTTTTATTTTTTGATTATCATGATTTTGCTGTATTTTTTTGGATATGCAGGACATGGTCAAGGTAAATTTATTTATAATGAATTTTAGAGGTGTTTATGATTAACGATATGATTCAGAAGGTAGAGCACTTTGCTCAAATGCAGCCTGATTTTCCTGTTTATTGTATCAAAGGGGATTGTTATAGCTATGCTACGCTAAAGTCGGATTCAGATGCGTTAGCGGCTCACATAGATGGGCTAGGACTGACGGAAAAATCTCCTATTTTAGTGTTTGGTGGGCTTGAGTATCCGATGTTGGCCAGTTTTTTAGCTGCTAGTAAGACAGGACACGCTTATATTCCGGTTGATAGCCATTCAGCCTTAGACCGTATCGAAGCTATTTTGGAAGTGGCTCAGCCAGAATTGATTATCGCGGTAACGGATTTTCCAATTGATACGACGGTGCCCGTTATTGTTGCGGATGAATTGACAAGCATTTTTGCGACTCAGTTGTCTTACGAGATGAAACACCCTGTTTCAGGAGATGATAATTACTACATTATCTTTACCTCAGGAACCACTGGTAAGCCAAAAGGGGTACAAATTTCACACGATAATTTATTGAGTTTTACCAACTGGATGATTGAGGACGAGGCTTTTAGCCTGCCAGAGCGTCCTCAGATGCTTGCTCAGCCCCCATACTCGTTTGATTTATCAGTCATGTATTGGGCGCCAACACTAGCAACAGGGGGCACTCTCTATGCTTTACCATCTGATATTATTGCAGATTTTGCTACCCTCTTTAACTACATTGCTCAATTACCTGTTCAGATTTGGACATCGACCCCTTCTTTTGCAGAAATGGCAATGCTATCTGAACATTTCTGTGCAGAAATGATGCCAAACATCACTCATTTTTATTTTGATGGCGAAGAGTTAACCGTTGCCACAGCTAAAAAGTTACGCAGCCGTTTTCCAGAAGCTAGAATTGTCAATGCCTATGGTCCGACAGAGGCTACGGTTGCCCTTTCAGCAGTTGCGGTTACCGATGAGATGATAGAGACCGCTAAACGATTGCCGATTGGTTATCCAAAACCTGATTCGCCGACAGTTATTCTGGACGATTTGGGGCAAGAGGTACCACAAGGACAACAAGGCGAAATTGTCGTAACGGGTCCAGCTGTTTCCAAAGGCTATTTGAATAACCCAGAACGGACTCAGGCAGCCTTTTTTGAGTACAATGGCTTGCCAGCCTACCACACGGGGGATATCGGGAGTTTTAATGAGGAAGGCCTACTCCTTTATGGTGGTCGCATGGATTTTCAAATCAAGTTTAATGGTTATCGGATTGAACTTGAAGAGGTATCTCAACATTTGAACAAATCGCAATATGTCAAAATGGCAGTGGCAGTACCTCGTTATAACAAGCAGCACAAGGTTCAAAATCTTTTAGCTTATATCGTGTTGGAAGATGGTGTTTTAGAGCGATTTGTTAACCCACGTGAGCTGACGAAAGCTATCAAAGAAGATATCAAGGACTATATCATGCCCTATATGATACCTTCTAAGTTTTTATACAAGGAGGACTTACCACTGACCCCTAATGGTAAAATTGACATTAAGGGTCTTATCAATGAGGTGAATCAGACATGATTGAAATCCTCAAGACTCTCCCCAATTGGGAGCCTTATGGTAATCCGAGTTATTTTTTCTATCTTTTGCCAGCCCTGTTGCCGATTACCATTGGTTTGTTTTTCAAAAAACGCTTTCCTATTTATGAATGGTTGGTTAGCTTATTGTTCATCATTTTGATGTTCACAGGAAACAAGTATCATCAACTTTTCGCCCTAGCCTTTTATATCGTCTGGCAAATCGTCTGGGTTTATAGTTACAAATGGTATCGTCGTCGCTTTAATAATAAATGGGTCTTTTACCTCCATGTTTTCTTGGCTTTGTTGCCTCTGGTTTGTGTTAAGGTAACGCCCGCCATTACAGACCACAACCAGTCCCTGTTAGGCTTTTTAGGGATTTCTTATTTGACCTTTAGGTCTGTGGGGATGCTGATGGAAATGCGAGACGGCACTTTGACAGCCTTTGGTTTTTGGGCATTTTTACGCTTCATGCTCTTTATGCCGACCTTCTCGAGTGGTCCAATTGATCGCTTTCGTCGTTTCGAAGAGGATTATCACCATATCCCAGACCGTAACGAGTTACTAGATATGATTGAAAAGGCTGTTTGGTATGTGATGCTAGGCTTGTTCTACAAGTTTATTGTTGCCTATTTCTTTGGAACAGTTCTGATGGCGCCACTGAAATTGATGGCTTTACAGGCTGGTGGTGTCTTTAATTGGCCAACGGTTGGGGTCATGTATGCGTATGGCTTTGACTTATTTTTTGATTTTGCAGGCTATACCATGTTTGCCCTAGCTGCGTCTTATTTGATGGGGATTAAATCTCCGATAAACTTTGATAAGCCTTTCATTGCCAAAGACTTGAAAGAATTTTGGAATCGTTGGCACATGAGCCTGTCTTTCTGGTTTCGAGATTTTGTCTTCATGAGGCTGGTGTTTGTTTTGATGCGACGTAAGGTCTTTAAGAATCGTAATGTCACTTCCAGCGTTGCTTATGTGGTTAATATGCTAATCATGGGCTTCTGGCATGGCGTGACTTGGTACTATATTGCTTACGGCTTATTTCATGGTTTGGGATTGGTGATCAACGATGCCTGGTTGCGTCGTAAAAAGCTCATCAACAAAGAGCGCAAAAAAGCTGGTCGTCCTCCTTTGCCAGACAATCAATGGACGCGAGCTTTGTCACGGCTGATTACCTTCCATGCTGTGATGATCTCATTCCTGATTTTTTCAGGTTTCTTAGATCAATTATGGTTTGGACCACTTAACTAAAAAGGAGAATACAAATGGATGTTAAAACTAAAATTATTGAACTGATTGATGATTTATTTATGGAAGATGTTTCCGATATGATGGATGAGGATTTGTTTGATGCGGGTGTCTTAGATAGTATGGGAACCGTTGAACTCATTTTAGCCTTAGAAGAAACATTTGAGATTAAGGTTCCTGTTTCTGAATTTGGGCGAGATGACTGGAATACGGCTAATAAGATTATTGCTGGTGTTGAGGAATTGAGGAATGCTTAAAAGGCTCTGGTTGATTTTAGGCCCTGTCTTGGTAGCAGCGGTGCTGGCTTTTATGACCATCATGCTCTATCCCTTATCCAGTAGCAAGGAAGTGTCTTACCAAACGGAAAAAGAATACTCCGTAGCACTGTCGGCTAATTCGTTTAAACAGTCAACAATCAAAAAAGCAGCCTTAACGGATTCTAAACACCGCTTCATTCCCTTTTTCGGCTCTAGTGAATGGAGTCGCTTTGATACTATGAATCCAGCTATATTAGCCCAAGGTTATGACAGAGGTTACCGTCCCTACATGCTAGGTGAGCGTGGTTCAGCCTCCCTGACGCATTATTTGGGGATGCAACAAATGGAAGCTGGTATAAGCGGTAAAAAAGCGGTATATGTCGTATCGCCTCAGTGGTTTACTAGGGAGGGAACTTCTCCAGCAGCTTTTGCGAAATTTTTCAGCACCAGTCAGTTAACGGACTTTTTATTAAATCAAAAAGGCACTAAAGCTGACCGTGTGGCCGCTAAACGTCTCTTGCGGATGCAAAAAAATGGGGTGATGTCTGAATTGGTTACTAAGGTTGCCCAAGGCAGGAAACTCACTGCCTCTGAAAAAAGTGCTATTGAGAGGCGACACCAGTTCGCACTCAAGCAGGAAGCCTTGTTTGGTCATGTTTTTCCAACGGCTTATCGTTACAACCATGTTGTTGTTCCGCGTGCCAAGGCATTGCCCCAACCATTTTCTTATGAGGCCTTAGAGCGGTTGGCAACTGCAGAAGGCAAGGCTGCTACCAGTAATAACGATTTGCAAATTCAAAATAGCTTTTTTAAACAGCGGATAAAGGGACGATTACCTAAGTTGAAAGGTTTCCAACGTTCTTATAGCTATCTGCAGTCACCAGAATATACGGATTTGGAGCTAGTTTTACACGAATTTGCCAAGAATCAGACGAGGGTGATGTTTGTCATTCCCCCTGTTAATGAACGCTGGGCAGCTTACTCGGGATTGAACTTAGAAAAATACCAGCAAGCTGTTGCTAAAATAAAATACCAACTGGAAAGTCAAGGTTTTCATCATATTTTAGATTTGTCTAAAGATGGCAGCAAGGATTATTTCATGCAAGATACGATTCATTTGGGCTGGAATGGATGGCTAGCCTTTGATAAAGGGGTCAATGCCTTTTTAACCTCAGAACAACCTGCCCCAGACTATCATTTGCAGGATATCTTTTTAAGTAAAAAATGGGCAAATACTACTAAAGTGCCATACGAATTTTAGCTCTAGCCATTGGTAGATTCCTATAAAATTATTATAAGAGAGGGCATGTTTGTCTTTTCTTTTTTTGTTATATTGAAAATAGAAAACTTCAAATGAGATATGTTAATGGCATTTTTTGCCAGATTCTCTTTGAAATTATTAGTAAGAAGTTGTAAGAAATAGAGGTTGGACTAAAATAATCAGAATATTTTTAAGATAACCAGGTTGTTACTATTATCAAACGTGAAAGAATCTTTTTAATCCCCAAGCAAGTTCTCGTTAAAACCAAGAGAGACAGCGTGATTATAAAAAATAAGCATCAATATTAAAAATTAAAACAATACCCCGCGTTGTAAAATGAAGTGCAACCAAAAGACATGTTCGTCTGATATACTAGAATTCCCAAACTCAGTATAGAAAGCAGATGAACATGCCCAACCCTCATGCTACCAGAAAATCGACCTATTCTCATCTCTCAGCCACAGAACGTAGTGAAATGGCTGCTTATCTTAAAATGGGAAAGAAAGCAGTTGAGATTGCTCAGCTCTTGGGGCGTCACCGTTCTACAATCTGTCGAGAAATCAGATGTGCTTCAGTAAATCAGGTACAGGATAAGAATGGGAAACGAGCCTATTTCAGCGCCTATTTCGCTGATAGTGGGCAACGTGTCTATGAAACCAATCGTCAAAAGTGTTCTTATCTCAAATTGAATGCCTGCTCCGTTAGGTTCATTGAACAATTAGCAGATACCTTGAAGGCTAACATCTGCCTGAGATGATTCGTATCAGAAAAACGTTTTAAGAAAGTCACGAAGACGAATCGGAAGACTTTGGGTAAGTCTATCGAAGAACATCCAGAGTGTATCAAAGATCGTTCTGAATTTGGGTCTTGGGCGATTGATTTGGGTTCTTGGCAAGAAAACCAAAGGTGAAGCTCTTATGTTGACTTTGCTAGAGCGCCAGACACGCTATGCACTGGGCGTTAAGCTAAAAGACAAACATTCCCACACTATTAATAGTGTGGGAATGTTGATGTTTACTTTGCACATCCATATGCTTCACATGAGAAAGGCTCAAACGAGAACTTCAATGGCCTCCTCAGAGAAGATGTCCCTACAGGCGTCTCGCTTCAGTCACTAAGCTCTGAAGAACTGGACAATGATATCGCTACCATCAATGAGCGCCCAAGCCGACTTCTTCAGTATCAATCCTCAAAATGTCTGTTTGGGCTAGCCCAAACAGCTTAACGTCTGGAACTCTAGTTATCTATGAACTGGTTGCACTTGACTTGACAACGTGTGTATTAAAAAACAATTGCTCAGTAGCCCGTTTTGGCGATGGTGAAGTGGACATTATCAATGGAAAAAGTATTCCTTATCAAGTTTATGATAGCAATCTTGCAGAAGATTTACGCCATATCTTAGAACGGCAAAGTGATCAAGAGTTCCTAGTTTGTTTGCCTGATGTTTTTGAACATGTTGAGCGTTATAACAGTTCTGCACAGTTGTTTTGGGACAGTCATTTTGAGCAATATGAGTCGTTTTACCAGACAGAGTTGATGTCTGATTGGTATGGTTCAACCTTTTTATCCAGACCTTATATTGATTTAGTAGACAAGTCACAAGCGAAGTCTTATTTTGATAAATTAAAGCAACTATGGGAAAGTAGAGATATTCTGATTGTTGAAGGAACTACATCGCGATCAGGTGTAGGCAATGATCTTTTTGATAATGCAAAGTCTATTAAGCGTATCATAGGTCCTTCGAAAAACGCTTATTCAAAAGCAAAAGAATTATTTGAAGCGATTCAGGAGCACGGCAAGGATAAACTAGTGTTGCTAATGCTAGGTCCCACTGCTAAAGTATTGGCTGCTGCACTGTCGACTAAAGGTATCCAAGCGATTGATTTAGGTCACATTGATTCAGAATATGAGTGGTTTAAACGTCAAGTGACTCATAAGGTCAAATTAGAAAACAAACATACCGCTGAGTTCAATCAAGACCACGGGGTTTTACCTGAGATAGATGAAACTTACACATCACAAATTGTACTTGATTTAAGCGGCACCAATGATTTGAATAAGCAAGGCATGATTAGTGTCATTGTTCCTGTCTATAATAGCGAACAGTATCTGGAGCGTTGTTTAAATTCTATTTTAGCTCAGACCTATCCTAATTTTGAGGCAATCGTTATTAATGATGGGTCAACAGACCGTAGTGCAGCTATTCTCGAAGATTATGCGACAAGAGACAGTCGAATTAAGGTTTTTCATCAAGTTAACCAAGGCCCCTCAGCGGCTCGTAATTTTGCCTTAAATCTAGTTCAAGGGGATTATATTACCTTTATTGACTCTGATGATTTTGTTGATGACGCTTATTTGGAAAAATTATTACGCACTTTGCTAAAAAATGATGCTGATATTGCTTCCACCAGCTTTACCTCCTATAATGAAGAACGTCAGAGTTTTCTATTCTTTGCGACTAAGGATAACTATTTTGAAGCGGTCTATAGTCCAGAAGAATGGCTCAATCATGAAAATACAGGGCAGTATAATCTTTTTCTCATTGTAACCTTCATGACCTTAAAACTCTACAAGCGCCATTTATTTACAGACATTGAGTATCCTGTAGGGCGTACTCGAGAAGACGATGCGATTGGTTATAAACTTTGCCTTCGTGCCAATAAAATTGCTTTTATTAATGAAGGGTGCTATTACTATTCTCAGCATGCAGATTCCTTGTCTAAAACAGTAATGTTGAAAGACATTGATGGGATGATTGCTAATGCTGAGGAGCGGATAGCTTTGCTAGCAGCAATGGGCTTAGACGTTACGATTCATATCAAATCATACGTTGAACGTCTCGAAAAATGTCTCAATGATGCGACTAATATGAGCGACATCGACAGCTATAAAAAAATTAAAGTGAAACTTGATTTGATAAAAAATAAACATTAAAAAATCTTTTAGATTCACATGAGCTTGTATGATGGTACGTTATTGGTATCAGGTACAAGTTTTTTTGATAGAGTGACATAAATTAGGATAAAGAATTGTCTGTCTAGGGTGATTTTTTGATACAATAGATAAAAGAGGAGGATGATAGATGAATATTCAGCAGTTGCGTTATGTTGTCGCAATAGCTAATAGTGGGACATTTCGCGAAGCAGCTAGCAAACTATATGTTAGTCAGCCTAGTTTATCTGTAGCCATCAAAGATTTGGAAGCAGAACTCGGTTTTCAGATTTTTACACGGACAACGACAGGTACGGTATTGACCCCTCAAGGCATGGCTTTTTATGAGAAATCATTGGAAGTGGTTAAGCATTTTGACACCTTTGAAAAACAATTTATTCATCCGGAAGAGGTTCTTGAACCCTTTTCCATAGCAAGTCAGCATTATGATTTTTTACCTCCACTCATCACCGATTTTTCGTCCTCTTATCCTGAATATGGCGATTGTCGTATTTTTGAAGCAACGACGATCCAGATTTTAGATGAAGTTGCCAAAGGCCTTAGTCATATTGGTATCATTTACATGAATCATCAAAATGAAAGTGGCCTGTTTCGGCGAATGGAGCAGCTGGGGTTGGAGTCTGTCGATTTGATTTCATTTCGAACCCATATTTACTTGTCAAATCAGCATCCCTTGGCGCATAAGGAAAAGCTAGCGATGGAGGACTTACAAGGCTTACCAGCAGTGAAGTTTGCGCAGGAGCGAGACGAGTACCGCTATTATTCTGAAAACCTGGTTGATACTTCTGATAGTGCTGTGAGGTATTACGTGACAGATCGAGCAACCCTGAACGGCATTTTGGAGCGAACCAATGCTTATGCCACTGGATCAGGTTTCTTGGATGAACGTAGTGTTAACGGGATTACAGTTGTGCCCTTGGAAGATCATTTGGTCAATAAACTGGTCTATGTTAAACGCAAGGATGCCAATCTAAGTCCACAGGCAGAGGCTTTCATTGGCGTGATGAGTGCCTACTTTGCTAAGTATAAACCCTAGGAGTGTGTATGAGAAAAGGATTGTTTAGTGGATTAATCTTAGCCTTGGTGCTGCTGGATCAGTGGAGCAAGCTATGGATTGTGGATCATATTCCTTTAGGTGAGGTTCGTGGTTTTCTGCCAGGGATTGTTAGCCTAACCTATCTTCAAAATCGGGGGGCTGCCTTTTCGATTTTGCAAAATCAACAATGGTTATTTGCCCTTATTACGGTTTTTGTACTTGGGGCAGCCATCTATTATGCCACAAAGAAGATAGCAGAAAGCTTGTGGTACTTGGTGGGTCTTGTGTTGATTATTGCGGGTGGTGTTGGTAATTTTATCGACCGCCTACGGTTGGGCTATGTGGTGGACATGATTCACTTAGATTTTATGGATTTTGCTATCTTTAATCTAGCAGATTCTTATTTAGTAGTTGGCGTCATCGTTTTGATGATTGCGGTATGGAAAGAGGAAGATGGAAGTAATCGTTAAAGAGGCGGGAATTCGCCTAGATAAAGCAGTAGCAGATTTGACCGAGTTATCACGTCAAAGGGCTAATGAAGCTATTAAGACTGGTCGCATTCTGGTGAATGGTAAGCCCGTCAAAGCCAAATACGCCGTCAAAGCAGGGGATGTGATTACTTATGAAGTCCCCCAAGAAGAAGTGCTTGACTATCAAGCAGAAGATATTCCATTAGAGATTATTTATCAAGATGATGATCTTGCAGTGGTTAATAAACCGCAAGGAATGGTTGTTCATCCATCGGCAGGGCATTCATCAGGAACCTTGGTTAATGCACTCATGTATCATATCAAGGATTTGTCATCTATCAATGGTGTGGTGCGGCCAGGCATTGTTCACCGGATTGATAAGGATACTTCGGGCTTACTGATGATTGCTAAAAATGATCAAGCCCATCAGGCACTAGCAGAGGAACTCAAAGCTCAAAAATCGCTACGGCAGTATGTGGCCTTGGTTCATGGCAATCTGCCTAGGGATCGCGGTGTGATTGAAGCGCCTATCGGACGGTCTGACAAGGATCGTAAGAAGCAGGCGGTTACTGCTAAAGGTAAGTCAGCCTTGACACGTTTTCAAGTCTTAGAACGCTTTGGTGACTATACCTTGGTTGAATTGCAGTTAGAGACAGGTCGGACGCATCAAATCCGGGTTCATATGGCTTATATTGGTCACCCTATTGCTGGTGATCCTACCTATGGTCCTAGAAAGACCTTAGCTGGCAATGGTCAGTTTTTACATGCTCGTACCCTTGGTTTAACCCACCCTCGTACAGGTGAGTTGATGACCTTCGAAGCAGAATTGCCAGAGGTATTCCAAGAAACGGTGGCTAAATTACGCCGTCAGAAAGATTGCTAAAAAACTTGCGCTTCTTTGTGAAGTTTGTTAAAATGACGGTGTTATGTAATCCTTTAAACCTGTCCCGTGAGGCAGGCAAGGAGACGAGAAACTGTACAGTGCAGTCTGACTGTACCTATTTGTCTATCTCCTTGAATGGTCAAGGAGATTTTTTGTATGTTAGAAGGGTGGTAGTTTGCCATGAAGACCAAGGAAATTGTTGATGATGTTACTATGAAACGTGCGATAACTCGCATTACCTATGAAATTATTGAACGCAATAAAAATCTTGACAAGATTGTCCTTGCAGGCATTAAAACACGTGGTGTGCATTTGGCACGTCGCATTCAAGAACGGTTGCAACAATTGGAAGGCTTGTCTATCCCTCTTGGTGAATTGGATACAAAGCCCTTTCGTGATGACATGAAGGTTGAAGAAGATACGACCCAAATGCCAGTCGATATCACCGATAAGGATGTTATCTTGGTGGATGATGTTCTCTATACAGGTCGTACCATTCGAGCTGCTATTGATAATTTGGTGAGTCTCGGGCGCCCTTCTCGTGTTAGTCTTGCAGTTCTGATAGATCGCGGTCACCGTGAATTGCCTATTCGAGCAGACTATGTTGGAAAAAATATCCCAACCTCTAGTGCGGAAGAAATTGTTGTTGAAGTTACAGAAGTTGATGGTAGAGATCGTGTCAGTATTACCGATCCAAGCTAACAACTTCTCACGTTAAAGCAATTATGACACTAGCTTAAAGGGAGAACAAGGGGACAGACGATGGCAAGAGAGACATTAAGATTACAACATTTGGTTAGCATGGAAGACTTATCTGCAGAGCAGGTCGTGACACTGTTAGAACGTGGTCTTGCCTTTAAAAGGGGCGAGGTGTCTGTTGGCTTACCGCAGCAAGTATTTGCAGCGAATCTCTTCTTTGAGAATTCCACAAGAACACATAAATCGTTTGAAATTGCAGAAAAGAAGCTAGGATTAGACGTGATTGACTTCAATGCGTCAGTCAGCTCTGTCAACAAGGGAGAGACCCTCTATGATACCGTTCTAACCATGGATGCTCTTGGTGTTGCTATTTGTGTTATTCGTCACCCTGAAGTGGCTTATTACAAGTCACTCATTAACAACCCCAATTTAACGACCGCTATTGTCAATGGTGGTGATGGCTCTGGCCAACATCCCAGTCAGTGTTTACTTGATTTGATGACTATTTATGAAGAGTTTGGTCATTTTGAGGGCCTAAAGGTCTGTATCGCGGGGGATTTGACCCATTCTCGTGTAGCCAAGTCCAATATGCAAATGCTCACGCGTTTGGGCGCAGAGGTTTGTTTTGCGGGTCCTAGCGCGTGGTATGCGGATGAGTTTGCTACCTATGGAGAGCATGTCGTGTTGGATTCGGTACTTGAAGACTTGGATGTCTTGATGCTGCTAAGAGTTCAACATGAGCGCCACGATGGACACCAGTCTTTTGCAAAGACAGCTTACCATGAGCAATTTGGATTGACGGAATCACGCTACCATCATTTAAAAGAAACAGCTATCGTCCTGCATCCAGCCCCCGTCAATCGAGATGTGGAAATTGCAGATGCCTTGGTAGAAGCTGATAAGTCTCGCATTGTGACACAAATGACCAACGGTGTTTATGTCCGTATGGCTATTTTAGAAGCTATTCTTAATGATAAGAAAGCACGTTAATAAGTTCCAGAGAGGACTTAACGAAAGGAAGAACTATGGGAAAACGACTCTTAATTTTAGAAGATGGTACCATCTTTGAGGGAGAGGCTTTTGGAGCCGATATTGATGTGACAGGTGAAATCGTCTTTAACACAGGTATGACTGGTTATCAAGAGTCCATCACGGACCAGTCTTACAATGGGCAGATTTTAACCTTTACCTACCCTTTGGTAGGGAACTACGGTATCAATCGTGACGACTACGAATCCATTAGCCCGACTTGTAAGGGCGTTGTCGTTTCTGAATACGCTCGAAGGGCCAGTAACTGGCGAAATCAAATGTCTTTCGATGATTTTCTAAAGTCTAAAAATATTCCTGGAATCTCGGGTATTGATACTAGGGCTTTGACCAAGAAAATTCGGCATCATGGAACGATGAAAGCGACTCTAGCTGACGATGGTGATAGTGTTGAGCATTTGCAAGACCAACTGCGAGCAACGGTTTTACCGAGCAATAACATTGAGCAAGTTTCTACGAAAACAGCTTACCCTGCACCTGGTGTTGGGAAAACGATTGTCTTGGTTGATTTTGGACTCAAGCATTCGATTTTACGTGAACTATCAAAGCGTAAGGCTAATGTCACAGTAGTACCGCATGATACCAGTGCTGAAGCCATTTTGAAATTAAATCCAGACGGAGTCATGTTGTCAAATGGACCAGGAAACCCAACAGATGTGCCCCATGCCTTGGAGATGATTCGAGGGATTCAAGGGAAAATTCCAATCTTCGGTATCTGTATGGGGCATCAGCTGTTTGCCCTAGCTAATGGGGCTGAGACCTATAAAATGCGTTTTGGGCATCGAGGTTTTAACCATGCTGTTCGTGAAATTGCTTCTGGTCGCATTGATTTTACCAGTCAAAATCATGGCTATGCCGTCAAACGTGACACTCTGCCAAGTTGCTTGATGGTGACACACGAGGAAATTAATGATAAATCAGTGGAAGGCGTTCGCCACCGCGAGTATCCTGCTTTTTCTGTTCAATTCCACCCAGACGCTGCTCCTGGCCCACATGATACGGACTATTTGTTTGATGATTTTTTGGAAATGATCGATGCCTATCAGTTGGAAAAAGACAGCCGCTAGTATTTAATTCTATCCTGAGAGGTAGAAAATAGAAAGGAGAAGATACAAGGGTTCCGTCAGAGGGGCGTACTTGCTCCACTGATAGGAACAAGGGCTAAGGATTCGATAGGAAAGCAATGTAAGGACAGTAGCTAATACTTGCTTTGCATCTGAGTCTGATAGCCTTTTGTATCATGAATTATGCCAAAACGTACAGATATTAACAAAATTATGGTGATTGGGTCTGGTCCGATTATTATTGGCCAGGCTGCAGAATTTGATTATGCCGGAACTCAGGCTTGTTTAGCCCTTAAAGAAGAAGGCTACAGTGTTGTCTTAGTCAACTCCAATCCGGCTACGATTATGACGGATAAGGAGATTGCTGACAAGGTTTATATTGAACCGTTGACCCTTGAATTTGTCTCACGCATTATTCGGAAGGAGCGTCCTGATGCCTTGCTGCCAACACTTGGTGGGCAGACAGGGCTTAATATGGCTATGGCCCTATCTCAGTCGGGCTTATTGGATGAGCTTGGTATTGAACTCTTAGGAACGAAACTATCAGCGATTGATCAAGCCGAAGATCGTGACCTGTTCAAGCAACTTATGACCGAGCTAGACCAGCCTATTCCAGAGTCTGAGATTGTGTCAACGGTGGATGAAGCCCTTGCGTTTGCTAGTCGTATTGGCTATCCCTTGATTGTTCGTCCAGCCTTTACACTTGGTGGCACTGGTGGGGGCATGTGCTCTAATGATGATGAACTACGTGATATTGTTACCAATGGTCTAAAACTATCGCCAGCAACCCAGTGCTTGATTGAGCGTTCTATTGCTGGCTACAAGGAAATCGAATACGAAGTCATGCGTGATGCAGCTGATAACGCCTTGGTGGTTTGTAATATGGAAAACCTTGATTCTGTTGGGATTCACACTGGTGACTCCATTGTGTTTGCACCGACACAAACCTTATCAGATGTTGAAAACCAAATGCTGCGTGACGCTAGTTTGAAAATCATTCGTGCCTTAAAAATCGAAGGCGGCTGTAATGTTCAATTAGCTTTGGACCCCCATAGTTTTAATTACTATGTTATTGAAGTGAACCCGAGGGTTTCGCGTTCGTCAGCGCTGGCATCTAAGGCAACGGGCTATCCCATTGCTAAACTGGCTGCCAAGATTGCTGTTGGATTAACCCTTGATGAGATGGTCAATCCTGTGACAGGCTCCACCTATGCCATGTTTGAACCAGCTTTAGATTATGTCGTTGCTAAAATGCCACGCTTCCCGTTTGATAAATTTGAGCACGGGGAGCGACGCTTAGGAACGCAGATGAAGGCGACGGGGGAAGTGATGGCGATTGGTCGTAACATTGAAGAGTCTCTTCTGAAAGCTTGTCGGTCTTTGGAAATCGGTGTTTATCACAATGACCTACCAGAGCTCTCTGAGGTTAGCGATGACCAATTATTCGAAAACATGGTCAAGGCACAAGACGATCGCCTTTTCTGTATTTCAGAGGCCATTCGTCGAGGGATTGCGATTGAAGAGATTGCAGAGCTGACTAAAATCGATCTTTTCTTCTTGGACAAACTGCTGCATATCGTTGAGTTAGAAGAGGAACTCGTCCGCAATATTGGGGATATGACTTTACTGGCTAAGGCAAAGCGTTATGGCTTTTCGGATCGTAAGATTGCCGAACTCTGGAGTAGTACTGAGGCTGACATCCGTGAACAACGCCTAGCAAACAAGCTTCTACCAGTTTATAAGATGGTTGATACTTGTGCCGCAGAGTTTGAGTCAACGACACCGTATTTCTACGCCACCTATGCCTATGAGAATGAATCCCAACCATCAGCTAAAGAATCGGTACTGGTATTGGGCTCAGGTCCTATTCGGATTGGGCAAGGAGTGGAGTTTGACTATGCGACGGTCCACTCGGTAAAAGCGATTCAAGCGGCTGGTTACGAGGCCATTATCATGAATTCCAATCCCGAGACGGTTTCAACAGATTTCTCAGTATCCGATAAACTCTATTTTGAACCCCTCACCTTTGAGGATGTGATGAATGTGATTGATTTGGAACAACCAAAAGGTGTTGTGGTTCAGTTTGGTGGGCAAACAGCGATTAACCTAGCAGCTGCCTTATCAGAGGCAGGAGTGACCATCTTAGGGACCCAGGTAGAGGACCTCGATCGTGCAGAGGATCGTGATTTATTTGAAAAAGCACTAAAAGGCCTTGACATTCCACAACCACCAGGCTATACGGCAACCAATGAAACAGAGGCTGTTCAAGCGGCTCGCAAGATTGGTTTTCCAGTTTTGGTTCGTCCATCTTATGTTCTTGGTGGGCGTGCGATGGAAATTGTTGAAAACGAAGCTGACCTTCAACACTACATGCGAACAGCGGTTAAAGCCAGTCCAGAACATCCTGTCTTGGTAGATTCCTATATCATTGGGCAAGAGTGCGAGGTGGACGCGATTTCAGATGGTAAGGATGTTCTTATCCCAGGCATCATGGAGCATATTGAGCGAGCAGGTGTTCACTCGGGAGACTCGATGGCAGTCTCCCCTCCACAAAGACTATCTGCTAAACTCCAAGAAAGAATTGCTGATTATACGAAACGGTTGGCACTCGGTTTGAACTGTATCGGTATGATGAACATCCAATTTGTTATCAAAGACGAAACGGTTTATGTGATTGAGGTTAATCCTAGAGCTAGTCGGACCGTTCCTTTCCTATCAAAGGTGACCAATATTCCAATGGCCCAAGTAGCTACGCGCGTCATTCTTGGGGAAAGTTTGGCTGAACAAGGCTACACAGATGGTCTTTACAAAGAGTCCTCACAAGTCCATGTCAAGGCGCCTGTTTTCTCATTTAGTAAATTGGCGAAAGTCGATAGTCTTCTGGGTCCTGAAATGAAGTCAACTGGTGAGGTAATGGGAACCGATGCCAACTTGGAAAAAGCGCTTTATAAAGCCTTTGAGGCCTCCTACTTCCATTTGCCAGAATATGGGAATATCGTCCTAACGATAGCCGATGATAGTAAGGAAGAAGCCTTGTCCATAGCCCAACGCTTTGCAGCTATTGGTTATAGCTTATTTGCTACCAAAGGCACCGCTGATTTTTTAAATGCCAGAGGTATTCAAACACGCTTGGTCAATAAAATCGGTGAAGATAAAGACCATGATATTCCGGCCTTGGTTAGAGCAGGCAAGGTTCAGGCCATTATCAACACGGTAGGAACCAAACGGACTGCTGGTGAAGACGGTCAGGTTATCCGTCGTTCTGCCATTGAGCATGGGGTTCCCCTCTTTACCGCTTTGGACACGGCGGATGCCATGTTAACGGTTTTGGAAAGTCGTGGTTTTAGCACACAAGCGATTTAACTCAGATAGACAGGCTATGCCTGTCTTTTTTGTATATGTAGTAGAAAGTTGAGCCCCTATGTAAATTATGATAGAGTTGAACTAGACATTATACTTAATTGTTAGAAAGAAGGAAGAGATGGTAAAAGCATACGATTATATTGTTATTGGTGGCGGATCGGGTGGTATTGCATCGGCTAATCGTGCTGCTATATATGGGGCTAAAACATTGTTGATTGAAGCCAATGCTATTGGTGGTACTTGTGTCAATCTTGGCTGTGTTCCTAAAAAAGTCATGTGGTACGGAGCTCAAGTCTCAGATACCTTAAATCGTTATGCAAGCGATTATGGTTTTGACGTTGATGTGAAGCAGTTTGACTTTAAGACCTTAAAAGCAAATCGTCAGGCCTATATAGAGCGTATTCATGCCTCTTATGAAAGTGGTTTTGATCACAATGGGGTTGAGCGATTGCATGGCTATGCCACTTTTGTTGATGATCATACTGTTGAAGTAGCAGGAGAGCACTATACAGCGCCTCATATTCTAATTGCTACGGGAGGTCATGCTGTGATTCCAGACATTCCAGGGGCTGAGTATGGTATCACTTCTGATGGCTTCTTTGCTCTTGATGCGGTTCCTAAACGAACG
Source organism: Streptococcus suis (assembly GCA_029593465.1). GTDB lineage: Bacteria > Bacillota > Bacilli > Lactobacillales > Streptococcaceae > Streptococcus > Streptococcus suis_AH. The sequence goes on from JAKTNK010000001.1 coordinate 60,296, forward strand.
GCAGTGGTTGGTGCAGGTTATATTGCTGTTGAGATTGCTGGGGTATTAGATGCCTTAGGATCCGAAACCCACCTGTTCATCCGAAAAGAGCGTCCTTTAAGGTCATTTGACTCAGATATTATCAATGTCTTAACAGAAGAGATGGCTCAGCATGGTCCTCAGTTGCATCCTTTCTCAATTCCAAAGTCAGTGAGCAAAAATGCCGATGGTTCCTTGACACTAACGTTAGAAAACGGCACCTCTCAGACCGTTGATTGTCTTATTTGGGCGATTGGACGGCGCCCGAATGTTTCTGGCTTTGGTTTGGAAAAGACCGGTGTTACATTGACCGAAAGTGGTCATATCCAGACTGACGCCTTTGAAAATACGTCAGTTGATGGTATTTATGCCGTAGGAGACGTTAATGGCAAGTTGGCCTTGACCCCAGTTGCCGTCAAGGCTGGGCGTCAGTTATCGGAGCGGCTTTTCAATGGACAGTCACAAGCGAAGATGGATTATGCTAATGTAGCCACTGTTATTTTTAGCCATCCTGCTATCGGTAGTGTCGGATTATCTGAGGAAAAAGCGATTGCTCTTTATGGCAAGGAAAAGATTAAGGTTTATCGTTCTAGTTTTACGCCCATGTACACTGCCCTAGCCAATCATCGCCAACCATCGATGATGAAGTTAGTGACGTTGGGAGACGATGAAACTGTGATTGGCCTGCATGGTATTGGCTATGGTGTTGATGAGATGATTCAAGGGTTTGCAGTGGCTATGAAAATGGGAGCGACCAAGGCAGATTTTGATGCAACAGTTGCTATTCACCCCACTGGCTCAGAAGAATTTGTCACCATGCGATAAGCTGACAGTATCACCCCTCTTATCATGGAAGGGTTGCTAATCAAGCTTAGATGATTAGTAGGAGTCAGTCGAAAAAGAAATCAGAGATAGGGAGAAAGAATGATGGAATCACAAGAAGCTTTAAGGCAACGGATTGGCGATTTGGCTTTTGAAGTCACCCAACATGCAGCTACGGAGCGTCCTTTTACAGGTGCTTACGATGCGTTTTTCGAAAAAGGAATCTATGTTGATGTGGTCAGTGGTGAGGTGCTCTTTTCCTCATTGGATAAGTACGATTCAGGGTGTGGTTGGCCAGCTTTTACCAAGCCGATTGATAATCGCTTTGTGACCAATCATGATGACCGTTCGCATGCCATGAGGCGCATTGAGGTTAGAAGTCGAGAGTCAGGTTCTCATTTGGGACATGTTTTTAACGATGGTCCTCTTGAAGCTGGTGGTCTGCGCTACTGCATTAACTCGGCAGCTTTGCGCTTTATCCCCTATGATGAGATGGCAGCAGCTGGTTATGGAGACTATTTGTCTTTATTTGACGCTTAAGAAACCCTCTAGGACACGTTTCCTAGAGGGTTTAATCTATGGTGTTGAAGTGGTGCTTGTGTCGTTCTCTGCTTGAGAGGTAGTCGTGTCGGTAGAAGCCGATGTGATTGGACTGTTTTCAGAGGAAGCTTCTGATGATGAGTTGGTATTAGTTTCGTTCGTCTGGTCCGTCTGATAGCTATCAGTGCTTTCGGATTGGGAAGTGTTGGTTGACTCTGCTTGCCCATTGTTGCTATGGATGATGATGGTTGAAGGGGGCGTCTTGTCATCAGTAGTCCCTTTTTTGCTATTAACATAGTTTGTAATGGTGATGGTCGCAACAATCACAGATAGGATAGACCCTACAAAAGCCAATGTTTTTTGAAATGCGGTAAGCCCACGTTTTAAGTGCTCTGTGGGACGACGTTTTGGCGTTGAGGCTGTTTGTTTAGCTTTGCGAGAATAGCGTTGTGACATTTCCTGTCCTCCTTTAGTCTTTATTATATGTTTTTGTGAGAAAAAAATCATCTGAAAATGTGCCCTTTTACCGGCCTGAAAATGGAAAGCTTTTTCCTGTTTTTATATCCAGCTATTCGCCGTAGATTTATGCTATAATAGAGAGTCTAAAATGCAGGTGTCAGATGTCCTAGAATGTCTTCCTCCCTTGCTAATTCCTAAGAGAAAGTTGGTTTATGCCCTTGATATACTTTGATAACTCAGCTACGACCCCGGTCTATCCGGAAGTTCTCCGAACTTACCAAGAAGTGACGACTAAGATTTTTGGAAATCCATCGAGTTTGCATCGGCTGGGAAGTCAGTCAAGCCGTATCTTAGAAGCATCGCGCAAGCAGATTGCAGAGCTGATTGGAAAACAACCGAGTGAGATTTTCTTTACGTCAGGTGGAACTGAGAGTGATAACTGGGCTATCAAGGGGGTTGCTTTTGAAAAAGCAGCTTATGGCAAGCATATCATCGTCTCTGATATTGAACATCCTGCCGTCAAAGAATCAGCTCAGTGGTTGAGTCAACAAGGCTTTGATGTCTCCTATGCCCCAGTTGATCAAGCTGGCTTTGTAGATGTGAAGGCTCTTCAAAACTTACTTCGCTCAGATACGATTCTAGTATCAATTATGGCTGTTAATAATGAAATTGGGTCGATACAACCCATTCAAGAGATTTCTGATGTATTGGCAGATCGGCCGACCGTGACCTTTCATGTCGATGCTGTGCAGGCCATTGGGAAAATTCCTTCAGCAGTGTATTTAACTGACCGTGTGGATCTGGCTTCTTTTTCAGGTCATAAGTTCCATGCCGTTCGTGGGGTGGGTTTCCTTTATAAAAAAGACGGCAAGCGTATCAGCCCGCTCTTGACCGGTGGTGGTCAGGAACAAAATCTTCGATCCACAACGGAAAATGTGGCTGGTATCGCCTCAATGGCTAAGGCCTTGCGTCTTGTTCGGGATAAAGAAGATACTGTTTTGTCTAAACTAGCCCACATGCAGGTGGTTATCCTAAAAGAGTTAGCCAAGCATGATGACATTGTTATTTTTTCAGGTCAGGAAGGTTTCGTGCCTAATATCGTGACCTTTGGGATAAAGGGGGTTCGTGGAGAAGTGGTAGTTCATGCCTTTGAGGAACATGACATCTTTATCTCGACAACGTCGGCCTGTTCATCAAAGGCTGGTAAATCAGCAGGAACCCTGATTGCTATGGGAGTGCCCAATCAACTAGCCCAAACAGCTGTTAGAATTAGCCTAGATGATAACAATGACATGGGAGAAGTGGAGCAATTTTTAACTATCTTCAAGTATATTTATGATAAAACGCAAAAAGTAAGATAAGGACAGAGAGAAAAATGCAGTTACAATATTCAGAAATTATGGTTCGTTATGGCGAGCTATCCACTAAAGGTAAGAATCGCATGCGTTTTGTGAACAAATTACGGCGCAATATCCAAGATGTTTTAGCCGTCTATCCTGAGGTTAAGGTGACGGCTGACCGCGATCGTTGCCATATCTTTTTAAATGGTGTTTCTTATGACTTGGTTGCAGGGGCACTTAAGCAGGTATTTGGTATTCAAGCCTTTCATCCGGTGTACCGTGTTGAGAAAAAGGTAGCGGTCTTGACAGAGGCGGTTCAAGCTATCATGACCGACTTGTATCATGAAGGACTGACCTTTAAAATCACTACCAAACGCAGCGATCATCAATTTGAGTTGGATACACGCCAATTAAACCAAACGCTGGGAGATGCAGTCTTCGACGTTTTACCTAATATTAAGGCTCAGATGAAACACCCTGATGTGAATCTTAAGGTTGAAATCCGTGATGAGGCAGCCTACATTTCACATGAGGAAGTCAAAGGTGCGGGTGGTCTGCCTGTTGGAACTTCAGGAAAGGGCATGCTCATGTTATCAGGCGGGATTGATTCACCAGTTGCTGGTTATCTTGCCTTAAAACGAGGAGTTGCGATTGAAGTGGTACACTTTGCTAGCCCACCTTACACCAGCCCAGGTGCCTTGCAAAAAGCTCACGATTTGACACGCCAGTTAACAAAATTTGGCGGTAATATCCAATTTATTGAAGTTCCTTTTACAGAGATTCAAGAGGAAATTAAAGAAAAGGCGCCAGAAGCTTATCTAATGACCTTGACGCGTCGCTTTATGATGCGAATTACAGATCGTATTCGCGACAATCGTCAAGGGCGCGTGATTATCAACGGTGAGAGCCTCGGTCAAGTGGCCAGCCAAACCTTAGAGTCTATGCAGGCTATCAATGCTGTAACGACGACACCGATTATTCGCCCAGTGGTTACAATGGATAAACTGGAAATTATCGCATTAGCTGAAAAAATCAACACCTTTGAAATTTCCATTCAGCCCTTTGAAGATTGCTGTACCATATTCGCCCCAGACCGCCCGAAAACCAATCCTAAATTGTCCAATGTAGAGCAGTATGAAAAACGCATGGACGTTGAAGGCCTTGTTGCTAAGGCAGTAGCAGGTATTATGGTCACGGAAATCACACCAAAGGATACGTCAGATGAGGTTTCAGACCTTATTGATGACCTATTATAGGCTTTCGTTGGTGGTGTTTAGACCAAGTTTGGTTTGACGCAAAAGCTTTGTCTTTTCAAATGGTTAGTCGCTGTGAATTTTGGTGAAAAGTGATAAAATAGTGGTATGTCTAAAAAACCAACCTCAGCCTATGTGCATATCCCATTTTGCACACAGATTTGTTATTATTGTGACTTCTCCAAAGTCTTTATTAAAAATCAGCCTGTCGATGATTATCTTCAGGCTCTTATTCGTGAATTTAAGCATTATGACATTCATGACTTAAAAACCCTCTATATTGGAGGCGGAACCCCAACAGCTATTACAGCTGACCAGTTGGACTACTTGTTGACCAATCTTGAAGCTGAGCTTAACCTAGACATGCTCGAAGAGTTTACCATTGAGGCTAACCCAGGGGATTTAACGCCTGAAAAAATTCAGGTTTTAAGAAAGTCAGCCGTTAATCGCGTGTCCCTAGGTGTCCAAACCTTCTTTGATAAGCAGCTTAAACAAATCGGTCGTAGTCATAACGAAGCGCAGATTTATGAAAGTATCGATGCCTTAAAAGAGGCAGGCTTAACGAATATCTCCATCGACTTGATTTATGCCCTCCCCAACCAAACTATGGAACAAGTTCAAGAAAATGTCCGAAAAGCCCTAGCCCTCGATATTCCTCATCTGAGCCTTTATAGTCTTATTTTGGAAAATCATACGGTCTTCATGAACAAGCAGCGCCGTGGTCGTCTACATCTACCGAGTGAAGATATTGAAGCCGATATGTTTACCTATATTATTGACGAACTGGAAAAAAATGGCTTTGAACATTATGAAATCTCAAATTTTACCAAGCCAGGTTTTGAAAGCCGTCATAATCTCATGTACTGGGATAATGTGGAGTATTATGGTGTGGGAGCAGGAGCTTCTGGTTATCTCAATGGCGTACGCTATCGCAATCGTGGTCCTATCCAGCACTATCTGAAAGCCATCAGAGAAGAGGGCCACTCTCGTCTAGGTGAGGATATTCTTACCAAGGAGGAGATGATGGAAGAGGAATTTTTCCTTGGTTTGCGTAAAAAGGCAGGAGTATCGATTAGCCATTTTGAAGTAAAATTTGGGGTGAGCTTTACGGAACGCTACGCTGAGATTGTGGATGCGTTGGTGGAAAAAGGTCTCTTGAAACATGAGGGAGATACCATTCGCATGACCAAAAAGGGACTGTTCTTAGGGGACACTGTTGCAGAGAGTTTTATCATTTCAGATGAAGACTAGAAAGTAGGATAACTATGGGCAAATCTTATCAAACGACTTACGAGATTCCCTTTTACGAAACAGATGTTAATCACTGTGCCAAATTGCCGCATTTATTATCAGTTGCCTTGCAGGTTTCAGGCATGCAATCCCAAGCCTTAGGCATGTCCGACAGCTATGTGCTAGACACCTACGGCTTGGTTTGGGTCATCACGGATTATGACATGGTAATTGAGCGTTTACCGATGTTTGCTGAAACCATTACCATCGAGACCCAAGCAACTGCTTATAATAAATTATTTTGCTATCGTGATTTCACGATTTATGGTCAAGATGGCGAGAAGATCATGACGATTGTAGCAACATTTGTCTTGATTGATTTTACAACTAGGAAGGTCTCACCAATTCCAGAAGCTATTGTGACCGTTTATGAGCCTGAATTTGTCAAAAAGGTGCGACGTGGTCCTAAGTATCCAGTCCTTGGCGATGCAGAAGCAACCAGCTACCATGTGCGCTATTTTGACCTTGATATGAATGGTCATGTTAACAATAGCAAGTATTTGGAGTGGATTTACGATGTCCTACCGCTTAGCTTTTTACAGAGCTATCAACCCAAACATATCAGCCTAAAGTACGTCAAGGAGATTTATTATGGTCATGATATTGTGTCGGAAGTCTTGCTAGAAGAAAGCACTAGCCGCCATCAAATCAGAACAGAAGGTCAGCTAAATGCTCAAGCCATCATTGAGTGGCAGCCCTTACAGAAAAGGTGAGTGACATGACAGAAACAAAGTGGTTAGAATGGGCTGTTCGCCTACAAGCTCTGGCTCAAAATGGGCTAGCTTATCAACCGGAAATTTTTGACAAAGAACGCTATGAGGAAATTAGGGACATTGCTAGTGAGATGTTAGCAACAGCTTCAGGCTATCCCAAGTCAGTCGTGACAGGACTGTTTGCTAGCGAAGATGGCTACCAAACCCCTAAGATTGATACCCGCGCAGCCATCTTTAAAGAGGATAAGATTCTCTTGGTTCAAGAGAGCAATGGGCTGTGGGCCTTACCTGGAGGTTGGTGTGATGTGCAAGAGTCTATCATGTCCAACACCATTAAGGAAGTTAGAGAAGAGGCTGGTTTAGAGGTTGTGGCGAGACGGTTAGTCGCTGTTCAAGACAAAAGCAAAAACAACCTTTCGCATACTGCCATTAGAGTCATTAAACATTTTGTGCTGTGTGATTACCTTAGTGGTGATTTTGTAGCCAATAGCGAGACGCTAGCTGCCAAGTATTTTGATTTGCATGAATTGCCAGATTTATCGCGCAACAAAACAACGGCAGAACAGATTGAACTGTGTTACCAAGCCTCACAAGCAGAGCACTGGGAAACCGTTTTTGATTAATCATGTGAAAAGGAGAAAGATGATGCCTTATAAGGGTTACCTTATTGATTTAGATGGTACGATTTATCGTGGAAAGGAGCGTATTCCTGCTGGGGAGCAATTTATCGCTGACTTGCAAGAGCGCGGAATTCCTTACGTATTAGTGACTAATAACACCACACGTACGCCAGAGATGATTCAGGACATGTTGGCCTCACAATTCAACGTAAGAACCCCTCTTGAAACCATTTACACAGCGACATTAGCGACAGTTGATTACATGAATGATATGAATCGTGGTCAGACTGCTTATGTTATCGGTGAAGAAGGTCTCAAGTCAGCCATTGCTGAGGCAGGTTATCAATATGAAGCCGAAAATCCTGCCTATGTTGTTGTTGGTTTGGATGCTCAGGTGACTTATGAGCAATTAGCCACTGCCACCCTAGCCATTCAAAAAGGTGCCTTTTTTATCGGTACCAATCCTGATCTCAATATCCCGACAGAGCGTGGATTATTGCCAGGAGCAGGCTCTCTTTTGGCCTTCTTAGAAGCAGCTACACGTGTGGCGCCTGTGATTATTGGAAAGCCAGAAGCAGTGATTATGAATAAGGCTTTAGACCGTCTTGGAGTAGCACGATCAGAAGCGATTATGGTGGGAGATAATTACCTGACAGACATTACAGCAGGGATAAAAAATGACATTGATACGCTCTTGGTTTTAACAGGGTTTACCAAAAAAGAAGAGCTCCCAAGTTTACCAGTTCCACCGACCCATGTTGTGGCATCCCTAGCAGACTGGTCTTTTGAAGATTGATGAGCCTTGTTAACAATAGTCGAAAGGTTATTAGTAGGCTATTTTTTCATATTAAGCAATAATGGTTAGTTGAGGTATCCATGTATCCCCGTATTAGTCAGCGTTTTTTGGCCTTGCTCAGTATTATATGGCTTTTAGCTCTCGCTATTTTGTTAACGATTGTGTTTGCTTGGTTAGCCTTTCCTTTGGCGATTGGCTGGTTCAAGCTAACAGAGATGGTTGATTTGTCTAGGGAAACCATTTTAAACAATTACAATCATCTGTTAAGTTATTTGATGAATCCTTTTCATAAGACCTTGGCAATGCCAGATTTTCCATCGTCAAAAGATGGCATCAAGCATTTTGCTGATGTTAAGGGCTTGTTTCAGTTGCTTCAGTTAGTTTTTGTCGGAACAATAGCACCAACTTTCTATTTCTGGTATCAAGCTATCCAGGATAAAACCCTGTTTTTATACAGGCGCATGTATGTCATGGCAGTCCTCTCCCCAGCTTTAGTAGCCTTCTTTGCGTTTCTGGTAGGCTTTAACGCATTTTTCACCCTGTTTCATCACGTTTTGTTTCCAGGTGACAGCACATGGCTTTTTAATCCTGCAACAGATCCCGTCATTAACATCTTGCCTGAATCCTTTTTCTTCTATTGCTTTTCATTGTTCTTTCTGATTTATGAATTTCTGATGTTACTATTGACTCGTATCAGTAAACCTTCTTATCAGCCTCGTTAAATCACGCATAAGCATTTCAAAGACATTATGTGTTTATCGGTGTCCAAATGTCATCCAAACTGTACTAGAACAATGTTGATGGAACTGTTATAAATGAGAATAATAAGCTCTAGTGAGCAAGATTTTTGCACTCAGAGTCAGAAAGGCTTATGATAAGGAAGTACAAATCCTAAGCTGTTTGCAATAGGTCTAATAAGCAATTCTAATAGCGTTTAGATGAGATGTACACTCACTATAAAAAATGGGGAGACTTCTTATGTCTAATGGAAAAATCACAGCATCAGCTGCTATGCTGAATGTTCTTAAAACATGGGGTGTTGATACTATCTACGGTATCCCTTCAGGTACACTTAGCTCATTGATGGATGCTCTTGCAGAAGATAAAGATATTAACTTCTTACAAGTTCGTCATGAAGAAACTGGTTCATTGGCTGCCCTTATGCAAGCTAAATTTGGCGGTTCTATCGGTGTCTGCGTTGGTTCTGGTGGACCAGGTGCGACTCACTTGATCAATGGTATCTACGATGCAGCTATGGATGCAACTCCAATGCTTGCAATCCTTGGATCACGTCCAGTTAACGAACTCAATATGGATGCTTTCCAAGAGCTTAACCAAAACCCAATGTACAATGGTGTTGCAGTATTCAACAAACGTGTTGCTTATGCTGAGCAATTGCCAAAAGTTATCGACGATGCCGTTCGTGCAGCTATCGCTAAAAAAGGTCCAGCAGTTGTTGAAATTCCTGTAAACTTTGGTTTCCAAGAAATCGATGCTGACTCTTACTATGGTTCAGGTGAATTCGACCGCACATTTGTTGCTCCAGGATTGAACGAAGTGGAAATCAACAAAGCAGTTGAAATCCTTAACTCAGCTAAACGTCCAGTAATCTACTCAGGCTTCGGTGGACGTGGTGCTGGTGAGGTGATTACTGAATTATCACGCAAAATCAAAGCACCAATTATCACAACTGGTAAAAACTTTGAAACATTTGAGTGGGATTATGAAGGACTTACAGGTTCAGCTTACCGTGTCGGTTGGAAACCAGCTAACGAAATTGTCTTTGAAGCAGATACCGTCCTTTTCCTCGGCTGTAACTTCCCATTCTCAGAAGTTTACAACACTTTCCAAAACACTGAAAAATTCATCCAAGTTGATATTGATCCTTACAAACTTGGTAAACGTCATGCTCTTGATGCATCAATCCTTGGTGATGTTAAAGAAGCTACCAAGGCTATTCTTGAGCGTGTTGATGCCGTTGAAGAGTCTGCATGGTGGAATGCTGCTGTCAAGAACAACCAAAACTGGCGTGACTACATGAACAAGCTTGAAGGTAAAACTGAAGGCGAACTTCAATTGTACCAAGTGTACAACGCTATCAACAAATATGCTGATGAGGATGCTATCTACTCAATCGACGTTGGTAACTCTACACAAACATCAACACGTCACTTGCACATGACACCTAAGAATATGTGGCGTACATCTCCATTGTTCGCAACAATGGGTATTGCCCTTCCTGGTGGTATTGCGGCTAAGAAAGACAACCCAGATCGTCAAGTATGGAACATCATGGGTGATGGTGCTTTCGGTATGTGTTACCCAGATGTTATCACTAACGTTCAATACAACCTTCCAGTTATTAACGTTGTCTTCTCAAATGCTGAGTATGCCTTTATTAAAAACAAATATGAAGACACTAACAAACATCTTTTCGGTGTGGACTTTGTTAACCCAGATTACGTGAAAATCGCAGAAGCACAGGGTGCCGTTGGCTTCCGTGTTGATCGTATTGAAGACATTGATGCTGTTATGAAAGAGGCTGTTGAGCTTAACAAAGCTGGTCGTACAATTGTTATTGATGCTCGTATCACACAAGATCGTCCAATCCCAGTAGAAGCTCCAGTGATGACCTTGGATCCAAAACTCTTCTCAGAACAAGAAATCGCTGACTTCAAAGCTAAATACGAAGCTGAAGAATTAGTACCATTCCGTGAGTTCTTGGAAGCAGAAGGACTTGAGTCCCAATACATCAACTAATCAGGCTTGAATGGGGAATTTTCAATAGAGGTTTCATTCTGCTTGAGATAAGGAAATTTCTGATTAACCCTTTATAACTCGCTAATGAGAGTTCGTTTTAACCACTTAGCATCATCATTGAATGATTTGGCAGTGGGAAACGAGCTCTTTTTGTTTTTCTTGTGTCTTTCATTTTTATTTGGATAAGGTTTTGAGTCAAGGCCATTAGGTGAGGATGACGCTAACCTTAAGCATTTCTTAATGTATGACAATAGGACCTTTATTTAAGGAAACTTTTATGGAAAATGCGTAAACTATTGGAAACCCTAACTTAAGGTTGGTTTGTATAGAAAGGAATGCGATACTATGAGATTTATCAAAAAACATGCTTATGGTCTTTTGTTTTCAGCTATTTTATTAGGGGCCAATACTTATTCTTTATTAAAGGTATTTGTTTTACCTTCAGCCATCTCATCTGTTCAGGCGACCACTGCTCAGACAGCAAGCTCCAGCCAAACACAGGCTTCTAAAGCTAGTGGGAAAGTGATCCAAACAGCGACAACTTATCAGGATGATAACATAGAGATTGCCATCGATACCAAAAAGACGGCAGACACGACCTACTATGTTGCTGATATCAAGGTATCTGATGCCGCCTTGCTCAAAACAGCCTTGGCAAAAAATACCTTTGGCACCAATATCAAGTCGAAAACATCTGAGATAGCTGCTGCTAATCATGCGATTTTTGCTATCAATGGGGATTATTACGGAGCCAATGAAACAGGTTATGTCATCAAAAATGGTGTTTTATACCGTGATACTGCTAGGTCTTCGGATTACGAGGATTTGGTGATTTACCAAGATGGTAGTTTTGGCACCATCAATGAGTCCGACATCAGTGCCCAGGCGCTCATTGATTCTGGTGTGGTCAATACCTTCACCTTTGGCCCAACCTTGGTTTCAAATGGAAAGATTGCCGTTAGTCAATCTGAAGAAGTGGGGAGAGCAATGGCAGATAATCCACGCACAGCTATTGGTATTATTGAAGAGTCTGACGGCAGTCTCCATTATCTTGTGATTGTCTCAGATGGCAGAAGTGAAGAGTCAGCTGGTTTGACCCTTTATGAAATGGCTGAAATCATGCAGTCATATGGGGTTACCACAGCCTATAATTTAGATGGTGGCGGTTCATCCACCATGTATTTCAATGGTCAAGTTGTCAATAAACCCACTACCAATGGATCGAACATTACAGAAAGAGAGGTGAGCGATATTGTTTACATTGGTTACTAAAAAAACACACCTTAAGGCAGGCCTCATCTACCTTGCAATCAGTGCCTTCCTTATCCTATTTACCATCGTTTATGAGCAGTATTCTTATGGAGAATCCTCTCTATTTATGAGAACCATGTTTATCAGCCCCTTACTGGCAGCGGCTTTATTGCTATTGCGACCTAAGTCAAGTGGCTTCTTCCGCAATAAGATAGCTCTCTTACTCTTTAATTCCAGCATTGCTATTTTTGTCAGTGCTGGCTTGATCAAAGGAATTGTCGAAGTTTCTGGTAGAACAACCAGTATTGATCGCTCTTATTGGTTCATAGGAGCTGCCTTTCTTATCGCAAGTCTTGGTTTTAATGCGTTAGGCAAGTCGAGACTAGTGGAAAAATCAACCCAATAAAAAAGGCCTAAAGCCTTTTTTATTTGTCTTTGAAGAGGCAATAGGGGCTACTAGCAGAATCGTTATTGGCGCTCTATCGTTACCAGGATAAGTGTGTTTAAGTCGGAAAGCGACTTAAGTATTTTAATGTCGTGACATCTTTGTATGTGGCTACCGGACTGCCGTCTTCAGATAATAGTCACGACGCAAAAACCTCAGCTAAGGGAAACGCATAGCTGAGGTGATATCTTGTTTTCTGATATGCTTAGAGGGCTTTTTTCTTCTTCACTTTTTTAGAGAGATGGAGCTTGACATCTGGTAGTGTTGCCAGCAAGTGATTGGCAAATGAAAGGTCAGTACATCCTTTTTGCAGGTGAAGGTGGTAAAGCAATTCCAGCTGATTGGGAGTGGCATGACTTTTTAAACTGATGAGGTCATAGGATTGGCACAGCTGAGTCAATTCCATTTGGAGATGCTCTACGTTTTTTGCAGTGTTTGGAATTTGGATGCTCAGCGAACGACTGCTGCTTGCTTGTGTGACAAATAGCTTTTTTTCATAAAAGAACCATAACATCAGAAAGATGAATGAAAAACTAAGGCTTAAGATGATATAACCCATGCCTAAAGAGAGCCCCATGACCATGGCTAAGAAGATAGCAAGGAGTTCACGCGCGCCACCTGCTGCCGATCGAAAGCGTACCAGGCTAAAAGTTCCTGCAACGGCAACCCCTGTTCCAAGATTACCATTAACCATAAAAATAACCATTGTCATCACGCTAGGCAGAAGTGCTAGGGTGATGAGAAATTCTTGTGTGTAGGTCGCCTTGTAGCGATAGACCTGGACAAGGGCTAAGCCTAGTCCAAAACTGCTTCCCAGAGATAGGAGGAGCGCCCATGGATTGGCTGTAGTTTGACTACTGGTTTGATAAAGACTGGTAAATAGGCTACTAAGCATGAGATTCCTCCTTTTGCTTTATTAGGCGCTCGCAGTATTTGCGATAGGCTGTTCCATACTTAGAAAAGGAGCTTTCTTGGATGCCGTACTGCTCAAGAAGGGCTACTAACCAGTCGGGTTTATGGATTCCTGATTTGACTTCCATGATGGCATATCCCTCTTCAAGGAGTGGGTAGCCATCTTTGTTATCCAAATCTGTGACTGAAAAATCGCGATAGATGAGATTGTGGTCGATGGTGATTCGAACCTTGTCTTTTGCGTGATTATTGCCTGTTTTCCGATTTTTGAGGGACAAGCGATTGTAATAGATAAAGATTCTCGGTTTTAAATCAGGGTAGCGTTTCCGAAGCTCGTTGACATCAGAGATAATCTGTTCTTGATGCTGGTTGTCTTTTGCAGGTCCCTTTTGGATGAGCTGTAAAATCTGTTTGGGGTCAGCTAAGAGCCTATTTTTATGACCAATACCTTGGCTGTCTTTGCTTTTAATTTCCAAAAAGGCAGGTCCGTCGTGGCAATCTAACAGGGAGTACGTCCGCATTCTGATCTTTTCTCTCCTGTGGCGCTTAGCGATGCTATCTCTGATAACCTGAAAATCAGGAGTGTCAAAATAAACATTAGTGATAGTTGACGTTGGAAAATCATCTTCAATCAGAAAAGCCATCAAATCTTTTTGAAGGTCTTCCAAGATTGTGGTTGGAATGATGTACTTGCTTTCGATGCGTTTAAAGGTCATTTGAATCGATTTGTTCATAAGATAGTCCTTCTTTCTAATCGGTAAAATGTATAATAATTACCTTTGATAGAACAACTATAATCATCGAACTTGAAAGAAAGCTTAAATACTTGCTTTCAGAAATTTACGTTAAGGTTTCTTTGAATAATCTTTCAGTTTTCTTTTAGAAATAGTTATTATGATTAGGTCATCAAATGAAAAGAGGAACCGATTATGAACGATTTATCTAAACCATTAAGTGTCACCAAATTAGCAGTTGTTGGTTTTACCAGTTTGCTGCTATTATCAGCCTGCTCAACCAAAAGCAATGCTGAGCAAAGCAGTGCCACAAAAACGTCTAGCAGCCAAGTAGCAGCAAGTCAAGCAGATACTTCATCTTATATCACCGATGCTGATCGTGATACTAGCTATGATATGGCGACAAGTACCACAATCGCTTTGTCAGGCAATAGTGCAACGGTCAGTGGTGAAGGAGCTAGCTATTCTGATGGTCTTGTTTCGATTTCTAAAGCTGGTACTTATATCATCTCTGGAAACTCTAGTCAGATTCAAGTTCAAGTGACGGCTGGGGATTCTGACGAAGTGCATCTCATCTTAGATAATACAACAATGACAGCCGACAAAGCTCCGATTGCTATCTTAAAGGCAGGCCATGTTTATCTGACCTTAGCTGAAGGTAGTGACAATAGCTTATCGGACTCAAGTAACAATACTGATAAAGTGGTTGATGCAGCACTCTTTTCCAAAACAGATTTAACGATTAACGGCTCAGGAACATTGAGTGTTGATGGCAAAACAAACGATGCGATCAAGGTTAATGATAGCCTCCATATTGTCGGTGGGAACTTTAAGCTGACAGCAGTTGGGGATACCTTGACTGTTAACGATGAACTGAATATCGTTGATAGCAAGCTGGCCCTAGAGGCGGGTGAAGATGCTGTCAAGGTCGATAACGATGACGACCAAACCCTAGGAAACATGTACCTTGCTAACAATACAATGACCATCACGACAGGTGATGATGGCATTCATGCGTCGGGAAATCTGGTGATTGACAGTGGTAACTATGACATTAAGCAATCTGCTGAGGGTATCGAAGGTGCTAGAATTACAATCAATGGCGGTCAGTTCAACATTGAAGCAACTGATGATGGGATTAACGCTGCCAATACCAACTTAACTGCTAGTCAAATCGGAATGACCTTCAATGGCGGAGACTTTGTCATTAATATGGGAGCAGGAGATACAGATGCGGTTGACTCTAACGGTGATTTAACCGTTGCGGGAGCTAATTTTGACATTACTGCCCAGTCTGCCTTTGATGCAGATGGAGAGATTACCTACACAGGTGGGACAATCTTGGTTAATGGTGAAGAAATTTCTGAAATCACGGTTTCAGGCCCTGGCCCCGGTGGTTTTGGTGGTAATGGGATGCCCCGCCACTAATTAGTCATTCAAGCTCCAAAACCTCTCTGATAACATGAAAGGAGAAAAGCTTATGTATATCATTATTCCTTCTTATGAACCCGATCAGCGTTTGGTTGATCTTGTGACTGAACTCAAAAAACAATTATCAGCAGCTAAATTGCTTGTGGTGAACGACGGTAGTGGCCCCAACTATCAAGAATATTTTCGTGACGTAGCGTTTCAAGGAGCGACCGTTCTTGAACACCTTACCAATAAAGGTAAGGGGGCTGCCTTAAAAACAGCCTTTAAGGTCATCCAGCAATATGGAAAACAAGATGTGATGATAACGGTTGATAGCGATGGCCAGCATCTAGTGCCAGATATTATTCGCGTAGCTGAGGCGACGCAAGAAGCACCAGATACCATTACCCTTGGTAGCCGATCCTTTGTTGGAAAGGTTCCACTAAGAAGTCGCTTTGGCAATCACGTGACCGCTCTTTTATTTCGATTGGTGACTGGATTACACCTGACCGATACCCAAACGGGTCTTAGGGGGTTGCCTACGGACTTGATTCCATGGCTATTAGCCTTAAAGGGGGATCGTTTTGAATATGAGTTTAACATGTTGCTTGAGGCTAAAAAGGTGGGTTACCGTATCCAAGAGGTGGCCATCGAAACCATCTATTTGGAAGATAATAAGAGTTCGCATTTCCGACCGATTAAGGACTCTCTGCGGATATACGCCCCTTTCTTAAAGTTCTCAGGGACGGCTCTTCTGGCAGCAATGATTGATGCTGTGGTCTTATTTATCATGATGGCCTGGAGTAACCATTTATTATTATCGGTTATTCTAGCGCGTGTCCTGAGTGCTCTGACACAGTGCTTGTTAAATGCTAATTTCGTTTTTCATAATACCAGTCATCTATTTCGAACGATGATACGCTATGGCATTCTGGTAGTAGTGATACTGGCTTGCAATTATGTCCTAATGAGTAGTTTACTGACGGTTGGGATAGGCCTATTCTTAGCGAAGCTAGTGACTGAAACACTCTTATTTTTAGTGAGTTACCGTGTCCAACAATCGCACGTGTTTGTCTAAGCTGCTAAACATCATAAAACATGCTATCAGTTATACTTCTATGGAACGATATCATGATTAGAGGAGCATACCTTTACTTATTTAAGTTAGTAACCGAAACACTTTTATTCCTAGTGACTTTTCTCTTTAACTAACGTCATGCTATTTTTGGATAATTTTATTAGGACATTTTAGGTTTTGATAACCCTAGTAGGAATTATTGAATTGTGATAAAATAATGTCATAATATTCTATTAAGGGAGAATTTAAGGAGTAGAGAAAATGGCTCAAACCCTTGCGGCTGTATATATATATATATATATATCAACGCTTCGCTTAAAATCTAATAATGATAACATCAGATATTTTAACTACCTGGCAGAAAACTGTCAGGTTTTTTGGCGTGGATTTGGGAGGGGAGTTTTATGACTGACCATCACGAGAAAACCTCTCAACGATTGGATATTGATAACCGACAATTACTTTTAGGAGATGTTTTAAAAGAAAATCTCACTTCAGGTAGTAAAGTGAAAATGGCTGCAGCGACTTTTTCAATGTTTGCTTATCAGTCGCTCAAAGAAGAATTAGAACAGATAGATGAGTTGCAATTCATTTTTACCGACCCGACATTTACAACGGATGAATTACCAAAAGAATACAGAGAATACGCTATACCAAAGCGTCAACGCGAGGGTTCGATTTTTGGTGCTAAACATGAATTAAAACTCATGAATGAACTCAAACAAAAGGCATTGGCTAAGGAATGTTCCAACTGGATTAGAGACAAAGTGACTTTTAAATCTATTAATGTTACAGATGAGGACATTGATACTGGTATCAGGATAGAGACTGATGAAGAGCATTTGGCTATTGATCGTTTGAAGCAGTTTGATTTAAAAGAATTGGGTTACGAAAAAAGTCTCTTTAAATCGACCCGGCATTTGTATCACGCGCCAGAAAGTCAAGCCTATCTCCAAGAATTTGATGACTATTGGCAAAATGATGCTTATTTTAGAGACGTTACCCAAGAAGTCTTAGAAAACCTTACCATTGCTCACAAAGAACATTCTCCAGAATTTCTATATTACGTTACCCTATACAATCTATTTAAAGATTTTTTGGAAGATGTGTCTCAGGATCATATGGCAAATGAAAAAGTTGGTTTTAAAGAATCTAAAATTTGGAACCTCCTTTACGATTTTCAAAAAGATGCGGTTGAATCTCTGATTAGCAAGTTAGAAAAATATAACGGCTGTATTTTAGCAGACTCTGTTGGTCTAGGAAAGACCTTTACAGCGCTAGCTGTTATGACCTATTATGCCTATCGTGGCAAACGTATCCTGGTGCTTTGCCCTAAGAAACTCGAAAATAACTGGAACATGTACCGCCATGATTACAAAAACAATCCTATTTATGATCGCTATTTACAATACGATGTTTTGTATCACACAGATATGAGTCGTGATTCAGGCATGTCAAACGGCATTGACCTCTCATTAAATCGTTTCGATACCTATGATTTAGTGGTTATTGATGAATCCCACAATTTTAGAAATGGTGGATCAACCGACAAGGAAATAGAAGCAGGCAAAGAAAATAGGTACACTCGTCTCATGAATCGCGTCATTCGTGAAGGTGTAGAGACAAAAGTTCTTATGCTTTCAGCAACACCAGTCAATAACCGCTTTAATGACCTTAAAAATCAGCTAGCCTTAGCATATGAAGGTCATTCAGAGCAAATGGATGCCAAACTTAATTTGAAGACCTCCATTGATGATATTTTTAGGCAAGCACAACTGGCTTATAACCAATGGGCAGATTTGGAAGCTAAGGACAGAACGACTAAACGCCTGCTTGATAAACTTGATTTTGATTTTTTTAAGGTTTTAGACAGTGTTACGATAGCTAGAAGTCGTAAGCATATCCGAGAATTTTACGATCAAAAGGCTATTGGAGACTTCCCTCAACGACTTAAACCTAAAAATATTTACCCCGATTTAACACTAAATCATCCTGACATCAGTTATCAAAGGATTTACCAGCTTATTGATAAGCTACAGCTGACTATTTACCAACCAAGTCTTCATATTTATCCGTCAAAGCTGTATAAATACGAGGTTAAACGTGACGGTAAAACCAAGAATTTGACGCAGTTAGGCCGTGAAGCAGGTGTCAAAAAACTCATGATGATTAACCTGCTTAAACGATTGGAAAGTTCCGTTGAAGCCTTTCGCTATACTCTAGTAGATGTCGTTCAGAATCTGGTTAAGTCAACGCTGGCAACCATTACTGCTTTTGAGGCATCCGGAAAAGATGGTTTAGTATCTGGAATTGATGTGTCCAACCAAGACTTTGACACAGAAGATAGCAATTCTGATTTTATTGTTGGAAAGAAAATTAGTATCGACCTTGCCGACATGGATTACCAAAGTTGGAAAAGAGAACTGATGGCTGACCTCAATATCATGACAGAGATAGAAGCCTTGTTAAAAGTCATTACACCTAAGGAAGATGCAAAATTACAAGCTCTAAAAACACTCATTGATGACAAAATCAAGGACCCTCTTAACCCAGGCAATAAAAAACTCATTATCTTCTCAGCCTTTGCGACAACTGTTGATTACCTTTATGAAGCCTTGGCAGATGACCTTCTACAAAAGTATGGCTTATACACAGCCAAGGTTTCAGGTGTAGATGGCTATCGCACAACTCTTCCGACACAAAATCGAGATCTCAATAGTATTTTGACCTACTTTTCACCAAAATCGAAGAGTAAACACCTGCTTTACCCAGATGATGATAAGGAAATCGATATCCTCATCGCAACGGATGTCATCTCAGAAGGTCAAAACCTACAAGACGCTGATATGATGGTTAATTTTGACATTCATTGGAATCCTGTTCGCATCATCCAGCGGTTTGGGCGCGTGGACCGTATCGGCTCTCAAAACAAGTACATTCAACTCGTCAACTTTTGGCCCAACATCGAGCTAGATGACTACATCAATCTCAAGTCTAGGGTTGAAGCCCGCATGAAAATATCAGTTCTGACCTCAACCGCAGATGACAACGTCCTTTCAGACGAAGAAATAGAAGATAACAACTATCGTAAAAAGCAATTAGAACGTTTACGCAATGAAGTTGTTGATTTAGAAGACATGTCTGAAGGCATCTCCATCATGGACTTGGGTATGGAAGATTATCGCTTGGATTTGCAAAAATACCTGGAACAACAGCCAGACTTAGAAAAAGTTCCAAATGGCCTCCAAACCTTAGTCGGAGTGGACAGGCCTGAGGATCAAGGTGTCATCTTCGTCCTCAAGGACTTGAATGACCAAAAAGAAAGACAAGCTAAAAACCGTCTCTACCCTTATGCACTGGTTTACATCGCACAAGATGGCACCATTCGCTACAGCCTAGATGACAGCAAGGCCCTTTTGGAAAAACTCCGTCTTCTGACAAAAGGACATGACACTCCCCATTGGGATTTGGTTGATGCCTTTAACAAAGCGACCCAAGATGGCAGCGACATGACAACTTACACCCAGCTCCTGCAGGAGGTTATCAGCCATCTAGCTGAAACCCAGGAGCAATCTACCATGGACGCCCTTTTCTCATTGTCGTCTGTTAATCTTTTTGAAGAATCCTCTGATAGCTTGGATGACTTTGAATTGATAGCCTTCTTTGTTCTCTTAGTACAGGGAGGTGACCAAGATGCCTAATTTCCCAGAGCGTAGTCAACTCCCTACAGAAAAAATCATTTACCGCCCTCGCCAAAGAGGAAATGGTCAATTTTTTGATCATTTGTCTTTGACCAAAGAACAAAGTGACCAATTAAAACAAGAAATAGCCCAAATCGCTATTAGTCACCAACTTGATGAGACGACCTTGAAGATACCAGCTGGTGCTCAGGTCAAACAAATCATGGTCATTAAAATATCTTTGAATGGTGAGAGACTTGATGCAGGGCTGTTGAAAGTACTCGATCAGCGCTTAGGTTTTCACATCCTCTTTGATGTCCAATCAAGCCAAGGTGACCATCGCTGGACCATGGCCTACAAAGAAGTAAGCTCGAGTCCACAAGCTAATAATCTCTACAAGGTCTTCAATTATTTTAAGGTTGCTGACCTTCCTGAGATCCCCTACCATGCAGTAGATTTAGATGACTTTTACCAAAAACTACTCAAACAAATGGGACAGGGACACCTAAAAGTTGATGACAAAGACATGGCACAAGCCATTCAAAAAACCCAGGACATCGAAAAGCTGGAGAAAAAGGCTCAGCAACTCAAGAAGAAAATGTACACAGCCAAGTCTATGCGGCAACAAATGGACTATAAAAAAGCCTACCAACAAGTTTTGGCTGACATTGATGCCCTAAAAAAAGGATAATACAAAGCTTTTCTTGGCTACATCTCCTAAAAGAAGGATAAAGCAAGAAACAATAAAGGAAGTAGAATTATGGAATACGGCAGTAACACTGGTGTGGAAAAACTTGACCTTTCCACAAAAAATCTGACTGAAGACAATGTGGCAAAGATTGCCCAGCTCTTTCCCAATGTCATCACAGAAAGTCGCACCCAAGATGGTCAACTCCGCAAGGCCATTGATTTTGACAAATTGAAAGACCTGCTTAGCAAAGATTTGGCAGAAGGCAGAGAGACCTATGAGTTTACCTGGGTTGGTAAACGCGATGCCATGGCAGAAGCAGGGAGCGTGACCACCAAAACCTTGCGACCGGATATTGAGGAAAGCGTCAACTTTGATGAGACCGAAAACGTCTTTATCACCGGAGATAACCTTGAAGTCCTCAAAATCCTCCAAGAATCCTACCTCAATAAAATTGACATGATCTATATCGACCCACCCTATAATACAGGAAAAGACTTTGTCTATTCAGATAAATTCCAGCAAACAGATGAGGAATTAGATGAAGCCATGGACTTAATCGATGAGGATGGTCGCCAAAAAGTAGGACTAACGAAAAACGAACGCACCTCGGCTCGTTACCACTCAGACTGGCTCAACATGATGTACCCAAGACTGGTACTAGCTAGAAATCTCCTCAAAGATAGCGGAGTCATCTTTATCTCCATTGACGATAACGAACAAGCCAACCTCAAGGCGCTCTGTGATGAAGTGTTTGGGGAGGAGAATTTTGTTGTTGATTTTGTATGGCGAACGAAGAAAGCAGCGCAAGGTATGACTACCCAAACGATGGTTGTTAATAATTATGAAAATATTTTAGTGTACTCTAAAAATATATCTAATTTCTCATTCGAAGGTATAGAACGAGATGTGGAAAACGGATTTTCAAACCCCGATAACGATCCTCGTGGACCTTGGAAGAGGCAGTATTTACAGCGTTTGGGACAAGGTTTACCAGTAAGAAGATTGGTAGATCCTAAAACTGGTAATGTGTTTGAATTTGAAACACCATATACTCAGGATAAACTAGACGACTGGATAGCAGATGGCAGAATAATTTTTCCTGCAACAATAGATAAATATCCTATTAGAAAAGAATTTTTAAAAGAATATGCCAATAAACAACAATTAGTATCAACACTAGGTTATTATCCGACTAAGGCTACGACAGAAAAATTATATGGATTATTTGATGGTTTAAAAATTTTCACTAATCCAAAACCAGATAATATGATTTTAGATTTATTAAAATATACTATATCTGATAAGAAAAACGCTCTAATCCTTGACTTCTTCGCTGGCTCTGCGACAACTGCTGACGCCATCATGCAGTTGAATGCGGAAGATGGTGGTCATCGTAAGTATATTTTAGCAACCTTGGATGAGCAGGTTGCTGATAAGTCAGCTGCCAAGGAAGCGGGTTATGAAACTATTGATCAAATCTCGCGTGAGCGCATCCGTCGGGCTGCTAAGAAGATTCAAGAAGAAAATCCTGAAAAAGCGCAAGGGCAGGATTTGGGCTTCAAAGCTTTCAAAGTTGATTCTTCAAACTTCAAAGATGTCTATCAAACACCAGATGCTTATGTTCAAGGTGACCTTCTTGACAGCATTTCCAATGTCAAGGAAGACCGAACCGACCTCGACCTTCTCTTTCAAGTCATGCTTCGCTGGGGTATGGAACTATCCCTCAGCATCAAAAAAGAGACCGTAGAAGGCAAAACGATTTACAATGTAGATAACGACTCCCTCATCGCTTGCTTTGAAGATAACTTGACGGATAACCTTATCCGACAAATCGCCCAACAAGAACCCCTCAGAGCGGTCTTTAAAGACGACAGCTTCACCAACTCAGCCGACAAAATCAACCTCACCCAAATCTTCAAAGAAGTCTCCCCAATGACAAAAGTGAAGGTAGTCTAACGATGAAAAAAATTAATAAAATTGGAGAAGTTTCAAAGGAGACCTTAGTTGAAACGGTTATTGATGTAGTGAAAAATAAAGGGGCAGATTGGATTAAGGAACAGGGCTTATCACTGTTAACTGCGACCGTTTTAGACTTAGGATTATCGATAATTCCAGCTCTGGGAAACGCTTTGACATCATATAAAACAAATAGAGCTATTAGAAATTTAGATTATCAGATTAAACTACTAATTCAAAAAACTGATGCTATTCAACAAAATTTAATTGATAAATCGACTGAGATGAAAAAACAATTAGATGAGTTGTTTTGTTATATGCTCGAGAAGACAGTTAATGAAAAGCAAAAAGAAAAAATCAAGTATTTTACTAATGCCTTTGTCAATTTGACTTCCTATTCGGAAATTGATATTGATATTTCCTATATTTATTTTGACACTCTTGAACAATTGACTTTATTAGATATTCAGGTTTTACTCGAAATTAGTAAAGGTCAATTTTATGACTATCTTAATCCCAATGAAGAACCCAATAATACTTTTAATTCAACTCAATTACAAGCAATCAAATCAAATCTTAATAGACTTGGGTTAGCTGAGAATTATTTTGATAAAGCCCTTAGCAAAGACCTCAAAACGACAAATGAAGTTTTGGAAGAAATCAGAAAAGCAGTTATTGAGTTACAAGAGCGATGGGATAAGCCAAAAGTAAAAATTCATTCCATAAAAAATCGGTCAAAGACAAAAGTCTCAAAAATAAAAGCCAAAGATAGAATTATCATTTCCCAATTTGGTAGAGAGATGATTGAATTTTTTAAAGAACAGGAGGCCGATAAATGAAACTTCAATTTAAACACCAACAGTTCCAGCTTGATGCGGTGGCTGCTATTGCAGATATTTTTCAAGGGCAGCAAAAGCAGGGTGGTGTCTCTTATATGGCGGATCCTGGGCGTGCTCAGGAGTCGAGTATAGATCTGGCCTATAAGGGTTTTCGAAACCACCCCATCGAACTAAGTCAGGATGACATTCGTCGTCAAGTCCGCACCATTCAGCAATCTCACAAGCTTAAACCATCTGACAAACTAGCGACTAGTCTTGTTAAGGGCAAATTATCCTACAATTTCACCATTGAGATGGAGACAGGGACTGGTAAGACCTATACCTATATCAGAACCATCATGGAGCTCAACAAGCGCTATGGCTGGCTCAAGTTTGTCATCGTTGTGCCTAGTATCGCTATTCGTGAAGGAGTCCTCAAGTCTTTTCAAGTCATGGCGGAGCATTTTCAGGCGGAATATGGCAAACAGCCGCGTTATTTTGTTTACAATTCATCTCGCTTGGGGGACTTGGACACCTTTGCCAACTCCAGCGATATCCAGGTCATGATTATCAATGCCCAGGCCTTCAATTCCACAGGAAAAGACGCCAGAAGGATTCATATGGAGCAAGAGTCCTTCCGTTGGCGTAAACCTATCGATGTGCTAGCAGCGACCAATCCTATCATGATTATTGATGAACCGCAGTCAGTAGAAGGTAAAAAAACCAAAGAGCGTCTAGAAGACTTCCAACCTCTCTTTACTCTCCGATATTCAGCTACCCATAAGGAAAGCTATGATATGGTTTATCGTTTGGATGCCATGGATGCCTACAATAAGAAACTGGTCAAAAAGATTGCTGTTAAAGGAATTGAACAATCGGGTACCAGGGGGACAGATGGTTACTTGTACTTGCAAGAGTTGATTCCTCAAAAAACAGGTGCGCCAAAAGCTCGTATCGAGTTTGAAGTTCTTGGTAAAAATAGTGGTGTCAGAAGGCAGACCAAGCTGGTCTCAGCTACTTTTGATCTCTATGCAGAATCTGGTGAGTTAGAAGCCTATCGTCATGGGTGGATCTTGAGTGATTTTGATGCCAGATACGGCACCATCCAAATAGGAGCCAATCGTACCCTAGCCGTTGGAGACGTTATTGGCCAAGTCAACGAAGATGATCTGCGACGGATCCAAATCAGAGAAACCATCAAAAGTCACTTTGAAAAGGAAGAAAGGCTTTATGACAAGGGGATTAAAGTCTTATCCCTCTTTTTCATCGATGAAGTTGCCAAATATAAAACTTATGATGATAATAATGACCCACGAAATGGGGACTATGCCAAGATATTTGAAGAAGAGTATCAAAAACTTTGGGCAGAATATTATGAAAAGTCAAAAGGTCACCGTTACCATGCCTATCTGGAAAAGGTACAAGAAGCTTGTAGTACACATGCAGGTTATTTCTCTGTAGATAAGGTTAAAAAATCAACCAAAACTGTTTTTGTCGATTACAAATCTGCCACTGAAAAGAGAAAGCAAGAATCTAACGACCAAGACGCCTATGATTTGATCATGAAAGACAAGGAGCGCTTGTTATCCTTTGACGAGCCTGTTCGTTTTCTCTTTTCCCACTCTGCACTGAAAGAAGGATGGGACAACCCCAATGTCTTCCAGATTTGTACCCTCCGTCAGACCAAGTCTGAAACGGGTAAGCGTCAAGCTATCGGCCGAGGCATGCGCCTAGCAGTTGACCAAAATGGTGTGCGACAAGACCAAGACCTCCTAGGTGATCAAGTACATGACATTAACAAATTGACAGTCATCGCCAATGAATCTTATGAAGATTTTGCCAATAACCTTCAGTCAGAACTTAAAGAAATCTTGGCTAATCGTCCGGACAAAGTTGACCGCCATCTCTTTTTGGATAAAGTTTTGGAGAATGCTGGAGGTCAGAGCTTTATCTTAACGGAAGAGATTACTGAAGAACTTTGTTACGACTTGATTCAGAAAAATTACATCGATAAAAATGGACAGCTGACGGACACTTTTCACAAGGCGCAAGAAGAAAATGCTGTGGAACTTCCTGATATTCTATCCAATTTCAAAGAACAAGTACTGGATTTGATCACAAGTGTTTATGAGCCAGGCTCCTATCACATTGATAACGACAATGAGACTGAAATTGTCTTTTCAGAACAAGTCAATGAAGACAATATTGCTAAAAAAGAATTTCTTAATCTTTGGCAATCTATCAATCATAAAACCACCTACCAAGTCACCTTTGATGATGATGAATTAGTTGAAAAAGCTGTTTTAGCCATCAATGACAAACTTAATGTCAAACAATTGCGTTATCAAATCACTCAAGCTTCCGCCAAGCAGATGAGCAAGGAAGGTCTCGATTTTACGCTAGATGAAAATGCTAAAACGGAGGATTATTTCAGTCAAGCTCCAATTTCAGTGACCTATGATCTTCTAGGAGAAATTGCTGAAAAAACCAATTTAACCCGACGTGTTGTGGCCAAGATTTTAGCTAAAATACAACCCTCTAAGTTCAATCAGTTTAAGGAAAACCCTGAAGACTTTATTTTGAAAGTCTCACGCTTGATTGAGGATGAGAAGGCGACTCAGGTTGTCAGACATATCGAGTATCGTCTCTTAGATGATCGGTATGATACGTCACTGTTTTATGACAATACTGAAACAGGAAAACTTGGTGGTGGTAATGTTTTTGACACAACAAAAGGGGTGTATAACTATGTTAAAGTAGACTCTAAAACGGAAGCCCAGTTTAAACAAGAACTAGATGCCCACGAAGATGTCCAAGTTTATGTCAAACTGCCAAGTGGCTTCTCCATTCCAACACCCATTGGGAAATACAATCCTGACTGGGCTATCGCCTTTAAAGAAGGGACTGTTAAGCATATCTACTTTGTAGCAGAAACCAAAGGATCCATGTCCAGTCTTCAATTAAAGGGAGCAGAAGAAGCCAAAATCAACTGTGCCAAAGCCCACTTTAAAGCACTCAAACAAGCAGGTATCTTAGACGCTGACAACATTTATGATGTCGTCAGCAGCTATGAAGAATTGATGACTATTGTAAGGTAAAAATGCAAATATAGAATTACCTAATCTTATTGAGGATGAATCCTTTGTTTGTCATCATGAGCTTTCTTGAAAAATATCAATGATTTGAATGTTCAACGTGATGTTTTTATAGATAGTTAAGGTCAAGCAACCGCTCTATTACTAGACTTATTACGAAGAGAGCTTATCTCCCTTGATGACATTGCAAATGAATTTATCGTAACAAGAAATGTTAGTGTTAAGAGGTTTGATTATTGTTGTTTGATGACCAGGTGGAAGTGTTGACTAAATTGGCTAACATTTCCTAAAATGTTCAACTAATAATAGCCTAGAAGGCTGACGGTATTAAATCTACCAAAACCAAACACCTGTCATTTCAATGACAGGTGTTCTATTACTCCCAATAAAATCGTTCTACCTTAATATCTTCATTTGGATAGTCTTTTTCTAAAATAGCCACGATGTCGGCATGTTCTTTTTTGACTAATGCTAAGAGTTCTGGTTTGTCATGCCCGACAAAGAAAAATTGAGATTCGATAACTAAGAAAAGCTGGTGAAAGTGCTCGTTGAGCTGGTCTAGCTTATCTATGAGAACGCTATTATCTTTGATAAAGTCAGGGATGTCAGTTCCCTCGACCAAGTCAGCAGAGACAGCTTTTAATGGGTAGCTGCCATATTCTAAGCAAAATTCGTAGGTCATACTGTTTCTCCTTTTTTCTAGTGTATCAAAAGCGGGTAATACTTGTCTGTCTGGGTGTTTTTGGAAGACAAATTCGTTGAAAATCCTTGCTAATAGCGTTAAAATAATAGAGAATAACGCCTACTGCAAAGGCGATTAAAGGAGACGATTATGTCAGAAAAAATCAGAGTTTTATTGTACTACAAATATGTTCCCATTGAAAATGCGGAAGAATACACCAAAAAACATTTGGAATTCTGTAAATCAATCGGTCTTAAAGGGCGTGTCTTGATTGCTGATGAAGGCATCAATGGTACTGTTTCTGGGGACTATGAAACGACTCAAAAGTACATGGACTGGGTGCATAGTGATGAGCGTTTTGCTGACCTTTGGTTCAAAATCGATGAAGAAGAAGAGCAAGCCTTTAAGAAAATGTTTGTTCGCTATAAAAAAGAAATTGTCCATCTTGGACTAGAAGATAATGATTTCGATGAGGATATTAACCCCTTAGAAATCACGGGTCAGTACCTTGATCCTAAGCAATTTAAAGAAGCCCTTCTTGATGAAAATACAGTTGTCTTAGATACGCGTAATGACTATGAGTACGATCTTGGACACTTCAAGGGAGCTATTCGACCAGACATTCGTAACTTCCGCGAGCTACCACAATGGGTTCGTGACAACAAGGAAAAATTCATGGAAAAACGAGTTGTCGTTTACTGTACAGGTGGCGTTCGTTGTGAAAAATTCTCTGGTTGGATGGTTCGTGAAGGCTTCAAGGATGTTGGCCAACTTCACGGTGGTATTGCGACCTATGGTAAAGACCCAGAAGTACGAGGGGATCTTTGGGAAGGGGCTATGTATGTCTTTGATGAGCGTATCTCTGTTCCAATCAACCATGTCAACCCAACGGTGATTGCCAAAGATTATTTTGATGGAGAGCCTTGTGAACGTTATGTCAATTGTGCAAATCCATTTTGTAACAAGCAAATCTTCGCTAGCGAAGAAAATGAATCCAAATACGTTCGTGGCTGTTCAGCGGAATGCCGTGCGCATGAGCGTAACCGTTATGTGCAGGAACATGGCTTGACTCGTGACGAATGGCAAGCACGCTTGGAAGCTATCGGTGAAAGTTTACCAGAGTATATCACAGCTTAATAGGTGCTAGATAAGGACTGAGATTTGTCCGTCATTATCAAAGAATTAGAGTTAAAAAGACTTTGTTAACCCAAACAAAGTCTTTTTTTGATGCTTGAGTAGGTAATGAGGAGGGGAAGCAAAGCTTTGCCAAGGCTTCATCGTGATGGTAGCATTGATGATAGACGATAGGGATTTAAACGCATGGGTTTCAGAGGTGCTTGGCTACCTCGTTTTGCCACATCAGCTTCTTCGGTATGAAATGAGGTGATGTGATAGAACGGCCTTACTTTCTGTTAGTTGGCAATCTAAAAACCAGCCTTATTAGAGACTGGTTTTTGGATTAGCGGGTGACGCGACGACGCGCTGCTTTTTTGCGATTTTCTTCGATGAAAGCTTCTTTTTTTTCTTCTGGTTCAATGACGGTTTTTTTTACAGCAAAGACTGCTCCAGCAACCGTAGCGGCAGTAGCAACAATACCAGTTGCAAGACCTTTAGCAAATTGGAATTTCTTTGTCATGGGAACTCTCCTTTTGAATAAGATAAAATGAAGGCTTTGTAAGCCCATCTCTCAATATGTTATAATACTATTATTATCTAAAAAATGACATGGAATAGCAAGTAAAAACTTTATGAAAACCAAAATTGTTGTGATAGCAGGACCGACAGCGGTCGGGAAAACAGCTCTAGGGGTGACCCTAGCAAAGCGTTTTAATGGTGAGATTATTTCAGGAGATAGCCAGCAAGTTTATACCTCCTTGGATATTGGTACTGCCAAGGCTAGCCCTGAAGAGCAAGCAGCCGCTAAGCACCATCTCATCGACGTTCGTCAGGTGATAGAGGGTTATTCGGCCTTTGATTTTGTTCAGGAAGCGACAAGAGCGATTGAAGATATTACCAGTCGCGGGAAATTACCTATCATTGTTGGAGGAACGGGGCTTTACCTCCAGAGTCTTTTAGAGGGCTATCATCTCGGAGGGGATTTAGATCAAGCAGCGCTCCTAGCATATCGCAAGGAATTGAGCGCCCAATCTGACGAGGCTTTGTTCGCTATGCTAAAGGAGCAGCAGTTAAGCCTTTCAGAAGTCAATCGTCGGCGAGCCATCAGAGCTTTGGAATTGGCGCGTTTTGGCCAAGAATTGACCAATCATGAAACAAACTTAGATGCCTTGGTTCTGGGGCTGACCGATGATCGGAAACGCCTTTATGAGCGGATTAACGCCCGTGTTGATGCGATGATTGAGCAAGGTTTGTTGGAGGAGGCTAGGTGGCTATATGACCATTACCCTGATGCGCAAGCCACTCGTGGTATTGGCTATAAAGAGCTCTTTCCTTACTTTGCTGGTCAAGAGACCTTGGAGACCTGTCTGGAGCGCTTAAAGCAAAATACAAGGCGTTTTGCCAAGCGGCAACTAACCTGGTTTCGCAATCGTATGGCGGTTCCTTTTTACGATGTATCAGCCGATGATTTTCAAGAAGTTATTATGGAGCAGGTCAGCCGATTCTTAAACGAGCAATCCTAAGAGAAGCTATGGTTTTACAATCCCTGTGCATTTGAAATAAATATGCTATAATAGATACATTTGATAGTCCATCATGGGCTATTTTTTCGTCAAGATACGATCGCTTAAGGGGGTGATGAGATGCATGACACACAGCTAAAAAAAGAGCGTGTTATTATTATTGGTGTGGAACTTCAGGAGACAGACCATTTTGAGATGTCTATGGAAGAGTTGGCTAGCCTAGCAAGAACGGCAGGTGCCGAGGTGGTTGACTCTTATCGTCAAAAGAGGGAGCGCTATGACAGTAAAACCTTTATCGGCTCGGGCAAGTTAGAGAGCATCTGCCAAATGGTAGAAGCAGATGAGATTGATACGGTAATTGTCAATAATCGCCTAACACCAAGGCAAAACACCAATTTAGAGTCAGCCCTAGGTGTCAAGGTCATTGACCGTATGCAGCTGATTTTGGATATTTTTGCGATGAGAGCCCGTAGTTACGAAGGGAAGTTACAGGTTCATTTGGCACAGCTCAAGTACATGTTACCACGCTTGGTTGGGCAAGGGGTTATGCTGAGTCGTCAGGCTGGTGGCATCGGCAGTCGTGGTCCGGGTGAGAGCCAACTGGAGCTTAACCGCCGTTCCATTCGACATCAGATTAACGATATTGAGCGTCAGCTTAAGCTTGTTGAGAAAAATCGCGAAACCATTCGTGATAAGCGGATGGATAATCAGGTGTTTAACATTGGCTTAATAGGCTATACAAATGCCGGTAAGTCAACGATTATGAATGTCCTAACTGACAATAAGCAATACGAAGCTGATGAACTCTTTGCAACCTTGGATGCGACTACCAAGCAGATTTACCTAAAAGGGCGCTTTCAAGCAACCTTGACGGATACGGTTGGTTTTATTCAGGACCTACCTACGGAGTTAGTAGCTGCTTTCAAATCGACACTTGAAGAAAGCCGGCATGTGGATTTGCTCTTGCATGTTATTGATGCTAGTGATCCCAATCACAGTGAGCACGAGAAGGTTGTTTTGGATATTTTGAAAGACTTGGACATGTTGGATATCCCTCGTCTAGCCATTTACAATAAAATGGATAAGGTGGTGGATTTCACGGCGACCGCCTTTCCCAATGTTCGTATTTCGGCAAAAGATAAGGCTTCCCGACAGACGCTTCGTAACCTCATTATTGATGAAATAAGAGACTTGTTTGAGCCATTTGCTATTTCGGTACATCAAAAAGACCTCTATAAACTCTACAATCTTGAAACCCTTGCCTTAGTAGATGCTTATCATTTTGAGCATGAAAGTGAGGAAGTTTCGGGGTATATTGCAGCCAAAAATAAATGGAAGTTAGAAGAATTTTATGACTGATTACATCACGCTAGCCTTGACCTATGGTGGCTTTACCAGCCTAGATAAGGTTTATTTAGAAGGACAGCTGGCAAGATTAGCTGACTCAGAGAAAATGCGTTTCATTACGCCACCGCCTAGTGTTATCAACGCTTATTTTGCGGAACATTATCAAAAGCAAGGGCCAAAAGCTGCGACGGATTATTTTTTTCAACTCTCAAAAGCCCTTGATTTGTTTCAAAAAAATCCCAGTTTTACGGAAGAAAAGCCGTTTGTGCGCCTCAATCTTTCTGGAAAAGCGTATGGTTTTGCCTATGAAGATGCTTCAGAATTAGCTCAGGTTTTTCCTGAAACAGCAGAAATCATAACCCAAACATTATTGAGTGATATCGCACAAATCTTCCCAGATTTTAAGGTCTATCAAGACCAAGGGCGGATTAGACTCAGACCAGTGACCTTTGATGAAACGATTTTAGAGGAGGTAACCCCAGAGTCGTCTTTGCTGAGCCAGGTTTACCGGCTCAAAGGGGGTGTGATTAAAGTTAAAAGTTTTAATCAAGATGAGCTAGCAGAGATGGTTGCCACCTACCAAGGTCGTGTTTATTATGGCTTTAGCCAACGGGAATACTTAGCCTATATTTTAAAAGATTAGAAGAGATAAGATGCAATTACAATTTTTAGGAACAGGAGCAGGTCAGCCATCTAAGGCAAGAAATGTTTCCAGTTTAGTATTGAAGTTATTAGATGAGATTAATGAAGTTTGGATGTTTGATTGTGGCGAAGGAACGCAACGTCAAATTTTGGAGACCACTATCAAACCACGAAAAGTTAGTCGTATTTTCATCACCCATCTGCATGGAGATCACGTTCTTGGCTTGCCAGGTTTTTTGTTGAGTCGAGCTTTTCAATCCAGTGATGAGCAGACAGACATTGCCATTCATGGGCCAAAAGGCATTAAATCACTGGTCATGTCCGGTTTGCGTGGGACGGGCTCTCGTTTGCCTTACCGGATTCATTTTCATGAGTTGGATGCTGAACATCTTGGCAAAATTCTGGAAACGGATAAGTTTGTTGTCTATGCTGAAGCGCTTGATCACAGTATTTTCTGTATCGGTTATCGGGTGGTTCAAAAAGATTTGGAAGGTAGCTTAAATGCAGCGGCTTTGAAGGCAGCAGGCGTTCCGTTTGGTCCCTTATTTGGAGAAATCAAAAACGGGCAAGATGTTGTTTTAGAGGACGGCACTACCATTGTTGCGAAAGACTATATCTCTGAGCCCAAGAAGGGCAAGGTGATTACGATATTGGGAGACACACGCAAAACCAATGCCAGTGTTCGCCTTGGTCTAGGAGCAGATGTCTTGGTTCATGAATCGACTTATGGTAAGGGAGACGAGGCCTTAGCCAAAGCACATGGGCATTCCACCAATATGCAGGCTGCCATGGTGGCCAAAGAAGCCTCTGCCAAAAAATTGCTGCTCAATCATATCAGCCCACGCTTTTTATCACGTGATTGCCGACAATTAGAGAGAGACGCGGCAACCATTTTTGAGCCTGTTAAGGTTGTTTTTGACTTGGATGAGGTAGAGATTTAATGAGCCAACGGATTATTGTGATAACAGGAGCTTCAGGTGGTATCGCTGAAGAAATGATAAAACGCTTGCCCAGTGAAGATGGCTTGATTCTCTTAGGGCGAGATCAGCAGAAGCTAGAAGAAAAATACCGTCATGTGTCGAATAAGACCTGTATTGGTTTGGATATTACCGATAAAAAAGCCCTTCAATCAGTGGTCGATCAGATTTACTTGAAATATGGCCGTATTGATATTTTTATCAATAACGCAGGATTTGGCGAGTTCAAAGCCTACGACCAATTTGATTTTGATAGTATTGAAGAGATGTTTGAGGTCAACACTCTGGCGACGATTCATTTTTCACGCCTGGTGGGCAAGCGGATGGCTGAGCAAGGACATGGACACATCATCAATATTGCCTCTATGGCTGGTTTGATTGCTTCAGCAAAATCGACCATTTACTCAGCGAGTAAATTTGCAGTGATTGGCTTTTCTAATGCCTTGCGCTTAGAGCTTGCAGATGCTAAGGTCTATGTCACCACAGTCAATCCAGGTCCCATTGAGACGACCTTCTTTGATAAGGCTGATCCAACAGGACAATACCTCCAAAGCGTTGAGCGTTTTAGTTTGAAGCCAGATTTGGTTGCTAAACGTATTATCAAGATTTTTGGAAAAAACAAACGTGAGCTAAACATGCCTTTTGCCTTAGCTGCGGCTTATAAACTGTATGTCCTATTTCCAAAGACCAGTGATTTCCTAGCACGTAAGGTGTTTAACTTTAAGTAATGATAGCCATTAGTGATGCTTTAAGTCCCTGTCCTTGGCTGTTTATCCGAGCCTAAGAATGAATCTTAGGCGTTTTTTTGCTATAATAATAAGGATTTATCGGAAAAAGAAATGAGACAAGAATGATACGGTCTAAATACGATTGGAAAATCAATACCAAGGAGCCAGACGATGGCTTTTTTAAACTGGCTAAACAACAAGGCTTAAATGCACTTGCGGCTAAATTATTGGTGGAACGTGGTCTTTCTACCGCAGAAGCCCTGGAATCATTTTTAAGAGCTGATTTATCAGACCTACATGATCCTTTTTTGTTGAGCGATATGGAAAAGGCTGTGAATCGTATTCGGCAAGCGATTGAGCATGCTGAAACCATTTTAGTTTATGGCGACTATGATGCTGATGGTATGACGAGCGCCAGCATTATCAAGGAAGCCTTAGAGATGATGGGGGCTGAGGTTCGGGTCTATCTTCCTAATCGATTTACGGACGGTTATGGCCCCAATCAGAGCGTTTATCGTTATTTTATTGAACAAGAAGCGATTTCTCTTATTGTAACCGTTGATAATGGGGTCGCAGGTCATGAGGCGATTGCTTATGCCAAAGAGCAGGGTGTTGATGTTATTGTGACAGACCATCATAGCCTACCAGAGACTTTGCCAGATGCCTTTGCGATTGTTCATCCAGAACATCCCAAGGCTGGCTATCCGTTTCCTCATTTGGCAGGCTGTGGGGTTGCTTTTAAGCTGGCCTGTGCCTTACTAGAGACGGTTCCGGTAGAGCTGTTGGATTTAGTTGCTATTGGAACGATCGCTGATATGGTGAGTTTAACCGATGAGAACCGTGTTATGGTGAAGGTTGGTTTGGAGATGCTCAAGCACACCGAGCGGATTGGTTTACAAGAATTATTACAAGTATCTGACATTGATATGGATACTATTACCGAAGAGACCGTCGGCTTTAACATTGCGCCTCAACTCAATGCCCTTGGTCGTCTGGATGATCCCAACCCAGCTATTGAACTCTTAACGGGATTTGATGACGAGGAAGCGCACAAGATTGCCCTTATCATTAAAGAAAAAAATGACGAGCGAAAGATATTGGTTCAGCAGATTTACGATGAGGCTATGAGCATGGTAGATCTCACGAAGCCTGTACAAGTCCTAGCCAAAGAGGGTTGGCATCCCGGTGTTTTAGGGATTGTTGCGGGTCATATTATGGAAAATATCTCTCAGACAGTCATTGTTTTGAACATTGAGAATGGTTCGGCTAAGGGGTCGGCACGGAGCTTAGAAGCTCTTGATATTTTTGATGCATTGAACCCTCACCGAGATATGTTTACAGCTTTTGGAGGACATGCAGGTGCGGCAGGTATGACATTACCTGTTGAGCAACTAGGGAGGCTTTCGGATTTACTGTGTCAGTATGTTGAGGAAAAAGGCATCGATACGAGTGCTAAAAATACCCTTGTCGTAGATGAAGCGTTGACATTGTCTGAGTTAAGCCTGGAGTCTTTAAAAAATGTCGAGCGTCTAGCTCCGTTTGGCATGGATAATAACAAGCCTGTCTTTTGGCTAAAGGATTTTACGGTTTTACAAGCGAGAACCATGGGCCAAGAGAATGCTCACTTAAAACTCAAGGTCAGTCAGGATGACAAAGAGGTTGATGTGGTTGCCTTTAATCAAGGCAAGCTTGTTCAGGAGTTTCAACAGGCGCAAAACCTCGAATTAGCAGTGACCTTATCTGTCAATGTTTGGAATGGTCAAACAACCCTACAGTTAATGTTGGTGGATGCACGTGTGAACGGTGTTCAGCTTTACGATATTCGTGCCAAAAATAGTCCCCTCCCACCCGATGTTCCCTTATTGAATGCTGATTTAAAGAATAGTCATCGTGCAGTTTTGGTTGAGCTACCAGATTCTCCAGATGAGGTCAAAAGCTGGTTTGCTGCTAATCCCTTAGAGGTACTTTACTTTAAAAACACCATTAACCCCCCTTATTACCTATCGGGATATGGGACTCGGCAACAGTATGCCAAGCTTTACAAGACCCTTTATCAATTTCCAGAGTTTGATATTCGTTATAAACTAAAAGAGTTAGGTCACTACCTCAATATTGAGGTATTTCTCTTGATTAAGATGATTCAAATTTTTGAAGAGCTGGGCTTTGTGACGATAACAGATGGTGTGATGACGGTCAATAAAGCGGCTGATAAAAAAGCGATTGAGACCAGTCGTATTTTTCAAGACCTCAAAGAAACGGTGGAATACCAGGAATTGATGGCTTTAGGAAGCCCACAAGCGATTTATGAATGGTTAAAGGAGTCCTGATGGAAAATCTAGCTAGAGTAAACCTTCACTTAACAGACGATGTCTTAACCATCAATGCTGACTATCTGTTAACCATCAACTTTGAAACGGTATCAGAAGAGACAATCAGTCAGCTACAACTGTGCTTTGTGCCAGAATTTTGGCAGCAGCGTCATGCTTTTCCAGACAAGGGAGAGTTGCTGCAAACCGCCCTTTTAGGGCGAGATATTCGAGCGCTTTCCTTGCTCACTCGAGAGGGAAAGCTTCAGTTTTATAGTCTTCCTTACAGAGGTAATCGCTACGGTGGCAATGATTGGCAACGTGCAGGATTGTTAGAAGATGAGCGGCTAGTCATTATGATAGGAGAACGCTAATGAGACTATGGCACGAAAGATTACTGCCGTTTTTGCCTCGCCAACAACTACTTGGTCAACATCGTGAATGTGCTGCCCTTAGAGGTGCTGGTTGGGGAAAGCCACACGCAACAGTGAATTATGTTTTTAATCACTCACCTTACCTGCTTTACCGTTATCACCTCTTGCTAATGGAGGAGATGGAAAAAAGGGGGTATCAACCAGATCCTCTTTGGAAAAAGGCACACTATCGAGGCAAAGTAGCAGAAGCCTATGCTGAATTGGAACCCCTAAGAGTAACTACCCCTATTTATCCAGAGCACGATGAGGCTTACTTGGTAGAATGTTTGGAAAATTTAGCAGCAAAAGGCATTTTTATCACGATTGACTGACGTTAATATGTCAACTTCTGGAAAATCATGGTATAATAGTTCGTAAAAATAATTTTGACGACACTCAAAAATAGGAAAGGATGTGCGGTTTCTAAGTTCTTGTAACCGCAAAAAGATTATGGATTTAACAAAATACATCGCATCAATTGACAATTACCCTCAAGAAGGCATCACCTTTCGTGATATTTCGCCATTGATGGCTAATGGAAAAGCCTACAGTTACGCCGTTCGAGAGATTGCCCAATACGCTTGTGACCATGATATTGACATGATTGTGGGCCCAGAAGCGCGTGGTTTTATTATCGGTTGTCCGGTAGCGGTTGAGCTTGGGATTGGTTTTGCTCCAGTTCGTAAGCCAGGGAAGTTGCCACGCGAAGTGATTTCAGCAGATTATGAAAAAGAATACGGTGTTGACACGTTAACCATGCACGCCGATGCCGTTAAACCTGGTCAGCGTGTTTTGATTGTTGATGATCTTTTAGCAACCGGTGGGACAGTTAAAGCCACTATCGAACTCATTGAAAAATTAGGCGGTGTTGTCGCTGGCTGTGCCTTCCTAATTGAGTTGGATGGTCTCAATGGTCGTGAAACTATTGGTGATTACGATACTAAGGTATTGATGAATTTTCCAGGTTAGTGGTTAACTGCACAAACGATAGCTTAAGCTGGTTTGCCTAAAGTTAAACTGAGCACAAACGCCTTCTCTTGTCCTAATAGTTGTGATGACTAGAGGAGGAGGGGTGTTTTAGGCTCATTTGTGGGAATAGACTACTTTGTCTTTCTAATATAGCCTTTTAAAGGGGTAAGGTATCGGTCTTTATAAGCAGTGTTCCTAAAATGATTTAAACTATCTTGTTCATTATGTGACATGATAAAGCTAGCTATCTCAGCGCTAGCAATGGTTTTAGATAAAAAAGGACTTGATTTGGCAAAGTCACAGAAGGACAGTCAAATAGGCGAATGCTTTGTGACAATAAGGTGTTTTAGGAACAGATTAAAGGACATCACATTATTGGGAAGAACAGCAAAAAGACAACATAGAGGATTTTGATGACTTATACGGAAGCGATGAGACAGGGGTATTTGGTGCTGCCAGCAGCATTGTTGTTTAATTACCACAAGATTTTTCAATCAGCTGATGATTTTTTAGTCTGGCAATTTTTGTATTTTCAAAATACAAATGCTAAAGAAGAGATTGCCCCAAGTGAGATTGCCGAGAGCATTGGCAAGACCATTACGGAGGTTAATCGTAGTATTTCACGCCTAATGGAAAGTCAATTGCTGTCTTTTGAAGTGAATCATGACAGTGGGATGACTTTTGACGTGAGTCCAGCCTTTCAACAGTTGGATCGTATTTTAGATGAAAAGCTGGAAGAACCGCTGTCAAACACCAATGCTTTAGAAGCCTTGGTTGATGATTTTCAAAAAGAGCTTGGTCGCTTCTTGAGCCCATTTGAACTCGAAGACCTTGAAAAGACTGTCAAAGAGGATGACACAGATCCAGCCTTGATCAGAGAAGCTCTTCGTGAAGCTGTCTTTAATAACAAGACCAGTTGGAAATACATCAACGCCATACTGCGCAATTGGAGGCGTGATGGGATTACGACAGTTCGTCAAGTCGAAGAGCGGAGACGGCAACGTGAAGAAGCAGATCCTTCTAAGGTGACAGTATCTGATGAATTTCTTAATGCTATGGGCATTTGGGGCAATGATCATTAGTCATCTGAACAGATTTTCCTGTTCTTAGCCCTTAACTGAAAGATTAGCAAAAATGACTGTCCAAGCCTCTATGCTTGGACGGTTTTTTGGTATAATAAATGTAATTTAAAAAATGAAAGAGTATTGAATTAAAATCATGGAAACACACTTATCAAAACGCTTATCGACCGTGGCGGCCTTTGTCCCGCAAGATGCTGTTTTATTAGATGTCGGTAGCGACCATGCCTACCTCCCGATTGCTTTATTAGAAAAAAATAAGATTGAGCGGGCTATAGCAGGGGAAGTCGTCGAAGGCCCCTATCAATCAGCTGTCAAAAACATAGAGTCATCAGCTTTATCTGATAGAATTGCTGTCCGTTTAGCAGATGGCTTAGACGCCTTGAAGCCTAGCGATAGGGTGACGGTTATTACCATTTGTGGTATGGGAGGTCGTCTGATTGCGGACATCTTAGATGCTGGTAAAGACAAACTCAAAGATGTTCAGCGTTTGGTGTTGCAAGCTAATAACCGTGAAGATGATCTACGTTCTTGGTTGCAAGCAAACGGATTCTCCATTATTGAGGAAACCATCATGACTGAAAACAACAAGCATTACGAGATTATCGTGGCTGAACATGGGGAGATGACGTTATCACGTCGGGAATTGCGCTTTGGACCAAAATTGCTGGGATATCAAACGGATTCTTTTC
Source organism: Streptococcus suis (assembly GCA_029593465.1). Taxonomy (GTDB): domain Bacteria; phylum Bacillota; class Bacilli; order Lactobacillales; family Streptococcaceae; genus Streptococcus; species Streptococcus suis_AH. Next base: position 99,451 of record JAKTNK010000001.1, read on the forward strand.
GTCAAAAATGGGAGCGAGAATTGGCTAAGTTGGACCATGCCCTTGCTTCTATCCCTCACTATCTCGTAGCTGACCGTGAACAGATCATCGCTAAAATAGCCGAAATTAAGGAGGTTATCGGACATGTTAGCTAAAGAATTGATTCAGCGCTATGAGCGCTATTGCCCTCCTGAGTTGTCCATGGAGGGGGATGTCGTTGGGCTTCAAATCGGAACCCTTGAAAAAGAAATTACTAAGGTGATGGTAACGCTTGATGTGCGTGAAAATACTGTCGCTGAAGCGATTGAGAAAGGAGTCAACCTCATCATTACCAAACATGCGCCTATCTTTAAAGGGCTTAAGGACTTGGTGTCTTCTCCGCAACGTGATATTCTGTTGAATTTGGTCAAACATGACATTGCGGTTTATGTCAGCCATACCAATATAGATATTATCCCAGATGGTCTCAACGATTGGTTTTGTGAGCGGTTAGGAATTGAAGAGACGGTGCCTTTGTCACTAACGATAGATTCCTTGGGTATTGGACGCGTCGGTCAGGTACCTGTGCAGAGCTTAGAAAGATTGGCACAAAATGTTAAGGAGCAGTTTGGTTTAGACAGTATTCGTTTGGTGCGTTACAATGATGACAATCCTCAGATTTCGAGAGTTGCGATTTGTGGCGGGTCAGGGCAATCCTTTTACCGAGACGCTCTTGCTAAAGGTGCAGATGTCTTTATAACGGGTGATATTTATTATCATACGGCTCAAGAGATGTTGACAGATGGCTTGTATGCCATAGATCCAGGTCATCATATCGAGGTCTTATTTGTATCAGAGGTTGCTAAACGATTAGAACAGTGGAAAGATGAGCAAGGGTGGGAAGTGACGATTTGCCAGAGTGAGTCTTCAACAAACCCCTTTGCTCAGTTGTAGAGGTTTTGTATGATAGAGTGGTTATCGGAACAGTCAGTTGTTTTCTTGGCTTTCTTAGCTGGATTGTTCACTTGGGCATGTACCATTGTAGGGGCGGCTATTGTCTTCTTTTTCAGGACTATCAGTCGTAAATTGTTGGATATCATGATGGGGTTTGCTGCAGGTGTCATGATTGCGGCTTCCTTCTGGTCTTTATTGGCCCCTTCGATAGATTATGCCCAATCTCTTTACGGTAAGTGGGCCTTTGTGCCAGCAGCTGTGGGTTTTTTAATTGGCGGTTATTTCATTCGGTTGATTGACGCCCTTGTTCCTCATCTACATCTCAATCGAGAGATTGAGGACGCTGAAGGCTTGCAGCCTCAGAAAAAATTATCCAAGACAGCGCTTTTATTTTTAGCCATTACCATTCATAATATTCCCGAAGGATTGGCTGTGGGTGTTACGTTTGGGGCTCTAGCACAAGGAGAGTTTTCACTAGCTGCTCTCATGGGAGCCCTTAGTTTGGCAATTGGCATTGGTCTTCAAAATATTCCCGAAGGGGCTGCCTTGTCGATTCCGATTCGAGCAGATGGCAAATCACGGAGATACGCTTTTGTCATGGGAGCCCTATCCGCTATAGTTGAGCCTATCGGTGCTGTTATCGGTGCGGCTTTGGTTTTAGCCATGATGCCGATATTACCTTACGCCTTATCATTTGCAGCAGGAGCCATGATATTTGTCGTTGTTGAAGAGCTAATTCCTGAATCACAAACAAATGGCAATACAGATAGTGCGACATTGGGCTTGATGATGGGATTTGTCATTATGATGGTAATGGATGTGGCTTTAGGCTAGGAAGGATTAGAGATGAGAGTTGCGATTATTGGAGCTGGCATTGTCGGTTCAACAGCTGCTTATTATTTATCAAAAGAGACCGGTTATGAGGTGAGCGTATTTGACCATGGTTTGGGTCAAGCAACAAAGGCAGCAGCAGGTATCATTAGTCCATGGTTTTCAAGGAGACGTCATAAAGCCTGGTATCGACTGGCTCGATTAGGAGCGGATTTCTATCCCCAAATGGTTTCTGATTTAGAAGAGGATGGCTTTGATACAACCTTTTATAAGCAAGTTGGTATTTTGCTGCATAAAAAGACACCAGATCATTTTCAAGACTTGTATGACTTGGCTCATAGTCGTCTTGAAGAGTCACCCTTAATTGGTGAGTTAGCGATATTATCAGAAAAAGAGGCTGCGGCTAAATTTCCAGGCTTGGTGATTAAAGGATCAGTTCTGTATGCTTCAGGAGCAGCTAGACTTGATGGAGCAGCCTTAACGAAAACCCTATTGGCAGCTGCTGCTTGTCCAGTCATTTCAAAGAAAGTATCGCTTGAGAAAACGAATCAAGGCTATCGCATTAACGGTGACAGCTTTGATAAGGTGATTTTAGCGACAGGGGCTTGGCTAGGTGATTGTTTAAGTCCACTGGGTTATAGTGTTGATGTTCGCCCCCAAAAAGGTCAGCTACTTGACTATCAGTTCAAGGGGTATCAGACGGATAGTCTCCCGGTCTTTATGCCAGAGGGTGAGCTAGACCTCATTCCATTTGTGGATGGCAAGGTTTCTGTTGGTGCTAGTCATGAAAATGACAAGGGCTTTGATTTGACTGTCGATAAGACCGTTCTTGACCGTTTGGAAGAAGAGGCAAAAGTCTTCTTTCCCAAACTAGCAGAAGCTACTGCAAAGAGTGATCGACTTGGCATTCGAGCATACACGAGCGATTTTTGTCCATTTTTTGGTCCAGTTCCCGATCTGCCAGGCGTTTTTGCCGCTAGTGGACTTGGGTCTTCTGGGCTAACAACAGGTCCTTTAATCGCTAGGGAAATGGTTGCTATGTTAATGGAAGATGATTTTTGGCTATCCGCAGAAGACTATGACTGTGCTCCTTATATTCAACGTATAGTGGCAGCTGACAAATGAGTTGAAAACATGGTAGAATAAAGCGATTACGAATTGAGAAAAGGGAATTTCCCTAGAAAAGGAGTCTTTCTGATGAAAGGTATTATTTTAGCAGGCGGTTCAGGGACACGCTTGTATCCCTTAACACGTGCAGCATCCAAACAACTGATGCCTGTTTATGACAAGCCAATGATTTATTACCCCTTATCTGTTTTAATGCTGGCTGGCATTAAAGAGATATTGGTCATCTCTACGCCACAAGATTTACCGCGTTTTGAAGACCTATTAGGGGACGGTTCTGAATTAGGGATTGCCTTGTCTTATGCGGAACAACCCAGTCCTGACGGCTTAGCCCAGGCTTTCATTATTGGTGAATCATTTATCGGTGATGATCATGTTGCTTTGATATTGGGCGATAATATTTATCATGGCAATGGTTTGACCAAGATGTTGCAACGTGCTGCTACCAAAGAAAGTGGTGCAACAGTCTTTGGTTATCAAGTTAAGGATCCCGAGCGCTTTGGCGTAGTTGAGTTTGATGATGAGATGAACGCTATCTCTATCGAAGAGAAACCTGAGAAACCGAAGTCTAATTTTGCAGTTACCGGCCTCTATTTTTACGATAATGATGTTGTTGAGATTGCCAAAGGTATCAAGCCTTCTGCACGGGGAGAGTTAGAAATCACAGATGTTAATAAAGCCTACCTTGAGCGTGGAGACCTCTCTGTTGAACTGATGGGGCGTGGCTTTGCTTGGTTAGATACAGGAACGCATGAAAGCCTACTAGAAGCTGCCCAGTATATTGAGACTGTTCAACGCCTGCAAAATGTTCAGGTGGCAAATCTGGAAGAAATTGCTTATCGCATGGGTTACATCACCAAAGAACAGGTCCGTGAATTGGCACAGCCCCTGAAGAAAAATGAGTATGGCCAATATTTGCTACGTTTGATTGGAGAAGCATAGTGACAGAACAATTTTTTGATAAAGAGTTAGCAGGACGCCCAGTTGAGGCTATTCCTGGCATGTGGGAGTTTGATATTCCAGTTCGAGGTGATAACCGTGGCTGGTTTAAGGAGAATTTCCAGAAAGAAAAGATGGTCCCACTTGGCTTTCCAGAGCGTTTTTTTGCAGAAGGCAAACTGCAAAATAACGTTTCGTTTAACCACAAGCACGCTCTTCGAGGACTTCATGCTGAGCCTTGGGACAAGTATGTTTCTATCGTTGATGAAGGGAAAGTGATTGGTTCATGGGTCGATCTTCGTGAAGGCGATACCTTTGGCAATACCTACCAAACCATTATAGATGCTTCCAAAGGCATTTTTGTACCACGTGGCGTTGCCAATGGTTTTCAGGTCTTAACTGACCAAGCCGTCTATAGCTACTTGGTCAATGATTACTGGGCTTTAGAACTCAAACCCAAGTATGCTTTTGTGAACTATGCCGACCCAGAACTAAATTTAAAATGGGAAAACCTTGAAGAAGCCCAAGTCTCAGAAGCGGATAAAAATCACCCACTGCTTAAAGATGTAAAACCCTTGAAAGCAGAAGACCTTTAAGATTAGAAAAAGAATCTTATAAGTGATGGCTCTTTTCTGACAACAATGTGTTCCTCATACAAGGACATGATGAGCTTAGGCTTAACATAGCGGGTTTTCGATATCAGGGAAACTATTAACAAGCAAAACATAATTTTTGGAGAAAACATGTCTCAATATAAAAACATCATCGTTACCGGTGGCGCTGGTTTCATCGGTTCGAACTTTGTACACTACGTTTACAATAACCATCCAGACGTTCATGTGACTGTCTTGGACAAACTAACTTACGCAGGAAACAAGGCCAACTTGGAAGCTATTCTTGGCGACCGAGTGGAACTTGTGGTTGGCGATATCGCTGATGCAGAATTGGTCGATAAGCTTGCAGCTAAAGCAGATGCTATCGTTCACTATGCGGCTGAAAGCCATAATGATAATTCATTGGAAGACCCAAGTCCCTTTATCCATACGAACTTTATTGGGACTTATACCTTGCTAGAGGCGGCTCGTAAGTACGGTCTTCGTTTCCATCATGTTTCAACAGATGAGGTTTATGGCGATCTTCCTTTGCGTGAAGATTTGCCAGGTCATGGCGAAGGAGAGGGTGAAAAATTCACTGCCGAAACCAAATACAATCCTTCTTCGCCTTACTCATCAACCAAAGCAGCCTCTGATTTGATTGTCAAAGCTTGGGTTCGTTCCTTTGGTGTTAAAGCAACGATTTCAAACTGCTCAAACAACTATGGGCCCTATCAGCACATTGAGAAATTTATTCCGCGTCAAATCACCAATATCTTGTCTGGCATTAAACCAAAGCTTTATGGTGAGGGGAAAAATGTTCGTGACTGGATTCACACCAATGATCATTCAACAGGCGTTTGGACGATTTTGACCAAGGGTCGTATTGGAGAAACCTACTTAATTGGTGCAGATGGTGAGAAAAGCAATAAGGAAGTTTTAGAGTTGATTCTTGAAAAGATGGGTCAACCTAAAGATGCCTATGACCATGTGACAGATCGTGCTGGCCATGATTTACGTTACGCGATTGACGCACAAAAACTTCGTGAAGAATTGGGGTGGGAACCGCAATTTACCAACTTCTCAGAAGGATTGGCAGAAACCATTGCTTGGTACACCGAAAATCAAGATTGGTGGAAATCAGAAAAAGAAGCTGTCGAGACCAAATACGCGAAAACACAAAAAGTGATTCACTAAGCAAAAAACTCATCTAGGAATGCCCAGATGAGTTTTTTGTTTAGTAGCTAACAGCGATGTATAGCTGTTTTTCGCTTATTTGTCAAAAAAGCCTTTCACTTTGTCAACAACACCAGTAACAGCGTCAGAGTTTTCAATCAAATCTTTGGCTTTCTCAAAATGTTGACCAAGGTCTTCTTTGTGCTCTTCGATAAAGTGTTTTGCTTTTGACAAGTCTTTGTTAGCAATCATTTCTTTGACTTGTTCCAATAGTTCTTGAGGTTTCATAAGTAATCTCCTTTCTTGTCTTCATTAAACCATTTTAAGTGTCATTTGGCAATTATTTTTAACAAAATAGCACCATTTTATAAGATAATCATCAAAGGGGTGATGAGTTTTATACTTTGACGATATTATAGCCCATTTTTAGACAGTTATTGGTATAATAGTAAGACAAGTGAAAGGGGTGATGTGATGACGAAGTTAGCAACGATTTGTTATATTGATAATGGGAAAGAATTGTTACTGCTGCATCGTAATAAGAAAACCAATGATGTTCATGAAGGCAAGTGGATTTCTGTTGGAGGGAAACTGGAAAATGGCGAATCACCAGAGGAGTGTGCTATTCGGGAAGTGTTTGAGGAGACGCATTTGACAGTCAAGAAAATGACACTTCGAGGTATCATTACGTTTCCAAATTTTACTCCAGGACAGGATTGGTACACCTATGTCTTTAAAGTGACTGATTTTGAGGGGCAGTTGATTGCTGATGAAGAATCCAAAGAAGGAACCTTGGAATGGGTCCCTTATGATAAGGTATTGGACAAACCAACTTGGGAGGGAGATCATGAGATGTTTCGATGGATTTTAGAGGATGCTCCCTTTTTTTCAGCTAAATTAACCTATGACAATCAAAAATTAATCGACAAAGATGTTATTTTTTACGACACACTCAGATAGAAGGAGAGACGATGAATCAACCGAATGAGAAAAAAATGACCTTGAGCTGGTTTTTTAAATGGTTTTTAAATAGCAAAGGAACAACAGTCTTATTAATTAGCTTGTTGCTATTTCTCAATGTTTTGGTCTTTACCAAGATTTCCCACCTGTTTGAGCCAGTGGTTGCCTTTTTAACGGTTATCATGTTGCCAATTATTATTTCAACCCTGCTTTACTATCTTTTAAAACCCTTTGTTAGCTTTTTTGAAACCAAGTTGCGCATGAGTCGCACTGTAGCGATTAGCTTAGTGTTTGTCATCGTGATTGCTTTGTTGCTTTGGGGAATTGCGGTGCTTATCCCAGCCATGGAGCACCAGTTGATTACCTTTGCTAAAAATCTACCAGACTATTTCAAAGCGATTGAGAGGCAAGTAAGCGAATTGTTAGACAGTCGTCAACTGAGTCATTACAATATTGAGCTGCAAAATGTCTTTAACAATGTGTCAGATACTGTGATAAACTATGCCCAGACCATCTCAAAATCCGCTGTAACTTGGGCAGGTAGCTTTGCTTCTACAGTGGCACGTGTGGCAGTGGCGATTATGATTTCACCTTTTATTTTGTTTTATTTATTGCGCGATGGTGATCAACTCAAGGGCTATGTTACACAATTCTTGCCTCCTAAATTGAGGGTCCCTACTGGTCGAGTCATGTCTAAAATCAATGAACAGTTGGCTGGTTATGTCCAAGGGCAAGTCACGGTATCGATTGTTGTTGCAATTTTGTTTTCAGTCATGTTCACAATCATTGGCTTAAATTACGGTATCGTTTTAGCTATTGTCGCAGGTTTTTTAAACTTAATCCCCTATCTAGGAAGTTTTGTCGCCATGATTCCCGTGTTTATCCTAGCTTTTGTGGCTGGTCCTGCCATGGTTGTCAAGTGTATTATTGTCTTTACGATTGAGCAGACAATTGAAGGACGGTTTGTTACCCCGCTTGTTATTGGTAGCAAACTACAAATCCATCCGATTACCATTCTATTTGTTTTGTTGACAGCTGGGACCTTATTTGGAGTAGGGGGAGTCTTTTTAGCCATCCCAATCTACGCCTCCATAAAAGTTATCATTATCGAAATTTTTGAATGGTATAAGGACGTCAGTGGTCTTTACAAGGCAGATTTTATTGAGGAGAATAGTGATGATGCGAAATAGTGAACAAATGATAGCTTCTATTCAAAATCAAGATTTACAACAGGCTGAAGACTACTTTGCAAGAGCTTTGGCAGAAGATGATGAAGACGTGTTGTTGGAGTTAGGCGCTTACTTGGAGAGCATCGGTTTTTTACCACATGCCAAACGTCTTTATGAACAATTACGAGACAATTACCCAGAGGTCAATCTTAATTTAGCTCAAATTGCGGCTGAAGATGGTGATTTTGAAACAGCCTTTCTATATTTAGATGCCATTGATCCAAGCTCTGATGAGTATGTTAATGCTCTTGTCGTTATGGCTGACTTGTATCAGATGGAAGGGTTGGCGGATGTTGCCAAAAGCAAACTTGAACAGGCTTTAGCCCTATCCAATCAACCCTTGATTCGCTTTGGTTTGGCTGAGATGCAGATGGAAGTTGGAGATTTTACAGAAGCTATCGCCAATTATGCCGCTCTTGATAATCGTGAGATTTTAGCAGCAACGGGTGTTTCCACCTATGAGCGTATTGGCCGTGCCTATGCTCACCTGGGCAAGTTAGAAGCAGCGATTGAATTTTTAGAAAAGGCCGTTGACATTGAATATGATGACTACACTGTTTTTGAACTGGCAAGACTCTTGTTTGAACAAGGCGACTACCAGCGAGCTAATCTCTATTTCAAGCAACTTGAAACCATGAATGCTGATGTTGTTGCCTATCATTATTACTACGCTCAATCCTTGCACCAAGAACATCGCTTAGAGGAAGCGCTAAGAGTGGCCCAACAAGGGCTATCGCGAAATGCCTATGACAGTCAGTTATTGCTGCTATCTTCCCAGTTAGCCTATGAAAACCATGATACCGACTTAGCAGAGTCTTATCTACTAGCAGCCAAAGACTTGATGGAAGATTTGGAAGAAGTTGCTTTGCGCCTGTCTAATTTGTACGTAACTAAAGAGCGTTATCAAGACGTTTTATCACTGGCTTCTTGGGATATCGATAATGCCTTGACCCAGTGGAATATAGCCAAGGCCTATAAGGCTTTAGAACAAGATGAGGAAGCCTTGAACGCTTATCAAACGATTGCCAAAGACCTTCGTCAAAACCCAGAGTTTTTACAGGATTACGCTTACCTACTAAGAGAATTTGGACAGTTGGAGGAGGCAAAACAGGCAGCTGAGACATATCTGACCTTAGTCCCCGATGATTTCAATATGCAAGCCTTCTTAGAAGAATTGAGCCTATTCTAAGGAAATAAAAAAATTGAAGAATAGGTCTGAAAGAGACCTATTCTTCAATCGGAGACCAGACAGTTGTGCTGGTTTTTTTATATGCGTTTAGCTTAGTAGCGAGATGATTTGACTTTCATGTCTTTGATTTTATCTTCGTTTGGGGTAACGCGAAGCGTTTTTTGTCCAGTATAGGTTACAAATCCAGGCTTAGCTGCAGTTGGTTTGTGGAGTTTCTTAGCTTCAATCATGTCAACCTGTACTAGATTGGACAGGCGTGCCTTGGAGAAATAGGCAGCCAATTCAGCAGCATCTGTTTTAACATCATCGCTGGGATTGAGATTATCTTTAATCAGTACGTGACTCCCTGGGATATCTTTGGCATGGAACCAGAGTTCTCCCTTTTTAGCCATTTTAAAGGTCAATTCTTCATTTTGCAAGTTGTTTCGTCCGACCATGATAATCGTTTTACCATCGCTAGCTAAATACTGTTCAGGTTTTTGCCGTTTGTGCCGCTTATCGGTTGAACGTGCTTTCATAAATCCAGCCTCAACCAATTCTTGGCGAATCTCACTGATATCCTCTCGCGTTGCTTGAGTGAGATTAACCTCGACACTCTCGAAGTAAGCAATGCTTTGCTTCGTCTCTTCGATAATCCCCTTTAAGTGTTTAGCCGCTTCCTTTAGTTTTTGGTATTTTTTGAAATAGCGTTGTGCATTTTGATTGGGGGTTAAAGCCACGTCCAAGGCAATCGTGATTGGTTGACCAGTATAGTAGTTGTCAAGGGTTACCTTATCTTGGTTGTTGGGAACGAGAGCGAGGTAGGTGGTTAGCAGCTCTCCTTTTTGGCGAAATTCTTCTGCAGAGTCAGTTGCTCGTAATTCGGCTTCTTGCTTCCGTAGTTTTTTGCGGTTTTTCTCCAACTCATTCTGCACACGGTGAATCAAATCACTGGCTTGTTGAGCGATGCGGTCGCGTTCTGCCTTATCCTGGTAAAAGACATCCATCAGTTCAGATAGGCTATCCATCTTCTCAAAGGAATCAGAAAAAATCACTGCTGAGAAAGACTGTTGAGTGAGGGTGGGCTGAGTGGGTTGTTGGAAAAAGTTTCTAAACGTGTTGAGTTTTTCCTGTGACGATAATAGTTTTTGTGATAGTTCTTGTGCCGTATCGCGTCCTAAACCTTGAAAATGTTTTTGCAGGGTGAGAGGGGATAAGTCGGTGGTTTGTAAGACTTCAAATAATGGGGCATCCGACACTGTAAATGGATTGATAGGCTGGTTCTGAGGAGGTGCTATGTAAGACGACCCTGGAAGAATGGTGCGATAAGAATTTTGAGAAAAGCCAACATGTTTGATGGATTCAATGATTTTCCCTTCATTTTTATCAAGCAAGATAATATTGCTGTGTTTTCCCATAATTTCAATCACTAAAGTAACCTTTATTTGATCGCCAATCTCATTTTTATTGGAGATGGTCATCTCAAGGATACGGTCATTTTCAACCTGTTCGATGGCTTCTATAACCGCTCCTTGTAGGTACTTACGCATAATCATGGTAAACGTATTAGGATGTTGAGGGTTTTGAAAGGTTGCTTTGGTTGTTTGAATTCGTCCAAAGACCGGATGAGCAGATAAGAGTAGCTTATAAGTTTGGCGGTTATGACGAATGGTTAGCACCAACTCGCGTTCAAAGGGTTGATTGACCTTTTGAATTCGCCCATGTAAAATGGATGCTTGCAATTCCTTGGTCAGATGATGTAGAAAAAAGCCATCGAAAGACATAATACTCTCCTAGTAATAATCGATTGTAGTGTGACCTTTGCCGTGTTTAAATACCGTTTTAGTCCATTAGTTTATTATACCATAAGCAACAGATAGATGAGTTTACTGAATATGAATCAATCAGGAACTGCCTCATTGAAGTTTTTAATTATGTATGATAGAGTAATGCAAGTATTGTTGTAATACTAATTAGTTATAATGTCTATATATCGAGAACATTTTAGAATTGTTTTGATTAAAAATTCTTAAAAAATAAAGACTAAATTAGCTAAAAAACAAAAAACAGAATTAGTATATTGTGAAACATTGTTTTTTTATATATAATCAACTTAATATTTCCATTTTTAGAGGTATGATAACTGATTTATGAAAGGAATTAGGTCTTTAAGCTAAAAAGAACTGGTAAACAGATAGGCGAAATTCGCGTAAGTCTCGCGTTAAGATGCACAAATCCGGTAAGCATTGGGATAAAACGCTCATGTCTCAAATTGGTTTGGCACACTTGACGGGGGCGTCTGCGGAACAAGTCAAGGTTACTGTAGATGATGTGGAGACAGTCACATCAAAACATTCTAAGTCGATAGCACTTCTGAAAGGGATAGCTGCCACTGGCGCAGTTGTCAGTGGAGCGGGTATGCTCGCACATGAAGTAGAAGCTGAAGATGTTACTAATGCTAATCAATCAACACAAAAAGATACGGCTAATTTAACTGAAACAACGGTTACCACAACGGTAGATGCAACAGAGACTGCACCACCAACAATAACAGAGGTAGAGGATGAGAACAACGGTGAGCGTTTCAGCCTATCGCTAAGTGAGTCAGTATCTGAATCCGTATCAGAGTAAGTAAGTGAATCTGTATCTGAATCATTAAGTGAGTCTACTAAACCAGCAAATGCTAAACTACCGTCAATGGGGAGAAAGGCCGATAATTTCAATGGTTTAGGTGCAGTGCAGGAGTATTGGCTGCTTTCAAACGCAGAAAAAAGATGCTGAGTCTGATAAATAAAATCAAACTATTATTGAATCAATGATTTAATAATAGGGTAAATATCGATAAATCATCCTTGCCGCTATTTATTTTGTAAGGCTATCAACGGTTATGTTGGTAACTTTACAAAATAAGATGTATTAAGTAGTGACATTTTAAATAGGAAGTATGTTGAAAAAATTAAAAATGCGTTTGCGAACATCTTTGTTATGGTAAGATTTCTTTTGCTTTCGTAGGTTCTAAGATTTTCCCGTAAGTTTTGACACATACCAATTGTAAAAATCGCTTGCAATTGTTAGAATTTGATAGTATAATAAACAAAAAACAAACGGAGGAAAGCTGATATGACAATGCAAATCACAATTTGGCAAAGCTGGCGTAGGTAAAAGTTGTGTTTGTGTTGTTTAGCATGGATACGACTTTTGATGTACTTCAAAAAGGACAGTATCTATGCGCAGCTCTATCAGTCGTAAGGGACAAATGTGGCGCGTAGTTTTAAAACTAGGTGCTTTTCTTTTTGAAAAAATAGTAATCGAGAATATAGTTAGGAGATAGATATGAAAAATAAAGCAGTGCTTGGAACGTTAGCCGTATTAGGGCTTATGATTGTCGGTTCAGTATTTTACAGTTTAGGACAGCGTCATGCTGCACCAGTGGCCAAAGAAAAAGTCAAAGTTGGGGTCTTACAATTTGTCACTCACGATGCCCTAGATGCTATCAATGATGGGGTACGAAAAGGACTTGAAGAATCCGGTTATGACAGCAGTAAGGTTGATATTGATTATGTTAATGCTGAAGCTGATCAATCTAAAATCCAGACCATGAGCAAGCAATTAGTAGCTAATGGTAACGATGTCTTAGTTGGTATCGCCACACCAGCTGCTCAAGGGTTGGCCAATGCGACCAAGGATATTCCAGTGGTTATGGGGGCCATTTCTGACCCTGTTGGAGCCAAGTTGGTTGCTGATTTGAAGCATCCGTCGGGGAATGTGACAGGGGTTTCCAACCAGCTTCCAGTTGCCCAAGAAGTTGAGCTCATCAAGACTTTGACGCCTAATGCCAAAACAATCGGTGTCTTATACTCAAGTAGTGAGGATAATTCGCAAAGTCAAGTTGCCAAGTTTGAAACCTTAGCCAAGGCCCAAGGACTAACTGTTAAAACCTACGCTGTTCCATCAACCAATGAGATTACATCAACCATGGCGGTCATGTCTGGTAAAGTGGATGCCATCTTTGTCCCACAAGATAATATGATAGCCAGTGCGATGAAGACTGTTTCAGCTGCAGCCAACAAGGCGCAACTACCTGTATATGTGGTTGACGAGAGCATGGTTAAAAATGGTGGCTTTGCAGCTATCGGACAAAATCAATTTGATCTCGGTGTTGAAACAGGTAAAATGGTTGCTCAAATTCTAAAAGGACAACGCGTTCAAGATTTACCGGTCAATGTTGTTGACACCGGAACACCGACGCTTAACTTAAAAGTTGCTAAAGAGTTGGGCATCACGATTCCAAAGGATGTTATGGATAAGGCTGTTGTATCAGTCAAAGCTGATTAATTGTTGATGGGCTCTTACGATGGTTTTGAGACCATTGTGATAGCTAATTGACACGACACATGGTAAAAGGATAGTTTAAATGATTATTTCATCAATTTCACAAGGGCTTTTATATGGGATTCTTGGTCTTGGGATTTACCTGACCTTCCGCATACTTGATTTTCCAGATTTAACCACAGAAGGGTCTTTTCCGCTTGGTGGTGCCGTAGCAGTGACCTTGCTTAATATGGGGTGGCATCCACTTTTAGCCACTCTTGCAGCCATTTTAGCAGGATGCTTGGCGGGTCTCGTGACAGGTTTGCTCTATACAAAAGGGAAGATTCCCACCATTTTAGCCGGTATTTTGGTTATGACTTCAATCAACTCGATAATGCTGATGATTATGGGACGTGCGAATCTTGGTTTGTTAGATATCAAGACGATCCAGGATTTGTTTGGCTTTGAAGCTCCATATAATCTTTTGATTTTAGGGATTCTCTCCGTTGTGGCTGTGATTGCCTTTCTTATCCTATCGCTCAACACACGATTAGGACAAGCCTATATCGCTACTGGGGACAATCGAGATATGGCCAAGAGTTTTGGCATCAATACCGACCGTATGGAAGTGATGGGCCTAGTGGTTTCAAATGGAATTATCGCCCTTTCTGGAGCTCTTATAAGTCAGCAAGACGGTTATGCGGATGTATCTAAAGGAATCGGGATCATCGTTATTGGTTTGGCAAGTATTATTATCGGTGAAGTGATTTATGCCAGTGACTTAACCTTTTTAGAGCGTTTGGTTACCATTGTTATAGGTGCGATTTTTTACCAGTTTTTAATCACAGCAGTCATTGCATTAGGCTTCAATACTAACTATCTCAAACTCTTTAGTGCTATTGTTTTATCAAGTTGTTTGATGGTGCCAGTATTGAAACAAAAAATAGTTAAGGGGGCTAGGATTACAAGATGACAAAAATTGTTGAATTACATAAAGCAACGGTTAGGGTCCACAATGGCTCCAATGATTATAAAACCATTTTAGATGCTGTCGATTTGACGATTTACGAGCATGATTTTATCACCATTCTTGGTGGCAACGGTGCTGGAAAGTCAACTCTTTTCAATGTGATAGCAGGCACTTTGCCGCTAACGAGTGGGAAAGTTATTATTATGGGAGAAGACGTTACCGATTGGACTGCCGAAAAGAGGGCAAAGTATTTGGCACGTGTTTTCCAGGATCCTAAGATGGGGACCGCCCCTCGGATGACAGTCGCTGAAAATTTATTAATTGCTAAATATCGTGGTGAAAAGCGTGGCTTGGTTCCAAGACGGATTCATCAATTTACAGACGAGTTCAAGAGCTTAATTGCTAAGATAGGCAATGGCTTAGAGCATCATCTAGAGACGGCAACAGGTTTTTTATCTGGTGGTCAAAGACAAGCCTTGAGTCTTTTGATGGCAACGATTAAACGGCCTGATTTGCTACTTTTGGATGAACATACTGCGGCTCTTGATCCCAAAACAAGCGTTTCTTTAATGACTTTGACAGAAGAATTTGTCCAAAAAGAGCAGTTGACCGCCTTGATGATTACACATCGAATGGAAGATGCGCTCAAATATGGTAATCGTCTCATTGTGATGAAAGATGGTAAGATTGTGCAAGACCGTTCTGCCGAGGAGAAGGCTGGCCTAACCATTGCAGATTATTACCAAGTTTTTGAGTAGATGGTAATAACTAGCAGAAATAGTAAAAAACTAAGCAGCATCACTGTCTTGCTTAGTTTTTTTTGGTATTGTAATCATTTTTATCTCAAAACAGTAAACTAAAAATTTATTTTTGGTTGACAAATGAAAATCAATAAGAGATAATGACAATATCAGAAGTAAGAAAGGCTGGTAATAAGATGAGAAAGCGATTATGGCTAATAGCGTTTTTAGCTGGTTTGACGCTGCTAAGTCTTGGTTTTGAACGACAAGTCTATGCTGCTGAAAGGCCAGATGTGGACTTATCAGTGCCTATCCATGGTCATTGGTGTGGACCTGGTTACGGTGGGGTTGTGGAGAATGAACCGCAACCAGTGGATACACTGGATTATGGGTGCATGAAACACGACCTCTGTTATGCCGCCAACGGCTATTTTAATGCTTCGTGCGATAGGGAATTGCTTGATTACATTGATACCCATAAGCAGTACATGGGACCTTGGGAAAAAGTGAAGGCAAATTTAGTTTACCTGACCTTTTCATCAGCTCATTTCCGAGATTAGATACCACTAATGTCTCCGTTTCAGAACACAGCATGTTCTAGCGGAGTCTTTTTTTAGATAATAATAAGGCACTTATCGTTTCAAGTGATGCTAAGTTGACAGTTATATCCCTAAAAATAACAGGGCTGCTCTTTTTCCAGAAATAAGAATTTCAGTGTATGGCCTTTGTAACCCCTCTCTTTTATTTCTTTTTGTTCTTCTCTATGTTATACTAATTTAGTGAGTAAGCAACTGGATAGTTGCTAGAGGTCGTTCGTCTTAGTCTGATGAAGGACCATTTATTTAATGAAGATGTTCTGACATATTAGGATCTACGGAAATGACAGATGGTCAGAGCAATAATGATTGATATAAGGAGAACAAATGAGCGATATCAAAATAATGGCTTTAGGAGGGGTACGTGAAAATGGCAAAAACCTCTATATTGCTGAGGTTAATGATGCTATTTTTGTGTTGGATGCAGGTTTAAAGTATCCTGAAAATGAGCAACTTGGGGTTGATTATGTTATCCCTAATCTTGATTATCTGGTTGAAAACAAGGACCGTTTGCAAGGTATTTTCTTAACACATGGTCACGCAGATGCTATTGGCGCTTTGCCCTATCTACTATCTTCGGTGACAGCTCCCGTTTTTGGATCTGAGCTGACTATCGAACTGGCAAAATTGATGGTGAAAAACAATTCGTCTGTGAAGCATTTCAACAATTTCCACGTTGTTGATAGTGAGACAGAGATTGAGTTCGGTGATGCTGTCGTCTCTTTCTTCAAAACAACGCACTCTATTCCTGAGAGCCTTGGTATTGTTGTTGGTACAGATGATGGTAACATTGTTTACACGGGTGATTTCAAGTTTGATCAAGCTGCACGTGATGAATACCAGACAGATTTGGCACGTTTGACCGAAATCGGTCGAGAAGGTGTCTTAGCCCTTCTGGCAGACTCGGCAAATGCTACTAGTACAGAACAAGTGGCGAGTGAGTCTGAAGTTGGTATCGAGATTGATCAAGTAATTGGTGATGCCGAAGGACGGGTTATTGTAGCTGCTGTCTCTAGTAATCTTGCCCGTATTCAGCAGGTTTTTGATGCTGCCGCTAATCATGGACGTCGTGTGGTTTTGACTGGTTTTGATGTTGAAAATATTGTGCGTACAGCTATTCGACTTAAGAAGCTGAGCATTGTTGATGAACGCCTGATGGTCAAACCAAAGGACATGAACAAATTTGAAGACCGTGAATTGGTTATTCTCGAGACAGGACGTATGGGAGAGCCAATCAATAGCCTTGAGAAGATGGCTGTCCGTCGCCATCGTTATGTGCAAATTAAGGACGGTGACTTGGTTTACATCGTCACAACTCCAAGCATTGCCAAAGAAGCTGTTGTCGCTCGTGTCGAAAACATGATTTATAAGGCTGGTGGTTCGGTTAAGCTAATCACACAAAATCTTCGTGTCTCAGGTCATGCGAATGGACGTGACTTGCAACTAATGTTAAACCTTGTCAAACCGAAGTATCTCTTCCCTATTCAAGGAGAGTACCGTGATTTAGCCGCTCATGCGGATATGGCAGAAGAGACAGGTATGCTTCCAGAAACTATTTACATCATGAAACGAGGTGACATCATGCACCTGACAGATCAAGGTTTCTTACACGAAGGGGCCCTACCTGCTGGTGATGTGATGATTGACGGTAATGCTATCGGTGATGTGGGCAATATCGTGCTTCGTGACCGTAAGGTTTTATCAGAAGATGGTATCTTCATCGTTGCGATGACGGTCAATAAAAAAGAGCGTAAGATTGTCTCACGTGCCAAAGTGAACACTCGTGGCTTTGTTTATGTGAAGAAGAGTCGCGATATCCTTCGAGAGTCCGCTGATTTGGTGAACACAACCGTGGAAAACTATCTGGATCAAGACGGTTTTGATTGGAGTGAGCTTAAGGGGTTGGTTCGTGATGAGATTAGTAAGTTTTTGTTCGAACAGACCAAACGTCGCCCAGCTATTTTACCAGTCATTATGGAAGTACGTTAAACGTTATCATGTTAGTCTTAGGAGTTGAAGTCTTCTCAACTCTTTTCTATCAAAGAAGGGAGTAAAAATGGCATTTTTTCAAATAGAATACAGTTCGCAAGTGCTTGGTCTATACCGTCAAGTCAATGTCCTCTATCCGGATGCGGATCAAATTGCAGACAAAGAGCGTGATGATCAGGATATCCCTGTTTTATACCTGCTACATGGCATGGGCGGCAATCATAACTCCTGGTGTTCACGCACTAACATCGAACGCTTAGTGCGTCACACCAATCTAATTGTTGTGATGCCAAATGGGGATAATGGGTTTTACACTAACACAACCTATGGTGTTCGCTATTTTGATGCGATTGCGACAGAGTTACCCCAAGTCATGAGACGTTTTTTCCCAAATATGACGCAAAAGCGGGAAAAAACATTTATTGCGGGTCTTTCAATGGGAGGCTACGGTGCCTTTAAATTAGCCATGTTAACCAATCAGTATGCCTATGCTGCTTCCTTTTCAGGTGCTTTATCTTATGATTTTACCCTCAATAATGAAATAGGGGAACAAGATGCTTACTGGCAGGGCCTCTTTGGCAATATCGAGGCGTTTGAGTCTAGTGAAAATAATTTAGCCGAAGCAGTGAAGCAGGCCGATTCTAAGACACATTATTACGCATGGTGCGGTTATGAAGATTTCCTATTCTCTGCCAATGAGAAAGCGATTGCCGATTTTAGAGAAAAAGGCTTATCAGTTGATTATCGAAAGAGCCATGGTAAGCATGAGTGGTACTACTGGGAAAAACAACTGGAAGTTTTCCTTGAAATGTTACCGATTGATTACGTTAAAGAAGAGCGTTTGTCTTAAATGACATTATGATGACTCAAGGAGAGCCGTCTGCTCTGTTTTTGAATTGCAATGGTAATAAGCGCTTGTTATACTGGAGATTAAGGTTTAGGAAATAGAGTATAGAAGGATTACTCGGATGAGATTTCTAGTTAGGCTATTATTAGCCATTCCACGTTTGATTGTTTCAGTTGTTTGGAACCTCTTTTTTAGCCTGTTCAAAGCAGTAGTTGTAGTGACGTTGATTACTGGCGGCCTTTGGTATTACGCCAATCATAGTAGCTCACCTATAGCCAATCAACTCTCCAATGTTTTTGAAACCGTCTCAATTTTATTTGGTGACCATCTAAGTGACCCTCAAAATGTTAGCAAGCGTTTAAAGCAGTTACAAACGGATTCTCATGAACATGTCGAGGGGGCAAGATGGACTACCAATACAGCCCGTGTCTATCTTGCGACTGAAAATGAGACCTTCCAATCGGTTTATGACCAAGCTATTAGGGCTTGGAATGAGACTGATGCTTTTCACTTTACCCTTGTCAATAGTCCTAAGGAGGCTGATATTATTGCCAAAGATTACTCCGATGCTTCCACTCAGGCAGCTGGTGTAGCCAATGCTCAAATCAATGTTTTGACCAATCGTTTCAAATCAGTTGATGTTTATCTCAATGCCTACTATCTGTTAAATCCAAATTACGGTTACAGTCAGAAACGCATGGTTAATACAGCGATACACGAGCTGGGACATGCGATTGGCTTGGACCATAATGATACTCAGGAATCAGTCATGCAGTCTTCAGGGTCTTATTATGGCATTCAAGAGAGTGATATTGAAGCCGTCAAGGCACTTTATCAGAACCAGGCAACGGCGGCTTAGCCACTGAGTATGATTTCTTAGAGCATTAACAAAGAGTACTGATGATAAATCGTTTAGCCTTGATACCTTTGAGTATCAAGGGCTTTTTGATATAATAACACTATGATTATTTTACAAGCAAACAAGATTGAACGCTCCTTTTCAGGAGAAGTTTTATTTGACAATATCAATCTCCAAATTGCGGAGAGAGACCGTATTGCCCTAGTGGGACGTAACGGTGCGGGTAAGTCAACGCTTCTAAAAATATTGGTTGGGGAAGAAGCGCCAACCTCTGGTGATATCACAAGGAAGCGTGATTTGACCGTGGCCTATTTGGCACAAGACAGTCGTTTCGCCTCTGAAAAAACCATCTATGAGGAAATGTTAGCGGTTTTTTCACGGTTGAGACAAACTGAGCAGCAGTTGCGTGAAATGGAAGGGCGGATGGCAGAGACGTCAGGAGAAGCCCTTACTAGGCTAATGGGGGATTATGATCGACTTTCTGAAGAGTTTCGTCTAGAAGGTGGTTTTACATATGAGAATGACATAAAATCAGTCCTCAATGGTTTCAAGTTTGATCAAAGCATGTGGGATAGGCCTATTTCAGAGCTATCCGGTGGGCAAAATACTCGCCTAGCCTTGGCACGAATGTTATTGCAAAAACCAGAACTCTTGGTGCTGGATGAGCCCACCAATCACTTGGACATTGATACCATTGCTTGGTTAGAAAATTACCTGACCAACTATCAAGCTGCCCTATTGATTGTCAGTCACGATCGCTATTTCTTGGATAAGGTAGCAACAGTGACGGTTGATTTAACCAAACATTCGCTGGATCGGTATGTTGGGAACTACTCCCAGTTTATGGCACTAAAAGCTCAAAAACTTGCTACAGAAGCCAAGCAATTTGAAAAACAGCAAAAAGAAATTGCTAAGTTAGAAGATTTTGTTCAAAAAAACATTGTTCGTGCTTCGACCACTAAAAGAGCTCAATCCCGACGAAAACAGCTCGAAAAGATGGAGCGTTTAGAGAAGCCTTCTCTAGGACAAAAATCTGCTAATATGGCCTTCCAGTCCGAAAAATCATCAGGCAACATCGTCTTAACCGTCGAAGACGCAGCCATTGGCTATGATGAGAAAGTGCTCTCTAGCCCTATTTCAATGGCTTTAAACAAACGCGATGCCATCGCAGTAGTTGGACCAAATGGTATCGGAAAAACCACTTTGTTAAAGTCGGTCATGGGTCAGATACCTTTCATTGAAGGGCAGGCTAAATTTGGTGCTAACGTTGATGCAGGGTACTATGACCAAACGCAGTCTCAATTAACACCCAATAATTCCGTCTTGGAAGAGCTTTGGCAGTCTTTTTCAACAACTCCAGAAGTCGAGATTCGTAATCGCCTTGGTGCCTTTCTATTTTCCGGAGATGATGTTAAAAAGTCTGTTAGCATGCTTTCTGGTGGAGAGCGTGCACGCTTGTTATTGGCTAAATTATCCATGGAAAACAATAATTTCCTCATTTTGGATGAGCCAACCAACCACTTGGATATTGATAGTAAGGAAGTTTTGGAAGATGCCTTACTGGCCTTTGATGGTAGCCTACTTTTTGTTAGCCATGATCGCTATTTCATCAACCGTATCGCTAACAAGGTTTTGGAAATTTCAGAGGAAGGTTCAAAACTGTATCTAGGTGATTATGATTATTACCTTGAGAAAAAAGCAGAGCTGGAATTCTTAGCGCAGCAGCAAGTTTCTGACGAGGGATCTGATCTTGACGAGAGTTCAAAAGGACTGACCGATTATCAACAACAAAAAGTGAATCAAAAAGAAATCCGTAAAATCACACGTCGTATCGAGGCCATCGAGTCTGAATTAGAGGCTATTGACGAACGAGAAAGTCACATTTCAAATGAGATGACACAAACCAACGATGCCGCTCAATTAGCAGACCTGCAAGCAGAACTTGAGGAGGTACAATCAAATCAAACCTCTCTAATGGAAGAATGGGAAAATCTCTCACAACAATTGGAAGACTTGTCAGATTAAGTCTTCCTTGATTTGGATGAGGCTCATTACTTATCGTATTTAGATTTTGAGTGCTAAAAAAGGAATTGGCTTAGCCAACTCCTTTTTTTAATGTTCAAATGATGCTTTTGACTTGATGTCACCGTATTCTTCAGGTTGTTCGTGACTAAGAATGTCGTCATAGCTAGGCAACTCCAGGCCTTGTCCATACTTGTTTTTCAGTGCCGTAGTGACCAAGCGGTAGGCTAAATTAGCATTGCGCGATAGGATAGGGCCATGGAAGTAAGACCCGTAAACATTTTTGTAGTGAACGCCCTCGCTGCTATCTTCGTTATTGTTACCGTGACCATAGATGACCTTTCCAAGAGGTTTTTCATCTTCTGATAAAAAGGTTCGTCCTTGATGGTTTTCAAAACCGTAGTAGGTTTCGTTGAATTCGTCGTTATGAATTTTAATGTCCCCGATGAAGCGATTATTACTTTGATTGAGCGTATAATGTCCCATGACACCGATGCCATCTATTTTGACACCATTAGCTTGCACGTAGTATTGTCCAAGTAATTGAAAGCCGCCACAAATAGCAAGGATGACCTTATTATCTTCAATAAACTGCTGGATGTTATGGCGTTTTTTGGGTAAATCTTTGGCAACAATAGCTTGCTCATAATCTTGCCCTCCACCGAAAAAGATGATGTCGTAGTGGTTATCATCAAAGGCGTCGTCAATAGAGACGATATCAAAGGTCATTTTGACCCCCAATTTTTCGCCGACGTATTTCATCATGAGAATGTTACCGTTATCACCGTAGGTGTTTAACAGATTGCCATAGAGGTGAGCGACGTTCAGTTCATAGCTATAATCACGATTCGATGGAGATTGTAAGGATGTGTAAACCATTAGTGCATCTCCTTTCCGACGGCATTATGGTTAGCAAGAATGTCTCGAAATTCGAGCATGGCAGTGTAAGTAGCTAGGATATAGGCGTGATCAGCTTCTTGGTGTTCAATGAAGGTCATGATGTCCTCTAGCTTGTCTGCTTGATGGATCTTGTCTTCGGGATAACCTGTCACACGAAGGCGTCTAGCAATTTCGGAATGGCGGACGCCACCTGTGTAAATTTCGGTAATAGGCATCTCATTAATGGCTTCGAAGTTAGCATCCCAAATCCAAGACGTATCAATGCCGTCTGCATAATTAGCATTTAGCAAGACTGATAAGGAGAAGGGATAGTCTGCTAGTTTAATCATATCGAGGGCCTGGCTAGCGCCAACAGGGTTTTTGATAAGGACTAGGGTACAGGATTTATCACCGATGTTGAAGGTTTCTTGACGCCCAAAGACTGCTCGACTTTTTTCAAAGCCGGTTTTGATTTGCTTAGGTGATACGCCAAAAAATTCAGCAACTGAGACTGCTGCAAGAGCATTGTAGATATTATACAAGCCCCCAACATTGATTTTATAGGCTTGTTTATCAATGATAAATTCAGACGTTGTGTTAGTGATGTTGGTTAGTTCAGTCAGCTGATAATTGAGAGGAGGACGTTTAAAACCACAATGTAAACAAATGTAATCCCCTAAGTTGGCATAGGTATTCATCTTGTAGTAAAGGATGTGTTCACACTTAGGACAGACAATCCCTTCGGTATTGTAGTGGGCTAGGCGTGGCTCATGTGTCGGTGTGTTAAAGCCATAAAAGGCTACAGGATTAACAAGGTCACGTGAGTTAAAGAGTGGGCTATCCCCGTTGGCGAGAATGGTTGCCTGAGGGGCTTTGGCTGCACCAGCTAAAATCATGTCGTAAGTGGTGTAAATCTCACCGTAGCGATCCATTTGATCTCGAAAGATATTGGTGAAAACAAAAAGGCTAGGCGTGATATAGTCCGTAATTTTTGGCAAGCTGGCTTCGTCAATTTCCAAAACGGCAATCTTACGACCAGATTTTGCTGGTTTAGCTGTGAGAAAGGTTGACGTGATACCTGTGATCATGTTGGCACCACTAGGATTTGTGACAATGTCACCGAAGGCTTCTTTTAAGATGCCGACGGTTAAGGCCGTAGTAAGCGTTTTGCCATTGGTTCCAGTTACAACAACAATATCGTAGTTTTTAGCGAGGTGATTTAAAATAGTCTTATCGCAGTTGAGGGCAATTTTTCCTGGTAAGGTCGAGCCACGTCCCATTTTAGAGAGAATCCAATGAGCTGTTTTACCAGCAAAAATCCCTAATTGTGTTTTTATAGTCATGATGTTATTTTAGCAAAAATACTACAAACTAGCCAGAGAAAATGCTATAATGAAAACAGTGTCTCTCTGAGGCATAAATAACAAGAGGAATACCAGTATGAGTTTTTTTTCACAGTTTGATGCCCGCTTTTGGCAATCACTCTTTGATAGTCCCTGGACCATTTTAGTGAATCTGCTTGATGTTGGCTTGGTTGCTTATTTGATATACCGTTTTATCAAAGCTTTAGCAGGAACCAAGGTTATGTCCTTAGTTCAAGGGATTATTTTATTTATTATTTTAGAATTATTGGCTGAATTTATCGGGTTAACGACCATGACCTATTTGATGAACCAGATTGTGACCTATGGGGTTATTGCCGGTGTCATTATCTTTGCTCCAGAGATTCGCCTAGGGTTAGAGAGGTTCGGTAAGACAGCGCAGTTTTTGACGCCCTCCTCAACTGCGGTAACAGATGAGGAGAAGTTAATAGACGCCTTAGTCAAGTCAGTCGCTTACATGAGTCCGCGTAAAATTGGCGCCCTCATTTGTATTCAAGGTGCTCAAACGCTCCAGGAATATATCAGCACAGGCATTCCTTTAAATGCGGATGTATCTAGCCAGCTTTTGATTAATACCTTTATTCCGAATACGCCCTTACATGATGGTGCGGTTATCATCACAGGAAAAAAGATTGCAGCGGCCTGTTGTTACCTTCCACTGACAGAATCAACGACCATTTCTAAAGAATTTGGTACCCGCCATCGGGCGGCAATTGGTCTATCAGAGCATTCAGATGCGGTGACAATCGTTGTTTCTGAGGAGACTGGTGGCATCTCTATTACCCATAATGGCGGATTCCAGCATGATTTAAGCAAGGAGAGTCTTGAGGCTACGCTAAGAAAGCTATTGCTAACAGACCAGATGCCATTAGTTGGTTGGAAAGAGCGTCTGTTTAGGAAGGGGAAAAGATAATGAAAAAATACTTTAATCAGCCTGTTTTTTACATTGTGGTTTCGCTTTTCTTTTCCTTGATTTTGTTCTTTTATGCTAAGTCAACCACTTATAATGCTTCTGGCACACAGCTTGCGCATGTCACAGAAACCTATAGTCATACCTTAGAGAGTGTTCCTATTGATATAAAGTACGATACAGATAAGTATTTTATTAGTGGTTACTCTTATGAAGCAGAAGTCTATTTGACCTCAACCAACCGTATCAAATTGGATTCTGAAATCAATGAAGATACTAGGCGTTTTAAAGTCGTTGCTGATTTGTCAAAAGTGACAGCAGGAACAACCGATGCTAAGCTGAAAGTGGTTGGTCTCCCAAGGGATATGAATGCCTCTGTTAGTCCAAAGACTGTTACGGTGACCATTGGGAAGAAAGCAACGAAAACTTTTAAGGTCAAAACAACGATTCCTTCGGAACAAGTTGCTGCGGGTTATAAAGTATCTAAGGTTGAGACAGACTTGTCAGAGGTTACAGTCACCAGTAATGAATCAACTTTAGAACAAATCAACCATGTAGAAGCAGTATTGCCATCGGATAAGGTTCTCAGTGAGGATTATAGCGGCACAGTCAACCTCCAAGCAGTCTCTGCTGATGGTACCATTCTGGCTGCCATTGTCAATCCTGCTAAGGCTAAGTTGAAGGTAGAAGTCAAAAAGCTGAGCAAACAAGTACCAATCAATTTATCTATAACAGGCATACTCTCTGATGAGTTGTCTAATATCAACTACCAGCTAAGTCAGGAAACAGTGACCATTTATGGTACGCAGGAAGCCTTGGATGCTGTTGAGAGTGTTAAGGGAACCGTTGATATAACTGGTGTTTCCAAAGACGTCTCAAAAACAGTGTCATTATCAGCGCAGGGAGTGACCCTAAAACCGCAGACCATAACGGTTAAGTTGACAACAACTAAGAAATAAGACATAATAACGATTAAGAAAGATGGAGGAGCGCATTAGCGCTAAAATGTATGGGAAAATATTTTGGAACAGACGGTGTTCGTGGAGAAGCTAACTTGGAATTAACACCAGAATTAGCCTTTAAGTTGGGACGATTTGGCGGCTACGTATTAAGCCAACATGAAAGCGGGCGCCCAAAAGTTTTTGTGGCGCGTGATACACGTATCTCAGGTGAAATGCTTGAATCAGCTCTTGTCGCTGGTCTTTTATCCGTTGGTATCGAGGTTTATCGTTTAGGTGTTTTAGCGACCCCAGGAGTTTCTTACCTAGTGAGAACAGAAAATGCTAGTGCTGGTGTTATGATTTCGGCCAGTCATAACCCCGCACAAGATAATGGTATCAAATTCTTTGCCAATGACGGCTTTAAATTGAGTGATGCTTTAGAAGCTGAAATTGAAGCTTTACTAGATGCAGACGAAGACACGTTACCTCGTCCATCAGCACAAGGTTTAGGGACCCTAGTGGACTACCCAGAAGGATTGCGCAAGTATGAGGCATTCTTAGTATCAACTGGTGTGCAACTCGATGGCATGAAAGTAGCCCTCGATGGTGCCAATGGTGCTGCCCATCGCTCGGCCCGTCACATCTTTTTAGATTTAGATGCGGAGATTTCTGTTATTGGAGATCAGCCAGATGGATTAAACATCAATGAGGGTGTGGGTTCCACTCATCCAGAAGCCTTGCAACAGCTTGTTACAGAAACTGGCTCAGATATTGGTCTAGCCTTTGATGGTGATAGCGACCGCTTGATTGCCGTTGATGAAAATGGAGCGATTGTCGATGGTGATAAAATCATGTATATCATTGGAAAATACATGGCTGAGAAAGGTCAACTAGCCCAAAACACCATCGTAACAACCGTGATGTCTAATTTAGGCTTTCACAAAGCGCTTGATCGTGAGGGAATTGCCAAAACGATTACGGCGGTTGGAGATCGCTACGTTGTTGAAGAAATGCGTCAATCAGGTTACAATCTAGGTGGTGAGCAATCAGGTCACGTCATTATCATGGACTATAATACGACAGGTGATGGGCAATTAACGGCTATTCAATTAACTAAAGTGATGAAAGAAACTGGAAAATCACTGTCAGAGTTAGCCTCAGAAGTTACCATCTACCCTCAAAAGTTGGTTAACATCCGTGTTGACAATAGCATGAAGGATAACAGTATGGATGTGCCTGCTATCGCCAACATTATTGCGAAGATGGAAGAAGAGATGGCAGGTAATGGTCGTATTTTGGTCCGTCCAAGTGGTACAGAACCGTTGTTGCGTATTATGGCAGAAGCACCAACAGATGCAGAAGTTGACTATTATGTTGATACGATTGCAGAAGTGGTTCGTGCCGAAATTGGTATTGACTAACCAAAAAGTCGTCAGGCGACGACTTTTTTGATTGCGTAAGGTCGGTCTTTTGATGGATAGATATTGTGATAGAAATGGGAGTAGCTAGGAGGTTGTCATGAGACTAGATAAATTTTTAGTAGAAATGGGCTTGGGCTCACGGACGGAGGTTAAAGCCTTGCTTAAGAAAAAATTAGTGATGGTTAATGGCAAGGCAGAAAGCTCCCCTAAAAGACACATTGACCCTACAGAAGATCAGATTGATTATCAAGGCAAGACCTTGGTTTATGAGACATTTTTATATTACATGCTTTATAAGCCAGCGGGCGTCATTTCAGCAACAGAAGATAAGGAACATCGAACTGTTTTAGATTTATTAGATGAAGAAGCCCGGCACCGCAGAGTATTTCCAGTTGGACGCTTGGACATCGACACCGAGGGACTCCTGCTTTTAACCAATAATGGACAACTAGCACATGACCTCTTATCTCCTAAAAAAAACGTCAATAAACGCTATTATGCTGACATCGACGGTATAATGACCGCTGATGATCAAAAAGCCTTTGAGGTAGGTATTAGGCTTAAAGAACATCAGTGTTTACCAGCGCAATTGGACCTCTTATCAACCAATAGCGAGCAGCAATCAAGCAGTGTGCTTATTACCATACAAGAAGGTAAGTTCCACCAAGTGAAACGCATGGTTAGAGCTTGTGGCAAGGAAGTTACCTATCTCAAGCGAGTAGCGATGGGCCCTCTTCTTTTGGATGAAGATTTGAAAAAGGGGGAGTGGCGACGCTTGACTGCTGATGAAGTTCTTCAATTGGAAAAGCTTGCAAACATTCTATAACATAAACTGACAAGAAAAGCAGAACGTTTATGTAGCGAAATAAGAAAAGAGCAATCCCTAAGGGAGTTGCTCTTTTGGGATGTTTTAGATTGCCCATTCTCCACCACGGAAGATTGGCACAACTTCGCCGTCTTTGGTAATACCGTCAATATCCATTTTATCTGATCCAATCATGAAATCAACGTGGGCTGTTGAACGATTGAGACCAGCAGCTTTGAGTTCGTCGCTAGACATCTCTGTTCCTCCTTCAATACTGAAGGCATAGGCTTGTCCAATCGCCAAGTGGTTTGAGGCATTTTCATCGAATAAGGTGTTAAAGAAGGTTAATCCTGACAATGAAATTGGTGTTTTATGAGGGACTAGTGCCACTTCACCGAGCGCACGTGCTCCCTCGTTTTCTTCCACCAAGCGTTTGATGGTATCTTCCCCTTTTTTAGCAGTGACTTCTGTGATACGACCGTCTTTGAAAGTGAATGTCATATCTTCGATGATGACACCGGCATAGCTAAGTGGTTTGGTTGAGGATACATAACCATCTGCACGGCGATAGTCAGGAGCGGTAAAGACTTCCTCGGTAGGCATGTTGGCGATGAATTCTTCTCCTTGAGCATTGATGCTACCCGCAGCTTCCCAGATATGATTTTTAGGCATACCAACCGTTAAATCAGTTCCTGGAGCGGTAT
The DNA here is from genome assembly GCA_029593465.1 of Streptococcus suis. Lineage (GTDB taxonomy): Bacteria > Bacillota > Bacilli > Lactobacillales > Streptococcaceae > Streptococcus > Streptococcus suis_AH. The sequence goes on from JAKTNK010000001.1 coordinate 127,760, forward strand.
AGTGGAGGGCGTCGAATTGATAGCTGTTAAGAAGTTCAGCTTTCGCCACTAGATTGGCTTGGTGCTCGTCCCAAGATTTAATCGGATCTTCTTCGTAAACACGGTTTAGCTTGAAAATAGTATCCCACAGAGCATCGACTTGCTCTTCTTCTGTTTCCAAATCAGGGAAAACCAATGCAGCCCATTCTTTGCCGGCAGCAGCAGCGAGATTCCAGCTAACTTTATTAGCTTGAGTAGCCTCGCGTTGAGCTGCTAGAGCGATAGCTTGTGCTTGAGTAGCCTTAGATAGCAGTTCTTGATTAACAGTAGAAAAGACATTTGGATCAGCAGAACGAATGGCAAGGCGACTTGCTTTTTTCTCTAAGAAATAATTTGATTTTTCAACAATATAATCAGCGACGTTTACAACGCGATCTTCATCTGCGTTTAGAAAACGCTCGCGCGTAATATGATCGTCAACATAGTCAACGACAACCTCAGCAGCACCATACTGATAAGCAAATGCTGTTAATAACCGAGCGAATGCCACTTGGTCAACAGCAATTGAAATCACTAAAGTATGCCCTTTTTGCACATTAACACCTTTTGCGATTAACAATTCAGCATATTTAGCAAGATTAGATTGAAAATGAGGTAAAACCATAAATATCTCCTTTTTACATAGTAGCTCTATTTTATCATAAAAACGGTCTAAAATCATAATTTTTAGACAATTTGAATAAAGGATTAACAACTTGTTAGAGTAAAATAAATCTCGGAAATGCTGTACAAAAACAAAAAAGTCCTATATTGGCACTGCACCTCAATAATGGGAAACAAGAAAAACACTTTTATACGCCTGATTTTCTGTATTGAACAGGAGACAGGTCTTTTAATTTCCGTTGAATTCTAAGTTCATTGTAAAATGTCATGTAAGATTTGACAATAGGTGTTATACTATCTTTGGTTAAGGTTCTCCAATTATGGAGATAGAAGGTTCCAGACTTTATAACAGAATGGAACCATTCGATACAGGCATTATCTGCTGGTGTTCCCTTACGGGACATGGAGCGGGTGATGCCTTTTTCTATACAAACCTGAAAGTATGTCTTTGAAGTGTAAACAGAACCCTGCTCGCTGTGTAATAGAGCACCTTCAAGTCATTTCACTTGATTGAATGTGTCCAGCACAAAGACCGTATCTTGGCAATCTGAGATAGTATAAGCTACAATTTCACGATTGTAGAGGTCCATGATAGAGGAGAGATAGAGTTTACAGCTTCCAAAGTAGAGATTGGTGATGTCTGTGACGAGTTTCTCCATTGGTTTATCTGCTAGAAAATGACGATTCAGTTTGTTATCTGTTACATCGTATGCTTTCCTAAATTGGGAGCCTTCTGCGGACGTGTACGACAAAGCCAGCCTCTCTCCTTCATAATGAGATAGACTTTCTTACGATTAACGACGAGGTTAAAACACTTATTGAGCAATCGGGTGATAGTGCGGTAGCCGTAGATAAACTAATTTTCCATGCAAAGTTGCTCAATTTTCGCTATAAGACAGTCTCTCTTCTTAGGCTTCTTACTCTTAGATTTCCAACGGTAGAAGGTTGACCGTTTGACATTGAAACACCCCAAAATAAGTGATACTGGATAGATTTTCCTGTAGTCATTCACAAGCTTGATAAGACTTACTTTGTCGATTTTCTTATCAAGCTGCGATACTTTTTTAGTCCTTTCACCTGTAAGAGTAACTGCTCCACTTCAGATAGTGGCTCCATCCCTTTACCGTCGGTGTATTGTTTTCCTACAGGTTGGCGGAAGCGATGAAGTTCTTCATTCTCGTCCCATTTCATCCAAGTGTCGATTTTACTATCATTCTTAATACCCAAGATCTCCATAATGACCTTATTGGATTTCCCAGCCTTTTTCATTTCGATATAGGCTTACTTAGTTTCTACCGAATACCCTTTTTTGACCATAACAAAACACTCTTGTTTCTAGTTTACTAGATTTCTCAACAGGAGTGTTTTTCTGATGTCTCATTTTGTGGGTGCAGTCTCCTAGTTTGTAAATCGTTTTTTTTTTTTTTTTGATGTTGTTGAAAGACTGCATATTATATTTGGTGCAAACAGATATATATAGTCCCCCAAATTTTATGAAAAACTTTTTATTTTTTAAATTGTATGATACAATGACCCTGTTAGGTTAAACGGTTTTCTAAAATTTAATACTATTTTTGGGAGGTAATTTATGGCACGTCCTATCGGAATTTACGAAAAAGCGACCCCCAAGGCTTTGACTTGGCTGGAACGCTTGCAGTTTGCCAAGGAGCTTGGCTTTGACTTTGTGGAAATGTCTGTGGATGAGAGCGATGAGCGCTTGGCACGACTTGACTGGTCTAAGGCAGCACGTCTTGAAGTGGTTAAGGCCATCTATGAAACAGGTGTTCGGATTCCTAGTATCTGCTTTTCAGGCCATCGTCGTTTCCCTATGGGCTCGAACAATCCAGAGCTTGAAAGCAAGTCAATGGAGATGATGAAAGCTTGTATTGAGCTGGCTCAGGATTTAGGCGTTCGCAATATCCAGTTGGCTGGCTACGATGTCTATTACGAAGAAAAGTCCCCAGAAACACGGGCGCGTTTTATCAAAAATCTGCGTCAGGCTTGCGATTGGGCAGAAGAGGCACAAGTCATCTTATCTATTGAAATCATGGACGATCCCTTTATCAATTCCATTGAGAAATTTTTGGCAGTAGCTAAGGAGATTGATTCGCCTTATCTCTTTGTCTATCCCGATACGGGTAATGTTTCTGCTTGGCACAATGATCTCTATAGCGAATTCTATCTAGGACACAGCCGTATTGCAGCCCTGCATTTGAAAGACACTTATGCGGTGACCGAAAACTCAGCCGGTCAGTTTCGTGATGTGCCTTTCGGTCAAGGCTGTGTTGATTGGGAAGAAGTCTTCCGTGTGCTCAAGGTTACCAACTACAAGGGTCCCTTCTTGATTGAAATGTGGTCTGAGAATTGTGAGACGATTGAGGAAACTAAGGCAGTGATTAAGGAGGCACAGGACTTCCTTTACCCTTTGATTGAGAAAGCAGGTTTGTTATGATAAAAGATTTGCAAGAGATGCGCCAACGCGTTTATGAGGCTAACCTATCCTTGCCACAACATGGTCTAGTTAAGTTCACTTGGGGCAATGTCTCTGAGGTGGATCGTAAGGGAGAGCGTATCGTTATCAAGCCTTCAGGTGTGCCTTACGATAAGTTATCGCCTGAAAATATGGTGGTGACGGACCTTGATGGCAATGTCATCGAGGGGGAACTCAACCCGTCGTCTGATTTGGCGACCCATGTGGCTCTCTACAAGGCTTGGCCTGATCTTGGTGGGATTGTCCACACCCACTCGACAGAAGCTGTGGGCTGGGCACAAGCAGGACGTGATATTCCTTTTTATGGTACCACTCATGCCGACTATTTCTACGGTCCAGTCCCCTGTGCGCGTTCCTTGACAGCTGATGAAGTGAACTCAGCCTATGAAAAGGAAACAGGCACAGTCATCATCGAAACCTTTACGGAACGTGGGCTTGACCCTATGGCTGTTCCAGGTATCGTGGTGCGCAACCACGGCCCATTTACTTGGGGCAAGGATCCAGCACAGGCGGTTTACCATGCCGTTGTCCTGGAAGAAGTAGCCAAGATGAATCGCTTTACCGAGCAAATCAATCCTCGCGTAGAGCCGGCTCCTCAGTATATTTTGGACAAACATTACCTGAGAAAACACGGTCCAAATGCCTATTATGGCCAGAAAGATGACCAGCATTAAAAAAATAAAAAATTGACTTAAAACTTAGTATTTGATGTGCTTTCAAAGCTTAAAATACTAGGTTTTAAGCTTTTTTAGTGCTATAATATAAAATACAAAATAGTTGGGAGATAAGTTGGTATGTTGAAAAAAATAACCATCAGTGATATCGCCGACTTGGTTGGTGTTTCTAAGGCAACTGTGTCTTATTATTTGAATGGTAATTTTGCTAAAATGTCAAAGGAAACCAAGGAAAAAATTCGCCAGGTCATTGAAGTGACAGGCTACCAACCTAGCCGTATCGCTCAGAGTTTGGTTAAAAAAGACACCTTGACCATTGGTGTGGTGATTGCTGATATTACCAATCCCTTTATTTCTTCTGTCATTAAGGGGATTCACGATACTTGTACTAAGTATGGTTACTTGGTAAACTTTGCTAACTCGGATAACAATATTCAAATGGAGTTGGAAAATCTTAATCGTTTGAACCAGCAGAATGTATCAGGGATTATTCTAGACTCTGTTGACGCCTACAATCCCATTATTAAAACTTTTGACAACAGAAATATGATTATGATTGATAGACAGGCTAAAGAATTGACCATTGACACTGTTGTGTCTGATAATGAGAAATCTACTATGGATTTTTTGCAAAAAATGCAAGAAGCAGGTTATGAAGATATTTACTTTGTAACCTATCCCATTGAAGGGATTTCAACACGTGAACTACGCTATCAAGGCTTTCAAAAGATTGTCAGCAAGGACCCAGAAAAGTTATTGGTCTTGGGAACAGAAGCTATAGACAAGCGCATTATTAATATTATCGCTAATGCTAAGAAGAAGACGGCTTTTTTTATGATGAATGGTCCTACCTTACTAGCCTTTATGCAGATGATTAATCATACCGATTATGTTTACCCTCGCGATTTTGGTTTGGGTTCTTATGAAGACTTGGAGTGGATGGAAATTCTTAGCCCCAATGTCTCTTGTATCAAACAAAATTCCTATGAGTTAGGCTGTATGGCAGCAACGCGTTTAATTGAAAAACTAAAAAGTGACTCTCCCAATTTTCCACCTAAATTGGTTGAAGTCAAGAACCAATTGGTTATGCGAAAATCCTTTTAAACTTTCTAGTTGGTTTGCTAGGAAGTTTTTTTTACAAAAAACCAAAAAATATTTGAAAACGCTTGCTAAATTAAAAAATATAGTGTAAGATATAACTATAGAAAAAGTTAAACGATTAACCAAAGTGTTAGCTTAGCCGAATTATGTTATAATAATTAGTGCTTAATTTTTTTACCACTTTAGTTAAACGATTAACTTACAGTGGAAAGGAGGACCTAATGAAAGTAAACAAAGTATTATCTGATCAGTTGGAGGCATGCTATTCTGTTGCACGTTTGCAACACGGCGAAGATGACTACCTCTTGGTGGCATCCGAAGTGGAACAGGCTTGTTTTGCTTATAATGTCAATCAGGATTTTGAGAAAAGTCTTGTTTGGGATAGTGTTGGTGGAACCATGAGCATTATTCAAATACCAGATACCATGGACTTTTTAGCTACTCAGAAGTTTTATCCTGGCTTTAATGCTAGTTCATGTCAAATTGTCTACGGCAAATTTGTCAATGGTCATTGGGAAATTAGCAAGGTTTGTGATTTTCCTTATCTTCATCGTTTTGATTTGATTAAGCAGTCGGATGGTCTCATTCGATTTATTGGTTGTACTATTGCTAACTCTAAGCAGTTCGTAGAGGATTGGTCTGATAAGGGTAAAATCTTTGTTGGACTCTATGACGCTGAGCAGGTGAGTTTGGAAGCTGTGACAGCTTTGCCACTTTGTTTGCTGAAAAACCATGGTTATTATGATGTGAAGCAGGAAGGTTATTCCTTGATTACAGCTGTTGAAGGAATCGTGAAGCTGACCTATCCAGAGTACTCACCAAGTGGTGATTGGCGTTTGGATATCTTGTTTGGTGAAGAAACAAGTGATGTGGTTCGCGTAGACCTTGATGATGACGGTCATCTTGAAAATCTAATCATTCAAGGTTTTCATGGAGATTGCTTTAGAATTTTCAATGATGATTTTTCAAAAGAATTGTATACTTATCCAGAACCTACAGAGTTTGGTCACGCCATCTGGAGTGGTACTTTGCTAGGAGAAGAGTTGGCTGTATTTGGCTGGCGTTCTGGCAGGGCCGATTTGCTAGTATTGGGCTTTGAAAATGGTACCTATACGAATCAGATCATTGATGCTGGTTCTGCTTCAAGTAATGTTCTAGCTTTTGAAAAAGAGGGCCATGCTTATGTGTTCTCTGCCAACAATGGTAGAGGAGAAGTGGCCTTATACGAACTTAGTTATTAGTCATAAGAAAAAGGAGAAATCTATGTCTAAGAAAAAAATTCTTGTTACTGGTATTGTTCCTAAGGAAGGCTTGACTCGCCTAATGGAGGAATTTGATGTGACCTACTCAGAAAACGAGCCCTTTTCAAGAGAGTATGTCCTCGAACATTTGTCAGAATATGATGGTTGGTTGCTCATGGGACAAAAGGGAGATCGTGAGATGATTGATGCGGGTAAGAATCTGCAAGTTATTTCATTAAACGCTGTTGGTTTTGACCATGTCGATATTGCTTACGCTAAGGAAAAAGGCATTGTGGTATCTAATTCACCACAAGCAGTTCGTGTTCCGACGGCTGAGATGACCTTTGCCCTAATATTGGCTGCTGTTAAGCGTCTATCTTTTTACGACAAGATTGTTCGTAATGGTGATTGGATTGACCCTAGTGAACGTTGCTATCAGGGTTTGACACTAGAAGGTGCAACGCTCGGTATCTATGGCATGGGACGCATTGGTTCAACTGTTGCCGGATTTGCCAAGGCCTTCGGTATGAAGGTGTTTTATCACGATGTTTATCGTTTGCCAGAGGATAAGGAAAAGGAACTGGGTGTCACTTATGTAGAGTTTGATGATTTAGTCAGTCAAGCCGATGTGGTTACTATCCATGCTCCCTCTCTTCCATCAACCCACCACAAATTTAATAAAGAAATCTTCAAGAAAATGAAAAATCGTAGCTACTTGGTTAACGCAGCTCGTGGTCCAATCGTATCCGAAGTTGACTTGGTAGAAGCCTTGAAAACAGGGGAAATTGCTGGAGCTGGTTTGGATGTCTTTGAATTTGAACCTGAGGTGTCAGCAGAGTTGCGTCACTTGGATAATGTGATTATGGCTCCTCATGCCGGTACAGGGACCATTGAAGCGCGCTGCACCTTGGCAGAAGAAGCAGCCGATAATCTCTTTGCTTTCTTTGCTGGTAATCCTGTCAATGTTGTCAATAAGTAAATTATAAAAAAAGGAAAGGTAAGAGCTTATGCTAGGAGCTTTACAAAAATTCTTTGATGTGTTTGGTGCTACGACAGTCGTACCACTCATGATCTTTATTGTCAGCCTTTTTCTTAAGGTGAACCCTCGTCGTGCCTTCTTCAGCGCCTTGCGTGCTGGGGTCGGTTTGACCGGATTTGGTTGGATTATCTCAGCCTTTGCACCTATGGTAACCAAGTATATCAAGCAAATGGTTGAAACGACTGGCTTGAACCTTCCGATTGTTGATATCGGTTGGCAGGCTGGGTCATTGACAGCCTTCTCATCTGAGGTTGGTTTGTCCTTCTTTGTTTTCGGTCTCTTGATTGAATTGGTCTTGTTCCTTGTGGGTGTCACACGTGTCTTTGTACCGTCCAACCTTTGGAATAACTTTGGTTACATGATTTGGGGAACCATGGTTTATGCAGCAACAGGAAATTTTGCTCTCTCGTTTGCTTTTTCTGTTTTTGTTCTTCTTTACTCATTGGTCATGTCAGAAGTCTTGGCAGATCGCTGGAGTGATTACTATGGTGTTAAAAATGCAACCATCAACTCTATTCACAATATCGAAACCCTTATCCCGGCCTTGCTCCTTGATCCACTTTGGAATCTGCTAGGGGTAAATAAGGTGAAATTGAACCCAGAATCACTCAAGAAACGTTTAGGTATCTTTGGTGAGCCAATGACACTTGGTTTCATTCTTGGTTTAATCATCGGTATTCTCGGCAGTATTAAGGAATTGGGAAGTATGAATACTTGGGGTGGTATCTTGAGCTTCGCCGTTGCCCTTGCTGCTGTAATGACCATCTTCCCTCTTATTACGGGTGTGTTTGCAAGCGCTTTCTCTCCTTTGGCTGAAGCTGTTGAACGTAACAAAAAACGTCAAAGTGAAAGTTCAGAGCTTGCTGATAAGAAACGTTGGTTTATCGCAGTTGATGACGGGGTTGGTTTTGGTGAACCAGCAACTATCATTGCCGGTTTGATTTTGGTACCAATCATGGTTGTGATTGCCTTGATTTTGCCAGGCAACCAAGCCTTGCCAGTTGTCGATTTGATTGCTATTCCGTTTATGATTGAAGCTATGATTGCTGTCTCTAAAGGGAATATTCTCAAAGCCATTTTGAATGGTATCATCTGGTTCTCTCTCGGACTCTATGCAGCTAGTGCCCTTGGTCCAATCTATACAGAAGCTGTTCAGCGCTATGGTGCAGCCTTGCCAGCTGGTGTCACTTTGATTATGAGTTTCAACCTCTTGGCTCACCCATTAACTGCATTGGTATTCTTTGCATGGATTTCTGGAAATCCACTTTGGATTGGTTTAACAGTTGTTATCTACTTGTTGTCATTTGTATTCTTGCGTACAAGACGCGAAGCTATCTACTCATACCTTCGTATGATGGCAGATAAGAACAGTGGTTTTGATGGAAGTAAGGAAAAAATCTTTATTAGTGAAGAAGAATAATAACACATAAATTTCGGAGGAAACAACAATGAAAAAAATTGATGGACACGCTCATATTCTTAATTCTATCTCTGGTTTCAACGGAAAAGGTCGCCTTAATACTGTCGGTAACGGTTATGCCATTTGGGATGATGGTGAATTGATTAAACTTATTCCTGATGGTTATGGTGATGACCGTTTTACAGCCGAAGATTTTTTACGCTATATGGATGCTAATGATGTTGAGAAAGCTGTAATCCTTCAAGGGCATTTGAATGGTTATCAAAACTATTACACTCACTTGGCTATTAAGAAATATCCTAATCGTTTCACAGGTGCCTTCTCAGTAGATCCTTTCTGTGACAATGCTATGCAGATTGTTCAACGTCATGTTGAAGAGCTAGGTTTCCGAGCAATTAAATTTGAAATCAGCCAGGGTGGAGGTATCCATGGTTATCGTGGTCAAAAAACACCTTTTCGTCTAGATACTGATCCACATGTGAGCCGTATCTTGACTTACCTCCTTGAATACCCAGGTTTTGTTGTTACCGTAGATTACGGTAACTGGGATCAAATTAGTCACCAGCCAGACGCCATTGCTAATCTCGCTCGTCTCTACACTAGTCTTGATTTTGTTGTTTGTCACTTGGATTTCCCTCATGCCGAAAATGCCAACCGTTTGCGCGCTGAGTTGAGCATGTGGAAAGCGTTTGACAATATCTACACTGATATTTCAGCTATCCAAGATATTGACCGTCCGGATGTGTTCCCATTCCCTAAATCTGAGCAAAATGTTCTTATTGCCAAAGAAGTTTTGGGGGCTAAACGTATTATTTGGGGTACTGATTCGCCATGGTCAGCAACCTTCAATACCTATGAAGAATTAGCGACTTGGTTGGAAAATGTTGATATTTTCACAGCAGAAGAATTGGAGGACGTTCTTTACAACAATGCAGAGCGCGTTTACTTCAAACCGTCAGCTGTCCAAGCTAACCGTGAGGCTGTTGACCCACAAACTAAGGAATTAGGACTTTACTAATTACCACATGATAAACGGTCAGGTACGAGTTGCAATAATACTTGTACCTGATTTTATAAAGAATGAGATAAGGAGGGCTCTATGCAGTATTTTTTGAGTATTGATTATGGTGGCACCAACACCAAAGCCATTATTTTTGACGAGAGTGGCCAGCAAATAGCTGTCTCGTCTTTTGAAACGCTCAAAATTGAAGATAAGCCTGGATTTCGTGAAGTTGATTTGAATGAGACCTGGCAATCCATTAGTCAGTCTATCAAAGAGGTGCTTGCTAAGTCAGGTTTAAATCCTGAAGCTATTAAAGCTGTGGCCTGTATTGGTCACGGTAAGGGGCTTTATGTTCTGGATAAGGAAGGACAGATTTTTAGGCGAGGGATTTTATCGACCGATAATCGAGCGCTTGAACTGGCTCAAGAACTGGAAAATAAGGTGTCTGAGCTCTGGCCCTTGACCAAGCAGCATATTGTTGCTGTTCAAAACCCCGTCTTGTTACGTTGGTTGAGGGACTATCAGCCAGAAGATTATCAGCGTATAGGCAGTATTTTATCGGCCAAGGACTTTGTTCGCTACCAGTTGACTGGCAAGCTCAATCAAGAGTACGGGGATGCGTCTGGTAATCATTGGATTGATTTTTCAAAAGGGCAGTATAATCCTGATATCTTATCTTTCTTTGGTATTCCCGAAATGGCATCTTGTCTGCCCCCTTTGGTGGACTGCACAGAGATTGTTGGTGGTGTTAGTGACTTAGCGGCCCAGCAAACCGGCTTACTAGCTGGGACACCTGTTGTTGGTGGTTTGTTTGATATTGATGCCTGTGCTATTGGTTCAGGGGTTCTGACAGACGACAGTTTTAGTGTGATTTCAGGGACTTGGAATATCAATACCTATCCTAGTCGGACAGCAGCAGAGCAAGATAGTGGTCAGATGAATTCTTATTTCCCAGACCGTCAATACTTGGTAGAGGCCAGCAGTCCAACCTCAGCTGGTAATCTCAATACCATGTTAAAAATGCTCATGAGTGAGGAAATTATGACTATCAAGCAGAATGAACAGGGTTCTATTTACGATACCTTGGAGGAGTTTCTGGGAAGTACTGATGCTGCTTATCATGGTTTGATTTTCTTCCCCTTCCTATATGGTAGTAATGCCAATCCACAAGCCAAGTCCTGCTTCTTCGGATTGACCACTAGATCAAGTAAATCGCAGATGTTAAGGGCGGTTTATGAAGGGATTGCTTTTGCCCACAAACAGCATATCGATCAGTTGATTAGTAGTCGCGGTTCTCGCCCACAAGTCATTCGTCTGTCCGGTGGTGCGGCTAATTCTAAGGCCTGGATGCAGCTTTTTGCAGATGTACTTAATTTACCAGTTGAAACCGTTCAAGGGACAGAGCTAGGTGGTCTAGGTGGTGCTATTAGTTGCTTACAGGCTGTTCAAGGTTTATCTTTGGCAGAAGCAGTAGCTAAAATGGTGCGTGTTAAAGAGCGTTTTGAACCTAATTTTTCAGAGCATGAAGTGTATCAGGTTAAGTATGGTGTTTATCAAGGTTTGTTAAGCGCCATGGATTCTACTTGGGATTCCTTAAAAGTTCTGGAAGAAATGATTTCAGAAAAGGAGCAAGCATGATTAGTAAAGAAACATTAATTCTTAACAGTATTGTTTTTAAAGACCAAATGGATCAAGGAATTTCTCAAGCAGACTTGGTGGAAGAAGTAGCGAGTTTGGGCTTGCGTCGCTTCGAGGTTCGTCGTGAATTTTTAAAGGATATTGATCGAGAACTTCTTTTGATTAAACAAGCTGCTGATAAATACGCTGTTGCCCTATTTTACAGTGTTAATGAAGATTTTTTAGTTGATGGTAAGGTCAATAGTGAGTTAACACAGCTATTGGACGAGGCCAAAGTTTTATCGGCACCCTTTGTCAAGATGAACACCGGAAGTGCCAGAGATGTCAGTCATGAAAGTTTGGACGATTTAGCACTTCATTTGCAACAGAGCGACATTGGTATTCGTCTGGAGAATAATCAAGATCCTGATAATGCAACCATTACTAATTGTCAGGCTGTAATGGCCTTGATTGCTGAGGCTAATTTGCCAATCAGTTTTGTCTTTGACACGGCTAACTGGGCCTTCTTAGATCAGGATTTGAATGAGGCAGTCAGGGTCTTTGAGCCAGTGACTAGCTATCTGCATGTTAAAAATTATCAGCTTAAAGAGGGGCAAAAGGAAGTGGCTAGCTTTTTTGCTGGAGAGATTGATCTTGTAGAGCTTTACCAGCAGTTTCATCAGTTAGACTATTTTGCCCTAGAGTATGCTTGCCCACTAGAGGTTTTAAAAGCTGATATTGAGTGTCTATTTGAGGTGTTAGTGTAAAATAAATCTCGGAAATACTGTACAAAAACAAAAAAGTCCTATATCCTAGGAAAACACCATATTAACCTAGAGGGATATAGAACTTATGACTATTGTAACAGAGATTACCGAGATTTTAAAGTCTAGCAAGCATTTATCCACGCTGTACGCATGAAGAAAATGCACGTAACCATTTTCTAGTTACATGCATTTTTTCAAAATATTTTCACGATTATTACAGGCTGCTATAGATATTCCCTCGTTCTCACGGCTATTATATCATAATTTTTTCATAAAAAATATGATTTTTGGTGAAAATCCGTTATCTGAAAACATAACTTTCTTCATGCGTTTGGCGTGGCATTTATCTGAGCTTGAAGCCGCTATTCTGTCGCTAATGAGGGATAAGATTAGTGATAGTTTGAGGGCTAGTCTAAGTTTGGATAAGGAATTGGTCCGCCCGTATCTGTCAGAAGACTGGGAGATAGACCGCCTAGAAGAGCGCCAGATGACCTTTTCTTTTGGAATGGTTAGTTTCAAGAGACGGCGTCTTAGAAAGACAGGCGAGAAGAGCTTCTTGCCTTTGGATAAGGCTCTGGGATTGGAAAAGCGCCAGCGATTTAGTCTAGGTTTCAACGAAAAAATCAGTGAGTTAGCAGCAGGGAAGACCTTTCGTAAAGCTAGCGAAACGCCAGAGTTGCTCACTGCTATTTCCATGAGCCATCAGACGGTTCATACAATAACACAGAGGGTAGCTGAGAAGATTTCTAAGACGTGTTCGATTGAGTTGCAAGAGCTGAGGAAACCTAAAGTCTTGTATATTGAGGGAGATGGCGTTTGGATTGGTAGTCAGAAGAAAGGCAAGCACCTGGAGTTCAAGCGAGGCTTTATTCATGAAAGGATAAATCAAGAAGGAAATCGAGGTAGCTTGATTAACCCTGTTTATTTTGGCACCTTTGGAAGCAGTCAAAACTTGTTTCAACTTACCTTGACACGCATTATGATTTAAGAGAAACCCTGATTGTCGCTAATAGTGATGGTGGTTCTGGTTATGAGTCTAGTCAATTTGAAGCTATTCTAGGAAAATATGGCTGTTTTGAGTATTGTCTAGATTCCTGTCATGTGATGCGGCAAATCACAGGTAAGTTAGGATTTAACAAATTTTTATAGGCAGATATTCGACAAGCGGTTAAAGCTTATGATTTAGAGCGAGTGAGCCTCTTATTGGATACCGAAGAAATCGCTTTTAAAAGATGAGAAACATCTTGAAGGCTTGATGAGTTCGAGGGTTTATTTAGAGCGGAATTGGGAAGCTATTAAGCCCTTGTCACTTCGATGCCTAACAGTTTCATCGGGAGTTGGTGTTTGTGAGAGTGGGCGTCGCTATTATAGCAATCGCATGAAATGCCAAGGATGCAATTGGTTAAAACAAGGGGCTGAGAACATGGCGACGCTTTTAACAGCTCTGCGTAACAAGACGTTTAAAGGACGATACCGCCAAAGCCATCTAGACAGTCTTTTCAGTCCAGCTATTCACATCTCCATGCGCAAGATTTTTAAACAAGACACCTATGAACCTCATAGGATACCCAGGGTCATATTGCTTTAAATGGGACAACAAGTTCACCAATTGGACAACTTAAGAAGTGGTTATAGGATTTTTTCAAGTTTCCGAGGATTACTTGACACATACTAACAACTTGTTAGAGTTGATATATGCTCAAAATCATGGTATTATTTTAAGAGATAAATTCAAGAAAAAGAGGTATATCTTTTGGCATTTGGTGATAATGGTCCCCGTAAAAAAACAGGTTTTCAAAAGTTAACGATAGTTGTTGTCTTTTTGATGGTTATTATAACAGTTGCTGGTCTTTTGGTATCAGCATTAGGTTCGTTGGTTTGGTAGAAAAACGCTGAAAAGCGTTTTTTTCTGCAAAGAAAAGAGGGAAAAGATGAGTATGTTTTTAGACACAGCCAAAATCTCGGTAAAGGCTGGCCGTGGTGGCGATGGGATGGTTGCTTTTCGTCGAGAAAAGTATGTTCCAGATGGTGGCCCTTGGGGTGGTGATGGAGGTCGTGGTGGCAACGTCATTTTTGTTGTCGATGAAGGTCTTCGTACCCTTATGGATTTCCGCTACAATCGCAGGTTTCATGCCAAAGCTGGTGAGAAGGGGATGACTAAGGGAATGCACGGAAAGGGTGCTCAGGACCTTTACGTTAAAGTTCCTCAGGGAACAACTGTGCGTGATGCTGAGACTAGCAAAGTACTAGTGGACTTGATCGAGAACGGTCAAGAGTTTATTGTTGCACGTGGTGGCCGTGGTGGCCGTGGCAATATCCGATTTGCTACACCACGCAATCCTGCACCAGAGATTGCTGAAAATGGTGAACCAGGTGAGGAGCGTCAGCTTGAGTTAGAATTGAAAATTCTAGCAGATGTTGGTCTAGTCGGTTTCCCATCAGTTGGCAAATCAACCCTATTGAGCGTTGTTTCAGCAGCGAAACCCAAAATTGGTGCATATCATTTTACAACCATTGTGCCAAACATCGGTATGGTACGCACCAAGTCTGGTGAAAGTTTTGTTATGGCAGATTTACCAGGTCTTATTGAAGGAGCGAGTCAGGGCGTTGGTTTAGGGACGCAGTTTCTTCGTCATATTGAACGAACACGTGTCATTTTACATGTGATTGATATGTCCGCTAGCGAAGGACGCGATCCGTATGAAGATTATCAAACCATTAATAATGAATTGGAATCTTATAATCTGCGTTTGATGGAACGTCCTCAAATCATTGTTGCAAATAAGATGGACATGCCAGAATCAGCAGCTAACCTTGAAGCCTTTAAAGCTAAATTGGCGCAAGAATATGGTGAATTTGACGAATTGCCAATGATTTTCCCTATTTCAAGCGTTACACACCAAGGTTTGGACAATCTCATGGAAGCCACGGCAGAATTATTGGATCAAACCGATGACTTCTTACTTTACGATGAGACCGATATGGCACAAGATGAAGCCTACTACGGTTTCAATCCTGATGAACGACCATTTGAAATCTCTCGCGCTGATGATGCGTCTTGGGTACTTTCTGGTGAGAAATTGGAAAAACTCTTTGTCATGACCAATCTTGAACGTGATGAGTCATTGATGAAATTTGCCCGTCAATTGCGTGGCATGGGAGTTGATGAAGCCCTTCGCCAGCGTGGTGCTAAGGATGGTGACATTGTTCGGATTGGTAATTTCGAGTTTGAGTTTGTTGATTGATGCCCTAGACACTGAGCTCCCCTATCTAATGAGCTAGGGGTTCTAAGTAGGTGTCGTCGTGTTAGACGAAGCATTGAGGTAATGTGATTGAGGTAGTATATGGGTGATAAGCCAATATCCTTTAAAGATAAGGATGGTAATTTTGTTTCTGCTGCAGACGTTTGGACGGCAGAAAAATTAGAAGCACTTTTCAATAAATTAAATCCAAAACGTCAGTTACGCTTGGAACGTGAACGATTAGAAAATAAAACTAATAATTAAAAAATATCGTTATAATATGACGATACTTTTTGTTTGATATTAGTATTTTTTAATGATATAGTTGTATTAGTTTTAAATTTAAAAATAAGGGGTTTTTATGTTGAAAGATTCTCAGAGTCTAGTTATCTTACGCAAAGAAACCAAAGGACGCCCATGGTGGGCTGACTTTTTATGGGTTTTGGTTAACTTTTTGCTGGTGGGAGGTTTAGCTGGTGCGGTGTTATCCCTTCCTTTAGTCTTATTACATGGTGGTCAGATGACACCTGATTTCCTCTTTTGGCTGAATATCGTAGGCTTTCCTGTTATGATGGCTTTTATGCTTTGGATTGGTAAGGTTTATGACAATCGTTCGGTCGAAAGTTTTGGCTTTTTCAAGCAAAAATGGCTAGAGCAGTCAAGTAAAGGAATTATTATTGGCTTTATCTTATTTCTATTAGTGTGGTTAGTAGCACTTGTATTGGGCACAGTTAAACTTGGTAGTTCCTCTAATAGCAACGTTTTGTTACTTGTCGGCATCTTCTTTGGTTTTATGGTTCAAGGAACGACGGAAGAGGTGATTTGTCGCGGCTTCTTGATGAATAAAATGCGTCTCCAAGTCGGCTTGTGGCCTGCTATTTTAGGGAATTCCCTCCTTTTTGCAGCAATTCATCTGGGAAATGACGGTGTGACACCTCTGTCTATTGTTAACCTTGTCCTGTATGGTGTGGTCTTTTCCCTTCTTTTTGTTTGGTCTGACAATATGTGGCTGACTGGACTAGCACATGGGATGTGGAATTATACCCAAGGAGCTATCTTTGGTGTCTTGGTGAGTGGTAGTCGTGTTCCAAGTACCATGCTAGCGACAAGCCCAATTCTTTCCAAAAGCCTCCTTAATGGCGGTAGCTTTGGCTTAGAAGGTGGCTTGATTACAACTGCTTTTGGTCTGCTATCTTGCCTTGTTTTGTGGCATCTTATCAAAGCAAAGTACCAAAAATTAGCCTAATAGTCAAAAAACTGACGTGTTGAACGAAAGTTTACTATTTTAAAAGAAAGAGGAAAATAATGATCAAAGCTTTAAATAAAGCCAGTTTTGGAAAATTGGCATGGTTATCCCCTTTGGTGATGTTATTAGGGGGATATGGAGGAACAACCAATGTCTTGCCACTGCCGTGAGTCTGGTTAGTCCTATGTGGTAGATTAGCCCTCTACCTTCAGTTTGGTGGCACAGATGTGCTAACAGCTAGCTTGCAAAAAATGCCCAAGGGTGCTTGGAAGATTATTGTTATTGCTATCCTTAGTAGTTTCTTTTTTACCTACTTGAGTTTATTTGTTGGTAACTGGTTAGGATTTACAGCAGTAGCGAATGCTAATGCTTCAAATGCAGGGCCTGTGTTGGAACGTATATTCATTTGTCGAAGTTAAGCTTTTCTTTAATTGGTGAAGAGCTCATCACAGCTTCCTTTGCTTTTCCTGCCTATGTCTTTTTGAAAAGCCGTATGGATGCTTCCAAAGCTTGGATTTATGCTTCCATCATCAGTGCTCTCTTGTTTGGTATGATTCACGTAAACATCTATCACTGGAATCTCTGGCAATGTCTGGTTGCAACTGGTTTGACACGCTTACCCTTTAACTGGGCTTGGAAAAAGACAGATAGCTTACAAGGTGGTATCTGGGCACATATTATCTATGATTTGATTGTCTTTATTCCAACTATGTTTTTCTTCTAAAATAGACTTATTTTGAATAACGTGTTTCATTCGTTTATCCTTCGAATGAAGACTATTGTTGCTAGAAAACCCCCGATGATGTGATGTCATCGGGGGTTTTTCTCTATTTATCTAGGCCTGAGGCATTTATCATGCTGTTTGAAGATTTGTCCAAAGAAAGTATAGGCGTTAAGAACTGTAAACCTATCTATTTAGAAGTCATATCTTCAAAGGTAAAGTCGAGAATGTCTTGTCCATCTGAGAGTGATGTGCTACTATATAAACATGCAGAGAATCATTATAATAGGTTACCCCGGTTCTGGTAAGTCGACCTTTGGTAGAGAACTGTCTCGTATCACTAAACGACCCCTTTACCACTTGGACTTGATGAATTGGCGGGCTGATAAAACAATGGTCGCGCCAGAGCTCTTTCTTGAACGACAAAAACAGGTCTTAAAAAGGGATAGTTGGATTATAGATGGTCATTATGGTAGTAGCCTGGAGTTACGTTTTGAAGCATGCGATACCGTCATCTTTCAAGATTATCCTTTAACAGTCTGTCTAGAAGGTGTGATGGCTAGAATCGGAACTGTTCGACCAGATATGCCTTGGGTCGAAGAGGAAGTAGATGCTGACTTTTTGGATTTCGTTAAAGGTTTTACCAAAACAAATCGTCCACAAATACTAGCTTTAATCAAACAATACGCTTATAAAACGGTTTTTCAGTTGAAAAGTAGAGAAGAAGCTGACAGCTTTTTACAGACAATAAAAAAATCATTCAAGTCTTAAGTCTTGAATGATTTTTGTCTATCTTAATGACTAAGTACCTTATCAAGGAAGTCTTTTAGTCTTGGGTGTTTTGGATGATCAAAGATTTGCTCTGGTGTGCCGTCTTCGATGAATTGACCGCCATCTGTAAAGATAACACGGTTAGCTACTTGGCGCGCAAATCCCATCTCATGAGTGACGATAAGCATGGTCATGCCTTGCTCTGCCAAATCCTTCATAACGTTGAGAACATCTCCGACCATCTCTGGGTCAAGGGCAGATGTTGGCTCATCAAAGAGCATGATATCGGGATTCATGGCTAGTGATCGTGCAATCGCAACACGTTGCTTTTGACCACCAGATAGGCTATCTGGAAGCACATCACGCTTTTCAGCCAGACCTACTTTTTCAAGCAATTCCATACCTTGTTTTTCAGCTTCGGCTTTACTGAGTTTTCCCAGCTCAACTGGCGCAAACATAATATTTTCAAGTACAGTCATATGAGGAAACAGGTTGAAATGTTGGAAAACCATGCCGATATTCTCACGAGCCTTGTCAATGTTTGTTTTTGGATCAGATAATTCGTAACCATCAACAACCACTTTACCGCTGGTAATTGATTCTAACAAATTCAGGGTGCGTAGAAAGGTTGATTTTCCTGACCCTGAAGGACCAATGATACAGACCACATCGCCTTCGTAAAATTTAGCATCAATCCCTTTTAGCACTTCATTGTCGCCGTAGGATTTGTGCAAATCTTGGACATCAATTTTTAATTCTGCCATTATTTAAGCCTCTTTTCTAGACGTTTTGCCAATCTGGTTAAGAAGGTAATGATAACCAGATAGATGATTGCAAGGATTGCATACATGCGGAAGGATTGGTAGTTACGCGCAATAATAATTTTCCCTGTTTGGAAGAGTTCTACTAGGCCAATCGCGGATACGATGGTTGTGTCTTTCAATGAAATGACAAACTGGTTGATAAAGTTTGGAAGCATCAATTTGACTGCTTGAGGTAGAATAACCTTACGCATAGTGGTTTGATAAGGAATACCAAGGCTACGGCTGGCTTCCATTTGTCCGATAGGGACAGCCTCGATACCACCGCGAACAATTTCAGCGATATAGGCACCACCATTGAGGGAGAGGGCGATGGTAGCAGCAACAAAGTCATTGATCGGTGATTGTTTCCCAGTAATGCTTTCAATGAAGTTTGGAATTCCCCAGAAAATAAAGGCAGCAACAATCATCAATGGAATACCACGAACCACATCGACAAAGACTGACGAAATGACACGAAGGGTCTTGTTGGGAGCAACTGCCATCATGCCAAAGATAATACCGATAACCATGGCAATTGCAAAGGATAAGAGTGTCAAGCTGACAGTTGTTCCAAGACCAGCTAGAAGTTGTTTGTAGTTATTTTTAATGAGACCAACAATGGTAGTTTCATCAGCTGTCTTACTTTTAGTACTGTCATCAGTATCTGAAGTAGTAAGGTACTTTTTAACTAATTTATCATAAGTACCGTCTTGTTTGAGGGCTGCCAAACCATTATTGAACATTTCAATGAGCTCAGGATTGCTGCCTTTTTTCACAGCG
This sequence comes from Streptococcus suis, assembly GCA_029593465.1. GTDB lineage: Bacteria > Bacillota > Bacilli > Lactobacillales > Streptococcaceae > Streptococcus > Streptococcus suis_AH. The sequence continues at coordinate 147,318 of JAKTNK010000001.1, forward strand.
AAGCCAACTTGTCCAGAAGGTTCCCCTTTGATAGGTGTTTCAAATTGGCGACCTTGTTGAATGGCGTAAGCCAGCACTGGTTCGTCATCCATGACCGCTTCAATAGAGCCAGAGTTTAGGCTATCGTACATGGTAGATGCTTCATCAAACGCTTTTAATTTATAACCGTATTTTTCCTTATTATTGGCAAGGAAATCGTATGACGATGTCCCGTTTTTAGCTCCAACGATTTTTCCCTTCAAATCATCATAAGAAGCGATGTTAGTGCCTTCTTTGATGGCTAGGATGATATTGGTTGTGTAGTATGGGTCAGAGAAGTCAAAAATTCCTTTACGAGCATCAGTGATGGTCATGCCAGCAATGGTACCGTCAGCTTGGCTTGATTGTACAGCATTCAAAGCAGCATCAAAGCCGACATTGTTGATTTTGATGTTGAAGCCTTGTTGCTTGGCGATGGCTTTAATCAAGTCCATATCAAAGCCAGTGTATTGCCCAGCGTCATCTTGGTATTCAAATGGAGCAAATGAGGTATCAGATGCAATAACGTATTGGTCTTTTTGAGGTTGTGCTTTGGCAGTAGCATCACCAGTTGACGTTAATTTGGCGATGGTTGCTTCTTTGCCCAGCCATTTTGTCATGATGTCATCATAGGTACCATCAGACTTCATTTCTGCTAGTGCCTCGTTGAAATCACTGATTAAGTACTCATACTCGCTCCCTTTTTTCACGGCAAAGGCAAAGCTACCAACTTTTTCACCCGGCATGTTGATGACATAGTGTTTACCTTGTTTAATAGCGTATTGAACGACAGGATCGTCGTCCATAGCAGCGTCAATAGAACCAGAGTCAAGGCTATTGTTCATTAAATCACCGGTATCAAATGTTTTGACCTTGTAACCGTATTTTGCTTTGTTCTTATCTAAGAAAGCCTGAGCCGCCGTTCCGTTTTTAACCCCGACGGTTTTGCCTTTTAGCTGACTATATTTTGAAATCTCATTCCCTTTTGTCGTGTAAAGAACGACAGCAGTATCATAGTAGGTATCAGAGAAGGTAAATACTTTTTTTCGAGCTTCAGTAACTGTTGTACCAGCCATCAAGGCATCTGCTTGGCCAGCTTGTACAGCATTTACTGCGGCATCAAACCCTGGGAAGGTCATGTTGATGTTCCAGTGTTTGCGTTTGGCTACTTCGTTGATGATATCAACGTCAATACCTTTGTAAATTTGATCAGAATCTTTGAATTCAAATGGTGCGTAAGCAGTATCAGAAACGATATCAATCGTATCAGCCATGACACGTGCACCGAACACAAAGAAAACAGAAGCAAGCGCTAATAGAAATGCTTTTAATTTCGTCTTCATGTTCATCTCCTTAATAAAAAATATAGCCCATTATAGCAAAACTTTCAGGAAATGGCAAGGTAAAAAGCATCCTGTGTCATAAAACCTAACATAAGTGGTAGACTCTTGTTGATGAGGTCTCTATGGATGTCTGGTTTAATAAATCTAACTAGCCTCCTTCTCATCAAAGTTTTTCATCTCGGAAAACGACAAGACTATGATAAAATAAGGATATGATTGAAAGACAAGAACACAATACATTTCATTTAGTATCTAAGTACCAGCCTTCTGGTGATCAACCACAGGCGATTGAGCAGTTAGTTGACAATATCGAAGGCGGTGAAAAGTCGCAAATTTTGCTGGGGGCGACCGGGACAGGTAAGACCTACACCATGAGTCAAGTCATCAGTAAAGTCAACAAACCAACTTTGGTCATCGCCCATAACAAGACATTGGCAGGTCAGTTGTATGGTGAATTTAAGGAGTTTTTTCCTGATAATGCGGTAGAATACTTTGTGTCTTACTATGATTATTACCAACCAGAAGCTTATGTGCCTTCTTCTGATACCTACATCGAGAAAGATAGTTCAGTGAATGATGAGATTGATAAGTTAAGACACTCAGCAACGTCAGCCTTATTAGAGCGTAATGATGTGATTGTCGTCGCATCGGTGTCTTGTATTTATGGTTTAGGTTCGCCAAAAGAATACGCTGATTCTGCAGTGAGCCTTCGTCCAGGGCAGGAAATCTCACGTGACCAACTGTTAAATCAACTGGTAGATATTCAGTTTGAGCGTAATGATATTGATTTTCAACGAGGACGTTTTCGTGTTCGGGGTGATGTGGTCGAGATTTTTCCAGCATCACGGGACGAGCATGCTTTTCGGATTGAGTTTTTTGGGGATGAAATTGACCGTATCCGAGAAATTGAGAGCTTAACGGGAAAAAACCTTGGCGATGTCGAACACTTGGTACTTTTTCCCGCAACACACTTTGTTACTAATGATGAACACATGGAGCAGTCTATCGCTAAAATTCAAGCAGAGCTCAAAGAGCAATTAAAGCTGTTTGAGTCAGAAGGCAAACTCTTAGAAGCACAACGCTTGAAGCAACGTACCGAATATGATATCGAAATGTTGCGTGAGATGGGCTATACTAACGGTGTTGAAAACTATTCGCGGCACATGGATGGTCGTCGTGAGGGTGAGCCTCCTTATACGCTTCTTGATTTCTTCCCAGAAGACTTTCTGATTATGATTGATGAAAGTCATATGACTATGGGTCAGATTAAGGGCATGTATAATGGTGACCGTTCCCGCAAGCAGATGTTAGTGGATTATGGTTTTCGACTACCGTCAGCTCTGGACAACCGTCCTTTGCGTCGTGAAGAGTTTGAAAGCCATGTGCACCAGATTGTTTATGTCTCTGCGACCCCAGGAGATTATGAAATGGAGCAAACGGATACGGTGATTGAACAGATTATCCGTCCGACAGGGCTCTTGGATCCAGAGGTGGAAATTCGCCCAACCATGGGACAGATGGATGACCTTTTAGAGGAAATCACTAAGCGGTCTGAAAAAGGTGAGCGCACCTTCATCACCACTTTGACCAAAAAAATGGCGGAAGATTTGACAGACTATCTCAAAGAAATGGGTGTCAAAGTGAAGTACATGCACTCGGATATCAAGACCCTAGAGCGAACAGAGATTATCCGTGACCTACGTTTAGGTGTTTTTGATGTCCTTATTGGAATCAACTTACTTCGTGAAGGGATTGATGTGCCTGAAGTGAGTTTAGTAGCGATTCTCGATGCGGATAAGGAAGGTTTTCTACGCAATGAGCGTGGTTTGATTCAGACCATTGGCCGTGCTGCCCGTAACTCAGAAGGTCATGTGATTATGTATGCGGATAAGGTGACAGAATCAATGCAGCGTGCCATAGATGAAACCGCACGTCGTCGTGAGATTCAAATGGCTTATAATGAAAAACATGGCATCGTACCACAAACCATTAAAAAAGATATTCGTGACTTAATTGCTATCTCAAAAGCATCGGATATGGATGTTGCAGAAGAAACGCTTGATTACAGTGCTATGACCAAGTCTGAACGTCAAGAAGCTATCAAGAAGTTACAAAAGCAAATGCAGGAAGCAGCAGAATTGCTTGATTTTGAGTTGGCAGCCCAAATTCGAGATATGGTCTTAGAATTAAAAGCGATATAGTTAAGGAGACGATGATATGATGTATAATAAGCTTGGTCAGCCGATTGGCGTCACTATAGACAATCATTCTCCAGGACCGTGTCCGAGTATTGATAGGATTGAAGGGAGAGAGATTCGAGTAGAAAAAGTGAATCGTAGTCATTTTGAAGATCTTCTGCTGCTTTATACTAAAGAGGCAGGTGATGAGCAGTTTACCTATATGACATTTGAACGTTTTGAAGATAACCAAGGTTTTCAAGAATTTTTTCAATCGTTATGTGATTCCAAAGATCCTTACTACTTAACAATTGTTGATCAAAAAACCAACAAAGCTCTAGGTGTTTTTGCATTGATGCGTATGGATAGGAATAATCGTGTTGTTGAAATGGGCTCGGTATTTTATGGACCAACATTGCAGAGAAGTAAGGGGGCCACAGAGGCTCAATATCTCATGATGTGTTATGTCTTTGACGTGCTGCACTATCGCAGATACGAGTGGAAATGTGATGCCTTAAATGCTCCTTCAAAAAGAGCAGCAGAGCGTTTAGGCTTTACTTACGAAGGAACTTTTAGGCAAGCTATGGTTTATAAAGGAAGAAATCGTGATACCGCTTGGTATGCTATTACAGACCAAGAATGGCCAAGACAGAATCAGCGTTTCAAAGCATGGTTAGATGATCGTAATTTTGATAACAATGGTCATCAAATAACATCTCTCAAATATCTCTAGTCTTGTCAAATCCCCCTCTCTTTATCCAAGAAGTGGTTACCCTATTATTAACGATGAAAATCAAATGATATTTATGACAATAGTAAAACCTTAGAAGAGCCATGCGGCCGCTTTTCTAAGGTTTTTTGGTTTATAATATTAAAAGAACAAGATAGCATTTCGTTTTGAATGATGGTTGATGAGCTGGCTACCTAGCCTTTATTTAACCGACCCTCCTGTAATTCCTTCAACATAGTATTTTTGCATAAACATGAAGAGTAAGGTAATTGGAATGGCAATAAGGACGGAACCAGCTGTGAAGGACATGAACCATTGGTTGATGGTATCAGGTTGTAGCATTGAAAAGAGTCCGATGGCAACCGTGTATTTGCTAGTGGCATCGCCGAGGATAACTTGAGCAAAGATAAAGTCCATCCAAGGTGCGATGAAAGCCATTAAGGCTGTGTAAACGATGATTGGTTTTGAGAGTGGTAGGGTAATCTTAAAGAAAATATCTTTCCGAGTTGCCCCATCAATCATCGCAGATTCATCCAGTGAGTAAGGGATGGTATCAAAGAAGCCTTTGGCGATGTAAAAGCCAAGCGCAGCACCGGATGAATAAACCAGAACCAGTGCTGTTAAGGATTGTGTCAGGCCAATCGCTTTTAAGATATAGTAGATGGCAATCATGCTCATAAATCCAGGAAACATGTTTAGAACCAAGGCTAATTTCAAGAAACTATTACGAAATTTAAACTTGATACGGCTTAGCGAATAGGCCATTGCTACGGTGATAAAGGTTGAAATGATACAAGTAGCAGTGGCAACAACCAAGGTATTGATGAACCATCTGCCAAAGGGGAAGGAGTCATTTGTAAAGAGATTGATGTAGTTGTCCAAGGTCCAGGTCTTCGGAACAAAGTAGTTCACATAAGCAGTCCCTTCGCCACGCAAACTGGTTAAGATAACCCAAACAATGGGAAAGAGCCAGATAATGGAGAGAACGATAAGCAGGGTGTAAACAAACCCTAATTGCAAGCGACGTTTGTTTTTCATTATTTAGCAGCTCCTTCCTTATATGATGCTGTTCTGGTATAAGCGAGTAAGCTAAATCCAGCTGAAAGTACAAAAATCAAGATACCGATAACAGAGGCTAAGTTATAGTCTGCTGCTGATACGGTCAACTTGTAGAGCCAGGTAACCAAAAGATCGGTTGAGCCGGCCTGATAGAAGGTTGAATTGACAGGACCACCACCAGTCAAGAGATAGATGACATTGAAGTTGTTGATGTTACCAATGAATTGTTGGATCAAGGTCGGTGTCATAATCACTAAAATTTGTGGGAAGGTGATGGATTTAAAGACTTGGAACTTGCTTGCGCCATCGATTTCGGCAGCCTCGATTTGCTCCTGTGGTAAATTCATGATAATCCCTGTTGCTACTAGCATGGTTACTGGGATACCAACCCACATATTGACGACGATGATGGAAAATTTAGCCCAAATAGGGTCAGATAAGAAAGGTAGTCCTTGCTTAATGAGTCCTAGTTGTTGTAAGAGAACGTTGAGGGGACCTTCATCGTTGAGCAAGTTTCTCATGATTAGCAAGGAGATGAATTGTGGTACTGCCATGGTAATCACAAAAATGGTCCGCCAGAATTTTTTGAATTTCAAGCCTTTAGTGTTGATGAGAAGGGCTAGCAAGATACCAAAGAAGAAGTTGGTAACAGTGGCAAAAACAGCCCAAATCAAGGTCCAAGACAAGACAGGGAAGAAGGTTCCCGCCATACGTCCACTTAAAATATTGCCAAAATTGGCAAATCCTACCCAATCAAAGAGGGATTTTGGTGGCAGATGGTTGTGGTCATAGTTGGTGAAAGCCAAGGAAATCATGTAAATCAATGGCAAAATGGTGAAGAGTAACACCCCAATCATTGGAATTGCCATAAGGGTCATGTGAAAACGACCGTTAGAGAGGGTTTGGATATCCTCTTTGAAACTTGGAATGTGAGCGTGATCGCGTTTTATCACGTAGAGATTACGAGCACTTTTGAGATTGCACCAGTAGATATAAGCAAAAACAAGGCAGAAGATGATAGAAGCTAGTCCGAAGATTAGCATGAGCATTGAGTTATGCCCTTCGACGGCAACAGTGATATCGATGCCGTTGACCGTTTTAGTGGTTGTTCCTTGTTCCTGAGTACCAAGGGTAATCAAGTTTCCCAAAGCAGGTATAACTTGCGTGACAAAAGCGATGATAAAAGCAATCTCAGTCACTAAAAACAGGCTACCTTTGATCAACTGTTTATTAGCAAGGTTAGCAAAGCCCATAATGACTGTTGATAGTTTGATGTCCCATCCGCCTTTTGAAAGGGCTTGTGGAACGCTGACTTCTTCATAAAAGAGTGACTTAGTCATAGGTTGTCTCCTTTATAATCATGGTATTTCTGCTGGCTAAATCACCAAAGTGCAGTCTTTAGATCATTTAGCCAGTAGGAATTCCCTAAAGATAAAAGGTGGAGTGTTCTCTCAACACGTATGTTGGAGCCAATCTCCACCTCCTATAGTTTGACTGTATTGTGATGATTAAGATTATTTAGCGTCTGCTAAATCTTTATCAAATTGTTTGAGTTTGCTTAGGTAGTCAGCTTCTTTGATTTTACCATTGTAGGTATCGCTGAGAAGGGCTGCACTTTCAGTCCAAAAGGCTGTCATTTGGCTGAGTTTTGGCATAACAACGGTGTAGTCAGCTGATGATCCCATTGTGATAACAGCTTGTGCTAAGTCATTGTTTTTGACTGCTTCGGATTCTTGAACGGTCTTGTTTGATGGGATAATGTTGTTGTTTTTGAATTGTTTTTCTTGTGCCTCAGCATCTGTGAGTTTAGCAGCTAGTTTATAGCTTTGGGAGATACGGTCTGTGTCTCCGTTAGCAGGTGCTTGGTTGACAGCGTAGAGACGAACACCGAGAAAGGCTTTTTGTTGAACATCGCGTCCGCCGATGTTAACTGTTGGATAGACAGCAACTCCTAGATTTTCTTTACCGACAGCCTTACTTGCTGTTTCATAATCCCATGGTCCTGATTGGAAAGCAGCGACTGATCCGTCACCAAACTTGGACATGACATTGTTGTCATCAAGGTTGACAAAACCTTTGTTATCTTTTTGTGCGGCAATCCATTTAAGCACAGAAACGCCGGCTTCGTTACCCCAGTTTGTGCCTTTAGGATCTTCGCCTGTTTCACCAAAGAGAGTGTCACCAACAGACATGAATAATGGTGCTGTGACATAGGCATTGACCTGCTTAAATTTAGCGCCAAAAGTAGCTTTGCTGGTCATTGTTTCATAGGATTTAACGTCTTCACTATCAAGTTTTGTCTTGTTGTAGTAAGTGACTTGTGACTCGATCCCAAACGGATAGGCGTAGGTTTTGCCCTTGTATTGAGCGGCTGTTACAGCTTGTGATGTTGCTGTATCTGCAACCAGTTTTCCATGGTCTTCAGGTAATTCTTGGATAACACCAGATTCAACGAGCTGTCCTAACTGGTCATGTGGCAAAGAAAAGACATCGGCAGCACTGCTAGGGTCTTTTTTAACTTTTTCTTGAGCTTTAGCTAGTTCAGACTCAATCATCTTAACCTTATAGCCAGATTCCTTTTCAAAGGCTTTGACGATTGGTTCATATGTTTTTGAAGAATCTGTTGGAACCCAGAGCTTCAAGGTTTTATCAGCAGATGTATCTGATGTTTTGCTAGCTTCTTTAGAGCCGCATGCGACCAACAAACTTGAGGCAAGGGCGATACTTGCTCCACCGATAACTAATTTTTGCCATGATTTCATAGCGTTTTCCTCCTAGTGAAAATTCTTTACGAATCTATTATGCAATCGTTTGCAAAAAAAGTCAAGCTTTTTGTTCAAAATTGGCCATATTTTTTTAAGAAGTTGATTCGTAAGTTCCTCTCAAAAGGGCTGTTGCTAGTTTTTGTTAAGGCATTCTTTGGGACTAATCACGAGGTTTGAGCTCTTGGTTTAATTAATGATAGGTTGACAGTTTAACGTGTTTGAATCTTGGCAAAGGTGTAGGAAAAAGTATTTGGGTTAGCACTAGAAGAAAACATCGAGCGATCGCTTGCACTCATAGCGTTTTTTTATTATGCTATATAAGAGATAAAAAGGCTTATATTGCTCTTAGAAAAAACGGCAACTAGGATTGCAAACGATTGTTAAGTGGTGTAAACTAGAGAAATTAATAGAGACGTAAAAAAAGGAGGAGTGGTTATGGCTACGATAAAGGACGTTGCTGAAAGAGCTGGTGTCAATCCATCAACAGTCAGTCGTGTTTTGAGGGATAACCAATCTATTTCCGCTAGAACTAAGGAAAAAGTACGAAAAGCGATGGCGGAACTAGGCTATGTTCCTAATGTGGCAGCGCAGATATTGGCTAGTGGTTTAACCCATAACGTTGGTCTTGTTTTTCCACCACTAGCGACAGCAGATCGTTTGAGTGAACCTTTCTTTATGAGTATTCTCTCAACCATTACTCATGAAGCTAAGCTCCATGACTTCACGGTCTCTATCGCGACAGGCACTTCTTTAGACGATTTGTTAGAGCAGGTGAGACTCATGCACCAACAAAAGCGTGTGGATGGCTTTATTGTCCTGTATTCTAATCAAGACGACCCTATCAGAGCTTATTTGTTGCAAAACAATATCCCTTTTGTGATTGTTGGGGCACCAGAAGGACAGGAAACGCAGATTACCTACATCAATAACGACAATCAACTGATGGGGAAAATGGCGGTTGATTACCTCCACGACAAGGGGCACGACAATATTTACTTTGTCAGCGATGATTTGACTTCGGAGGTTGCTACTGAGCGGTTTATGGGGTATGTTAAAGCCATGATGCAGTTGCAGTTACCCTATCAGCCCATGTGTCTATTTGACCCTTCAGATGCTCAAAACGTGGATGAGTTGATGACAAAGATTGAAGATGCAAAACCAACAGCCTTGGTGGTCATTTCAGACCGAATTACTATTCGCTTGATGCAGTTGCTATCGTACTATCAGATCAAGGTTCCTGATGATATTTCCATTATTACCTTCAATAATTCTATTTTTTCAACCTTGATTCATCCCTATCTGACCACCTTTGATATTCACGTTGATCATTTAGGAGAGAGCAGTTTCAAGCGTCTCTTAACCATTATCCAATCCAAAAATGAAGTCAGAAGTGAGCAAATTATTGTTCCCTTTACCTTGAAAGAGAGGGAATCTGTCCGTGATATCCACTTTAGCAAAAAATAACTCAACGCCTGATATTATCAGGCGTTTTTTACGGAATAGGCAGAAAAATGCTAATTTTTTTAGGAAAACATTTGACTTACGCAAGCGTTTGCGTTATGATACTTCTATATCAAAAAAATCAAATAAGAAGAGGAATTCAAATGACTAGACGTGAAAGTGGTATCCTCATGCATATTTCCTCATTACCAGGGCCGTTTGGTATTGGTACCTTTGGTAAAGAGGCTTATGCTTTTGTGGATTTCCTTGTTGAAACGAAGCAAACTTATTGGCAAATCTTACCTCTGACGACAACCAGCTTTGGTGACTCACCTTATCAGTCATTTTCTGCAGTTGCAGGAAACACTCATTTTATTGATTTTTCGCTCTTGGAAGAACAAGGCTATTTGTCTTTAGAGGATTATCAGTCAGTATCGTTTGGTAGTGATCTAGAAAGTGTTGACTATGCCTTGTTGTATGAGCGACGTCGCCCTATTCTTGAGAAAGCTGTTAAGGGATTTTTAGCAACTCCAAAGGCTTCTGCCCTTTTAGCTAGCTTTGAGCAGGAAAATAGCTGGGTCAATGACTTTGCTGATTTCATGGCTATTAAAGAACACTTTGGCAATAAGGCTTTGCAAGAATGGGATGACAAGGCTATTGTTCAAAGAGAAGAGGAGGCTTTAAACGCTTATCGTGAACAATTAGCTGATACTATTTTGTATTACAAAGTTGCCCAATATTTCTTCTATACTCAGTGGCTGGATCTCAAATGCTATGCCAATGATAGAAACATCCAGATTATTGGAGATATGCCCATTTATGTCTCTGCTGATAGTGTAGAGGTTTGGACGATGCCAGAACTCTTCAAATTGGATGCGAATCGTAAACCATTGGTGGTTGCGGGTGTTCCAGCAGATGAATTTAGCGCAGATGGTCAGCTATGGGGCAATCCTATCTATAACTGGGACTGGCATAAGAAAACCAACTACGCTTGGTGGGTTTACCGCATTAGAGAGAGTTTTAAATGTTATGACAAACTTCGCATCGACCATTTCAAAGGTTTCTCTGACTTTTGGGAAATCCCTGGCGGAGATGATACTGCTATCAATGGTCACTGGTCAGAAGGACCGGGTTATCAGCTATTTGCGAGGGTTAAAGAAGAGTTGGGAGAACTCCCTATCATCGCTGAAAATCTTGGCTATATTGATGAGAAGGCCGAACAGCTACTTGCAGACACGGCGTTTCCTGGCATGAAAATCATGGAATTTGGTTTCTATGACCTTGAGGGACAAAGCATTGACATTCCCCATAACTACACAGCAGATACAGTTGCCTACACTGGAACGCACGATAATGAAGTGGTGAATGGTTGGTATCACAATCTTGATAAAGAGCAGCAAGCCTTTCTTAATGCCTATATCCACCGTGGACCAGACGAAAAAATCACGGAAGCGATGTTGCGTAGCCTTTATGCCAGTGTGAGTGGTATTGCCATTGCTACCATGCAGGATCTTTTAGATAAAGACGAGCATGCTCGGATGAATACGCCAAATACCTTAGGTAATAACTGGCAGTGGCGCATGCTCAAGGAAGAGTTGACCCAAGACAAAAAAGATTTCTTAACAGCTATTACAGAACTTTATGCGCGCACTAATAGTGCTTTAACTGAAGTGGCGCCTGAACCATTGAGGAGACCTAACATGACAACAACATTTACATCTTATTTAGCAAATCAGGGACAAGATTTAGTGACAATGAGCAATGAGGCCATTTACAAATCCTTGCTTCACTATGTGAAAGACATGGCTGCTGATCTGCCTAAAAACACGTCCAAACGCAAAGTTTACTACATTTCAGCTGAATTTTTGATTGGGAAATTACTCTCTAATAACCTGATTAATATGGGCGTCTATGAAGAGGTCAAAAATGCCCTCGCAGCGGTTGGTAAAAACCTGAGTGAGATTGAAGATTTAGAGCCAGAACCATCTTTAGGAAACGGAGGACTAGGTCGTTTGGCTTCCTGCTTCATCGATTCCATGTCAACCTTGGGCATTAACGGTGAGGGTATTGGTCTCAATTATCACTTTGGTCTTTTCAAACAAGTCTTTAAGGATAACCAGCAAGCAGCTGAGCCGAATGATTGGATTGAAGATGAGTCATGGCTTGTGCCAACGGATATTCACTACGATGTTCCGTTCAAAGACTTTACGCTTCGATCACGTCTTGATCGTCTTGACATCCTAGGTTACAAACGAGACACTAAAAACTCTCTCAATCTCTTTGATATTGACGGCTTAAATGCTGACCTGATTGAAGAGGGCATTACCTTTGATAAGACGAAAATCCAGGAAAATCTTACCCTCTTCCTTTACCCAGATGATTCAGATAGGGCTGGCGAATTGCTCCGTATCTACCAGCAGTATTTCATGGTATCCAATGCCGCGCAGCTATTGATTGATGAAGCGATTGCTAGAGGGTCTAATCTTCATGATTTGCCAGATTATGCTTACGTTCAAATCAATGACACTCACCCATCTATGGTCATTCCTGAGCTGATTCGTCTCTTAACGGAAAAACATGGCTTAAGCTTTGAGGAGTCTGTGGCTATTGTGAAGCAAATGGTTGGTTATACCAATCATACCATTTTAGCGGAAGCTCTTGAAAAATGGCCGTTAGACTACCTCAATGAAGTGGTTCCACATCTGGTTACCATCATTGAAAAACTGGATGAGATGATTGCCCAAGATGTGCCTAACATTGACCTTCACATTATTGATGAATCCGGTCGCGTACACATGGCACACATGGATATTCATTTCGCAACCAGTGTGAATGGCGTAGCTGCCCTCCACACTGAAATCCTAAAAAACAGTGAACTAAAAGGCTTTTATGAGCTTTACCCAGATAAATTCAACAATAAGACCAATGGTATTACCTTCCGTCGCTGGTTAGAGTTTGCTAACCAGGAGTTGGCAGCTTACTTGAAAGAACTTATTGGAGATGACTATTTAACTGATGCGACCAAGTTGGAAAAACTCTTAGTCTTTGCTGATGATGAAGACGTACATCGTCGATTAGATGAGATTAAATACCATAATAAGCTAGCGCTAAAACGTTACTTGAAAGCCAATAAGGGCATTGACTTGGATGAGAATTCCATCATTGATACACAAGTCAAACGTTTCCATGAATATAAACGTCAACAAATGAATGCCCTCTATGTGATTCATAAATATTTGGAAATCAAAGCAGGTAAGTTACCGAAACGCAAATTGACGGTTATTTTTGGTGGAAAAGCAGCGCCTGCCTACATCATTGCTCAGGATGTTATCCATCTCATTTTGAGCTTGTCAGAGTTAATCAACAATGATCCAGAGGTCAGCCCATATCTCAATGTTCACTTGGTGGAAAATTACAATGTGACTGTCGCAGAACATTTGATTCCGGCAACCGATATTTCAGAACAAATCTCCCTAGCTTCCAAGGAAGCATCTGGAACCGGAAACATGAAATTCATGCTTAATGGTGCCTTGACACTGGGAACGATGGACGGTGCCAATGTCGAAATCGCAGAATTAGCTGGACAGGATAATATCTACACCTTCGGTAAGGATTCTGACACGATTATTGACCTTTATGCAAGAGGTGGATATGTGTCTCGGAATTATTATGAAGGCGATGAGAGCATCAGACGTGCCGTTGATTTTATTGTGTCAGACGAGTTGCGAGCTATCGGTAATCCAGAGCGCTTAGAACGTCTCTATCACGAGTTATTGAACAAAGATTGGTTCATGACCTTGATTGACTTGGTTGAATACATCCAAATCAAAGAACAGATGCTTCTTGACTATGAAGATCGTAATGAGTGGAATCGTAAGGTGGTTCATAACATTGCTAAAGCCGGTTTCTTCTCTTCAGACCGGACGATTGAGCAGTATAATGCAGACATTTGGCATAGCTAAGATTAGCCTTTTAATGAAGCAAGAGAGCTGGTTTTTCCAGCTCTTTTTGAATGTCCAGCACAAAATCAGTTACTGAAAATGAGAAATGCCACAATGAGTTAAAATATGGTATCATGATAGCAACAAAAAAGTATCATCCGCAGACTCCTATCACGAGACTGAGTGGACGTTATTGAGTAGGATAAGGAGAAAATTAGGTGAAGTTACCACGTTTTGGCGTTGAAGAATGGTTGAATACCCACGAGAAGCAAGCCATCTATGATATCGCAGGTGTCTCGATTTCAGCCTTGAGTTTAGAAGAGTTGGTCGCTCTGACAGGTGATTCGGTTGCAACTGTGATGGCAGAGTTTATCCAAAAACCACTGGATTACGGTTGGATTGAAGGGTCACCAGAGTTTAAAGCAGAAGTTGCTAAGCTGTACCAGCATGTCCAGCCTGAGCAGGTGTTGCAGACCAATGGTGCGACGGGAGCCAACCTTCTTGCTTTATATGCCTTGATAGACCCTTGTGATCATGTTATTTCCTTGTATCCGACCTATCAGCAGCTCTATGATATTCCAAGGTCACTAGGCGCCGAAGTTGATTATTGGACTGCTAGAGAAGATTTGGGTTGGTTACCGGATATAGAAGAACTTAAAGGATTGATTCGTCCAAATACCAAGATGATTTGCTTAAACAATGCCAACAATCCTTTTGGGACAGTGATGGATGAGACCTTTTTAAAAGAAGTAGTTGCCATTGCTGCTGCCGCTGGTGCCTATGTCTTGGTTGATGAAGTGTATCGCTCGTTTGACGATTCTAGCACGATTCCTGCCATCGTGGACCTTTACGATAAAGGGATTTCCATAAATAGCTTATCGAAGGCATTTTCTCTGCCAGGACTACGTGTTGGTTGGGTTGCCAGTCATTTGGATATCACGGATAAGTTGCGGGATTATCGCGATTATACAATGATTTCAGCGGGTGTCTTTGATGACTATCTGGCCAGCTATGCCTTAAAACATCGCGAGGTCATTTTAAAGCGCAATCAGCATATTGTCCATCAAAATTTAGCGATTTTGGAGAAATGGCTGGCGCAGGAACCCTTAGCAGAGGCGGTGTTACCGGCAAAAACGTCAACCTCTTTTGTCAAACTTCATCAGAAGCAACCTATCGAGGATTTTTGCAAACAATTATTAGCAGAAACAGGTGTGTTGTTGGTACCTGGTAGCCGCTTTGATTTGGAAGGGTATGTTCGGTTGGGGTATTGTAGCGATAAAGCCACTTTAGAACATGGCTTAAAGGAATTATCCAAATTTTTGCACAAAAATGAATAAAGATACAAAATAAGTTGACAAAATCCAATGAAGTTGTATAATATCCTTATCAATAGAAATGAGGATGATTAGATATGAATCTTAAAAACATGGCTTTGGGTGTCACTCTTTTTGTATCAGCCTTAGCACTAACTGCTTGTGGCTCTTCAGAGTCGTCTGATCTACAAAAAGGCATCAAAAAAGAAGGCAAATTAGTCGTTGCCGTCAGTCCTGATTACCCACCGTTTGAGTTTAAAACATTGGTTGATGGCAAAGATAAGGTTGTCGGTGCCGACATCTCTCTAGCACAAGACATTGCGGATGAATTGGGAGTTAAGTTAGAAGTCTCCACCATGAGCTTTGATAATGTGCTTGCCAGCTTAAAAACAGGCAAGGCTGATATTGCCATTTCTGGGCTTTCTGTGACAAAAGAACGTCAAAATGCCTATGATTTCTCTGATGCCTACTACACCACTGAAAATGCTATTTTAGTCCGTAAAGACGATGTTAATAAATACCAAGAATTGAACCAATTTTCGGGCAAAAAAGTCGCTGTTCAAAAAGGCTCTATTGAAGAAGGACTTGCTAAAGAGCAATTAAAAGATTCCCAAATTGTTCCTCTGACTGCGATGGGAGAAGCGATTAACGAATTGAAAACAGGCGTTGTGGATGCGGTTGATTTGGAAAAACCAGTCGCAGAAGGCTACGTGGCACAAAATAGTGACCTCGCCATCGCTAAAGTCGCTTTGAAAGTGGGAGAAGGCGATGCCAAAGCAGTCGCAATGCCAAAAGGTAAGGGAAGTCAAGAATTACAAAAAACCATTAACAAGGTTATTGCCAAAATGAAAAAGGACAATACCTACCAAACATATATTTCTGATGCAGCCAAGCTCACAGGCTCAGCAGTGGAATGATAGAAAAACACTGCTGTATGACATTGATAACCGTGTCCTATTATGAAAATAATCTAAAAAGTGCCTTCCCTATTTTGGGGAAGGCACTTTTTATCAATTTATAGCGTCTTAAACAGTAAATTTTGAATTTCGCAACGATTTTGTTAGCTTCTTTTGATGTCTTTAACAACAGATGACCTATTACCTTCTAAAATATCTGTATCGAGTTTTAGCTGATGAATTACTGGTAGGATTAACTAGATTTGATGAATGATTTTGCCTAAGGGTTAATCTTATCTAATTGGGATTTTCGATAATCGGTTGGCGTCATATGAAAAAAATTTTTGAAAGTGCCACTGAAATTGAGAGGGTCTTGATAGCCAATGGAATAAGCAACTTCCGCAATGCTGAGATTTGGATGAAGCAGGAGTTGGCAACTCCGATTCATTTTGATGCTTAGCATGTAATCTTTAATCGAATAGCCAGTCTCTTGTTTGAAAATTTTGTAGAGGTAGGATCGACTTAGAGCTAGCTTATCTGCAATTTCACTTACTTTTAAGGGGGTATTGTATTGGCTATGAATCATTTTTATAGCTTGATGAACATATATCTTAGCTAGTTTTTGGGGTTCAGAGGATTCTTTAGCTGGAAATTCTTCAAGTAGATTAGCCAATAATTGGTGTAATTCTCCGATTAGGAGTAACTCAGTTGCTGTTGTTAACTTTAAACGAGACAGCTTTGTGATAGTTAACATATTATCTAAAATGGCGGATTGCAGGTGAGAATGTAAGAAAGCTTGTCGGTCTAGTAGTGACTGACGAAGAATTTCTTCGACACGAGATCCGCTAAAACCAACCCAGATATAGGACCAAGGGTCATGGTGATCTGCTTGATAGAAGGTTAATTTATCCTTGGGAAGCAAAAAGAGGTCTCCTTTTGCTAAGTGGTGTGTGACACCGTCAATCGTAAATCGACCTTTACCGTTGATGATAAAATGCAGAACATAATTGTCGCGTATAGCGGGACCAAAGGCGTAATCTTTATCACAAACTTCAGACCCACAATGATCAACTTTGAGATCGAAATGATGACTTTCCATTTCACGATAAGCGTTGAGGATATTCATAGTAATTTCTCCTTAGGAAACATTATACCATATCTTAAAGACAAAACACCATTTAAGAAAGCGCATATATTTGTTAGGATATAAGTATAAATGATTGACAAGGAGAAAAATAGTGATTGAGTATCATGAAAAAGAAGGTGTTTTTCACTTAAAAACACGTGAGTTTTCCTATGTAATCCAAGTTCTTGATAATCATCAAGTTGTTCATCGTTACTTTGGTAAAAAAATTAAGCACTTCAGCTCTGGTAATAAGATTGTCTATTTGGATAGAGCTTTTTCTCCGAGTCCTATTTCAGGAAATCGAACTTTTTCCTTGGACACTTTACCGTTAGAGTATAGTAGTAATGGACTAGGAGATTTCCGGACTGCTGCTTTAGATTTACGAAACGAAGAGGGAACATCATTAGATCTAAAGTATAAAGCACATCGACTATTTCCAGGTAAAAACCCTTTAGAAGGTCTTCCAAGTAGTAGTGGAAACAAGGAAGAAGCCGAAACACTTGAATTGGATTTATATGATCAGATTACAGGTACCACAGTTACTTTAACCTATGTTGTTTTTGAAGCCCAAAATTACTTGGCTAGATCAGCTCGTATTACAGCTGGTCAGAAAGCTAGTAAACTTGAAAAAGCTTATAGTTTCACACTTGATTTTCCACATAACCATTTTCATATCCATACGCTAACAGGACGATATGCTCATGAAAAAGAGTGGACTGTGACCCCGCTTCCCAAAGGACAATATTCTATTGGTAGTATTCGAGGAGCTTCTAGTCATTCCAGGACGCCTTTTATCGCCTTAACGGATCCTCAGGTGACAGAAGATGCAGGAGAGGTTTATGCTGCTCACTTAGTTTATAGTGGGAATTTTACAGCTTTTGCGGAAACTACAGCTCTTGAGACAACTCGTTTTGGGATGGGCATTAACGACTCTGCTTTTTCATGGTATTTAGAAGCGGGTCAGACGTTTCAAACTCCAGAAGCCCTGCTAACTTACACTGATAAGGGGTTAACAGGAATGACTCAGGATAGTCAGGAGTTTATTAGACATCACATTTGTCGTGGGTATTTTTCTCAAAAAATCCGTCCGATTTTAATCAATAACTGGGAAGCTACCTATTTTGACTTCACAGAAGAAACGATTCTGAAATTGGCTAAGACAGCTCAACAAGTTGGAATTGAATTGTTCGTTCTTGACGATGGATGGTTCGGCCATCGAAATGACGACGAGTCTTCTTTGGGGGATTGGATTGTTAATGACAAAAAATTGCCGAATGGATTGCTAGGGTTGGCTAAATCGATTAATGATTTAGGGATGTCGTTTGGCCTTTGGTTTGAGCCAGAAATGATTTCTGTTGATAGTAATCTCTATAGGGAACATCCTGATTGGGCGATAAAAGCTACCAAACGTGATCATGTTTATAGCCGTGAGCAACTAGTGCTTAATCTGGCTAAGGAAGAAGTTTGTGATTATATTATTGAAGCTGTTAGCAAGATATTAGAATCAGCACCTATTAACTATGTTAAATGGGATATGAACCGTAATATTACAAATATTCCTGAAGATTTAGCTAACCACGAACGTCATGAATTTTATCATCGCTATATCTTAGGACTTTATCGCATTTTGGAAACGTTAGTAGCACGTTTTCCAAAGGTACTCTTTGAATCTTGTGCCGGTGGGGGTGGTCGTAATGACTTAGGATTGATGTACTACATGCCTCAGGCTTGGGCGAGTGATAATACAGATGCTATTGGACGTTTGTCTATTCAAGAAGGAACGAGCTTGATTTATCCAAGTATTGCTATAGGTTCGCATGTATCTGCAGTGCCAAATCACCAAGTGGGACGCATAACCCCGCTCATGACACGTGGTAATGTTGCTATGCTAGGAAATCTTGGCTATGAGCTTGATTTGACCAATTTATCAGATAATGAAATGACTCAAGTCAAAGAGCAAGTAGCACTTTACAAGACGATACGGGAGACGATTCAGTTTGGTGATTTCTATCGATTGCAAAAAACTAATAATTTCCATGCTTATAACTATGTGAATAAAGAACGAACCCAGGCGGTTTTTACATATGTGAAAATATTGGCACAAGCAGAAGCTCCTCTTATCACGGTGCGTCTCAAAGGTATGGATCCAGAAGCAAAATACCATTGTAGTCAACTGAACGAACATTTCTATGGCGATGAATTGATGAATATCGGCTTAACCATGCCTCATGTTCAAAAAGATTATTTTAGTGTACAATATATTTTTAATAAAATTTAGGAGGATTTTATGAAAGTTAATACATTCCTTAAAGCGACATCACTTTTTGCTTTGACCAGTTTTCTTGTTGCTTGTGGTAATTCCCAATCCAGTGGCAAAGCAGAGGTTGAATTCTTTTCTCAAAAACAAGAAATGCAGACAACACTACAGGAGATTGTTGATGATTATAATAAGTCGCAAAACAAGGTTGAGGTTAAGCTAACCAGTGTACCAGACGCGGGGACTGTTTTAAAAACGCGTATTGCAAATGGAGAAGTACCTGATGTGATAAATATTTATCCCCAAAATGCCGATTTCAAAGGCTGGGCTAAGGATGGACAATTTGTTGACTTGACAAAAGAAACAGCTATTCTTGATAAATTAAATGATGGTGCTGCTGAAAGCTATGCTGTGGATGGTAAGATTTACAATATCCCATTAACAACAAACGTTTCAGGTGTTTATTATAATAAAACAGCTTTTAAGAAGTTAGGTTTGGACGTTCCAAAGACTTTGGATGACTTTAAGGCTGTTGTCGATAAAATAAAAGATAATGGTCAAACGCCATTTGCAGAGGCACTAGGAGATCCTTGGACAGTTAATGGCTATGCTCAGCTGGCTTGGATTCAAGCGGCTGGTGGAAATCGCCAAACGGTTGAAGACTACCTCCGTTATAGTGATAAAGGAAGTATCTCAGCCAATGATGCCTTGACTAAAACTGTTGGGCAATACCTCAACTTGATGGTTGGTAATGGTCAAAAGAATGCGGAAGGCTCCCTATATGCTGATACAGTTGCTGCATTTGCTAAGGGAGACGGATTGATGATGGCTAATGGTTCATGGGCGCTACCAGTTATTCTCCAACAAAATCCAGATTTTGAAGTTGGGATGTTTGCAATGCCTGGTCTAGCAGCTGATAGTAAACCAATGACAGTTGGGGCAGCCGATATGGCAGTATCCATTTCAAAAGATTCTAAAGAACTGGAAGCTTCTAAGGATTTTGTTAACTATTTGAGCTCAGCTAAGACGATGCAAAAATACTATGATGTAGATGGTTCTCCAACTTCTGTTAAAGGCGTTGAAACAGAAGGGAAATTTGAACAAATTGCCAATGTTGCATCGCTTGCCTTCACTGATCAGCAAGCTATCTGGTTACATGCAGATTGGGATTCAGAAGAAGATTTCTGGAATGACAATGTTAGTTATATTAAGAGTAAAGATTTAGCAAAATATGCGACAGATTTGAATAAATTTTTCGATACAATGAAGAAATAGTGTGGGTAGATGAAGAAAGAGGCTAGGATTTTGGTCAAGCCTCTTTCTCATAGTAGATGGAAGATGAAGTGGCATTTTAGGGCAAAGAAAGATGATGTTGCTATTGAGCTCTTCTATGATACGTAGATATTTTTATCAGTTTGTATCCTACTGATAGGAGGAAGCAAGGAGTATGAACAAAACAAGCTTTATCAACAAATATTGGGCTTATATTTTCGTGGGAATCCCCATTATGTTACAGTTAGTGTTTTTCTTTTATCCAATGGTTAATGGTATCATCTATTCATTAACTGACTGGACAGGTTTAACACGTTCCTATAATTTTATTGGATTTGAAAACTATGTTGCTGTTTTCCATGATCCTGCCTTTTATCATAGCTTGGCCTTTACAATTTTGTTTACAATTGGCCTTGTTATTGGGGAAATTGCGATAGGTATTTGGTTGGCGAGTTTACTCAATCGTAAAATTCGTGCCGTTGGTTTTTTTAGAACCCTGTATTTTTTTCCAGCAGTCTTATCTACTGTCACTATCGGTCTGATTTTTAGTCAGTTATTTAACTATGGTTTACCACAAATTGGGGAAATGTTAGGATTAGACTGGTTAAGCTCCAATCTACTGTTTGGTGAAAAAACTGTTTTTTGGTCTGTTTTGTTTGTAGCTCTTTGGCAAGGTTTAGCAATGCCAGTTGTGATTTTTCTTGCTGGTTTTCAATCAATCCCAGAAGATATTAAAGAGGCTGCTCAGATTGATGGAGCAACACCACGCCAACAATTTTTTTTGATAGAATTGCCCTTCCTCTTGCCTTCTATCAGCATGGTTTTTATCATGGCGATGAAATCAGGTCTGACAGCCTTTGACTTAATCTATTCACTTACTAAAGGTGGCCCAGATGGTAAGACAGAGACGTTAGGATTGATGGTTTTTAAAAACGCTTTCAATAACAATCAATTTGGCTATGCCAACGCAGTAGCAGTGGTACTCTTTGTTATCATTACCCTCATCTCAATAGTGCAAATTACGATGTCACGCAAATTTGAAGTATAAGGAGAATCACATGAAAATCAAGAAACAGAATCATATCTTAGCTTATATCGTCCTTATTTCAGGAATTCTCTTGATGTTGATTCCCTTAGCTGTGACCCTCATTTCTTCGTTTAAAACGACCAAAGAGATTACAGGTAATTTCTTTGCCTTACCTGAGGAATGGACGCTTTCCAATTATGAGCGTCTGTTTACAGACGGTGTCAGTACCTACTTTTTAAATTCAACCTTTCTAACAGTAGTTAGTGTCCTCTTAATCATTTTAGTAATCCCTATGGCTGCATTTTCGATTGCTCGGCACATGGAACGCAAGAAAATCTTTGCGATTATGTACTCTCTTCTCATTATTGGTATGTTCGTTCCTTTTCAAGTGATTATGTTACCAATGTCAAAATTGATGGGAGACTTGGGGATGACCAATTTACCTGGACTGACCATTTTGTATTTAACATACGCTATTCCTCAAACCCTTTTTCTTTATGTCGGTTACATTAAAACAATTGTGCCTACAGAAATGGACGAAGCTGCTGCGATTGATGGCGCTAGTAAGCTCACGATGTACTGGAAAATCATTTTTCCACTCATGAAGCCAATGCATGCCACTGTCTTAATCATCAATGCACTTTGGATCTGGAATGACTTTTTATTACCACTTTTGGTATTAAATCGTAATAATAGCCTTTGGACCATGCCTTTATTCCAATACAATTATCAAGGACAATATTTTAGTGATTATGGACCATCTTTTGCTTCATATGTGGTTGGTATTATTCCTATTTTAATGGTCTATCTCATTTTCCAAAAGAATATTATTTCGGGAATGACAAGCGGATCTGTAAAATAAAATCTTAGAACAATAGAGATAGTAGCGATGGATAAAGCAATTATGATGACCTAGTATTGCTAATTTGACGCTGAGAAAGGAACATTTAAACTGTTAAAAATCGAACTCATCTCTATTGATGTCATATATGACATAAACCATTTATTATAATAAGAGAGAAATAATATGAAAATAAAAAATCAAGCCATGCTAATTACTTATTCAGATAGTCTAGGCAAAGATTTAAAAGACTTGAAAAAAGTTCTTGAAGGTCCTCTAAAAGGAACAGTCGGGGGAGTGCATATTTTACCATTTTTTCCATCGTCTGGTGATCGAGGATTTGCACCAATGGATTACACTAAGGTCGATCCTGTTTTTGGAAATTGGGAAGATATTGAGGCACTTAGTGCTGATTATTATCTTATGTTTGATTTTATGATTAATCATATTTCAGCTCAATCACCCTATTTTTTAGATTTTCTAGAGAAAAAGGATGATTCAGAGTATGCAGCCCTCTTTATTCGTTATAAGGATTTTTGGCCAAATGGAGAGCCTACAGCAGAAGATGTGGACTTAATTTATAAACGTAAACCGCGAGCACCGTACCGCATTGCTACATTTGCGGATGGGACAGAAGAGAAAGTTTGGTGTACTTTTGATGAGGAGCAAATTGATTTAGATGTCACGACTGAAGTGACTCGTCAATTTATCAAGGATAACTTGGAAGAACTAGCAAAACATGGTGCTTCGATCATTCGTTTGGATGCTTTTGCCTATGCTAACAAAAAAATCGGAACCAATTGTTTCTTTGTAGAGCCTGATATTTGGGAGATGTTGCATTTTCCGCGTCAGCTACTTGCTCCTCAAAACATTGAGATTCTTCCGGAAATTCATGAGCATTACACCATTCAGCAAAAAATCGCTGAGCAAAATTATTATGTTTATGATTTTGCATTGCCGATGTTAGTCCTTCATGCCCTTTATAGTGGTAAAGTTAATCGTCTGGTTCATTGGATGGAAATTTGCCCACGTAAGCAGTTTACGACATTGGATACTCATGATGGTATTGGTGTAGTAGATGTGAAAGATTTGTTGAGTGATACCGAGATAGAGGAAACTCGTGAAGCTCTATATGCTAACGGTGCTAATGTCAAGAAGATTTACAGTACTGAAGCATACAATAATTTGGATATTTACCAGATTAATTGTACTTATTATTCAGCTTTGGGCAACGACGA
The DNA here is from genome assembly GCA_029593465.1 of Streptococcus suis. Taxonomy (GTDB): domain Bacteria; phylum Bacillota; class Bacilli; order Lactobacillales; family Streptococcaceae; genus Streptococcus; species Streptococcus suis_AH. Next base: position 170,761 of record JAKTNK010000001.1, read on the forward strand.
TCAATCATACCTTTTGGCGCGTGTCCTTCAATGTTTTGCACCAGGGATTCCGCAGATTTACTATGTTGGTCTTTTAGCTGGTGAAAATGATATTGAACTTCTTGAATCAACTAAAGAAGGGCGTAATATCAATCGTCATTATTATACCTTAGAAGAAATTGAACGTGATGTTGAGCGACCTATTGTTCAATCTCTCTTCAAACTCTTAAAATTCCGCAATACTAGTCTCGCTTTTGATGGAGCGTTTTCTGTTAAGATGATAGATGACAATCAAATGAGAATTATCTGGAGTAATGAGAGTGATGACGTTAAAGCACAACTTGATACTAATTTGAAAGAAAAAACATTTAGTATTGTGGAAACTTCAGGAGCTAGGGTTACGCCTATTGAGCTATAAAACAAATACACTGAGATATCTCAGTGTATTTGTTTTTACTAGGTAAGAAGCAGACAGACACGATATTTATCATTAAGCAAAAGAGATTTTTATGAAAGGTAACCTTCAAATGTAGGTCAAAATTGATTTGTAAACCGTCATCATCCTATCATTTATTCATTGACTATCCCACGTTTATTTTCCGAGGCAGAACTGGCTGAAGAGTTGGGTGATAAGCTCGTCTGGTGCAGCATCTCCGGTTATTTCACCGAGAATTTCCCAAGCTCTGGTCATATCAATTTGAAGGAGATCGACTGGCATACCGAGTTCTAGCCCTTGGTTGACAGCTTTGAGGCTTTCAAGAGCCTGCTCAATCAAGGAAATATGGCGAGCATTGGAGAGATAGGTAGCGTCTTTTTCAATGAGTCCAGCGTTGTCAAAAAAGAGTTGGTTAATTCGATCTTCGATTTGATCAATGTTATCATTGGTTAAGACAGAAATACTGATGACATCTTCTGGAAGTTGTTCGCGCTCAATCTGCTCTGTCAAGTCGCTTTTGTTCAGCAAGACGATGCGGTTGCTGTTTTGACTGATGTCAAGAAGCGTTCGGTCTTGTTCTGTTAGCAGTTCAGAAGCATTAAGCACCAACAGAACAAGGTCTGCTTCGCTGAGTGCTTTTTTAGAGCGTTCCACACCGATTTGCTCGACAATATCATCCGTATCACGGATGCCAGCAGTATCAATCAATTTTAAGGGAACACCCTTGATATTGACGTATTCTTCGATGACATCACGGGTTGTCCCTTCAATATCGGTAACAATGGCCTTTTCTTCTCTTAGCAGATTGTTCAATAAACTGGACTTGCCGACATTGGGGCGACCGATGATAGCAGTTGATAGGCCCTCACGAAGGATTTTTCCCCGTTTGGCTGTCTGCAAGAGGTGCTCTAAGAGTGTTTGGAAATCCTTGGTTTTTTCACGCATCAGCGCTGTTGTCATTTCCTCAACATCATCGTACTCTGGGTAATCAATATTGACTTCGACCTGTGCTAGGGTGTTTAGGATTTCTTGACGAGTGTTATCAATCAGAGTCTTTAAGGAGCCATCTAGCTGTCGGATAGCCACGGCCATGGCCTTATCGGTCTTGGCGCGAATCAAATCCATAACCGCTTCAGCCTGCGTTAAGTCAACACGTCCATTTAAGAAAGCCCGCTTGGTAAACTCCCCAGGCTCTGCTATACGCGCCCCAGAGCGAATCAATAGTTGAAGGATTTCATTGGTGACTGCAATCCCTCCATGAGTGTTGATTTCGACCACATTTTCGCGTGTGAAGGTTTTGGGCTCGCGCATGACGCTGACCATTACCTCGTCGATAACCTCATTGTTGTCAACAATATGACCGTAGTTAATCGTGTGGCTAGCAACGGCACTTAAATCCTTGCCCTTAAATACTCTTTGAGCGACTGTGATAGCTTGGCTACCGGATAGGCGGACAATACCGATGGCTCCCTCACCGAGTGGTGTCGAGATAGCAGCGATAGTATCAAATTCTTTTGTAATCATATAAAGCCTTTCTTATAAGGGTTTTTAGAGGTTTCGCCCCAAATCTGCCCCAAAATTGAATAATTTTTTTATTTTTTGATAGTCAGTGTCTTCTTTTTCTTGTAGCAGATGTGAGTATGTATTTAGTGTTATTGTCACATCTTTATGACCTATTAATTTAGAGATTGTGATAACCTCTATACCATTATGAAGCAGGTAACTAACATAGGTATGTCTTAGCGAATGAATATGTACAGAGCGTCCGACAATATGTTTGATACGCTTATTTAAATAAGCACTAGCTGAACTTGTAAACAAGCGATCATTGTCCGTTAGTTGTTTATATTGTACCAATAACTTTATTGTATCATTATCAATCGGAATTTTTCTTATTGATTGTTTATTTTTTGTTGGAGCAAATCCATTATTAGTATAAGTATTCCAAGTTTTATTAATATCTATTATACCGTTTTTGAAATCAATGTCATCCCAAGTTAAACCTAGTGATTCGCCATAACGCATACCAGTGACAGCTAATAAATACAGTTGAAGATTTCGATATTTAAATGGTTCTGTTTTGGTCTCTTCGATTAGTTTTTGATATTCCTTAATTTCTAAAAACTTTTCTTTTGGGTTTGTCGTTTCTTTTGTTGAGGTGATGGTAATGAGTTCAGCTGGATTTACAGCTATTATGCCATCTGCAACAGCATATTTTAGACAAGTTTTTAGTTTAGTATGAATGAGTTTTAGAGTAGATTTTTGATAGTGAGTACCCATTTCATTTATAATAGCCTGATATTCAGACGGTTTAAGATTGATTATTTTAGTTTCTTTGAAATATTTTGCTATCGCCTTTTGAGCAGTTTCGTAATGCTTAGATGTACCAATAGAAATACGAGGCTTTTTATGAATTTTATACCATTTTTTAAAATAATCACAAAGCGTTATTTCTTTATCAACGGAGAATCCTTTAGCCAATTCGAGTTCAGCTTTGTTGGCAGCTAGTTGAGCTAATGACTTTGTTTTAAATCCAGATTTAGATACTTGTTTATATTTACCATTGCCAACTTTATAGCTAATCCGATACTCCCAGCCGTTAGCACGTTTTCGGAAATATGCCATTTGCAATTCACCTCATTTCTTGATAAAATAGGCATAATAAAGAGGGCTTTTTGATGCCTGTCTTTATTATCATTCTTCAATTATTCCCCACACTCAAGCTTGCCGGCCGAGAGTGTGGGGTTTTTGTTTGTAAAAAGGAGTTGGAAAATGAGTTATAAGCTACCCTATCACGGTGCTAGCTTTTTTTGTATGCTGAGAGAGCGATTCTGAGGATGTTTAGTGCACTTTGCCCTTGTAATCAATCAACAGAGAGTGTTGGTGTTTTTATCTATTTTTTGTCTTGAATCTTAACCTAGACGACTTATTTCTAGGAATGCTTGAAACATTGTTACTATTAATCTGTCTATTATGATTTTCTGTTTTTAGATTTGGTAAATGTAGATTTTCCTTCCAGTTAGATGGAAATCCCAAATCAGAAAGTTCAATAACAGTACGGTATTTGTCAATTGTTTCTGCCAACCTAAGTAAATGGCTTTCCAAAACGGGACTATCTTTTAAAATATAACTAAGTAAGATAATATTGATATATAGTTTATTAGTCTGATAGCGATTCGTATGATGTTTCTCCCATTTTGGAGTGTTAATAAATGTTTCACCGTATAATCTCATATTATGAGCCAGTTTATTCCTAAGTACCCGGAGGCTATCGATCCAACTGTCCAAGGTTTTAGGAGATAAATTAAGGTCTTTACTGACATTCTTTCGATCTCGACTAGGAATATTTTTGTAAAGATATTTTAAATTTCCAAGTGTCATAAGATTGACAGCAACCCAGATTGGAAATTGTCCACGGTATTGATTGATATGGTGTCTAACAAAAAGTACCTCGCTGTTATTAGCAATGCTTTTTTGAAAATCTATCATGAAGCGTCGATGCTCTTGTGAAGAGGACCAGTAATTAACATCGGTGTATATCAGAGGATCGTCTTTGTGATGGATTGCAATATTATATGCTATTCGTGTTTTTAACATTTCTTCAGCCTCTGAAACAAGTCCTAGTAGAATGGTTCTTACTTCACTATCAAAATAGTAGCGATCTATAGCTAAATCAAATGATGTTCCTGGATTATAACAATCTAATTGTTTATTTTTAAAAGGAAATAGGAAGCCAGTTAATGTGTAGTAGTTAACATTTTGTAGTGTTTTGTAGGCTCTATCATAATCTGGAATCTCTAATTTTCGCCCGCTTAGTTTCTCCAATTGTTCATTGATAGTTTTACCCTTTTTCATAAAAATCTCCTAAATAACAAAAAAACGACTTAGCACTGGTACGCTGCATGGGCAAGCGTTGCTAAGTCTTAATCATGACATTATAATAAAACAATAGCGTTCACTTGTCAACTCTTTTGAGTATTTTTTATAACAAATTTAAAAATTCTTCAATCACCATCGCTAATAAGGCGATGGTTTTTATTTTTCAAATAAATAATATTTTATGATAGGGTTGTTTTGCCTCTTACATCTCCATGGGTTGGAAGTGGCCGACGATTTTGCCGATGATGCGAGGGTCTTCGGTGAACGGGGCGAATTTGTCGGCGTATTTTTGGTTTAGGGATACTAGGCGCAAGCCGTCTTGTTCGCGATAGACTTTCTTGATATAGGTTTGACCGTCCCAATCCACGGCATAGATGGCGCCATCATAGTCGAAGCCTGTTTGCTTGATGAGGACGACTTCACCGTTGAGGTAGGTTGGCTCCATGGAGTCCCCAAAGACCCATGAGGCGAAGTCGTGATCCATTTTTTCGTCGTGAAAGACAATGTCATAGTTGCCGTCGTTGAAGTAGGTGAAGCCTGTTCCTGCGGATAGTTTTTCAAAGACCTTATATTCGTAGAGCGGTTCGTTGAGGGTGACAACCTCTGCTTCTTGCTCCTCCAGTTGCTCTGTGGCGACCTCTAGGACGACTTCTTGGCGCTCTGGTTGTAATTGCACCACCTTGTCGTTAATGGCCTGTACGGTCGCATTAGGGGCTTGTGAGGGGGTGGAAGACGCAAAGCGGGGGTCTATATCGGACTTTCTAACGTGAAAGAAGTCAGCTATTTTTTGAACATTTCCAGGTATTGGTAATGATGTTCCTTTGACATAACCTGTTAAGGTGCTTGCTGGGATATTAGTACCACGAGACAAATCAACTTGCTTCAACCCTGCTTCAGACAATAACGAATTAATGTTTGAGGATATGATACGCATATATTCTTTATCTTGTGGAGTTAACTTACCTCTTCCTCTAGCCATTTTAATTATTCCTCCGTATTTTCTACTATAATAGTACCGTTTTAAATCGTAAATGTAAATAAAAAAATCGTAAAAAATACGAAAAAAATCAAAAAAACTATTGACTTACGAATTAAATCGTAGTATAATAAATACATAAAGTTAAGGAAGGAGGAAATGAGATATGCGGAAACGCAAGCATCAGACAAAAAAAGAGCCTTGGCTAGACGGACCAAAAGCTCTAGTTATCTCAACAGTTGTTACAGCCACGGTTGAGTTAATTAAACACTTCTTCAAGTAAGAAGTAGTAGTGGAAGGGGGAACCCCCTCCTGACCACTATTATAGCATATCTCATAAAGAAATCAAATGAACAAAAAGAAGTTTTGGAACACAGTTTGTTGGTTTTTAGTTGGTATTCTTTGGATCTACTATTTCTGGCGGTGGCTTTTCTAGTTTGATAGTTCAGGAAGGGGGTGATTTTTTGACAAAACTGACACTTAGAGCTCTGAGAACGAATTACAGCATGACGGCAAAGGAAGTTGCTGATGATTTGGATATTCATCAGCAAACATTATTAAAGTATGAACAGGATAGTACTCGGATACCCATAGATTTGTTACAAAAATTAGCAGAGTACTATCGTGTTAACATGAATGATATTTTTTTAGGCAATAAATACGAATTAAAACGTAATTTAAAGCAATAAAATAATTTTTTCGTTGATAAACTACATTTATCAAAGTTTTCTATTGACAACAATAGAAAACTTAAACTAATGGAAAGGAGATGAGATGGGACGCAATCATATTGAAATATACATCGAGTTGAGACAGTCTTTAACTCGGAACGAGTGGGAAAAATTAGATGGACTATACGAGTTTATACTCCATAAAAAAGAGCGTCAACTAACAAAAGATTTGACACTAAATGATGGTGAAATAGAAATCTTTCGTAGTAGCGCTCAGGAACTAAATGAGATTAGCGAATAATCCCACGCATTCTGTCCGCAAGTCTATCGTGTTCGTCAATAGATTTGGACAGGTTGCCAGCAACACGTCTATCTCTGGAAAATTCATCTAGGACTTTGGCGAGTGCTTTGGATAAATTCTCAGAGTCATCAATGCCGTATTCATCAAGAATAATTTTGATGAGTTGGTCGTTCATATGCCTCCCCTCCTTTCTGTGTTGATAGGTTTATTATATCACGGGAGGGGAGTAGGAAATAATTTTAGAAAGGAGAAACAAAAATGGCAACTATTGGAATATCCGACGATAACTATACAAAATTAAAGAAGTTATCAGAAGAGACAGGTAAGCCTGTTCGCGCTTTGGCGGATTACTTTGTCAGCAAGGGCTTGGAAAAGGTCGTTGTGAAAGAAGTGCAACGGACAACTAAGGAACTGGTACTGTGAGGGTAAGAAAGGATGCAAATGCAGGAAATTCAACTTTTAATAACGTTACTGTTATCAACCATTTTTTCAATGTAATCTCAGAACTATCAGTAACTAAACAAAAACCGGTTATATTTCCTGGATGATAATTGAAATCAATGTTAAAGTATTCTGTTTTTCTTGGTCGGAATTGATAATTACTTTAACGACATTATCAAAATATCTTGAAGACCCGTCTTTGCGGCTGGATTTGATTATTGGGGAGCTTGGGAACCATCTACCAACATTAAGTTAGAAATTCAGCGCAAAAATAGTCAGACTTCGCTTGAGCTTATTAGCTAAACACGAAAAATATTACAAAATGAAATTCGGTCTGTAAATGACATCGCATAGCTGAAAGGGGGAGAGATGAACAGTATTAAAGTAGCTGGTATGGTCTATACAGTAATAGTTACAGAATACTTTAAAGACGCAGATGATGATAGAAATTTGTGGGGATTATGTGACTATGAACAACAAATCATTTATATACGAAAATCATTATCCGATCAAAAGAAAAGGCAGGTGCTAATCCATGAATTAACACATGCCATTATGCACGAAGCAGGATATAAGGAGCAAGACGAGGAATTGGTTGAACGTTTTTCTCTTATCTTGCACCAAGTTTTGAACGACAATCTAACATTATTCAATGTTTAGTAGATTTGTGGTTATTTAAAGTTTTACTTGCTTTAGATTTAGCTGACTTAGAAGAGCTAGTAGCTAGAGTTTTGCCAGCTTTTCTAACAGGCGATGATGGTTTGCAAGAACTTTTAGATTTGGCCATAATCATCCCTCCTTTCCATATTGGTAGCTTTATTATATCACGACAGGAGAACGCAAAAAAAAAAGTCCGATTGGGGTCGGACTCATACTAAAACATTCAAGAGGATTATACCATGAATTTCGAAGAATTTCTACATGAAAAATTGGAAGATGTGGCAACGGCAGTCTTTGCTGAAAAATTAGAGATATTAGATGTTGATGGTCAATATGGTCCTAGACTGAGCCAATCTCAAGCAAAAACATGGTTGGGTATAGGACAAACAAAGTTAGATTATTACATCAGTAAAGGCATGCCTGTTGTTTACAAAGAAAACAGCGATGCCATTGATTTTATTCCACGAGATGCCGTCAAAGATTTTTTTAAAAATGATTGGAGGAAATTAGCATGAAAAAACTGTTTAGCAAATTATTTAAACAGGAACCAGTGGTGGTTGTCCAAGAGTGGGAGCCATGGGAAGTAAAGGCAGCACGGTTTAATCGCATGCATGAGCGTATTAGAGGAGAGGTTTTCGGCAATGTTATCGATGCAAAAACTGATTGAAGAAAATGCCTTTTTACGTGACGAAAATCGGCGATTGGCTCGTGAGTTTGATGATGTGTATGACAAGGCGAAGACGTTTGATTTGTTGGTAGCCTTGGTGAAAGTGTTGACCTAGCGGTGTTTTGATAGTCCTTTGACAATTGAATATGGGTGCGTTGGAAGAAAATTCGTTTTAATACGGATAAAGTGTATTTTTTTCTTGAAAATTCGGTTTTTTCGTAGTATAATTTGGGGGAAGTGAAAATTATTTCGCACATTTAGTGCCAATAAAAAGCCCCTACGTGTCGTCCAAACAGTGTAGGGGCTTTTTTCTAGTTCTCACTAGAAAGCACTAATCATCGTTGTCTAGCCACTTTTGGACTAGCAACAAGATGATGCCGACCAATAATGGTGCGATGATGGTTGTGAAAATTATTTCGCACATGGTTCTCACCTCCAATCTATGGCGGTGTCGTTAGTGCCAATTGTTATTATAGCAGAAACGGCAATCGAGAAAAAACAAAAAAATACGTGCAAAACTATTGACTTATTGCACGGAATAAAGTATAATAAAATCATGGTTAAGGAATTGACCAAATCCAACAGAAAGGACTTACCAAGAATGGCTAAACAAATGAAAAAATGGCTATCTAGGATAAAAGAGGTAACCGTCACAATCAACCTCTTTATCATAAAGATAACCATTAAGTTCTAAAGTAGTGGAGCGAAAGCTCCAACTACTGTTTAGTTACATTCTAGCAGAAGTAAGGGTAAAATGCAATGGAAAACGATAAAGTGCTTTATCACAAAAAGTTTAAACATGCAGAGATTACCATTGAAAAGACTAATCTCAAAGAGAAAGTCCAAGGGATTATTGGCTTAGTCTTATTAGGTCTTGCTATTTGGTATTTCACGAAGTAGCATGTCAGCAAAAATGGGGCGACCTATAAAGTCTGATGAAAAGCGTGATAAACGTATAGAATTCCGATTGACAGCTAAGGAGCTTGAACTTATCAATAATACTGCTATAAAAGCAGATATGACAAGAGTTGATTTAGTTGTTAAAGCTGTAGAAGAATTCTCAGACAGTTTAGGTAAATAAAAAAATCGCATAACCTTCCCTCGCCAAAGTTTAGGTTATACGATATCCGACGCACCCATATTCATAACAAATACGAGCACGTTTTTATTATATAAAGCGTACTCTTATTTGTCAAACACACAAAACAAAGAGTGCGCTTTTTGTGTGCTCAAAATCAAAGGAGTAACACATGACTAAAACATACACATTGACTGAAGAAGAACTAGACCAATTACTGAAAGAACGTATGGCGAAAAAGAGGGTGAGGGTTGATATCGCTAACGCCTTTCACCCTGTTAGGATTGATGAAAGTAGGGATATTAAACCAATCAATGAGAAGTATCCTGACGTGATTGAAAAACTGGACATTAGTAGGGCGTTAGATCCTAGGCGGTTTGTTTTTACGGAGACGCCGAGGGTGAATGACATTACTGGTGATATTGACTATCACAAGGTGTCAGACTATGACATTCACAATGCTTTACGACTGCTGACGTTGCGTGTTTTTGGTGTGACGAAAAACAATGAGTTGGCACACTATGACATAAAATTAGCGCGGGAGTTCTATACCAATTTTAAAAATCTATTTTTAGAAAGTTACGATAAACGTTTGGAGGAATTAACTAAATGATTGAGGAACTCAACTTAAGCTTATTTTGGCTCACTGTCGTGTTTATCGTCACATTGTGGCTGATGTATCAGATTGCCAAGATACCGAGCAAAATCGACATAGAAGAGACAGTAGAAGACAGTAAAGATACAGTAGAAACGCCAGAATATCTATCAAGATATGGTGCTGTTATCCAAATGCAAGGGAGGTAGAGAATGGCAGAACAAACAAGTGCTGAATTTTTAAGAGAGTCTAAACGTATGCGCTCAAGTCTAAATTACATGATGCAAAGAGCTGATGATCCCATTATCTACGATAGGGGTCAAGAATTAGCTGAGTACATCGACCGTTTAGAAGAACAGTATATTACGTTTATAACTGCGAGGTGACCATGTATAGAGACGAAGTGGAAAGACACCAATTTTATAAAATGCCTAAATGGCTATTCGATGATGCTTTTAAAAACTTATCAGTAAATGCCAAAGTGATGTATATGCTGCTGTTTGACCGTTTGAGCCTATCTGTCAAAAATAGATGGTATGACGATGATGGCAGACTCTATCAGTATTTTACCAATGAGCAGTTCATGACAAAACTTTCTTTTAGTGAAAAAACAATCATCAAAGGTAAGAAGGAATTAAAAGATTTTGCCTTACTTTATGAGGTAAGACAGGGGGTTAATAAGCCCAATCGCTTGTATATCAACGGAACTGTAAAAAGTACAGGTCAAGAACTGGAAAATTTACAGCACGGAACTGTAAAAAGTACAGGTCAAGAACTGGAAAATTTACAGGGAACTAAGACTGATATTACTAAGACTGATATAACTAATTCAGCAACAGCATCAGACAGCTTTTCGTTGAGAAATTTTTTTGAGAATTATGAGAGTGAGACTGGTCGTTTGATGTCGCCGTTTGAGATTGAGGATTTCTCTAAATGGTATCAAGAAGATGGTATCAGTGCTGAGGTAATGAATTTAGCACTTAAAGAGGCGGTGAAACATAACAAGGTCAGTTCAGGATATATCAACAGTATTTTACGAAACTGGAAGCGTCTAAATTTAATGACTGTTAAAGCAGTTGAAAATCACCTAGTAGCATTTGAACAGCGCAAATCCAATAAGCATGTGCTGACTACTCCGAAAAGCAACGTTCCTGAATGGTCTAATCCAGACTACAAAGCGCCGACACTTGACGAGCTAAAAGTTGAGTTAACGGAGGACTACTCAGATGACCCAACAGCTTTTTGAGAATTATCAAAGGATTGTCAAAAAACAATTTGGTAGGACTGTAACGCAGGAAACGTTTAACCGTTTTTTGGAATATACGAAACAAGGGAACATGATTAACGGTGTTAAGCCAATACTAAATCCGATAAATCTATATGCCTTTGGAACAGGATTGACCTCTGAAGAAGCTAAAGATTTGATGTTTAAAAAACGAGGGGAAAGCAATGAGACTAAAACAACGTGAAACGCTTGTCTGGCAACGTGCCACGACAACAGAAAAAGAAAAGCTACTTGATGCAGGTCTGGCAAATAGAATGAGCTATATCCGCCTTATCAGACAGCTAGGAAGGAAATACGCATGACAAGACTATATTACTGCCGTGATTGCGGACATCGCTTTGAAAGCTCGGAGAAAGAAGAAATGTGCTTCGACTGTTGCAGCGAGAATCTCATGCACGAGGCAACGTTTGAAGGTGACTATGTCTTTTGAGGTCGTTTATGAACAGGAAATGTTATGACGATAATGCCTACTGGCGTAAACGATACCTAGAGCTTTGTTATGAACTAGAAGAGATTATCAACGAACAGCAAGACAAGATTATCTCACTCACAAATGAAAATAGACGCTTAAAACGTGAAAATTGGAATATGAAGAATACGAAAAGAGGAAGAAGATGACAAACAATCAATTATCTACACAGACTAAGCGTGATATTACCATTGATACCAGCGTTTGGACACCACAAGATATCAAAAGGTTTTTTGACCCACAAAATTTACTGTCTGAAAAGCAAGTAGGGCAAGCTCTAACACTTATCAAAGGGCGCAATCTGAATCCTCTAGCTAACGAGGTCTACATTGTAGCCTACAAAAATCGTAACGGTGGCACAGAGTTCAGTTTGATTGTGTCTAAAGAGGCATTTCTCAAGCGTGCTGCTCAAAATCCTAACTATGAGGGCTTTGAGGCAGGTGTGGTAGCAGTTGATAAAGAGGGTGTAAGGCACGAGCGTAAAGGGGCTCTCGTGTTACCTGGTGACACCTTGGTAGGCGGCTGGGCTAGGGTCTACCGTAAAAATTTCAAGGTTCCCGTAGAAATTCAGGTGTCTCTTGAGGAATACAACAAGAAACAGAGTACATGGAACTCAATGCCAGCTACCATGATTAGAAAGACGGCCCTAGTTAACGCTCTGCGAGAGGCATTCCCTGAGGACTTGGGCAACATGTACACGGAAGATGACGGCGGAGAAACATTTGACCGTATCAAGAATGTCACACCTCAAGAAACTCAGGAAGAAGTCAGAGCCCGCAAGATGGCACAGATTGAGCAGATGAAACAAGGACAGTCTCAGAAACAAGCTGAAAAAGTGGATACAAGCTATCCAGCTGATGAAGTCCCTGACCCAGTTGAGGAACCAGTACAGGGAGAATTGCTTGACGGTGAACTAGAATACTAGGAGAACAATATGCAAGAATTACAAGTAAAGGTAACACAGGCTCAAGTTGAAATCATTGACCGTGAGAAGTTTGAACAGGGTATTGCCGAGGTTGTAGCTAAGTATGAAAATTATACCGTCACAGCCTCAACAATCAAAGATGATAAGCAAGTTTTGGCTGGTTTACGCAAACTCAAAAAACAAATCTCAGATGAACGTATCAAGATTAAGCGTGAACTATCACAGTCTGCTGATGAATTTGACAAGTACATCAAGGACACAAGTGAACCAATGGAAAAAGTCATTGATAAAATCGCAAAAGATGTCAAAGAATTTGAAGAATATCAGAAAGTATTAAGGCTAGATACTGTCAAAAGCTATCTTGCAAACAAGTCAGCTGAGTATATGCTTGACCCTCGTATCTTTGATGAAAAGGCTCTTGAGTACATCAAAGCATCTGATTTCATGGCTGACGGTGTGACCCTCAAAAAAGTCACTATGAAATCTCTTGAGGACATGGTCACCTTTGAATACCAAAAGCAGCAGGAGTATGAAAAGGCAAAAGCAGCAATCTCAGGACAATGTGCTGAGTATGGTATGACTGACCAGCCTTACATCCGGATGTTAAAAGACATGACTCTAGTAGAAGTTCTAGGGCAGATTAAATCTGATTATGCTTTTGAGCTAGAAAAGCAAAAATTGAGACAAGCTGAGGCGGAACGTGAGCGACTTTTGGCAGAGCAACGAGCTAAGGAAGAAGAACAAGCTCAGAAATCAACGGAAACCCCAAATTTTGAGCCAGAAACAGGCGATATTTTGGATGATGGGCAAATATCCCACCCTGATCAAGAAACGCTCACAGGGGCTGAAAATGAGCCTAAGAGATACGCTCAAAAAATGACTTTGGAAGTTTATTTTACAGATACGGCTGAAAAAGACCGTTTCAAGGCTGGATTAAGTCAGCTTGGTTTTGATTTTAAGAAAAATTATCAAGTCAGTGGTTACCAACGCATAGAGCCTCTGACACAAGCTGAACTCAATGAATTGTGTGGGTGGTAAGTATGAAAATTAGACAAATTTCAGATAGCGTGGCTATCTACTCAGACGGTCAACGGCTGCAAGTTATCCATGATTTGGGTGATGAGTTTATCCTTGATTTGGGGTACCAGTTGGAGAGAGTGGTCGATATCGATAACCTTAAAACAAGTATTGTTGATAGCATTGTGCCGGTATTCAGGGTTAGTGGCTTTTGCTCCAGAGGTAACGAGGATATGCATCGTCTGAGGTTGGCTATCCTCCAATTTCAGGAGTTTGAAAAATATCTAAATGACTATCAGGCTGACTTGCTTGATTGGTGGAAAAATCCAGGAGGAGAAGAAAAATGATGATTGTTGAACTGATTTTACTAGCAGGTTGGACTTTCTTATGGCTTTGTCTAGGCTTTCTATTAGGCGAGCGTGAGGCTAGAAAGGATAAAAAAGAATGATTAACAATGTTGTGCTGGTTGGAAGACTGACAGCAGCTCCTGACCTACGCAAGACCCCTAGCAATGTCTCAGCATTACAGGGCACTCTTGCCGTCAATCGCAATTTCAAGAACCAAAACGGAGAACGTGAGGCTGACTTTATCAACTTTCAGGCTTGGCGTGGTACGGCTGACATCATTGCTGAATATTGTGGCAAAGGGTCGCTCATTGGTCTTACTGGACGTATCCAGGTAAGGAGCTACGAGAAAGACGGTCAGCGTCGATATGTGACTGAGGTTGTAGCTGATAGAGTAACCTTGCTGGAAAGTCGTAATCAACAAAATCAAGGCAACAATTTCCAAAATGGAAACAACTCAAACAGCTATCAGTCACCGTTTGGGAATTCAAATCCGATGGATATCTCAGATGATGATTTGCCGTTCTAGACTATGAAATTTGAGTATATCTTATCTAACACAAAGCAACTAAAGCAGATGATTAACTCAAACGACCGCCTACACTTTCACAAGCAAGCGAAGATTACCAAGCAATTAAAATATCTAGCTAAAGCTGATGTACGACCAGAGGACAAGAATAGCTTTTCTGAAAGCTGTCCTTGCCAAGTGGTTGTAACAGTGTTTAGTCCGACTAAAAGACACTTAGATCCACCAAATTTTTATCCTACAGTTAAGGCTTTGATTGACGGATACACAGAAGGTGGTTTATGGAAAGATGATAATTATAAGATTATCCAGCGTTTATCTTTTGAGTACGGCGGTTTGAGTGGTATCAAAGGAAAGTATCGAATCGAAGTAGAGATTGAAAAAACGGAGGTAAAAAATAATGACTAACAAAACAGTGCTGGAAGAAAAAGTTGAACAGTGGTTTATTGACCGAAATCTACACGAAGCTAACCCTGTGAAGCAATTTGAGAAATTGATGGAAGAGACAGGCGAATTGTTTGAGGGGATTGCTAAAGGCAAGACCGATTTGCTCTATGATGCGCTTGGGGATATGCAGGTTGTGCTGATTGGGTTGGAACAGCAAATTAAAAATGGCGCTCAGATTGAAGCTAGTCCGCAAGAATTGGAGTTGTTGCTGCTGGCTCATGGTCTTGGCGAAATAGCTCAGAAACTTTACAATCATGTCTTTCATGATGAGACTCAGTTGCCATTTATTCGGCCAGAATTGCTGTTACTCCATGGGCAGATTCATGCATTAGCGATTCATAACGGAACAAGTGCGGATGATTGCTTGCAAATTGCCTATGATGAAATCAAGGATAGAAAAGGCAAAATGATTGATGGTGTATTTGTGAAAGATGGTGATTTGAATGGCAGATAATATAAACAATCCCAAGCATTATCAAGGTAAAGACGGTTTAGAAGCTATCGAAGTGGTTAAACAATTTATTGGTAGTTTGGAAGGTGTCAAAGGATTCTACTGGGGTAATATGATGAAGTACGTCTTGCGCTTTCAGAAAAAGAACGGTTTAGAAGATTTAAAAAAAGCGCGCAAAAATCTGGATTGGTTGATTGAGGAGATGGAAAATGAGTGAATTGGTGCGTATCGACCAAAATAATGGACTGCCACCTAAAATCGTCAAATCAAGAAGGCGTAAGCCGATGCCAGCTGAGCCACACGGCGAAGTGCTATTTGAAAATGTCAATGATTACATTGCAATCGTTGACGGTCGTCGCATTATGTTTGATAAGTTGACGAATTTAGAAGTCAATACCGAAAATTGGTCTAAAATTGCCAGTGCGAGGAATATCAAATGAGACGAAGACATAAGCTGTTTGATTTAAAGCCTCTAATTTACCTCATTTTAACCGTCTGTAGCGTTTTAAGTGTCATGTTGGTATTATTTATCACACACGAAAACAAAACGCTTAGAGAGCAAAATAAGCGCCTTTCCGAGCGTGTGGTGAAATTGCCTGATGATTTTGGTGCAGCAGGGTATATCAAAGCAGTCGGTGACGATTATATAGATGTCATTGGCTATGGGCGGTTCTTGATTGACGATGACGAGAGCCAGTTTTTGCAAGTCGGTGATAAAGCGCCGAAGTATATTTTGGAGAGAGGTAATTGAGATGAATAAACAGGAAGCGACTAAAAAATTTGAATTGCTGAGAGATGACACGATTGAAGTGTTGGGGATAAAACTTTTTAGAATTAAAGCTCTTATTAGTTTCGACATCGTCCATGCTGGCGATTTGGGAGGATATGTGGAAAAAGCAGCAAATCTATCCCAGTGCGGCAACGCATGGGTATCCGGCAACGCACGGGTATTCGGCAACGCAGAGGTATCCGGCAACGCAGAGGTATTCGGCAACGCATGGGTATCCGGCAACGCAGAGGTATTCGGCAACGCAGAGGTATGCGGCAACGCACAGGTATCCGGCAACGCATGGGTATCCGGCGACGCACAGGTATCCGGCGACGCAGAGGTATGCGGCAACGCACGGGTATCCGGCAACGCACGGGTATCCGGCGACGCAGAGGTATCCGGCAACGCACAGGTATCCGGCAACGCACAGGTATCCGGCGACGCAGAGGTATGCGGCAACGCACAGGTATCCGGCGACGCACAGGTATCCGGCAACGCACGGGTATTCGGCAACGCACGGGTATCCGGCAACGCACAGGTATCCGGCAACGCACAGGTATCCGGCGACGCACGGGTATCCGGCAACGCACGGGTATCCGGCAACGCAGAGGTATCTCAAACATCAGATTACATTGTCTTTAAAAATACATGGTCTAGTTTTAGATGGTTTACTTATACAAAATCTAACAAAATGTGGCGTGTTGGCTGTTTTTATGGAACGGGTCAAGAATTGATTGAGAAAGCTTACAAAGACCGCGAGGTATCTGGTAAGAATTATGAGGCTTATGTCAATCTTGTTCATGAACTAGAAAAAATTGAATCTGATGAAACGGAGATGGATGATGGACAGTAATACAGCAGAAGTTATCTTGGGCGTCGTTTTTATCATAGCTATAGTCATTATGAACAGAGGTAGAAAATGAAAAATAAATTATTAGCATTAGTTAGTTTAATTTTAGCTATCATTGCGTTAGCAGCGTGTGGTCGTGAAGCAAGTAAAGTGTCAGAGAATATCAGTAAAGAAGCAGATAACTTCAATGTTAGACGTAGAGTTACCGTTATCAACACACGGACAGATAAAGTTGAATTTACAGTAACAGGTCTGATTTCTGTTGATACTTCAAGCAAGCGTAAGTTAGTTGTGATTGCAGAAGTGGCAAAAGGCAAATACAAAAAGCATCTGATTAACATGACAGAGTGGAATATGTATGTCGTTGAGGACGTCACGGAAGGCACGAAAGTTAATAAATACCGCTATGAAGTTGAGTATATGCCAGAGAGTATTATTCCAGTTACGATTACTAATAAGGAGTAAATGATGCGGTGGAACTTTGGAAAAACAGCTGGATTGATATTGATTTTCTATATTACCATGGCAAAATTTGGGATAACTTTCGAAACAGACGAAACAATTTTGCTTGGTTTATCATTTGGACTAATAACGATGGAGGTGGCTGATGATACCAAAATTTAGGGCTTGGACAGAAGAAGGCGAAGTGATGTATTACGATGTCTATCCTTTCAAAGACGAGACTTTATTGCTAAGTTATGACGAAATTGCTTTTGATGAAGTGCCAGCAAGCGATTTTATCCTCATGCAATCCACAGGATTTTTAGACGGGAATGGTACAGAAGTTTTCGAGGGTGACCTTATACAACTCTTTAACGGGGACGTTGGAAAAGTTTCCTACAATAAGATACTTGCATTCTGGGAGGTACAATTTAACAATGGAGAGCTTAATCTTAATGACATCATTTACTTTGGAGGTGAAGTCATTGGCAACATCTACGAAGACAAGCATTTGTTGGAGGAGTAACACATGACCGAACAATTAGGTATCGTGGTCGTCGATTCGCAGTTTAGTAATAGCATTGCTTATATTGCTAAAGGTGAGTTTGGCGACTACCAGCAAGAAATTAAATTAGAGGATTTGTCAACAGAAGCAGACAACGCTTTGCAGATGACAAAGGCAGAAGCTGAAGATTTATATCCAGACGGAACTTGGTATAGTTTGGAGGACTTGTAATATGGATATAGGAACAAGAGATAATGTTATTAGATTGCTACGTGAGACAGAACTAACACAAAATGAGATTGCTAATCAATGTGGTGTTTCAAGTTCGTATGTCTCTAAATTAAACAATAAGTATGGGATTAGGAGCCCTAAAGAGAAAAGGACGGCAGTGCCCAGACTCCCCATTTCAACTCCCAAAAAGAAACCAATTCCACAAAGGCAACGTCGTGCAATGGCGTTTGATATTTCAAACATTATCAAAAAGCCTTTGCCTAAATACGACTGATAAAAAAAGACCGTCATTGCTGACAGTCTCCGTGTTAAAAGCTTAGATATTATTATACCACACGGAGGGTCTGCATGTCGTTTTTTCCAGAGCTTGATATTGTCAAAACTAAAGCTAATGCCAAACGTAAATTAAGAGAGTATCCACGCTGGCGTCGAGTAGCCCAAGATGTGGGTGAACAGAAAGTGACCGCTGTTTATTCATTTGAGCCTAGACAAGCCCACGGTGAGCCTAGCAAGCCTGTTGAGCGTCTGGCTATCAATCGTGTGGATGCTGAGAGCGAGTTGGCTGCTATTGAGATGGCAGTGAATGGGGTGTTTAGCCCAATGCATCGGCGCATTTTGATTGATAAATACTTGAGAACTTTGCCCAAGAAAGATTATGATATTTGCGCTGAGATTGGTTATGAGAAAAGTCAATACTATAATATGGTGGACAATGCTTTACTGGCATTTGCGGAAGCTTATCGAGAGGGTTCGATTTGTGTTTATAACGGATAATTAGCGGAAAAACAGCGGAGCAAAGGCGGATACTTTTACCGTTTTAAAGTGATATTATAGTATTATCAAAAAAATAACGAGAAGAACCAAACCTATTGTGAAAAGCCTTTTTATAAAAAAGGAACAACTTTAATTGTCGGTGAACTCGTTAGTGGCTTAGCACAGATAATCTATGGCGACATAGGAAAGCTTTGATTCTGATGTATCAATCGAAGCGCCAGCAATGGTCAATCTAAGCAATACAATCTTAGTGACATCTTGTAGGTGTCAGCGTATGAAGTCAAAGCATCATTACCAGAGCCAATCGGTGAGGAACTACGTCAGTAGTATGTGAGACGAATACGTCGGAGGAATAAGCTATCACAGTTCGAGGGTCGCGCTAAGAGCGGATAGCATATCAAGGTTTGGCAGGTGGATAACCTGTTGATAATTGATAAGTCGGAGTGTTGCCAACACGAAGATAATAAGTAGGCGTTGCGCATTTTGTTTCTCAAAAGGAAATGAAACGCAAGGCAATGCACGTCTGCGATACATCAAACACAATGCTATGTGATAAATTGGGATATTGTAAAAGCGAAAGTCATTGCCCGTCGCAAACGAAAGTGTACTTCGGTAGCTAGGCTACCTGCTAGAGTCTCGCAAGGATAATAGCAAAGTCGAAGAGTAAAGCAACTTAGTCCTTTAGCGGGGATTTTGATAATTGAAAAACGGCTTAGTAGTTTGTGACGTAAGAAGTGGTTGGTCTAACCAACCGTGCATGATTGTTACTTGGAGGAATCTAAGTGGATAAGTGATTAAACCATAAGGTCACGAAAGACAATTGATTAAACGTGTAATCTCAGCGTTTGGAAGTATGTGCTAATGTCTGACCTGAAAGTGGGAGGGCATGCAGGTTGGATTCCTGCTACTTCCATAACAAGTCACACACTCGTGTGGCTTTTCTTTTTGTCACGCGCCTTTATTTAGAAACTAAAAAAAGCGCAAAAGTTAAACTCTTACGCTTTTAGCCACAGTAATTTGGTGGCTTTTCCATGCTACCTCTTCCACCACTAGCCTATCACGCAAGCGTGATGTTGGCTGGGTGAAAGGAGGTGAGCGCATGGAAAACATCATATTAATCCTTATTCTACTCTATTTGTTGAAAAATGACAAGTAGAACGTAGGCTAAAAGCATAACCGCCCAAAGTCAAATGCCTTTGGGCGGGTCTTAAGGGATTGCGAGACGATACTATTGACATGACTTAATAGACATAGGAGACGCGAACCATTTTTTGAAAAGGAGGTGATGGAAAATTGAATGAAAGACAGAGACGATTTGCCGATGAGTACATCATTTCTGGTAATGCTTATCAATCGGCCTTAAAAGCTGGATATAGTGAGAAGTATTCTAAAGCACGTTCTTCTGAGCTGTTGGAAAATGTCGGAATTAAGTCTTATATAGACGAACGCCTGGATAAATTAAAATCTGAAAAAATTGCTAATCAGACAGAAATACTTGAATTTTTGACCTCTGCAATGCGTGGAGAGGTGACGGAACCTATCCTAAAGAATAGCGGAGATTTCGAGCAGATTGTCGTGGATGTAAAACCTAATGTCGCAACGAGAAAAGCGGCTGCGGAGCTTTTAGGAAAACGCTATGGAATGTGGGTGGATAAACAAGATGTCACAACAAATAATGTTACAGAAATCATCTGGGACATCCCGATTGAGGATGAAGGATAAAATCAAACCAAGTTTTTATCCAGTTGCAAGAGCGACGTTGAATAAACGTATTTTACACATTGCTTGCAAAGGTGGTCGTGGTTCTGGTAAGTCTTCAGACGTGGCCATTTTAATTGCGTTTTTAATAAAGCAGTTTCCTGTTAATGCAGTTTGTATACGTAAGACAGATAATACGCTTGAGCAATCGGTTTATGAACAATTAAAATGGGCCATCGGCGAGTTGCAATTGATGCACGAATTCAAATTTAATAAATCGCCCTTACGAATCACATATCTTCCTAGAGGAAACTACATCGTATTCCGTGGTGCACAGAATCCGGAACGTATCAAATCTTTAAAAGACAGTCGTTTCCCTTTTGCCATTGGGTGGATTGAAGAACTTGCAGAATTTAAAACCGAAGATGAGGTTAAGACTATCACCAACTCCCTTTTACGTGGGGAGCTTGGCGACGGTCTTTTTTATAAATTCTTTTATACCTATAACCCACCAAAACGAAAACAATCGTGGGTTAACAAAAAATATGAAACGCAATTTCAGCCTGTTAATACGTTTGTACATGCTTCTACTTATAAAGATAACCCTTTTATTGCTAAGGAGTTTATTGAAGAAGCAGAGGCCACAAGAGAGCGTTCTGAGCGTCGTTATCGTTGGGAATATCTTGGTGAAGCTATTGGTTCAGGAATTGTACCGTTTGATAATCTGCGTTTTGAAACGATAGATGACGAGCTCATACAGTCGTTTGATAATATTCGAAATGCAGTTGACTTTGGTTATGCAACGGATCCGTTAGCTTTTGTGCGTTGGCATTACGACAAAAAGAAGAATGGTATTTATGCCATTGATGAACTTTATGGCCAAAAAATCAGTAATCGGCAGTTGTCAACTTGGTTAAAGGATAGACATTATTCGAATGATGATATCTTTGCCGATAGTGCTGAACCTAAATCGATTGCTGAATTAAGAAATGAATATGATATTAAGCGTATTAAAGGCGTCAAGAAAGGGCCAGACTCGGTGGAGTTCGGGGAACGCTGGCTTGATGATTTGGATTTTATTTGTATCGATCCAAATCGTACGCCGAACATTGCTAGAGAATTTGAAAATATCGACTATCAAGTCGATAGAGATGGCAATCCTAAAGCTCGACTAGAAGATAAAGATAATCATGCGATTGATGCTACGAGATACGCTTTATCAGAAGATATGCGAAAAGTCGAGAAACGTGGGAATCAATTCACTATTTTCAGTCAAGCAGGCTACTAGAAAGGTATTAGATGAGTTATATAGAAACATTCACGGACAGTACAGGACGAAGCAAGCAGTTGGAATTCCGCTTTCATCGTGAAGCTAGAATGCGCTATCGTGCTGAAAGTGTGGAACAATTATTTGCGGATGATTACAAGTTATTGCGTGAGTACATCGAGCATCATCTCCATGTGCAGCAACCACGGATTCAAGAGCTTTATGATTATGCAGAGGGCAATAACCATGAAATCAGTGTGCTGAAGCGTCGCCGTGAGGAAGATATGGCTGATAGTCGTGCGATTCATAATTTCGGTAAAGCTATAGCAACATTTAAGCAAGGTTATCTTGTCGGTAATCCCATTCGTGTTGATTATGACGATAAAGAAACCAGCGAAGTATTATCTGAACTTGAAAAGGTAAATAACTTTCATCAGTTGAACCGCAGCCTTGTTCTGGATTTGTCTAAGACTGGTCGTGCTTATGATTTAACGTATCGAGCTCAAGATGATAGCACAAGAGTTGTTCAACTAGACCCAAGATATACGTTTGTGATTTTTGATATGACGCTTGAAAATCATAGTTTGGTTGGTGTCCGTTACTATGATAAATCGCAGTTTGAGCGTAACAAGAAAACAGTTGAGGTCTATACGGATAACCAGATTATTACATTTGATTACGATGGTAAGCTAGAAGAAGTGGGAACAAAACCACACGCTTTTCAGTTAGTGCCAATCACGGAATATCTCAATACTGGAAATGGCATGGGTGATTATGAGACAGAACTTTCTCTAATTGATCTGTACGACAACGCACAATCCGATACAGCTAATTATATGCAGGATTTATCTGACGCTATTTTAGCCATTATGGGTCGCTTATCCTTTCCAGAAGGCGTTGATACGGCAGACAAACAAATCGCCTTTTTACGTCAAATGCGTAAGGCACGGTTAATGAACCTTGAACCTCCCATTGATGAAATGGGTAAGGAAGGTAAGGTCGATGCTAAGTATCTCTACAAACAGTACGATGTCAATGGTACAGAAGCCTACAAAAACCGTGTTGTCAATGATATTCATAAGTTTACCAATACGCCAGATATGACTGACACCCACTTTTCGGGTCAGCAATCAGGGGAAGCTCTCAAATGGAAAGTGTTTGGTCTTGATCAGGAACGTGTGGATATGCAAGCGCTGTTTGAACAATCTCTCAAACGCCGTTATCGCTTAATTGCTAATGTTGGGAAAATCGCTCGTGAAATTGCGGATTTTGATGTTTCAAAATTAAGTATCAGATTTACTCCTAATTTGCCTAAGTCGTTACAAGAAAAAATTGACGCCTTCAAAGCTTTGGGAGGTAGCTTATCGCAAGAGACAGCTATGACCCTCACAGACATTGTAGAGAGCCCTCAAGACGAGTTAGAGAAGATACAGGAGGAAACAGAAGCCAACAACACTTTTGCTCGTCAGATAGCTTTAAATGAGCGTCTGACAGATGAGGTGGTATCTGATGAATAACTACTGGCGAAAACGTATAGAAGCCGAAATGAAAGCCAGAGAGAAAGATGACATTGCTCTTTCGGACGCTATGAAACAGCTTCATGATTATCATTATCGGAGTATCGAAAAAGAAATTGACAGCTTTTATCAACGATACGCTGATAAGGAAAAGATTGATTTAACGGAAGCTAGGAAACGCACCAGCGAGCTTGATGTCTCTGCTTATCAAAAGAAAGCCAAAGAGTTAGTTGCGAAAGCTGATAAACTACGTGCAAATGGTAAAGTGGTCACTAAAGCTGATTTTACGCATAAAGAAAATGCGGATATGGCGCTCTACAATCTCATGATGAAGACAAACAGGCTAGAATTGTTGCAGTATAACATTGACTTGGCTATGCAAGAATTAGCAGAAGATGAGTATAAGCTACATGAGAAGTTTTTACATGATGGCTTTGAGCAGGAGAAGGCTTTTAGAGCTAGTATCATGGCTGATACAGTCCCTAATCCTAAAGCTATCGGAGATATTGCAAAAGCAACCCTAAATGCTAATTTCAAAGGCGCAAGCTGGTCGAAGTCTATTTGGGATAGACAAGATAAGCTGCGTCAGGTAGTTGCTCAAGAGGTTTATCAAGCTATCGTTCGTGGACAGAACGGTCTCACCATCGCTAGAAACTTACGTAAGAACTTTGATGTTAACAACTCGTATGCTAAGCGTTTGGCTATTACAGAACATGCCAGGGTGCAAATAGAAGTTGCCAAGCAATCCATGTTAAAGAATGGTTTTGAATACTATGAGGTGTTGCCAGAACCTAAAGCCTGTGATATTTGTAAACCTAAAGCAGGTAAAAAGTATCGTGTGGACAAGATGTTGACGGGAGAGACAGCGCCACCTTTTCATCCGTACTGTAGATGTGCGGTTGTAGAAGTGTTTGAAGATAGAGAAGTTGTAAATGCAGCTACAAAGGTTTATAATAATGGTATGGAAAAGCCATTGAAATTAGCTGAGAGATTGCTAGATTCTTATTCTGCATTGGAGCCACAAATCACCAATGAGCTATCATTAATTGCCAATAGATATGGTGGATATTTGGATGGTTTAGACTTTAAATTAAAAACTAAGGAGTCTTTGGCTAGAAAAATAGTATCTGATTCTGAATTAGATGGAGTATCACTAAGTGAATCTGCAAAGTCCATTAACGATGTCTTGCGTTATACAACTATTTTCGATGAGAACACTTTTGCCAATGATTATGCAAGGATGAAGCGAGATTTGATTTCATCTGGATACAGAATCAAAAAAGTAAAAAACACATGGTTACAAGACGGTCCTTATAAAGGCGTTAATACAATCCTTTCCATACATGGTATCAATTTTGAAATGCAGTATCATACACAAGAGAGCTTTGACTTAAAAAACGGTAAGCTCCATGAACTGTATGAGGAACGTCGCTTATCAACGACAAGTGTTGAACGTAGAGCAGAACTTGATAGAGAAATGTTTAGATTAAGCAAAGAACTGACAATTCCAAAAGGAATAGAAGGAGTGAAATAATGAGTGTGAAGTATTACTTTATTAAAACAGACCATCCTAAAATCATTCGTTATTCCAACGGTTCTACTGAAGTTTACAGTATCGATACCGGATGGACTGAGCAAGAAGCTTGGTATGACAGATTGTTTTTTAGTGATTTTACAGACTTTGAAGAAGTTACTGAAAGAGAAGCTAACATGTTTATAAAAGGGTTAACTGCTGCATGAGTTTATTGGTAGATAAAGCTTACGCAGTAGCGAAAAAAGCTCACTATGGGCAAGTAGATAAAGCGGGTGTTGATTATATAAAACATCCTGAAATAGTAGCTAGTTTCGTAAAAACGGATGAGGAGAAGGCTGTAGCATATCTTCATGATGTTATCGAAGATACAGATGTAACGTTGTCTGATTTAGCTAGACAAGGGTTTCCAATAACAGTTTTAACTGCTGTCGAAATATTGACTAAGAAAAAAGGACAGTCGTACCAAGACTATTTAGAATCTGTAAAATCTAATGAACTAGCTAGAGTAGTAAAATTGGAAGATTTAAAACATAATTCAGATTTATCAAGATTAGAAACTATCACTGAAAAAGATATTGAACGTCATAAAAAATATCAAAATGCAATTAAATACTTAAGCACCTAGATTTTCTAAGTGCTTTTTTTGGCAGTTAACATTTTGCAACATGCCAAAAACATTACAAAAACATTCCTTGTGTACTCAGTTAAAATCCTCAATCTGGATTGATTAACTGAGTACAAAAGGAATGGTGAGGTTTATAAAGTTGACGGTCATAACGTTGTCAATGACCATTCAAATTACGAATACCAAGTCGCAAGTTGGTTGGCAGAAACCACTGGCGCAAACGTTGATTTAGTTCCAAGGGTTAATTTTCCAGAGAAAACGCCAACGCCAGACTTCTTAATCAATGAAAAACCATTTGATTTAAAGGAAATCACAGGAAGCGGTAAAACGGTAATTGATAATAATTCGAAAAAAGCGAAAAAACAAGCCGAGAATATCATTTTCGATATAACAAAGACATCATTGTCAGAAGAAGAAATACTAGAACAACTAGACAATGTTTACCGCTCAGGAAGAAGAGGACTTCAAACATCGGTAATAAAAAAAAGAGATAAAATCATACATGTATTTTTACCAACAGAAAAATAGAAGCAGCCCACCTCCTACCGCAGACGAGTCTGTTTCAAGGGGAGTTAGACCACTTCTATTTACCTAAAATTATATAATATCAGTTAGAAAAATACAAGGAGAAAGCCATGGAAAAATCATCTAAGGGAGGAACAAGCTTATCCTCTATGTTACTCATTTTATTTATCACCTTAAAGCTGACAGGCGTCATCAACTGGTCTTGGTGGTGGGTACTGGCGCCCTTTTGGATACCATTATCTTTGGCAGTATTGCTTCTAACTGTTGCTAAATTAATGAAATAGGAGAAAGAAATATGATTTTTTGGCAGTTAACATTCGCAGGCATTGGGCTCTTTGTGTTTTTGTTTGTCGTCTTTATTATTACGATGACATTAAAAGAAATGTATAAGAGGTTGGTGGAATAGGTTGACATCTCTTTTTAGGAGTAATACAATGGTATTACTTGATAAAAAAGGAGACTATTATGGCAACAATTACTCTAAAAGTCACTGAGGCTGACAAAGCTTTTATGAAAGCCATGGCTAAATTTGAGGGTGTCTCACTCTCGGAATTAATCAGAACAAAAACACTTGAGGCTTTGGAAGATGAGTATGATTTAGCTGTTTTACGTCAAGCTATGGAAGAAGATGACGGCGTTAGAATCTCGCACGAAGATTTAATGGCGGAGTTTGGTTTATGAGATATAAACTAACTTACACGTCCAAAGCTAAAAAGCAACTGAAGAAACTGGATGCTTTTACGAGAAAAACGATCTTGTACTGGATTGACAACAATCTTGCTAATACAGATAATCCCCGTTTGCATGGCAAAGGGTTAACAGCTAATCGTTCAGGAGAATGGCGATACCGTGTTGGAAATTATCGCATTTTAGCAAATATTTACGACGATGAGATTGTGATTGAAATTTTTGCAGTCGGTCATCGTCGAGATATTTATTAAACCGTTTCGATTTCGAGGCGGTTTTTATGATGCCCAAGCATTGAAGGCTTAAAAAGCTATGGGAAATTGACAGTCGGGGACGACTTTAAATATAGGAGGTGCCGATTATGGCAGAAGAAACACAAACCGTTGAAGTGCTTGAAAACGAGGGACGGGTACCTGCAGAACCTGAAACGAAACAAGCACATGACGAAAAGAAGTACACTGACGCTGAAGTGGATGCAATCATCGACAAGAAGTTTGCAAAATGGAAAGCGGAACAGGAGGCTAAAGAAGACGAAGCTAAGAAGTTGGCTAGTATGAACGAGAAGGAGAAAGCCGATTATGAGCATGATAAGTTATTGGCTGAGTTGCAATCGCTGAAAGATGAGAAAACTCGCTATGAAATGACAAACATCGCTCGTACAATGCTTTCCGAGGCGGATATTACGCTACCTGACGAGCTTTTGGGACGACTGGTTACACTTGATGCCGAAGAGACAAAAAACGCTGTAACAAGCTTTATCTCGGCTTTTCAGAGCGCTGTGTCAGAAGAAGTCAAGAAAACCATTCGCCAAGAGACACCACACTTAGGTGGTGGGGTCTCAAAACAAACTAATTTTGGTGCAAGCTTGGCTAAAGGTTCTAAACCAAGCGGAACACTTGTATAAAGGAGGCTACTATGGCAGAAAAAACATTTTTTGGAACTGCTGAAATCTTACATAACATGACTTATGAAGCCATTTCAGTGACGGTAGATAAAACAACAGCAGGAACTGTTGAAGAAAATGGACGCAAACTTTTAAAGGCTGGAGCTTTACTTGCTGGTGATGGTGCTTCGATTTTTGAAGACCGCTCTAAAAAAGTAAAGGAAAATACGTCAACACCAGACGGAGTACTACTTTATGATGTTGATGTCACTGAAAAAGATGCACAGGCATCGCTTGTTTATCGTGGCACACTTCGTGCTGATAAGGTAAATGGTGGTACAGTCGAAGAAGGCGTCAAAACAGCCTTGAAACATATTCAATTCGTGAAAGGAGCTTAATTCTATGGCTTTAATTTATGATTTAGTAACAGCTCAAAACCTCAAAGGCTTTTGGGATACTCGACAAGAAGAGGCGCTTCCCACACTTGGTGAAAAAGCTTTCCCTGCAAAAAAACAATTAGGTCTTAAGCTTGCCTTTATCAAAGGTGCTGCAGGGCTTCCAGTTGTGCTTCGAGCATCTGCTTTTGACACGGAAGCAACCCTTCGTGAGCGCATGAATGTGACGCTTAACGAAGAAGAGATGCCTTTCTTCAAAGAAGCAATGGTTGTTAAAGAGCAGGATCGTCAACAGTTGAATCTCATTGCTCAAACAGGAAACCAAGCATTGACCGAAACCATCACCAAAGATATTTTTGATGATACAGCTCGCTTACTGGCTGGTGCCAAAGCTCGTCTTGAAGCTATGCGCATGCAAGTTTTGGCAACTGGTAAAATCGGTATCATCTCAAACGGTGTGGCTCGTGATATCGATTATGGTGTTCCAGAGTCGAATAAAGGCAAGGTTACTACAGCTTGGAGTGATCCAGACGCAAAACCGCTGGAAGATATTGCCAATGCTATTGATAAGCTAGCCGAAACTGGTGCTAAAGCAGAGGTGATGATTTTAAACTCTAAAACGTTTGGAGAGATTAAAAAAGCAAAATCAACTCTACTTGCTATCAAACCATTGGCTCCGACAGGTTCATCTGTTACTACTCGTGATGTGACAGATTATCTTGAAACAGAATTTGGTTTGAAATTGGCTATTGAAAATGGTACTTACAAAGATGATGATGGCAAAACTAAAAAGTTCTATCCAGATGGTCATATGACACTTGCTCCTAATGGGTCGCTCGGTAATACTGTTTTTGGAACTACTCCAGAAGAGTCAGACCTTATGGGAGGCAATACAGAGGCATCTAAAGTTTCCATC
This sequence comes from Streptococcus suis, assembly GCA_029593465.1. Classification (GTDB taxonomy): domain Bacteria; phylum Bacillota; class Bacilli; order Lactobacillales; family Streptococcaceae; genus Streptococcus; species Streptococcus suis_AH. Next base: position 199,525 of record JAKTNK010000001.1, read on the forward strand.
GTAGAAACAGGTATTGCTGTAACGACAATTAAACACGCTGACCCTGTCAATGTGGAAACGAAAGTGTCAATGATTGCCCTACCTTCTTTCGAACGTTTGGAAGAAGTCTATATGCTTACGACAACACCAGAGTTGTAGTGAGGAGGTGAAGGAATGGCGAACGTTTTAAAAACATTTAAAGACCTTTCTACTGGTTTGATTTACCCTATTGGAGACAACTACGAGGGTGACCGTTTGAAAGAATTCCAAGAATTAGGTTATGTAGAATTGGAATCCCCTAAAAAAACAAAGAAGAAAGTCGTTAAAGAGACAGAGTAATAGGGGGTATCTATGATTCCGTTAGATTTAGATACAACCCTAGAAAATGTCAAGCTTGATTTAAGCCTTGAAGACGGTATCCAAGATGATTTATTGGAAATGCTGATAAACAAAGTTTGTCGGCATTTTAAGTTGTCTTATGGCGTTGATGACATTGATGAGGGATTTGATTTTATCATTGAGGATTGCGTCATTAAGCGTTTTAATAGGCGTGGCTCGGAAGGTGCTAAGGCTGAATCGGTTGAGGGGCATTCTGTGACTTATTACGACGTTATGAGCGAGTTTGAACCCTACGATGATTTAATCCGTCAGACTTTGGAGCTTTCAGAAACTAAAGAAAAACCAGGAGGGATTTATTTCGTATGAGATATAATCAGCGGTGTACTTTGGTTATTGACTGTAAGCAAGACACGCATTACGACCATGAATTAGGGCGTATGGTTGGAACAGAGCCTATCAAAAAGATAGTAGCCTGCCATATTTCTAATCAAGGTTTGCGGACGCAGAATGTGTTTACTGACAAATTAGCTCTAGACGCTAAAATTGTGAGGTTGAAGGCTGTCTATGATAACATCGACCACGTCTTGATTGGTAAACGTAAATACGTTGTTAGTCAATCACGCTTAGTTGATCCAAACGAAATGGCTTTATATGTCAACGAGGTTTTAGAAAATGGATATTAGTTTTGAGGGGCTTGAAGAATTGCGAAATGGTCTGTTAAAAGAAGCTACCATGGAGAAGAAGAAAGCCACAGTAAAAAAGCACACGAGTAAGCTTAAGAGAAGTGCCATCAAACACGCTGTTTTTACTGGAGGGCGTACAGGTAGCTATTCTACTGGAGCAACTAGAAAATCCATTGAAGCAGAATACCAACCAACACAAGGTAAAGTCAAAGCGACAACCCACTATTCTGGGTATCTTGAAACAGGGACTCGTTTTATGTCGGCACAACCTTTCATGAAACCGGCTATGGAAGAGATTATTCCTGAATTTCTCTCTGATTTAGCGAGGTCAGAAACATGAACAAACAACCAGACCAGCAAATACACGATGAGCTAATCCGTATCTCTGAGAATTTGGGTTACAGAACCTTTCCTTATCTACCACCAATAGGAACTAAATACCCTTTTGTGGTTGTTGATGAGGTTTTTTTATTACCTCGAGCGACTAAGTCTTATCTTATTGGCGAGATAGATGTCACGATGTCTGTTTGGGGAGATAAAAGCAATCGAAAGCTAGTCAGCGATATGGTTGGAACGCTCATGCAAGAGTATCGAAAGATACGAAAGATAGAAAACACGGACTGGTGGATGAATTATGAGTCCACTAGTTCAATCACCAAAGACAATTCTACTGATGATACGCTTTACAGGGGAAATATGTCTTTATCATTTAAATTTCACTAGGAGGAAAATATGCCTATCGTACCAGAAAAAGGGAAAGATAAAATTTTGATGTTCCGAAAATTAGGGGACAAAAAAGCCGCTGCAAAACTAGCCTTGCAGACGGAACACAAGTGGGAGTATGAGCGCTCAAGCGATGCAACCCCTACAAAAGATGGCGCTGTCAATTCTGACGGAGGTCTTGAAACAAAGCTATCCATTGAAGCAGTATCAAGCCGAGACGATGTTAATAAACTGTTGAAAGATTCTGTCGTTGAGGGCTTTAAGTTGGAAGTTTGGGAAATTGATTTGGCTGGTGAAAAACAGGCTGAAAAATATCCTGCTTTATACGCTATTGGCTCTTTAAATACTTGGGAATTACCATCCAACGTTGAAGAATTGGCGGCGGTGTCTGCTGAAATGGCTATCGACGGCAAGCCTCAAGCGGGATTTGCGACTGTTTCAGCAGAGCTACAAGAACAAATCATGTACGCTTTCAAAGACGTTACGGCTTACTAACAAAGGGAATTTTCCCTTTGTTTTTTTAATTTTTAGAATGAGGTAAAAACAATGAAATCACTTGAAATTAACGGCAAAGACTATCCTTTATCATTTGGAATCGACTTTATCCGAGAAATGGATAAACGCTACCACATTGATGCGCAAGGTTTCCCATTAGGAGCAGGATTGCAATCGGCAGTGATTTATTTGATTCAAGAAAATCCAGTTGTTCTTGAAGACATCATCTTATCGGCGACACACACTTTGACATCTGTTCCGAGAAAAGCTGATATTGAAAAGTGGGTCGAAGAACAAGCTGAGAACGATACGTTGGAGCAGGTTTTTTCTGATTTTTTATCTGCATTAAAGACTGCACCGATGACCAAGAAGAAAACCATCCAAATGGTCGAAGCGATGGAACAAGCGGAAGAGGCTTAATTAAACCACCAACGTCTAAAGAGATTTACGAAGACATGGTTGTGTTTGCCTTGGCTCATTTTGGAATGTCTGATATGGCTGATATCGGACGGATGACGATGTACGAATTTAGACTACGCAAACAAGCCTACTTGATGAATTATTTAGATACTGAGGAGCAGATTCATAGATTAGCTTTTGCCAATAGGACTGCTAAGGCAACTAATAAAAAAGGCGATAAGTACATCTTTCCTAACTTCAAAGACTTTTACAACAGTGATAAACGCCGTAAAGAAGTGCTAGGTGATAAGGAAAAAATAGCTGTTCACTCAGAACTGATTGCGCGAGCTAGACGTTTACAAAACATGAGAGGAGGGAATGATGGCTGATTCAAAAACATACACGGTAGAAGCGATATTAAAAGCAACCGATTCTAGCTTCACTAAAACGATGCGTGGCGCTATGGCTGCCGTTAATGCTTTAAAAGGCGGGGCTAAAGGGACGTCAGGACTATTTAAAGGGGGCATCAGCTCTGCTTTATCATTTGGCTCTGTTATGGGTGTCGCCAGTGCTATGACTCAAAAAGGATTGCAAGCCATAACAAGCTCTGTTGGTGGGGCTGTTGAACGCTTTGATACCTTGAATAAGTATCCTGTCGTTATGAAAGCTTTGGGTTATTCGACTCAAGACGTAGCCAAATCAACTAAACTTCTTAGTGATGGTATCGACGGGTTACCAACAACTCTGAGCGATATTACCAAAAGTGCACAAAATTTTGCGCCATTAACAGGAAATGCTACTAAAGCTGCGAAAGCAGCTGTTGCTTTAAATAATGCTTTCTTGGCTAGTGGTGCTAGCGTTAGTGATACAAGTCGTGGGATGCAGCAATACACACAAATGTTAGCGACTGGGAAAGTTGATATGATGAGTTGGAGAACTCTTATGGAAACTATGCCTGTTGCTTTAAACAAGGTGGCAGCCTCCTTTGGTTACACAGGTAAATCGGCAAAAACAGACTTGTTTGAAGCCTTGAAAAACGGTGAAATCACGATAGACCAATTAAATGATAAATTTATTGAATTGAATAAGGGTCAGAAGGGGTTTGCAGAACTAGCTAAGAAAAACAGTGAGGGTATTGGAACCTCATTTTCTAATTTAAAAAATGCCGTAGTTAAAAATATGGCAAATATGCTAAAAGCTGTCAATAAAGGATTTGGTGAAGCTGGTTTAGGAAGTATTGCAAAAAACATTGATGGTCTAAAAGGGATTATCAATGCAACATTTGAGTCTATTAGTCCGATTGTTACCGACGTTACCAAAACAATAATACAAGCCGTCAAAGACATGTGGGAAGCTTTCGAAGACACTGGTGCGATTACTGCACTCAAAAATGCGTTTGAGCATGTCAAGGACGCTTTTGAACACGTTAAAAAAAGTCTAAGTGGGAAAGGTAATATTTTTAAAGATTTGGGTAAGCATATTGGGGATATTGTGAAATGGCTTTCTGAAGCAACAACAGGAATTTCTAATTTTATTTCCAACATGAAACCTGGAACAATTAAGGCAACTGCTAAAGCGATTGGTGGAGTCGTATTAGCTCTCAAAGGGTTGTCCATTTTAGCTAACCTAAACCCATTTACAATCATTGTTAGTGCCATAGTAGGGTTGGTCTTAGCTTTTGCACAGGCTTATAATTCTAGCGAAAAATTCCGAAATGGAGTCGATAAAGCCCTAAAAATTCTCAAAGAATGGGGTCCAGCGATAGCAGCAGTTGTTGGTGGATTTGCAATATTTAAAATGCTTAATGGTTGGAACCCATTTAAGTCTTTTGCAAGTAAAGGCAAGTCGGCTTTTGATGGCTTAAAAACAGCTATGGAGGGAGGCTCAAATGGTGCTAAACGCTCCAAAGGGATTATTTCCCAGGTATTCACCGGTATAGGAAATGTTATTAAGTCTTTCGGGAAATTCTTTGAAAGTTTCTTTAAAGGTTTTGGTAAAACTTTAGAAGGTTTTGGCAAAGGATTTGGGAAAGCTATGGAAGGCATCGGAAGAGGAATGTCTAAAATAAATCCAGCACAATGGCTTGGTATTTCTGTAGCTATCTTAGCGCTTGGTGCAGCTTTTGCCCTAATGGGTATGCAAGGGAGGGGTATAGCTACTATCTTGCAAGGTTTAGGTAGTGTTATTGTCAGCGTTGGGACGGCTATAGGTACAATTCTTAATATGGCATTACAAGGATTGGCTAAAGCGTTGGTTATTTTAGCCCCTGTATTACCTACCATTGCCTCAGCTTTTGCTATGCTGTCCCCAGTCATTGAGGCAGCAGGAACAGCAATAGCTACGATTATCAGCTCATTTAGTGGTTTAGCTCCTGTGATAACCGCCCTAGGCTCTGCCCTAAGTCAGGTTATAGAAGCAATAAGCTCAGGAATAGCTCAAATAGTTGAAGCTATAACTCCTATTGTTCAAATTATCTCAGATGCTTTTGTTCAAGTTGTGACAGTAGTCTCAGATGCCATTGTCCAAATCATTCAGGCGATAGCTCCATTCATTCCTGCGATTTCAGAAATGGTGCAGGCGGTCGCCCCTGTACTCCAATCATTGGTAGAGGCTTTCGACAACCTCATCAGTCAAATCAGCCCTATCCTTGATAGTCTGACTCAGCTTTTCCAAACTTTCGGAGAGCAAATCAGCTCAATTTTAGATAGTGCAAGTAGCGTGGTAGAGAGTTTTGGTTCTGCTATCAGTAATGTGCTTGATAGCGTTGCTGGTATCTTTGAAAGTATGGGTAATGCTGCTAAGAACGCTGGACAAGGCGTGAAGTTGATGGCACAGGGAATTAAAATGCTTACCGATCTGCCTCTTGGAGATTTGACAGGTACATTAGCAGCAGTCGCAGGTGGATTGACTGGTATTGCAAATTCTGGTATCGCCTCAGCAGGTCCAGGTCTACAGCAAGCAGGAACTGGACTAGGGTTAATTGCTACCTCAGCTCAAACAGCAAGCGTGGCAATGCAGACACTTCCTAGCGTATTCGGCACTCTTAGCTCAAGTATCGGAACATTGCCAGGAGTGATGACCACGGCAGGTTCTGCTATGAGAACCTTTGCTAGTGCTGTCATGACCTCTTTTGTCGGTCTTGCGGGTTCAACAGCTAGCATTTCAGCACTACAAAGTAGAATTACAGCCTTGTCAGCCTCAATGATGAGGGCACAGGCTGGAGCTTCTACAATGTCAGCAAGCTTTTCTAACATTTCAAGAGCTGCCACATCAGCAATGAACCAACTCAGCTCTGCTGTGCGCTCTGCCATGACGCAGGCAGTCTCTACTATGCGCTCTAGCATGCAACAGATGGTATCTGTGGTAAGGCAGTCAGCAAGTCAAATGACACAAGCAGGGAGACAAGCAGGGCGGGGTGTTTCTAACGGTGTGACAAACGGTATCCGTTCAGGTATCGGCTCAGCTACGGCTGCAATGTCCGCTATGGTCAACGCAATCCGCTCTACTGGTATGTCAGGAGCTGGTGCAATGCGTAGCGTAGGGGCTATGATTGGTCAAGGGTTGGCTCAAGGGATGTATTCAGCGCTTGGGGCAGTCACAGCGGCAGCGAATGCCTTAGTAGCTCAAGCCAATAGAGCAGCACAAGCAAAAGCTCAAATCCATTCTCCTTCACGTCTTTTTCGTGATGAGGTCGGTTATTGGATTGGTGCTGGTATTGCCGTTGGAATTGATAAGAGTGCAGATTTAGCAGTCGATTCCATTAGTGATATGTATGATGATATCCAATCCGTAAGCTACAAAGCTAATCGCTTGCTTGATACAGACTTCAGTTACCAATTATCAGGTAGCTACGGAGGAACGATGCAAGTTGAAAATCCTAGTCAGAATAAGTTGATTTTAGGATTGTTAGATCAGCTAAATCGCTCTCTAGATAGAGATATTGTTGTCTCTGTCAATGACCGAGAAATTGCAAGAGCAACTGGCGATGCTATCCATAATTACAATTTGAAAAAGGAATCAGCCATGAGAAGAATGCGAGGTGAGATTTAAAATTTGACTGACAACATTACAATGACCTACGCAGGTCACGATTTGTCCTCACTTATCACAATCAAAAAAATCAGACGAACAATCGGCAATGCTCGTGATATTAACAAGCAGAAGGCTCCCGAAATAGGAACTAATGTCACTCATATCAAAACAGAAGGGAAAATCATTGAAGTTGATTTTAGTTTGGCTTCTTTTGATTTAGCGTCAATGCGATTTGTGTCTCCTGATGAGCCTAGCAACATTGTTTTTGGCAACATCAACAAGCTAAGGGAAAAATTAGCTGGTATTTTCCATCAAGACAGTGTCGCACAATTATCATTTTCTGATGAACCAGATAGATATTATAAAGCGTTGGTAGAAGACAGCGTTGAATTGGAAGCTATACAAACGTGGTATGACGAAGCTACGGTCAAATTCTATATCCCAGACGGAACGGCTCATAGCTCGACTTACAAGATGGTCAGAGATTATCGGACGGAAGGCGATAAACTTGTTTTTGACGTGACCAATAATGGGACTGTTGATGCTTATCCCATCATCAATGTCAAGCACAATGACGAAAATGGCTACATCGGCATTGTTAATCGCCAGTCTATTTTGGAAATTGGCGACAAAGAAGTCGTTGATTCTGAAACGAGAGAGAAATCTGTTAATGCGCACGATTACCGCAAGGAAGCTATCCGCCAAGGATTTTCGACGGCACAAAAAAATGTTGGACGTTTAAATGATGGCAAACAAACATTAGACAAGACCTTGGCACTGAAAACAGAATGGGGTAGAAGTCACATTGTTTTGTCTAATCCAGAGTCTGCGGCAGGTTCTGGTAATCACGCTGGTTCACTGACCTGGATTATTCCAGACGGAGGGTCTTTGTATGATTACATCTGGTGGCGTCAAATTTTTTGGTGCGGAAATGCTAACCAACTTGGCTTTATTAAGCTTTCGGTCAGCGATGAAAACGGCGACTTTTTATACGGTGTCGAAACCATTAAGCGGGCTAGTGGTTTGGATACGGAATATAATTTTTATGTTTCTAATGGCAATGGCGGCTATGTGTTTAAGGAGCGCTGGAAATTTAAGGCAACGCATGAAGATAAGCAAAATCCTTTTAATCAGGACAGAGGTTGGTCTGATTTAAAACGTGTCGATGATACGATTACGGTTTACTGGTGGGGGTCCTACCATCAACGGACCTATCCCGAGCTAAAGGGACGCAAGTCTGCTAAAGTTCATATGGCGATTGGTGCTTTCGGTGGTCGTCCGATGGTGACGCACGCTTATATTGATGAATTTTTGTATCGCAAGGACAAAGTCGCTTACGAGTACAATGTCCCTAACGAGTATGGACGTGGAACGACTGTTATCGCCAATTGCGAAAACGATACCTTGCTAGTCGATAACATTCCAAAGCTCAACCACATCGTCAATGGCTCAACATTTATAAGAATACCGCCTGGAAAATCAACCTTGGAATTCTACTTTTCGTCTTGGATCAACCGAAAACCAACGGTTAGCTTCTCGTTCGAAGAGAGGTGGCTCTGATGTTACTACGTATTCATAATGCCAACCTTGAAAAGGTGGCGTACATTGATAATGACAAATCAGATACGCTCCATTTTTACAATGATAAATGGTCACGTTTTCTTGAGACAGGGACATCTAGCTTTGAATTTACCGTCTTTAAACGGAGTATTAAGTCAGACTCTATCAAAGAAAAAGCTTACTTGGCATTGACCGAGCGAGCTTTTGTTTCTTTTGATTATCGTGGGAAGACGTATCTGTTTAACGTGATGACAACAGATGAGACGGAACATGCGATTACCTGTTACTGTGAAAACTTAAATCTGGAATTGTTGAATGAGTATTGCGGACCTTACAAAGCTACGAAAGCCATGTCTTTTGTGGAGTACTGCAATCTGTTTGATATTTTACGGTTTGGGGCAATCACCATTGGGAAAAATGAGGTTGAAGACCAAAAACGCACCATCGAATGGACTGGCCAAGACACAGATTTAAAACGTCTGTTATCCATCGCCAACTATTTTGACGCTGAAATCGAATTTGAGACGCATCTTAAAAACGACTCGTCATTAAACACCTTCATCATGAATGTTTACAAAAAACATGATGATAAACATCAAGGCGTAGGACGTCGCAGAGAAGACGTTCTTTTAAGCTATGGCAAAAATGTTTCTGGTGTTCGTCGTAAGATTGACAAGACAGGGATATACAACGCCATCAGACCGACTGGCAAACGGACTGAAAATACCTCAACTGCGACTAAAACGGTAGCTAAAACGCCAAATGCACAGCAGTCAGCTGTTACGACCTATGATGGCGGCGACCTAAGGTACGCCGGGAATACGTTGAAAAAGGATGTCATCAATACGCTATTGAAGTACTGTGTTGATTACAACATTTTGCCGTCTGGAGTCATCTCTCAGCTTTATGTGGAGTCGTTTTGGGGTAAATCCAATGTTGCTCGTGTGGATAATAACTGGGGCGGATTGACATGGGGCGGTTCTGGCAATCGACCAAGCGGCGTCACAGTGACACGAGGCAGTGCAAGACCTCCCAGCGAAGGCGGTCATTACATGCATTTTTCCAATCTCTCGGATTATTTCAAAGATTACATGTACCTTCTTGGCAAACAAGGATTGTACGCTGTTTCTGGTAAAAAGACGATTGATGAGTACACCAAAGGACTCTTTAGAGTCGGCGGTGCTCGGTATGACTATGCCGCAGCAGGCTATGGCCATTACGCTCCATTAATGCGTGATGTCCGTAATGGCGTTAACAAAAACAATAACGGCGCCATGGACAAGCTGGATAAATTGGCGGCAGAAGGCTATAAGAACACCTCAACAGCCCCAAAAACAGCCATGACGGTTGACACCTTGGCTCGAAAAACGAAAGCAGCCTTGGATGAATTAAATGGTATGAAGGGTCGGCGGATTGGCTCTGGTCAATGTTATGCCATTGCGGCTTGGTTTGCTCAGAAATTAAATGGGCCATGGCTCGGCGGGGGTGTTACCAATGGTTTTCGTGGCTTGCTTAAAGGCGGTATGGCAGCTGGCAATATCGGCGAGGATTACAACTGGTCGCAATTTGGTTGGAAGGTCGTTAGACCTAAATCCGTTTCGGACATTATTCCTGGAACCATTGCCAACATCAAAATCAATCATGGCGGGCCTCAAATCGTGACTGGGGCATGGGGACATACCGTTGTCATTAAGGCCGTGTCTGGCGGTACAGTGACCGTTCTGGAACAAAACTATGCTAACAGGCAGTGGCTTGAGGAACGGCAGTACACAGCGAGCACCTATTTGAATGCCATCTCAACGCTTTGTTACCCGCCTGAAATCGCCTCAGGTAAGCGTATTGATGGCAAGGCGTCTCAACCTGTTGCGCAGCCAAAAGCCGGTAATAAGGCGGAAGTGGTAGAGCAAGAAGTTACTTTTGCGATTGATTCTAAACGAACGCAAGAATGGCGCAATGAAGATGGTGTCGTCGAGTTCTATCTCAAGAATGGTTTTCTTTATGCGCCGTTGTCTAAAGATTTGTACCCGTCAGCGTTTACGGGGATTGAAACAGCAGACAACTGGATTCGTAAAGACATCGAAGTTGACACAGATAGCGAGGATAAGCTCATTTCGGTCGCTTTGGCTGATTTGCGTAAAAACTGCTATCCCGCCATCAGCTATGAAATAACTGGCTATCACGGTGATTTGGACATTGGTGATACCATCAAAATCACGGATTCTGAGTATGTTAATGGCTTGATATTAGAAGCACGCGTATCAGAGCAACATCTGAGCTTCTCCAATCCAAGCGAAAACAGGACTATTTTTGCCAATTTCAAGGCTTTGGAAAACGAGGTATCCGATAGTTTAGAAGCTAGGATGGAAGCCTTGGCAGAGTTGGCCAAGCCGTATGAATTAAGGCTCAGCACCGATAAAGGGACGACCTTCATCAACCAACTGGGACGCTCTGTTCTGACACCAAAACTAATCAAAGCGACTAAAGAATATGACGCAGATTTTATCTTTAAACATCAGGAAAACATTATTGGCGCTGGCTTGGAACTAGCCGTCGATGGGACAGATGTTACGGAAAGTTTGATTGTCACGGTAGAAGCTTACATCAACAATGACTTGATGGCCACGCAAGACGTGACTTTTGTCAATATTTCGGATGAATCCTTTGGCGTTATGGGCAGGGATGGCATTGTGCACACAGCCTATGCCAATAGTCCAGACGGTAGAGATGATTTTTCGTTGACGGACAGCAATCGTCACTATCTCGGTATCTATACGGATAACGTTCCCGAAGATAGCCAAGATCCAAGTCGTTACCGTTGGTCTCGGATAACCGGAGCAGACGGAAAAGCTGGTAAAGGCATTGCGGAAGTCAGAACGTATTATTTATTATCAGCGGTTTCGTCAGGTATCTTGCGTAGCACAGGCGGATGGACAGAGACGCCGCAAGTCACAACGGAGGCAAAGCCCTATCTCTGGACCTACCGTGTCGAAATTTATACGGATGGCACGCAAAGCTTGTCAGAGCCATACATTATCGGATCTAAAGGCGCCAAAGGTGGCAAAGGTGATAAGGGCGATAGAGGTGAGAAAGGCGATAGAGGGGAACCAGGCGCTCTTGATGAAGAGCAATTAAACCGCATCAACGAACGCATTGATTCCAAAGCTGATGGCGCATTGACGGTTGACCAAATCAACATGTTGCAGGCATTGGCGCAACAAAATAAAGCAGAGCTCGAAGCTAGAGCAACGCTTGATGAGTTGTCACGCTTGCAGGTCTTTTTAAATGATATGCAGCGTCAAGATGAAGCTAGTCGTGAACAGACGAAAAATGATTTGCGCACATTGGCTGGACGAGTAGCTACCAACGTGCAACGACTCGGCGAAATGAAGCAGGTTACCGAATTTATGACGACTTATATCTCTCAATCCGAAGAAGGTATGGTTATCGGTAAGAAAGATAGCTCATCGCTTGTTAAAGTCAGCAACGACAAGATTTCATTTGTCTCTGGTGGTGATGAAGTTGCTTATATTTCCCAAGGGGTTCTCCATATTGACAATGGGGTATTTGCGCTATCGGTTAGGATTGGGCATTTCATCACACAGGCGCATCCTGACAACGAATTTATCAACATGACTTATTTCGTGCCTTAGAAAGGATTTTTATGGTTGAATTTCGCAGTAGCGCTGATTCGAAAGGCTACTCTTTGAAGTTATGGGTTGACCAAGTTTCTCAATCCGAGTCTAATAATACGTCGCAGGTCAGACTGCGGCTTTTTTTAATCAATACCAGAACCACGTTCGCACAATATACCGTTAATGCCAGCGTTACGGCAGACGGTCAAAGAATTCCGTACAGTGGTCAACCATCTGTCTTGGCTTACAACAGGACAACGTCTTTGATTGACAGAACTATCACCATCACTCACGGATCTAACGGAGCCAAGAGTTTCAACGTCTCAGCAACTTTAAGCGGCAGTGGTGGTTACTCGCCAAACACCATCAGCATTTCGAATCAGACGTTTACGTTAACGACAATTGCACGTTCTAGCGCTTTGAAGGTCTCTGATTTAGTTCTGGGGGAAACAGCGACCATCAACGTCAATCGGACGAACACGTCTTATACGCATACGATAAGATGGCAGCTCGGCAGCCAAACGGGCACAGTCGCTAGTAATGTTGCGACGCAAACCACATGGCGACCAGATTATTCATTAGCTAGTCAAATTCCTAATTCTAAAACGGGAACGATGACGTTTTTTGTGGATACTTACAACGGATCGACAAAACTAGGCACTGCCCAAGCCAAGGCAACAGTGACTGTTCCGGATAACATATATACCAAACCGACACTAACAACGGCTACATTAGCTGATGCCAATGCTAAGACGCAGACAATGGTCCGAGGCAACTCCTTTGTCCAAGTGTTTAGCGATATTGTGGTACATTTTGGTTCTGCCAGCGCTAAATATGGCGCTAGCATCGCAGGGTATTCCGCAGAGATTGTTGGACGGAATCAAACGACCAATGAAAATGGCGGGCATTTAGGTCCTATGGCATGGAATGGCTCAGCTATCGTGAGAGCTACTGTAACCGATAGCCGTGGCATCACCAGCAACAGTGTCGATATTCCGATTACGGTTCTAGAGTATGCGCCGCCAGCGTTGTCCTTCATCGCCAGACGTGGGAATCAATCGGAGAGTTCCAAGACAATCGTTGTTATCCGCAACGCCAAAATATCGCCATTGGTTGTCAATGGTAGTCAGACCAACACCTTCAAACTGACTTTTAAAGTGGCAGAATCTGGAACCAATAACTTTGTGACAGATACTGGGACTGCTGGTACCAACAGTCGCTATATCCATCAATATGTCAATTCAGAAGCCAATTTGCGAGGAGTTTACGATAACTTTAAGACTTACGACGTTATAGGGATTTTAGAAGATAATTTCACATCGACTGAATTTCGCACGACTGTAACGACTGAGCGAGGCGTTTGGGGAGAAGCTGAGACGGCTTTTAGTTTTGGTAAGGTCCCTGAATTGCGAGAGGCGGTTGATAGTGCTTGGCCTTATTATTATAAAAATAAACCAATCCAGCACCATCAACTGACGACTGTCGATGGCGCAGCTTTGGACGAACAGGCTGTCGATTTCGACCGACATGAGCGTTCGGGGTATTTCCAAAAATCAGCTAGCGCTCCCCATAATCCCTCGTCTCAAGATGGTGTTTTGCATGTCCTTGGTGGCGATAGTCATCTGGTACAAATGTTTATCGAGCGGGATTCCCCTTACCGTATGTGGATACGGACACGGTCAGGCTCTCTCTGGAATGCTTGGAAGCATTATCTGACTAAAGATGATGTGTCTAGCGTTAGCACAAGCTGGCGATACATTGGCAACAGTTGCTATTACAAGCGTACTGGAGATATGGTTTCGCTAAAATACAATTTTCAAACGAATGGCTTGAGCCGTTTCACTATTGGTCATATCCCGTCTGAATTAGTGCCATCTGAGATGATGTTTATGCAGACGTCTTGGACCTTGGATCAGTATCCGATTACTATACAAGTCAATACGGATGGCAAAATAGAGTTCATCAATACCAGACGGTATTCTTACCGATACGCTGGTCAAATCGCTTGGGTTATCTAAGACTAACCTCAAATATCGCTGGCATCGTACTGCCTAGGAAGGAGAACTATGCACTTTACACCCGAGGACATATCACTGTTTGTGGCTTTTGTTGGTACTTGTTTAGGCATTTATGGTCGGTTCAAGGGAGAGATTATTGCCCAAGAAAAGCGGATGACCGTTCTTGAAAAAGATAATGAGTTCTTAAAAGAATTTAAACAATCTGCGACGCAACGTTTAAACAATCATGAAGAACAAAACAAGGCTATCTTGGTCTTGGCCGAACAGGTCAAGACGCTTAGTGAAGATGTCAAAGAATTAAAAACATTGATTACAAAGGAGAATTTAAATGTCAATTAATTGGAAACTACGTTTAAAGAATAAAGCTTTTTGGCTTTCAGCGATTCCTGCTTTTTTGCTGGTCATTCAAGCTGTTGCAGGAGTAGTTGGCTATACATTGCATTTTGATGACTTGGGCAATAAACTGCTCGTTGTTGTCAATGCCGTCTTTGCCTTTTTGACCATCTTAGGCATTGTCAATGATCCAACGACAACTGGCTTGTCAGACAGCTCACGAGCAATGTCTTACACAGAACCACGCTAGGAGGCATTTATGAACGGAGATACTTTAATTAACTGGTTCGAGTCACGCAGAGGCAAGCTCACTTACAGCATGCTTGGCAGCCGAAATGGCGCAGATGGTACAGCGGACTGCTCTGGTTCTATATCACAGGCTTTAAAAGAAGCGGGCATTCCGATTGTTGGTTTGCCATCGACGGTGACTCTCGGCAATCAATTAGCTAAGAACGGTTTTTACCGTGTGTCGAAAAATCAAGATTGGGAAGCCAAACGTTGCGACATTGTTCTGATGTCGTGGGGTTATGACATGTCTTCGTCAGGAGGTGCTGGTGGTCATGTTGGCGTCATGACTAGCGCTGATAACTTTATCAGCGTTGATTTCTACACTGGCGGACAAGCAGGTACAGCTGTTTCTAGCCATCGTTGGAATGATTACTATAATACTAATCGCCCTGTTTACATTGAGGTTTGGCGTTACAATGGTAAGGTTGCATCAGCTCCTGCTAAGGCACAAGAAAAAGCCTTTTACAAGGCTGATGAGGTTAGATTTGTCAACGGTATTTATCAGATTAAATGCGATTACTTGGCGCCAATTGGTTTTGACTGGACGGAGAACGGCATTCCGGTAGCCATGGTTAATTGGTGCGACAAGGACGGCAAAAACATCAAAGATGGCGCTGACAAGGATTTCAAAGCTGGCATGTATTTCACTTTTATCGGCGATGAAAACCATATCGCTGATACTGGCGTTGGCGGTTACTATGGTGGTTATTACTGGCGCCAATTCAATTTTGGTCAGTTTGGACCAGTCTGGTTATCAACATGGCATAAAGATGATTTAGTCAATTATCATCGTTAGGAGGTATTATGACGTGTAGCAACTCGGTCAATCTAGAGCAGCTAGATGGCGGTACCGTTATCAAGCAAGGCGATGTGTCCAGTCGGTTTGAATACCGTTTGCTGGATGAAAATAACGAGGTCATTCCATTAGCAGGTCGTGAAGCCAAGATAAGCATTGGAAAAAGCGGGTATTTGTATTTTGAGACACGTACGACTGTTTCTGAAACCAATACCGTCAGCTTTACCATCACTTCTGTCTTGCCAGTCGGGACACATCGTGTTGAGGTTGCTTGTGCGGGTTATGTCTTTCCATCGGATAAATCAACGACGATTACTGTCAAGAAATCTCACGAAGAGTACGCTGTGGCAGGAGCGCTTGACAAGGTTTATTATGATGATACGGAGCTTAGAGAAGGCTTGTCAGAAGTTTCATCAAAGGTAGCTGAGCAAGCTGATGACATCGCAAGTGTTAAAACGTCTGTTGGTGATATTCAAGAGGAGTATGATAGCCGTTTACGGACCTTAGAAGCCAAAGAGGATTTTGACGATAGTGCGCTGAAAGCTAAAGATTCTGAACAGGATGGTCGTTTATCGACCTTGGAAGAAGCCACAGCGCAAGTCCCAGAGCTACGTTCAAACCTAACTTCTGAAAAAGAAGCTAGGCTTGAGGCTTTGGCAGCTGTTGATAGTCGCTTGCAAGTTTTGGAAGCTAAGCCAGACTTTGACGACAGCGAACTTAAAGCAAAAGACGTTGAACAAGACGGGCGCTTGCAGTCCTTGGAAGATAAGACGGCAAGTCTTGATAGCTTGCGAGACGGGCTTAGCCAAAATAAAAGTGATTTAGCTGAATTTAAGGCGGCTCAATCTGCGACTAATTCGGAATTAGATAGTCGTTTGGATGTGCTAGAAACCAAAGAGGATTTTGACGATAGTGCTTTAAAGGCCAAGGACCTTGAGCAAGATGGTCGCTTGCAGGTCTTGGAGGGTCAGACGGATGAGACGAAACAGGGGCTCACCGCTATTCAGAGGACGGTCTCTGACTTTAAGGGCACTCAGGAGACGGTTCAATCGGCCTTCAATAGCCGTTTACAAAGGCTAGAGGAGAAACCAGACTTTGATGATAGTAAGCTCAAAGCTAAAGACGTGGAGCAGGACGGTCGTTTATCAGGCTTAGAAGATAAGGCTAGGACTTTGGAGCTAGCAAGTAGCACACAAAATGAAACCCTCACAGAGCTTGATAGCCGTTTGTCTGCCAATACTCAGCGGTTACAAGCCTTAGAGATTAAACCTGATTTTGACCCAAGTCCTCTTAAGGCTAAAGATTCTGAACAAGATGAGCGTCTATCGGCTTTGGAAGGCGAAGCTGCACAGATTTCTGAATTGCAGTCTAGTGTCTCTGCCGAAAAGCAGGAGCGAAAAGAAGCGCTTGAAGGGGTCACTCATCGCCTTCAGACTTTGGAAGAGAAACCTGATTTTGATTCAAGTAACTTAGAAGCCAAAGACCGAGAACTGGAAGAGCAATTGTCACGCTTGCACAATTATGATGATAGTGAACTACGTCGAAAAGCTGAGCAACAGGAACAAACGCTGTTAAATATGACGCAAGCCCTTGGCAAAGGTATTGTGGAGGTAGCAGTCGTTAATAAGCTGATTTATGACATGCCAGGGTTTGAGTTCTATAATACAGATGCTTCGGTAAAAGCATTGGCAAGTTATCTCCACGATAATCGTCTTGACTATAGCATTGCCAATATGCGTGAGATGAGCCGTGTCAATCATCAAGAGCTTGTCGCTAATTTGAGTTCTGCTAGTCGAGAGCAAGGGCAGAAGTTAACCTTAACTTACCAACCAAAACGCCTGCCGGATAATTTTAGACTGCTCGCTTACACTGACCAATACCGCTATGATGCGGTTCGGTCCGCTAATTACGGTGGTATCGGAGCTAACAACAGCCATCTCGCTATCTTTTACATCGGGACAGACCCTGTTTTTTACGTGATGCACCCTAAAGACAAGCAAGTTTCCTTGATGACGGATTACAATGACTATGCCTTTGGCATGGTTAAAAGCATCAAGTTACAAACCAAAATGGATTACAATCAACGTTTTAGCATTACGAAACTAATGTTTCGAACGGACACTAGCCTTCAGAACCGAATGGTGGAATACAAAGCTGTTTTACAGCTGATTGATTAAAAAGGAGAATACACATGACAAAAACCATTGAATTATCAACATACACTATCGAAGAATTAGATAACTTAGTTTTTCAAGCAGAACAAGCTCGTATTGCTAAAAGTGAAGCAAAAGTTGCCGAAAAAGAAGCCATCAAAGCCAAAACAGGCAAGCATATTAAGGCCTTGGAAAAGCTCTTGGGTGCGGATAAGAATCCTAATGCGGACACTATCCGTGGCTTACGTAACTTCACACCAGATGACTATGAGCTGTTTAAGGACACAACCTTAGTGCTGCTCATTGATGCTCTTGAGCAACTAGCATTACGTACAATCGACGCTTTAAAAATTAGCCAATAAAAAAAGGAGGAAAGCTCCTTGTGATTAAGACAGACCGCTCAGAGAAATCTGGGCGGTTTTTTGCGTTTTTGAATAGGAAAAGTTGACAAAACCAAAAGCAAATGATACATTAATGACGGTTATAAACGGTAAAATTCATTCATTTACCTCCTTTCTAACCCAACGTTTTCGTTGAACCTATAGTAATATAGGCGTGCGATAGCAAGCACATCGTACGGCTTGGCAGAGCTTATGAACTGTTCCTTTGCGACAAGCTTAAACAGCCCAAAAAGGAGTTAGAGAGTTGTTCGCTCTAATCGTTAGCCTCGGCTGGAGGATATTTCCAGTCCGTGCTTTTTTATTTTGTAGAAAGTTTTTTATTTGTGAACCTAAAAGATATTGTAGATGATTACGAACTTAATTTCTGTAATAAAAAATGTGAAATAACAACTAATTATAAGGAGTTGCCAACGTTTTTAGTTTATTTTGAAATAAATGATTTGTATCATCTTTTAGGTATTCATAAGCTAAAAACAAAGTATCGTGCAACAAACTGGATTAAGGCTGTTAAATCAGACTCTTTTATACTATCTAAGTATTCAAAACACCCTAATTTTAGGGAAGTTATTCCACGGATTAACAACTATAATTTTTTGTATGAAATTTTTTATCAATTTCAAGTTAATGTTTGTGTGCTTGAAAAAGATTTGTCACGTAATACTATGGAGTTAAGTATTGTCTTTTATAAGGATGACAGCAAAAAGATAGTTGTTATAGGACTTAAGAAAGATAGGACTGGAGTATTCAGAGTTGCGACACTTCACGAAAGTAGAACAAACAAATACAAAAGTATTCGATATACAATGATAAAGTCAATCAATTGGTTGTAAACTAGTAGACGATACTATATTTAGATTAAGACAACCCCCAGCGATTACTGGGGATTTTTTTGCGTTATAATGCGCACATGGAAAATATTTTTTGTCTCTCTGGACTATTATGAGAATTGGGATATAAAAATTGCTGCCCCAAATTCGCCCCAAAAGTTCAAAAAAACGTAGCAAAAACTGGAGCACGAAAACAATAAAAAGCCTTTTAAATAAGGCTTTTTGAGTTCTGGTATTAGCTGTATTTATCCCGTTTTAATTCTTTTGTAATCATATAAAACGTTTTCCTTTTTAAATCGTAACAGTAATATCTCTACCGACAACTTGATAAATTTTGATGTGAGTGCCTTCCTCCGGTGGGAAGGGAAGGATGATATCATCGTAGGCTGGGTTTATTGAGACTAATCGCAGTTGCTCTTTTTCGAGGTAAACCTGCTTCAAAAACGTCTGGTCATTGATAGCAACAGCGCACACTTGACCGTTGTAGGAGGTAAATCCTCTATCAACCAGATAAACGACATCTCCATTACGATAAGTTGGGTACATAGAGTCTCCATTAACAATAGAGGCGATATCATATCTTGGTGGTTGTGATGGGACATGAACCGTTTCAAAATCGTAGTCGTTAAAAGCGTATCCTAATCCAGCCGCGAGCTGTGTAACTGTCTTGACAGGGTATAACTCAGCCGACAAGTCCTCGTTTTCCATTTCTTGCTGGGTGAGTTGGTCGTCGAGAAAGGCCATAACTTGCTCTTGTCGCTCTTGGTCTAACTGTTTAAACCGTTCTGGATAGTTTTCAGATGAAATGCCAAGGAGTTCTTCCTCAGATAAATCCAAGGCTTTAGCAAATTGTGGGATACGATTTAAAGGGAAGTCACGGGTCTTATTTAGGTAGCAAGAAACCGCTGACTTTGCCATCCCTGCCTCTCGCGATAACTGGCTCAAGGATAGACCGAGCAGATTTTTTTGCCTTATGATTAAATCGATAATATCATCATTTGTGTTCATTATTGTCTCCTGACTGAAATGCTAAACTATTATAACACCGTTCTCTAAAAAGAACAACTGTAAATCGTAGCTAATTCGTTAACAAGCATTCGCTTTCATGGTATAATGTAAGGTGACTAGTCTATCAGAAGGAGTTTTTATGGAAGCACTGAAAAAACAAGCAGGCATAACAGCAGCCACATTCGTCAAGGACGGTATGGTTGTTGGTTTGGGGACTGGATCAACAGCCTACTACTTTGTCGAGGAGTTGGGCAGGCGTGTCAAGGAGGAAGGGCTGTCAATCACTGGTGTCACGACGTCCAGCCAGACAAGCCTTCAGGCAGAAAGGTTGGGCATTCCGTTAAAATCCGTTGATGACATCGATGACATTGATGTCACGGTCGATGGGGCAGATGAGGTAGATCCTCATTTTAATGGAATCAAAGGTGGCGGCGGTGCTCTTCTTATGGAAAAAATTGTAGCGACGCCCACCAAAGAGTATATTTGGGTTGTTGATGAGTCAAAACTGGTCGATTATCTAGGAGCGTTCAAACTCCCAGTAGAAGTGGTTCCATATGGCTCTGACCGTCTGTTTCGTCTGTTTGAGAAAAAGGGGTATCGCCCCTCTTATCGAAAGAAGGATGGTAGCCGTTTTGTGACGGACATGCAGCATTACATCATTGACCTAGACTTAAGAAAAATTGAGAATCCACAGCTATTTGGAGAACGCTTAAAAGCCATGGTCGGTGTCGTTGAGCATGGTTTATTCAATGGCATGGTTGATAAAGTCGTTGTAGCTAGTCAAGATGGTATTCGTATTTTAGAAAATAATGATAAATGGAGCGAAGCTCTAGAAAGAAGGAATGAAGATGTCAACATTTGATCGTATTCACCTTGTCGTTTTAGACTCTGTCGGTATTGGTGCCGCACCAGATGCTAATAACTTTGTCAATGCAGGTGTTCCTGATGGGGCCTCAGACACTCTTGGGCATATTTCAAAGACTGTGGGACTCGATGTGCCCAATATGGCTAAACTTGGTCTTGGAAATATTCCTCGTGAAACCCCTCTGAAAACCGTACCAGCTGAAGACAATCCAACCGGTTATGTGACAAAACTAGAAGAAGTTTCGCTCGGTAAAGATACGATGACTGGCCACTGGGAAATCATGGGCCTCAATATCACAGAACCTTTTGATACCTTTTGGGATGGCTTCCCTGAAGAAATCATCACTAAAATTGAGGAATTTTCAGGTCGTAAAGTCATTCGAGAAGCTAACAAACCTTACTCAGGAACAGCCGTTATTGATGATTTTGGGCCACGTCAGATGGAGACAGGGGAGTTGATTATCTACACGTCCGCTGATCCAGTGCTACAAATTGCTGCTCACGAAGACATCATTCCGCTTGAGGAACTTTATCGTATCTGTGAGTATGCTCGTTCGATTACCCTTGAGCGTCCAGCGCTTTTAGGACGCATAATCGCTAGACCTTATGTCGGAGAGCCTGGAAACTTCACACGCACTGCCAATCGCCGCGACCTAGCTGTTTCTCCATTTGAGCCAACGGTTTTAAACAAACTAGATGAAGCTGGTGTTGATGTTTATTCGGTGGGCAAAATCAGCGATATTTTCAACGGCTCTGGCATCAATCATGATATGGGACATAATAAGTCCAACAGCCATGGGGTTGATACTTTGATCGAAACGATGGGCTTACCTGAGTTTGAAAAAGGCTTTTCTTTCACTAATTTGGTCGATTTTGATGCCCTTTATGGTCACCGCCGTGATGCGCATGGCTACCGCGACTGTCTCCATGAGTTTGACCAACGCTTGCCAGAAATATTAGCTGCTATGCGTGAGAAAGATTTGTTACTCATTACTGCTGATCATGGTAATGACCCAACCTATGCTGGGACAGACCATACGCGTGAGTATATCCCACTCTTGGCTTATAGCCCAGCCTTTACAGGCAATGGGGTTATCCCTCAAGGTCACTTTGCCGATATTTCAGCGACTATTGCTGACAATTTCGGTGTTGACACCGCCATGATTGGTGAGAGTTTCTTGAAGCATCTAGTATAAGGGAGGAATGGACATGTCGCTTTTAGAAAATATCAGAGTTACCCAGTCATTTTTAGAAAGCAAAGGAATGACTGAGCCAGAGTTTGGCTTGATTTTGGGGTCAGGTTTAGGTGAATTAGCTGACGAAATCACAGATGCTATTGTGGTTGATTATGCTGATATTCCAAACTGGGGTCAATCAACGGTTGTCGGTCATGCTGGGAAACTGGTTTATGGGAACTTATCAGGTCGCAAGGTTTTAGCCCTTCAAGGCCGGTTTCACTTTTATGAAGGTAACCCTATGGAAGTCGTTACTTTCCCAGTTCGAGTCATGAAAGCACTCGGTTGTCATAGTGTTCTAGTGACGAATGCCGCTGGCGGTATCGGCTATGGTCCAGGTACCTTGATGGTCATCAATGATCATATCAATATGACAGGAACCAATCCTTTGATTGGTGAAAATCTAGAAGATTTTGGTCCACGATTCCCAGATATGTCTGATGCCTATACGAAAGCTTATCGTAAAGTGGCTCATGAGGTTGCTGAAAAACAAGGCATCACGCTTCAAGAAGGGGTTTATATTGGAGTATCAGGCCCAACTTATGAAACACCGGCTGAAATTCGTGCCTTCAAGACCCTAGGTGCCGATGCAGTAGGTATGTCAACGGTACCTGAGGTTATTGTGGCAGTGCATTCAGGTATGAAAGTCTTAGGTATTTCGGCGATTACTAACTTTGCTGCGGGCTTTCAATCAGAGCTTAACCATGAAGAAGTAGTAGAGGTAACAACCCAGATTAAAGAAGACTTTAAAGGGTTGGTGAAAGCTATTATAGTGGCTTTATAGCATTTAGTATCTAAAAATTATGTCTCGCAACAAAGTGGTATTGGAATACTAAGATAATGATTATTTCCTCAATCAGAGTATTAGCGGTATGCCGTATTAAGGAACATGGTTAAGTCTGCTTCTTAGATTTTTTAATTATAGAATGACTCATTTAAAAATGGTTTTCTCCTCAACAATGAGGACCTTATGGAGCAGATGGCGCTTCTATCTAGCTCTCTTATTATTGGGGATCATGGTGGGATTATCAGGGATTGTTTTGCATCTTATTCTTGATGAAACGAAGGCTCTTTCGAGAATGTTTGGGAATAATCCAATGACCATTGGACATGGACTATTGCTGGTGTTATCAGGTTTTGTTGCAGGATGGTCCTGGTATCGGCTTCAATACCCACCTAGTGTGCTATACCGCGTTCGTGATTTGGTTTTTGATACAGAACTGGCTCAGTTGCGTTATGGAAGGCAGGTTTGGCATGTCTTGCTGCAAGTCATCACAGTTGGCTTAGGTTCACCTATTGGCAAAGAAGCTGCTCCCCGCGAATTGGGTGCCTTACTGGCGAGACCATTAGGGAAATCATTACACTTGTCCTCTTCGGATAGTCATTTTCTGACTGCTGCAGGAGTGGGCGCAGGTTTAGCAGCTGTTTATCAAGTGCCCTTGGCATCAGTTTTCTTTGTCTTTGAAACGCTTCAGTTAGATTATTCGTTCAAACGATTTAGTGAGCTTTCATTGGTGACTTATGTCTCGGCTTGGACAGCTAGTATGGTGATTTCATCAGCTCCTTTATTTCCAGTAAAGCAAGTAGAGCTGTCGTGGCGCAGTTTGTTTGGCAGTATCATCATCACCTTGGTCTTATTTCCATTTGCAATGGGGGTTAAGCATGTCATTCGGATTGTTGAAACTAACAAGAATAAATCGGCGAGTATGATTTGGCTTTTGCCTGTTATTTTCTTACTGTTAGCAGTCGTTTCTATTACTTACCCTCAGCTAATGGGAAATGGCTCTGAAATGGCTATCATATTTCTGAAACAACCGACTAGCCATACGGTTGCTGTTCTTCTCGTTTTAAAAGTAATGTTTGTTCTAGCAACTCTAAAAGTAGGTGCTTATGGCGGCACCTTGACTCCGTCGTTTGCTTTAGGGATGGGGCTGGCTTACTTGGTGGCAGTGCCTTTCCATTTCAGTAGTGGCTTTTTATTCATGGTGATGACGACAGGATCGCTAGTCTTTTTAGCCATAAACTTGAGGGCTCCTTTAGCCGCTTTCTTCATCGTTGTGGGGTTTACAGGTATCAGCCACCAAGCTTATCCTTATCTGTTGGTTAGTTTACTGATGATGCTATTATTGGAACATTACACCGATAAATGCTTGTCAAGGAGAAAGGCTCTGAAAAACACTGAGTATCGTGGCTAAATTGCCTCGTCTAGGCTATGGCTAGCTGAGCAATGAACACCGAAGCTAGTATTTTAAGGCTTATGAGTCCAAAAAGGATATTACTATTTTTATTACATTAACACATTAAATCAGAAAGGTAAGGGGACGAGTTGACGTCAAGTGAACTTGGGAGAGATTGACATCAAGATACTGCAAGTCTTGGTAAGTTATTTTACTGCTTGTGAGATGTCTCTATTCACCCCTTAGGTAATTACAAATGTCTATTCATATTTCTGCCGCTAAAGGCGATATTGCTGATAAAATTTTACTTCCTGGAGATCCTCTTCGAGCAAAATTCATCGCTGAGAATTTTCTTGAAGATGCGGTTTGTTTTAACGAAGTCCGCAATATGTTTGGTTATACGGGAACTTACAAAGGAGAGCGCGTTTCGGTGATGGGGACTGGTATGGGGATGCCTTCTATTTCCATCTATGCTCGCGAGTTGATTGTTGACTACGGGGTTAAGAAACTTATTCGTGTTGGGACAGCGGGTTCTATTGACCCTAATGTCCATGTACGTGAGTTAGTCTTGGCACAAGCTGCGGCAACGAATTCCAATATTATCCGCAACGATTTTCCAGAATATGATTTTCCGCAGATTGCTAGTTTTAAACTTCTAGATAAGGCTTATCACATTGCCAAAGATTTAGGGATGACGACGCATGTCGGAAGTGTCCTTTCGTCAGACGTCTTCTACTCCAATATGCCAGAACGCAACATGAAATTGGGTGAGTTGGGAGTCAAAGCCATTGAAATGGAAGCGGCCGCCTTGTATTATCTTGGGGCACAGCATGGGGTTGACACCTTAGCCATCATGACTATCTCAGATAGCTTGATTAACCCAGATGAGGATACCACTGCAGAAGAACGTCAAAATACCTTCACTGACATGATGACTGTTGGTTTGGAAACATTGATTGCTGAGTAAAGATGCTCATTGATATTGACAAAATCACGGTTCTCTTAGACCTTTATGCTTATCACCACCTATCCGAAATCTTGGACCAAGACGTTGATGAGAATGTTAGATTTCTCTTGAGAAGTTTACGAGAGCGACGAGAGCTTAACGTTGCTTACCTTTTTGAGAGAGAAGATGAACGAAAGCGTTGTGAGGCTACTTTTGAGCGTGATTTGCTGACCAATACTTATGATAATGAATTGTTGGCGAATTATATTTTGGATTTGGAAGCTAAGTTGCGAAATGGAAAGGTGATTGATTTTGTCAGAGCTGTCAGTCCTATTTTGTACCGTTTGTTTTTAAAGGTTTTAGAAGAACAGGTACCCGACTTGACATCTTATATCTACAATTCCAAGTCATCGCGATATGACACGTGGAATTTTGATAAAATGCATGCCTCAAGCAACCCGATTATACAAACGTATGTCTCCCAAAAGCGAGATGGAAGAGTGACCTCAAGTAGTTTATCAGAGCTTATTCAATGCACTCAGCTAGATAATCAAATCAAACAAACGGTTATCGAGTTGAGAGAGTTTGAGCGTTCTGTTCGAAACCCACTCGCTCATTTGATTCAGCCCTTTGATGAAGAAGAGCTCTTTAGGACAACAGGGTTTTCATCACAAGCCTTTATTGACAAGATTATTGACTTAGCCTTATATTGTGGTGTTAGCTATAATAGGGATGTATTTTACTTTGATGAAATGAATGCGCTTCTCTTACAAGCCTTAAAAAACGATTGACCGCGGTCAATCGTTTTTGGGTTTAAATTGGACTTCCTCCAAGAGATAATCAATGAACTTTTCGCCCATTTTTGAGAGATTGGCTTTTTCGTGTTTGAGATAGACAATGTCAATAGGGTCATCCACCTCTAGGGGGATGGACACAATGTTGTCTCCATTAAGGTTACGGTTTAAAACACCGGTAGCGATGGTATAGCCGTCTAAGCCAATCATTAGATTGAAGAGCGTCGCACGGTCTGAGACGACGATGGATTTTGGTCGAGGAACCTGTGCCATGATTTCTTCTGAGAAGTAGAAGGAGTTATGAACCCCTTGATCATAGCTGAGATAAGGGAAGGGCTCCAAGTCTTCTAGCTTGATAAGGCTCTTAGAAGCTAAGGGATTGTCCTTGCTGACAAAGATATGTGGTTTGGCGGTGAATAGATTCGTTGCCGTGAGATGGTTATCGTCAAGCAGCTTGGTTAAAACATCTCTATTGTAACGATTCAAAAAGAGAACCCCAATCTCAGAACGAAAATTTTTGACGTCATCAATAATTTCATAAGTACGGGTTTCACGAAGAAAGAGTTCGTACTTGGTCATATCGGTTTTCTTTAGAAGAGAGACAAAAGCATTGACCACAAAAGCATAGTGTTGTGATGATACGCTGAATAGTTCACGCTGAGCAGTAGGGTTTTTATAGCGCTCTTCAAGCAAGTCAGTTTGTTCAATGACCTGTCTCGCATAGGATAAAAATTCAACCCCATCTTTTGTCAAAGTAATTCCCTTAGGGTTACGAATAAAGATGGTGATGCCCATTTCATGCTCCAAGTCCCGGACAGCATTGGAGAGACTGGGTTGGGTAATGTAGAGTTGTTTAGCCGCTTCATTCATAGAGCCCGTTTCGACGATTTTAATAATGTATTGTAATTGTTGAATTCGCATAGGCTTATTGTAACATAAATAGTAGCCGATTAAAGAGGTGTTCTATATAAAAAGTCAAGAATAATTTTGTTAATATTAATTATTTTTCTAAGTATTTAGAGAAATGATTAGATTGCTTATTGTAGAAATAATCGTATGAGACTATAAGTAGTGTTAGATAAGGTTGTGTGTGATCGAATACGAACTATTAAGTTCGATAAAGCTATATGGTATAATGGTATCATGGAATTATCATTAAGAAATCAACTAACATTACGACCGTTTACAAAATGGACTGGCGGAAAACGTCAGCTGCTTCCTGTTATAAAAGGACTGATGCCGGGTTCTTATCGTCATTATTTTGAACCTTTTGTTGGAGGAGGTGCTTTATTTTTTGATTTAGCTCCCAAAACAGCCTGTATTAACGATTTTAATAGCGAACTGATTAACTGTTATCAACAGATTAAGGATAATCCCCGAGACCTAATCCATTTACTGATGATTCATCAAGAGAACAATTCTAAGGACTATTATTTAGAGTTACGCTCTGCAGATAGAGATGGTCGTATTGATGTGATGTCAGATACTGAACGAGCGGCTCGTATTTTATACATGTTAAGAGTCGATTTTAATGGTTTGTATCGAGTTAATTCAAAAAATCAGTTTAATGTTCCCTATGGGCGCTATAAAAATCCTAAAATTGTCGATGAACCGTTGATTTTGGTAATTTCAGATTATCTCAATCAAAATGCTATTCAAATTCTAAATCATGATTTTGAAGTAGCAGTTGAACAAGTCCAAGCTGGTGATTTTGTGTATTTTGATCCTCCGTACGTTCCCCTCTCTGAGACAAGTGCCTTCACATCTTATACACATGAAGGTTTTTCTTATTCCGATCAAGTGAGGTTACGAGACACTTTTAAGAAATTAACTGATATTGGGGCTTACGTCATGTTATCTAATTCATCTAGTCCGATAGTCGAAGAACTCTATAAGGATTTTCATATTTATCAAGTCGAAACAACTCGAACGAACGGGGCGAAAACGTCAAGTCGTGGAAAAATATCAGAAATTATTGTGACAAATTATGAAAAATAACGAATACAAGTATGGAGGAGTTTTGATGACTAAACCATACTATCATAAAGATACATCGATTCTTGTGCACGCTGATACATTTGAATTTCTATCCAAAATGAAATCTGAAAGCATGGATATGATTTTTGCAGATCCCCCTTATTTTCTAAGTAATGGCGGAATGTCTAATTCAGGAGGAAAGGTTGTCTCAGTTAATAAAGGGGAGTGGGATAAAGTTGGCTCTTTGGAGGAAAAGCATGACTTTAATCGAAGATGGATTCGACTAGCTAGGAAAATCTTAAAACCGAATGGGACCATTTGGATTTCTGGAAGTTTTCACAATATCTATTCAGTTGGTATGGCCCTTGAGCAAGAAGGGTTTAAGATTCTTAACAATATCACATGGCAAAAGACCAACCCAGCGCCTAATCTGTCATGTCGCTACTTTACTCATTCAACAGAAACCATTTTATGGGCAAGAAAAAATGACAAGAAGACCCGTCATTACTATAACTATGCTTTGATGAAGGAGCTGAATAATGGTAGGCAAATGAAAGATGTGTGGACAGGAGCTCTCACAAAACAATCGGAGAAATGGGCTGGTAAGCATCCAACCCAAAAGCCGGAATACCTTTTGGAGCGGATCATACTGGCTTCGACTCAAGAAAATGATTATATTTTAGACCCATTTGTCGGTAGTGGAACGACCGGTGTTGTTGCAAAACGACTAGGTAGAAAGTTTATCGGAATAGATGCTGAAGAAGACTACTTAAAGATAGCTAAACGAAGGTTGGAGAACGTTTGATGCAAAAGTTGACAGAAAGTTTAGCGTTGGGAACTAAACGATACCTGTATCAACGTTTACTAGATAAAGAAATTGATGATATAGTTTTGAAACATAGTATTGTCATCAGTTTTTATAAATAGAGGTAAGGTCCAATTTAGCGATATTAAACAGAGGTATTATGAAATTAGAAGATTATATTAAGTTAACAGCAGATCAACGTTTAACGTATTTTTTATCAACACTCTCAGTCACTAATCGCACCCCCGAATACTACGTTAATTGGGATAAGGTTGAGCGTGAGACGAAACAATTTGAGCTTGAACTGAATACCCTAAATTACTTAATTGGGAAAGAAAATATTTATAGCGAAGCCTATGATTTATTTACTGCACAGCCTCATCTCTTAAAAACGATTCCCAGCTTAATTGCTAGTCGTGATAAGGTACTGGATATTCTATCTATCAATCAAAACGATGATATGACCTTTGAACAGCTGAACTTCTCAGAGATTGATATCAGTCAAATGAAGAAGTACGTTGATTTTATTGACAAATCCGGTCTATTAGATTTTTTACGGTACCAAGCCAATCGTTCATTAGTTGATTATGTGTATGGCGTAGAAGCTGGTTTGGATAGTAATGCTCGCAAAAATCGTAGCGGAACCACTATGGAAGGTATTTTAGAGCGTCATGTTGCGAAAATAGCTCACGAGAACGGCTTAGAATGGAGAGCGCAAGCGACTGCATCATTTATTAAAGAAAACTGGAATATTGAAGTGCCTGTTGATAAATCTGCACGACGTTTTGATGTTGCTATTTATTCACCGACGCAGCATAAACTTTGGTTGATGGAAACCAATTATTACGGAGGCGGAGGAAGTAAATTGAAAGCAGTTGCTGGTGAATTTACAGAGCTCAGTCAATTTGTGATTACTTCAGATGATGATGTTGAATTTGTTTGGGTAACAGATGGACAAGGATGGAAAACAGCACATTTGCCTCTTGCAGAAGCTTTTGGACAGATTGTAAATGTATTTAATTTAAATATGTTGAAAGGAGATTTCCTACTTGATTTACTAACAAAAGGTATTGAATAAAGAGCTGTCAAGTTTCTTAACGAATATTACTAGGCTATTTTAAAGTGCTATCTACTGATAAGAGGTTGGACTGAATTTAAGAAAACCTTCACTTTAAACGATGTTGAAGCAATTTAGCATTTTTTATCTAAAAACACAAAATATCAATAATCAATTTCCTATTTTTGCTTCGGTATGGATGCTTATTCAGCAGTTCTCTGCTTTGAAATGGTTGTATATCATTTTTCCTCTTTGACTTTTAGGCAGCATTTCTATATAATATCCTTAAACAAATAACCTTTAACAAATAACCTTTAACTAAGTCCAGAGAGGCATAGAAGGTTGTGATTTGCGGATTTCGTTCGGAATGATGTTGCCAAGCGTTGAACGTATTTGGTACTAAAGGAAGTCCTTTATTTCGTAAGCCTTGCCGGTTCTGGTAGGGCTTTTATTGTTGTGAAGGAGACAAAATGTTTGAGAAAAGACCTATTATTGCCCTTGATTTTCCAGGTTTTGAGAGTGCAAAAATTTTTTTAGAGCGTTTTCCCAAAGAAGACAAACTCTATGTCAAGGTAGGGATGGAACTCTATTATGCCAGTGGTCCCCAAATCATTAGCTATGTCAAAGCTCTGGGACACAGTGTTTTTTTAGATTTAAAATTGCATGATATTCCAAATACGGTCGAGTCAGCAATGCGTGTTTTAGCAAAGCTTGATGTGGATATGGTAAACGTCCACGCAGCTGGAGGTCTGGAGATGATGAGGGCGGCGAGACGTGGTTTTGGCGATAAGGGTCTGTTAATCGCCGTGACGCAGCTAACATCGACAACAGAGCAAGGCATGCAGGGGGACCAAAATATCCAGACAAGCCTTCAGGACTCTGTGAAGCACTATGCTCAAAAGACAGCAGAAGCTGGCTTGGACGGGGTTGTTTGCTCAGCTCATGAGGTTGAGGTGATTAAGGAGGTGACTTCAGCTGATTTCATTTGTTTAACCCCAGGCATACGCCCAGAGTTATCGGAACTTGGTGATCAAAAACGGGTCATGACTCCCGCTCAAGCGCGTAAAAATGGTTCGGATTTTATTGTCGTTGGTCGCCCTATCATAAGGGCTAAAAATCCCGTTCAAGCCTACCACGCGATTAAAGCGGATTGGAATCGTTAATCATTATTATTGAAAAGAGTAAAGGAGAAGATTATGACACTTGCGACACAAATTGCGTCTGATTTATTAGATATTAAGGCCGTTTACTTACAGCCAGAAGCTCCCTTCACTTGGTCTTCTGGTATCAAGTCTCCTATTTACACGGATAATCGTGTGACCTTGTCTTACCCAGAAACCCGTACCTTGATTGAGAATGGTTTTGTAGCCACCATCCAAGAAAAATTTCCAGATGTTGAGGTTATTGCTGGGACAGCTACGGCCGGCATTCCTCACGGTGCTATTATTGCGGATAAAATGAACTTGCCCTTTGCCTATATTCGTTCTAAACCGAAAGATCACGGAGCGGGCAATCAAATTGAAGGGCGCGTGATTAAGGGACAGAAAATGGTCATCATCGAAGACCTTATTTCTACTGGTGCTTCAGTTTTGGAAGCTGTTAAGGCAGCTCAAAAAGCTGGGGTAAGGGTTCTTGGGGTTGTGGCTATTTTTACCTATGAATTACCCCAAGCACAGCAGCATTTTGAAGTGGCCGGTGTAGCACTAGAAACCCTGTCTAACTATACGGAACTCATCAAGGTAGCCAAGGTTCAAGGCTACATCACTGCAGATGACTTGACGCTTTTTAAACGCTTTAAAGAAGATCAGGAGCATTGGCAAGAAAACACCTTGTAGTTTTTAACGCGTTTGGGTATAATGCTCTTAGTTACATGGAGGTATCCGATGCGTTACAAACAATTATTAGAGTCGGCAGAACACCCTTATCGTGAAACACTTGAGTGGAAATACTTTAAAAATCCCGAACTACACACAAAATATTTTGAAAACTATTTGTCTTATAAAAAACAACCTCATTTGAAGCAGTTGCAAGAGGACATCAACTACTTAGCTGATGAACAAGCGGGCTATGGCGAAAGGTATGCTTTTCTCTTTTTTGCTGAAAATGAGGACTTGACGGATGAGATGAGAGCTTACTTGTCAGAAAATGGGTTTGACTTAGTCAAGCATATCATTTTTACCAGCAAGATTGACCACCTACAGTTAAGTCAAAAAGATGTCTCACCAATTACCATTACAAGGTTATCAGAAGCTGATTTAAAGGCCTATGTCGCTAGTCAGTATGAGACGAACCTCATCTATGGAAAAGCCTATGCTGATCAAATGCGTCACTATAATGAAAATCACTTATTAGAGGATGCTTCAGTGATTTACCTTGCTAAAGATGGTAATGAGATTGTCGGAGCCCTAACGGCTTGGTACTTTGAAGATTACGTCGAAATGGATGACTTTCATGTTAATGAAAACTACAGAGGACGTGGTATTGGTAGTGCTTTACAAGCAAAAGCAAGTGAAGGCGTCTCCAATGCTATCTTGATAGCAGAAGAAGAAAATCGTGATATGTATCAACACCAAGGTTATCAGGAAGTGGCTTACTATTGGACGGCATTAAAGTCAGATATGAGGAGTCGTGATGTTTAAAGACGCAACAGACATGGCAGCAGCTGTCCGAGCAGGCAGTGTTTCTGCAGAAGAGCTTGTTCGTGATACCATGGCTAAAGCAACATTAGGCAATCCTGCTTTAAATGCGATTACAAGCACGCGCTATGATAAGGCGATTGCAGAAGCACGTTGCCGTGATTTTTCATCAAAGCCCTTTGCAGGTGTTCCGATTTTCTTAAAAGACTTGGGACAAGAACAAGAAGGAGAACCATCAACTTCTGGTTCTCCTTTATTGAGGCAGTACATCGCTAGGCAATCGGATTATTATGTCAAACGCTTAGAATCTCTAGGCTTTATCGTGGTGGGCAGAAGTAATACGCCTGAGTTTGGCTTTAAGAATATCTCTGATAGCCAACTTCATGGTCCAGTCAATTTGCCTGATGATTTGTCTCGTAATGCTGGTGGCTCATCAGGAGGAGCAGCAGCCTTAGTGGCTTCGGGGATTAGTCCCCTTGCGCCTGCCAGTGATGGTGGCGGGTCCATTCGTATTCCTGCTTCTTTTAATGGGTTGATAGGGCTTAAACCAACTCGAGGAAGAATTCCAGTTGGTCCCAGTGCTTACCGAGGTTGGCAAGGGGCATCTGTGAATTTTGCCTTGACCAAGACTATCCGAGACACCAAGCGCCTACTACAGCATTTTCAAGTGTGTCAAATGGAGAGCCCATTTGTTTTACCGCTCTTAGAAGATGAAGCTTTTGAGCTTAAAAAGTCTCATCCCTTGAAAATCGCTGTGCAACTCGAATCGCCAATTGGTAGCCCAGTCTCTGAAGAAGCGCTCAAAGCCCTTAATCAGGCAGCGGCTTTTTTATCAGACAAGGGGCATGAGGTGACCTTGCTTAGCAAGCAGCCCTTAGACGGCATAGAAGCCATGACATCCTACTATGTGATGAATGCGGTTGAGACAGCAGCCATGTTTGATAAGATTGAGCAATCTCTCAAGCGAAAGATGACCATTGATGATATGGAGTTGATGACCTGGGCTATTTTTCAGAGTGGGCAACAGATTCCTGCTAAGACTTATTCTGCTATTTTAAGCCAGTGGGATCAGTATAGCCGTATTATGCATGATTTTCATAACCAATACGATATTCTCTTATCTCCAACAGTTGCGGATGTTGCTCCTAAGCATGGTCAATTTGACTTGCCAGCTGAGATGCTTAACAAGCTGAGAGCGATTGAGGAAGCAAGTCCAGATGAGCAGCAAGAGCTCATTTGGCAGATGTTTGCAGCAAGTTTAGCGTGGACCCCTTTTACACAACAGGCCAATCTTACCGGACAACCATCCATCAGTTTGCCCCTCTATCGTACGGCAGCAGGTTTAGCCATCGGTGTTCAGGCGACAGCAGCCAAAGGAAGGGAAGATGTGTTGTTAGCTTTGGGTGAGTTGTTTGAAAGTGAGTGGCAGTTTTGTTAAGGATTTCAAGAACTATTTCTTGAAAGTCTTCAAAAAATGGAGTAAACTAGTTTAGTAAGCCTTTTCAGTCTTATAAAAAAACCAAAAGGAAAAGATTATGATCAAAAAAGTGACGTCTATGATGACTTTAGGGTTGGCCGCTACTTTGTTGTCTGCTTGTTCTAATGATAAGGCTGCTCAAGAGCAGTCTAGTTGGGATAAAATCGAAAAGGCTGGTGTTTTGAAAGTGGCAACACCAGGAACCTTGTACCCAACCTCTTATTATAATGATGACAAAGAGTTGATTGGTTATGAAATTGACATGATGAATGAAATTGGAAAACGTCTTCATGTTAAGGTCAAGTACCAAGAAATCGGAGTGGCAGAAGCATTTACCTCTGTTGATAGCGGTAAGGTTGACGTTGCCGTTAACAATTTTGATACAACATCAGAGCGTCTGAAAAAATACAACTTCTCGATTCCTTACAAGTACTCAGTAGGTGGAATGATTGTACGCGAAGATGGTTCATCAGGGATTGAAGCCAAGGATTTGTCTGACTGGAAGGGTAAAAAAGCTGGTGGTGGTGCAGGGACGCAGTACATGAAAATTGCTGCCAAGTTAGGTGCTGAACCAGTGATCTATGATAATGTTACCAATGACGTTTACCTTCGAGATGTATCGACAGGACGTACGGACTTCATTCCGAACGATTACTATACGCAAAAAGTAGCGGTCCAATACGTGACCAAACAGTACCCTGATATCAAAGTTAAAGTGGGTGATGTGAGGTATAACCCTACAGAGCAAGGTATTGTCATGAGTAAGAAAGACCAATCCCTCAAGAAAAAATTGGACAGTGTGATTAAAGAAATGCAGGAAGATGGCACCTTGAAAAAGATTTCAGAGAAATATTATGGAGGTCAAGACCTTACCAAACCTGCTAAAGACATGGAAGATTTGCCAACCGTTGACGTTTCAGGTGAAAAATAAGAACAAACATAACCTAAGAAGTAGAAGATTGAGTTGGTACTCAGTCTTCTCTTTTGATAAGTAAAGGAGAGATTATGTCCGTTAATTGGCAAGCACTCTTTAACCCAGACTTAGCGATAGAGGCCATTCCACTCATCTTAGAAGGCTTACCTTATACAATAGCTTTATCATTGATTGGTTTTGTCTTGGGGACTATTTTAGGCTTTTTTGTGGCTCTTTGCCGCATGTCAACCCTTGCCCCCTTACGGTGGCTAGCTGCAGCTCACGTTTCCTTGATGAGAGGGATTCCCTTGATGGTACTTTTATTCTTTATCTATTTCGGCTTACCATTTATGGGAATTGAGTTAGATGCGATTCTTGCAACGATTATCGCCTTCACCTGCATGTCGAGCGCTTATATCTCAGAAATTATCCGTTCGTCCTTAGCAGCTGTTGATAAGGGACAGTGGGAAGCGGCAAAATCACTTGGCTTACGGACGCCGATTATTTATCGTAAAGTCATTATCCCTCAGGCGATTCGGATTGCTTTACCACCTCTTAGTAATGTTCTGTTGGATATGGTCAAAAGTACAGCCTTGACAGCGATGATTACGGTTCCAGAGATGTTTAATAAGGCTAAAATTGTTGGTGGTGCCAAGTCAGACTACATGACAGTTTACATCGTTGTTGCCTTGATGTATTGGGTGATTTGTACCTTATATGCTATCGGGCAGGACAAAATGGAAAAACACTTATCCTTGGATTGAAAATAGAGTCTTGGATGATATTCCAAGGCTTTTTGCGTTAAAAATATGATAGAATAAAAGTAACTATTAGTAAGGGATTAGGTATTCGTATGAAACATTCAAAGTGGCACCAGCTGCTAAAGGAACAAATGCCAGATGGCTACTTTGCCAAGATTAATCAGTTTTTAAATGAGGTTTATGGCAAAGAAGTGGTTTACCCAGAGCGAGATAACGTCTTTAAGGCCTTGTCTATGACCGATTATGATGACGTTTCGGTGCTGATTTTAGGACAGGACCCCTATCATGGGCCAGGTCAGGCTCAAGGTTTATCTTTTTCGGTGCCAGATACCATTCCTGCCCCACCCTCTTTACAAAATATTTTAAAAGAGCTGCGTGATGATGTTGGTTATCGTTCTCACCACGATTTGACCTCTTGGGCGAAGCAAGGGGTGTTGCTGTTAAATGCTTGTCTAACCGTTCCAGCAGGTCAAGCCAATGGGCATGCCGGTCTTGTTTGGGAGCCGTTTACCGATGCTGTGATTCGTTTGCTCAACCAGAAAGAGGACCCTATTGTCTTTGTGCTCTGGGGAGCCTATGCCCGTAAGAAAAAGGCACTGATTACAAACGACCGCCACCTAGTGGTTGAGTCTCCCCATCCTAGTCCGCTGTCTAGTCATCGTGGCTTCTTTGGGAGTCGCCCTTTTTCGCAAACCAATGACTTTTTAGAGGCTGTTGGCAAACCGCCGATTGATTGGCTGGTTTAGCCCTTACCCTTTTGCTCGTCACTAACTGCTTGACGTTAGCGATGACTCACCTATCATGCACTGTTAAGGAGAACCTAATGCTACTAATCAAAAATGGTCGTGTTCTAGATCCCAAAACCAATCTTGATCGCCACTTGGATATTCTGATTGAGGGAAAACAGATAGTCAAAATGGCTGAGGCTATTGAAGAGCCCAATGCGGAAGTAATCGATGCTAGTGGGCACATGGTTGCTCCAGGTTTGGTTGATATCCATGTGCACTTTAGAGAACCTGGTCAGACACATAAAGAAGACATTCATACCGGAGCCCTTGCAGCCGCCGCCGGCGGATTTACAACAGTCGTTATGATGGCCAATACCAGTCCAACCATATCAACCCGAGAAACCTTGGAAGAAGTGCTTGAGTCAGCCGCAAAAGAAGCCATTCATATTAAATCAAATGTTTCCGCGACGATTAACTTTGATGGTCAGCATGTAACGGATTTTGAAGAACTTTTGCAAGTAGGTGCTGTTGGTATTTCAGATGACGGCATTCCCTTAGAAGATTCCGGGGTGGTCAGACAAGTCTTTCAGAAGGCTATGACCTTAGATGCCGTCGTTGCACTACACGAGGAAGATCCCAAACTCAATGGCATTTTGGGGCTTAATGAGCACATTGCACGCAAGCATTTTGGCTGTGAAGGGGCGCGCGGGGTAGCGGAGTACTCCATGGTTGCGCGTGATGTGATGATTGCTTATGATGTTGGTAATAAATGTCATATTCAACACCTGTCCAAGGCGGAATCTGTCAAGCTTGTGGCCTTTGCCCAAAGTCTTGGTGCAGCTGTTACAGCAGAAGTTTCCCCACAACATTTTTCAAAGACAGAAGCACTTTTACTTGAAAAAGGAGCTGATGCCAAGATGAATCCACCGCTACGCTTAGAGTCAGACCGCTTGGCTGTGATTGAGGGCTTGAAATCAGGGGTTATCTCAATCATTTCTACCGATCATGCTCCTCATCATAAGGATGAGAAAAAGGTTGCTGATATTACAAAAGCACCGTCTGGTATGACCGGACTAGAGACGTCGCTTTCTCTTGGTCTTACCTATCTGGTTGGTGAAGGTCATCTTAGCCTATTGGAATTACTAAGCAAGATGACCTGCAACCCAGCTGACTTGTATGGTTTTGATGCAGGTTACTTAGCTGAAGGAGGCCCGGCAGATGTGGTTATTTTCTCTGAAGATACGCGACAGATTGAAGAGGATTTTTTGTCCAAATCCTCAAATTCTCCCTTTATTGGCGAAACGCTAAAAGGAGAAATTATCTACACCATATGTGATGGTCAAATTGTTTACCAAAACGTTTCGTAAGTGATGATAGCGGCTCAAAGGTATCCCATTTCGCTAATATTAGTGGATGGGATACCTTTTTGAGACTAAAAAACTCCTCAATCAAGAGGAGTGGGCTTACTTTTTAGGGCGTTGTTTGGTTAGATTTAATCCAAAAGGCACTAGATTTTCTCGTTTAGCCTTAATGCGTGCGATGTTGTCTTGGTGCCGCACAATAATCACAGTCGCCATTGCTAAAATGATAAAGGTAAAGAGCAAATCATAGCCTATCAATAGGAATCCAAAAGCTGGGAAAATCAAGGCGCTGATAGCCGCTACGATTGCAACAGTAATACTGGTAAAGGAAATCATGCTAGACAGCAGCAGTGTCACCACAAAAACGACAAAAAGGTAAAGGAGAAATAAGGGCGCAAATCCCAACAGAACACCGGCGCTTGTCGCCACAGCTTTCCCACCTTTAAAATGCGCAAAAATAGGATAGGTATGACCGATAATCGCAAAAAAACCTACAAAAAGAGGTGAGATTGAGCTCCCAAACCAAGTCGCTAAGAGGACTGCGAGTGTCCCTTTTAGTAAGTCAATAGCTAGGGTAGTAAAACCTGCTTTCCAACCCAAAATACGAAACGTATTGGTTGTCCCCATATTACCAGAGCCATGGTCACGTAAATTGATATGATAACAGTATTTGCCAATCCATAGTCCAGTTGGGATAGAACCCAAGAGGTAGGCAATCAATATGAGTAAAATTGTTTTCATAAGTCTATTATAGCATAGCTCTTCTTTCTTACAAATGACTTTGCTAAGAAAGTGTGGTGGATGATTGCCATTTTTAAAGCGTACTAGACACCAGTTGCCTTTTCCTTTAGGACAGGTGAGCTTTTTTCTCTCTTAATTATTTTTGCAAAATATCCTAAAAACTTGTAAGATAGGAAAGATGAAACTATTTGGAGGCTATTTTGGCTAAAAAAGAAATAACGATAACAAATTATGGCGATGATGCTATTCAAGTATTGGAAGGGTTGGACGCGGTTCGTAAACGTCCCGGAATGTATATCGGTTCAACAGATGCGACAGGTCTTCACCATTTGGTGTGGGAAATTGTCGATAATGCCGTTGATGAAGCTTTGTCTGGCTTTGGTGATAAAATAGCAGTTGTTCTTAATAAAGATGGTTCGGTCAGCGTCTCTGATAGTGGTCGTGGAATGCCTACGGGACAGCATGCTATGGGCATACCAACAGTAGAGGTCATTTTTACCGTTCTTCATGCTGGAGGGAAATTTGGTCAAGGTGGCTACAAGACCTCAGGAGGATTGCATGGTGTGGGCTCTTCTGTCGTGAATGCCTTGTCATCTTGGCTAGAAGTTGAAATCACGCGAGATGGTGCCGTTTACAAACAGCGCTTTGAAAATGGTGGTAAGCCAGTGACAACCCTCAAAAAGATTGGGACAGCCGCTAAGTCAAAGACAGGCACTAAAGTGACCTTTATGCCGGATGCCAGCATCTTTTCAACGACAGATTTTCGGTTTAATACGATTTCAGAACGTCTCAAAGAATCAGCCTTCTTGCTCAAAAATGTCACTATGACCTTGACTGATTTGAGACCAGAAGAACCTATTTACGAAGCGTTCCATTATGAAAATGGTGTCGAGGACTTTGTAGCCTATCTTAACGAGGATAAAGAAACCCTCACCCCTGTGATTGCGATTGAAGGGAGCGAGCAAGACTTTCAAGTTGAGATTGCGATGCAATACAACGACGGCTTCTCAGATAATATTCTTTCCTTTGTCAATAATGTCCGCACCAAAGATGGTGGTACTCATGAGACTGGTCTCAAAACAGCCATCACAAAGGCCATGAATGACTATGCCCGTAAGACAGGATTGCTCAAAGAAAAAGATAAAAACTTAGAAGGTTCAGACTATCGGGAAGGTCTATCTGCTGTTTTATCGATTTTGGTTCCAGAAGAACACCTCCAATTTGAGGGGCAAACCAAGGACAAGCTAGGGTCTCCTTTGGCTAGACCAGTTGTGGATAGTATTGTTTCAGAAAAGTTAACCTATTTTCTTCTTGAAAATGGTGAAGTGGCATCAAACCTTATCCGCAAAGCCATTCGTGCCAGAGATGCTCGTGAGGCTGCGCGTAAAGCACGGGACGCCAGTCGAAATGGTAAGAAAAACAAGAAAGATAAAGGGTTGCTGTCAGGTAAATTAACCCCTGCCCAGTCTAAAAATGCGAAGAAAAATGAGCTTTACTTAGTCGAGGGGGATTCAGCTGGAGGTTCTGCCAAGCAAGGGCGTGACCGTAAGTTCCAAGCCATCTTACCCCTTAGAGGGAAGGTCTTAAATACTGAAAAAGCTAAAATGACGGACATTCTCAAAAATGAAGAAATTAATACCATGATTCATACGATTGGTGCAGGAGTGGGTGCTGACTTTAGCTTAGAGGACATCAACTATGATAAGATTATCATCATGACCGATGCCGACACTGACGGGGCCCATATCCAAACGCTTCTCTTAACCTTCTTTTATCGTTACATGAGACCGCTCGTTGAAGCAGGACATGTGTATATTGCTTTGCCGCCACTTTACAAGATGTCTAAGGGTAAAGGAAAGAAAGAAGTGGTTGAGTATGCTTGGAGCGATGGTGAGTTGGAGGAGTTACGGCAACGGTTTGGGAAGGGGGCAACCTTGCAGCGTTACAAAGGTCTGGGCGAAATGAACGCCGATCAGCTTTGGGAAACCACCATGAACCCAGAGCAACGAACTCTTATCAAGGTTACCATTGATGACCTTGCGCGTGCGGAACGCCGCGTATCAGTTCTGATGGGAGATAAAGCCGCTCCACGTAGGCAGTGGATTGAAGACAATGTCACCTTTACCCTAGAGGAAAACACAGTGTTTTAACCCTTTTGGATAGAAAAAGAAGTATTCTTAAGCAAGAATTGTCAAAGAAAAGAGGAGAAGATGGCAGTGATGTTTACTAAAAAACAAGCCTTAGAGCAATTGAAAAAAGGCTATTATAAAGCCGATCAACTCTTAAAAGATGATGCTAAAATGGAACCTTTCTTGGAAAAACTAGACAAAAAACTAAAATGGGTTCCATTTTTGAGAGAAGAGTTTAAGCTCCTTCCTGTTTTTATCAGTATGGTAAGGAGCTATTGGAAAAGAGACTACACAAGAGTTCCAAGACGTACGATATTAGCGATTGTCAGTGCGCTCGTCTATTTTTTATCGCCAATTGACGTTATTCCAGATTGGATTCCTCTCTTAGGTCAGTTAGATGATGCTTTGGTTATTGCGACTTGTTGGAAGTTGGTGAACGATGATATCGATGACTATCGCCAATGGAAAAAAGAGTCTCAGACCTTAGAGTAATAATGCCTCAGGATTATATATTATGAAAAACTTGGAAAGGATTGTTTAGTTAGTTTGTATAACTGAATCGGGCTAGGCAAGCTGTTCAAAAGAAAGAACCCTTAAAAAGAAGTCGTGTTTAGGGATTCTGGTTTGGACCTTGCCCCCTTAAGGCCCTTCTATCTTTAAAAAATTATGTCTAATATTCAAAACATGTCCCTTGAGGACATCATGGGAGAGCGCTTTGGTCGCTACTCCAAATACATTATTCAAGAGCGGGCTTTGCCAGATATTCGAGATGGGTTGAAGCCAGTGCAGCGCCGTATCCTTTATTCCATGTATAAAGATGGCAATACTTTCGATAAGGGCTTTCGTAAGTCGGCTAAGTCGGTTGGTAATATCATGGGAAATTATCACCCTCATGGGGATATTTCGATTTATGATGCCATGGTCCGAATGTCTCAGGACTGGAAAAATCGTGAGATTTTGGTCGAGATGCACGGAAATAATGGTTCCATGGATGGTGATCCACCAGCCGCTATGCGTTATACCGAAGCAAGATTGTCAGAGATTGCAGGCTACTTACTTCAAGATATTGATAAAAAAACCGTCCCTTGGGCTTGGAACTTCGATGATACAGAAAAAGAACCAACGGTCTTACCGGCAGCTTTTCCAAATTTGTTAGTCAATGGTGCAACAGGGATTTCAGCAGGGTATGCGACGGATATTCCACCGCATAACTTAGCTGAGGTCATTGATGCTGTAGTGCATCTGATTGACCACCCGACAGCCAAGTTGAACAAACTGATGACGTTCCTACCGGGACCAGACTTCCCAACAGGCGGTATCATCCAAGGGGCTGACGAGATTAAAAAAGCCTACGAAACGGGTAAAGGGCGTGTTGTCGTGCGTTCTCGAACAACCATCGAGAGCTTAAGAGGTGGTAAAGAGCAAATCGTGGTCACGGAAATTCCTTATGAAGTTAATAAGGCTGTTTTAGTGAAAAAGATTGATGATATTCGTGTTAACAATAAGGTTCCAGGGATTTCAGAAGTCAGAGATGAGTCCGATAGAGAAGGTTTGCGAATTGCTATTGAGTTGAAAAAAGATGCAGATGCGCACACCATCTTGAATTACCTCTTCAAATATACTGATTTACAAATCAATTACAATTTCAATATGGTCGCTATCGACCATTATACACCGAAGCAAGTCGGCCTTCAGAAAATCCTTTCAAGCTATATTGCCCATCGTCGTGACGTCATTGTGGCACGTTCGCAATTTGATAAAGACAGGGCTGAGAAGCGCTTGCACGTTGTGGAGGGATTGATTCGTGTAATTTCAATTCTCGATGACGTTATCGCCTTGATACGTGCTTCTGATAATAAATCAGACGCTAAAGAAAATCTCAAAGTCAGCTATGACTTTTCAGAGGCGCAAGCAGAGGCAATTGTGACCTTGCAGCTTTACCGTTTGACCAATACCGACATTGTAACGCTTCAAAAAGAAGAAGAGGATTTACGACATCAGATTGCTACTTTAGAAGCCATTATTGGCGATGAACGAACCATGTACAATGTGATGAAGCGTGAATTACGTGAGATTAAAAAACGATTTGGTACACCACG
Organism: Streptococcus suis; assembly: GCA_029593465.1. Taxonomy (GTDB): domain Bacteria; phylum Bacillota; class Bacilli; order Lactobacillales; family Streptococcaceae; genus Streptococcus; species Streptococcus suis_AH. The sequence continues at coordinate 241,891 of JAKTNK010000001.1, forward strand.
TCGTTCGGATTTGGAAGCTAAAGCAGAAACGATTGAGATTGACACCGCCAGTCTGATTGTTGCAGAAGAAACCTTTGTCAGTGTCACACGTAGCGGCTACATTAAACGTACCAGCCCAAGGTCTTTCAATGCATCAACCGTAGCAGAGCTGGGTAAACGTGATGATGATGAGCTGGTCTTTTATGCCCAAGCCCAAACAACGCAACATTTACTGATATTTACCAACAAAGGTAATGCGATTTATCGCCCTGTCCATGAATTGGCAGATATTCGTTGGAAAGACATTGGAGAACATTTGTCACAACATATCACAACCCTGACGCCAGATGAAAACGTTATCTATGCTGATCTTTTAGATGATTTTGAGACAGGTGTTTACATGGTAGCAACTCGTGATGGTCAAATCAAACAACTGGAACGTAAGGAACTCTCACCATGGCGGACCTATCGTACTAAGGCACTCAAGTTTGCCAAACTGAAAAATGACGACGATGAGATTGTTACGGTTAGTCCAATACAGCTAGAAGAGATTATGGTTGTCACACACAGAGGCTATGCCTTACGTTTTAGTAGCGAAGAGGTTCCCGTTCTGGGGCTCAAAGCTGCTGGTGTGAAAGCGATTAACTTAAAAGATGACGATAAGGTTCAGAGTGTCTTTTTGGCAAATCATTCTAGCTTTTACGTTCTAACCCAAAGAGGCAGTCTCAAACGCATGAAAACAGCCGATATTCCTCTAAGTCGGCGAGCGGGACGAGGCTTACAAGTGCTTCGTGAGCTGAAAACGAAGCCTCATCGCGTTTTCCAAGCAGCCCCTGTTGCCTTCTCTGAAGTTAGCGGTGAAACAGATTTATTCACAACGCCGTCAGCAAATCCCTTGATGGAGTTGGAAATTACCTCAAACACAGGTGAGGTCAAAATGATTGATTTAGCCAATCTCTCCCTCTCAGAGCGAACCAGTAACGGCTCTTTTGTAACTGACACGATTGCTGAGACAGGCGTCTTGTCAGCTAGACTGAAGCGACCTGAAACGCTATTCTAAGAGTGTTGCTCTTGTTAAGGAATGACAACTCTTATCATCTTATTTTGACTTGTCGGTCAGAAACACTGATATTGTTCGAACATAGGGTGGTGTTAGCCACCCTATGATTAAGCTTTAAACTAGAAGATGTTTTTAATTATCAGAATTTTAAATAAAACATTGAAAAGAACGTCAAAATGAGATATACTAGACAACAACCAAATAAAGAAAAGAGGTCTCCTATGGCAGTAGAGTTAGATTGGGAAAATTTAGGTTTCGCTTATCACAAATTACCATTTCGTTACATCTCACGTTTTAAAGATGGCAAATGGGATGAGGGTGAATTAACTGATAAAGCAACTCTAGACCTATCTGAATGTTCACCAGCACTTCACTATGGACAACAGGCTTTTGAAGGCTTAAAAGCTTACCGTACAAAGGATGGTAGTATTCAACTATTCCGTCCAGATCAAAATGCGGAACGCTTGCAAAGAACAGCCGATCGTCTATTGATGGAGAAAGTTCCTACAGAAAAATTTATCGAGGCTTGTAAAGCAGTTGTTCGAGCAAACCACGAGTATGTTCCACCGTATGGTACAGGAGGTACACTTTACCTTCGTCCACTTTTACTTGGAGTTGGTGATATTATCGGTGTTCGCCCTGCAGAGGAGTACATTTTTACCGTCTTTGCCATGCCAGTAGGTTCTTACTTCAAGGGAGGCTTGACTCCAACTAACTTTATTGTATCTGAAGATTTTGACCGTGCTGCTCCATATGGAACAGGTGCTGCCAAAGTTGGTGGTAACTATGCAGGTAGTCTTCTTCCTGGTAAGAAAGCTAAAGAAGCAGGCTTCTCAGATGTTATCTATCTTGATCCAGCTACTCATTCCAAGATTGAAGAAGTTGGTGCTGCAAACTTCTTTGGTATCACTGCTGATAATCAGCTCGTGACGCCGTTAAGCCCTTCAATTCTACCATCAATCACCAAATACTCACTTCTAGAATTGGCTGAGACACGCCTTGGCTTGACAGTCGTTGAAGGCGATGTTCCAATTGATGACTTGGATCGCTTTGTTGAAGCAGGAGCTTGTGGAACAGCAGCTGTTATTTCTCCAATTGGCGGAATTCAATACAAAGGGAAACTACATGTCTTCTATAGTGAAACAGAGGTTGGACCAGTTACACGTCGCTTATACGATGAGCTAGTTGGTATCCAATTCGGTGACGTTGAAGCTCCAGAAGGCTGGGTTGTCAAAGTTGATTTGTAAAATTTATCGCTAATAAAGACACTTGCAGTCTTGCAAGGTCTTTTATTTTTCGGTAAAATAAACTCTAGCAAGATAAGGAGATAACGACAGCTTATTATCAAAGCAGTCAGGTATTAGTAATGGGTAAAAAGGAAAAGAAAATCGAAATCCAAGTAAAGGATGCCGCAGTAGTGATTCATCATCAAGAGGTCGAAGGCTACCAATTGCAAGTCGGTAAAAAAGTGATTGGCGAAATTGCGGAAGTTGATGGTAAATTTGTAATAGTGGATAAGGGTTCCGTTTCTGAATTTCATAAATCACTCGATAGTGCGGTTCAATCGATTATTGCAAATTATAATTTAAACCATTAAAAATAGGTAAACCTCTTGCGGCTTAACAAAAACTATGTTAAAATAGTTTTTGTTGTTTGGAGAGATAGCGAAGTGGCTAAACGCGGCGGACTGTAAATCCGCTCCTTCGGGTTCGGGGGTTCGAATCCCTCTCTCTCCATGAGATAGGATATAAAGGACAGAAATCCGTATAAAAATAGGAAACTGACGAAGTGTGCCCAACACACAAGGAAGTTTATCTTTTTTACTAGGATTTTAGTCTGTGTTCAACTCGAAAAGAATAGTATTCTATTCAGTTATTCAATTGGGGTATCGCCAAGCGGTAAGGCAAGGGACTTTGACTCCCTCATGCGTTGGTTCGAATCCAGCTACCCCAGTCATGGTATGTGGCAAAGCCTAATTGTCTTAGCGATCAGTTGTGCCCTTGCGAGTTACCTTGAGAAAATATATTGGTACCAAGAGTCAGAATAGGCTGATTCTTGTTGGAGGATTTTTTAGAATGAATGAATTTGAAGATTTGCTAAACAGTGTTAGCGAAGTTAACCCTGGTGATGTTGTCACTGCAGAAGTTTTGACAGTTGATAACGGTCAAGCAAACCTTGTCATCGAAGGAACTGGCGTTGAAGCTGTTCTTACTCTTCGTGAATTGACAAATGACCGTGAAGCAGATATCAACGATCTTGTTAAAGCTGGCGATACACTTGAAGTACTTGTTCTTCGTCAAGTAGTAGGTAAAGATACTGATACAGTAACTTTCCTAGTATCTAAAAAACGCTTGGAAGCTCGCAAAGCATGGGATAAACTTGTTGGTCGTGAAGATGAAGTCGTAACCGTTAAAGGAACTCGTGCTGTTAAAGGAGGTCTTTCAGTAGAATTTGAAGGTCTTCGTGGTTTTATCCCTGCTTCAATGATCGATACTCGTTTTGTTCGTAATACTGAGCAATTTGTCGGTCAAGAATTTGATGCTAAGATTAAAGAAGTTGATCCAGCAGAAAACCGTTTCATCTTATCACGTCGTGATGTTGTTGAAGCAGAAGCAGCTGAAGCACGTAAAGAAATCTTCTCACAAATTGAAGAAGGTTCAGTAGTTACTGGTAAGGTTGCTCGTTTAACAAGTTTTGGTGCCTTTATCGACCTTGGTGGTGTTGATGGACTTGTTCACGTAACTGAATTGTCACATGAACGCAATGCTTCACCAAAATCTGTTGTTTCAGTTGGTGAAGACGTTGAAGTTAAAGTTCTTTCTATCGACGAAGAAGCAGGTCGTGTGTCACTATCGCTTAAAGCTACAACACCTGGTCCTTGGGATGGTGTGGATCAAAAATTAGCCAAAGGTGATGTGATTGAAGGTAAAGTAAAACGCCTTACAGATTTCGGTGCCTTTGTAGAAGTGCTTCCTGGCATTGATGGACTTGTTCACATCTCACAAATTTCACACAAGCGTGTTGAAAATCCAAAAGATGTTCTTTCAGTTGGTCAAGATGTAACTGTTAAAGTTCTTGACGTTGATTCATCAGCAGAACGTGTATCCCTTTCAATCAAAGCTCTGGAAGAGCGTCCAGATCAAGCTGAAGGTGATAACAACGGTGAGAAACGTCAATCACGTCCACGTCGTCCAAAACGTGAAGCAAAACGTGATTATGAATTGCCAGAAACACAAACTGGTTTCTCAATGGCTGACCTTTTCGGTGACATTGAATTATAATCAAAAAGCGTAAAAAGCTTGCCTGGCAAGCTTTTTATTGACCTGAGTGATAGAGCTCAGGTTAGCCACCTTTAGTGTAATGGATATCACGTAAGATTCCGGTTCTTGAGATGGGGGTTCGATTCCCTCAAGGTGGATAAAAATAAGGGTGGTTGATATATTGAATTATCTTCTCATCTTTGAGGATTTGAGACTGAGAAAACACTTCTGTTACCTTCTAGATAGTCAGTAACAGGAGTGTTTTTGTAATCAAAAAATGATTTGATAAAAGTAGCATTCGTTTGCAGTGGACGTCTCTATTTTGGAGCTAATTTTCAGATTGAAACACTGTCTTGTTTAGGAGATATCTAGTTAGCACATTACTATTATGATTGAATAGAGAATATCAAAGTAGTATAATAAAGAGTAAGGAGGAGGAGACTATGCTTACAAATAGAGTTAAAATTTGGGGTGCCTTATGTATTGCCTACATCATAGTTGGTATTTATTTTATGGCAACAGATGTTTCTATTTTGGGTCAATTTATATTAATTGCAACAGGCATAGGTGCATTCTTTACGCCTTTATTTTATTATTTGTTCCTAGGGATTATTCTATTCTGTGGTTTAAAAATGGCACTAGATGATTGAAGTTTCAAGAACACCTTAAAGGTGTTTTTTAATTGGGTTAAAAAGGAGGTAGCTATGTCATCAGAAACTCCTTTAGGGAGTATGTTTATTGAACTTGGGCTAGAGACATCCTAGTTTGCAAGTAATGGTAACGCTGCTAAACGCGCCGTTAATTGTTTTAAAGCCGAAACAAAAGCGTTGGATACGGTCCTCCGTGGGAACGGAAAAAATGTTGATTTGCTTAGTGCGAGAAGTAGAGTGTTAAAACAAGTCATAGAAGTGTAAGAAAAAAGGTTAGTCTGACCTAACCTTAGTTTAAACCATATTGAGATTTTTCAACAAGTTTACCATCTTTGAAAATCAGTTTGATGTGTCTAGCATTATCTGTGCCTTTTAAATTGCTTGACCAGATAGCTTGAATTTCTTCACCATCGGATGAGACAGATTGAGAGTACACATCAGCTTGACCAAGAATTTCAGTAGCACGTGTGAAAGTCATACCATTTTGAATTTCTTTGGTATAGATTGTTTCTGTAATCGTTTTTTTTCGTTCAAAAGCAAAATTTGAGATGGCTTTGGCAACCGTACTATTTTGGAACAGTTGAACAGTTATGGTAGCCTTATCAATCGTCCATGTGTAAACATCCAGTGTCACGTCTCCAGCAGGTTTTGTTGTGTGTGTCGCTGGCTCTCCATAGAAGGACTTGACTTGCTCTAATGTGGTTCCGTTTTGAAAATTATCTTGAACAGTGGCTGTTTTAATATCATTGAATTGTAGTCTGACTTTTGGATCCTGAGTAGGTTCCGAGTCAGATTGCATGGTTGTCAAGGGTCTTTTTTTAGCGGAATGCCTTGGTTTTTGAGGTTGTGAACAAGCTACTAAGCTGGTAACAGTGGAGCCTAGGATAACTAATGTGAGTATTTTTTTTAAAGTCATAGGAGTTCCTTTTTTCTGATTACTATCATTATTATAACATAACCTTTAAGAGGCAAAAAAGCATCATTTAACAAATCTCAGATAAATCATTTTGAGATGTTAGAGGAATTTTTTTAAGCAGTCTCCACCGTATAACCACATGGCACTGTAACCAATGATGGAAAATGGTTTTGAGAGAAGGATGATGATAAGAAATCGCTTGAGACTCATACTGGTTAAAGCAGTGACCATCACCATAATATCGGCAGGGGAAATAGGTGAAACCATACTAAAGATGAACAAGTTTTCAAAGTGTTTGCTCTCCAACTTGCGCTCGTATTTAAAAAAAGTATCTTCTTTGATAAACAGAAGGATAAATTTTCGTCCAAAACGCTTAACGAGGGCAAATAAAATGATGCTGCCGATAACAATACCGATGTAGTTGTAGATAAATCCTTTCCACCAGCCAAAAACGATAAAACCAACAACAGTGGTCACTCCTCCAGGAATGACAGGGAAGACTACTTGAATAATCTGAACAACGATAAAGATGAGGGGGCCTAGAATGGTGTACCTGTGAAGGGTTGATTTTAACACATTGCTGTCATGTAAAATCCCGATGTGATAAAGCCAAAATACTAAGAATCCTGTTGCTATTAGAGCTAAAAAGCTGCTTATTCGGATGAGTTTTTGGGCGAACCGATAGCGTTCACTATATTTCATTTCCATGGATTAATCATACCATAACAGACTTTTTTTTGCTATTTGAAACCACATTTGATATACTAAATAATATCACTTTTGTTTGGGGTCGTTACGGATTCGACAGGCATTATGTGGCATATTCTGCGACTCATCGTGCGGATGTTAAACGCCAGTTAAATATAACTGCAAAAAATAACACTTCTTACGCTTTAGCTGCCTAAAAAACAGCGGGCGTGACTACCTTGGAATGGCTTGTGTTTCAAGCGTAGTCTTATTTTAGCAAGCTACGTTTAAGTATTGTCTAGCTGCTTAAAAAGAGATTGATAGACTCGCTTAGTATAGGGTTGAGCTATGTGTCGATACTAAGTTAAATCAAAGCATAGCCTATGGTTGTAGACGAATATGATGGCAGGTGTTTGGACGTGGGTTCGACTCCCACCGACTCCATAATATCCCCTTTATCAGAGATGGTAGAGGGGTTCTTTTTTAATGTTTTAAGCATGATAATGGGAGAAGTAGATGTTTGTACCCTTAGAAACAAAGACTGTCTATAGTTTTATGGAAAGCCTCATAGATATTGAGACCTATATTTTGAGAGGGAAAGAGCTAGGTTATCGCCATTTAGGGATTATGGATAGGGATAACTTATACGCAGCTTATCACTTTATTCAAAAAGCAACTATGGCAGGTATAAAGCCTATTGTTGGTTTGGCAACGTCTTTGACCTATCAGGATAAGATCTTAGAATGCCGCTTGGTTGCCTTAAATACCACAGGCTATCGTCATTTGATGAAAGTTTCCACAGAAATCATGTCTGGAGATCATGATTTGGAAGCTTTAATCCCATATAGTGAGGGCATTTTACTTATTATTCCTTATTTTGATGGCATAATGACGCTACAGCTACCGATATCGTTTGTGATTGGTGTGGGTTTAGATACGCCAGCACTTCCATTTGAGCAAGCCATCATTCCCTTGCACCAAGTCACTATTTTTGACGCCTCTGATGTTGAAACGCTTCAAATGTTGCGCGCTATCAAAGATAATGTGCCTTTGACAGAGGTTCCTGCAATCCAGGGGACATCAATCCTACTCCCAGAACAAGAAATGGCGAGCGTTTTTGAAGAACGTTTTCCGGGTTGTTTGTCTTATCTGAATGAGATGGTTGATAGTATTTCTTATACCTTTGATAAACAGTTGAAATTGCCTCGGTTTAATCGCTCAAAAGAGCCTCATATTGAGTTACGTGAACGAACGGTGGCTGGTTTAAAAGAAAAAGGCTTGTTTTCTCAGGTTTATCAAGAACGTTTGGAGAAAGAACTGTCAATCATCCACGAGATGGGATTTGATGATTATTTCTTAATTGTTTGGGATTTGTTAGCCTTTGGGCGTCAGCGTGGTTATTACATGGGGATGGGACGTGGTTCGGCAGCAGGTAGTCTTGTCGCTTATGCTTTGTCCATTACAGGGATTGATCCTGTCAAAAATGACTTACTCTTTGAACGTTTTTTAAATCAGGAGCGTTATAGTATGCCTGATATTGATATTGATTTACCAGACATTTATCGAAGTGAGTTTTTGCATTATGTGAGAGATCGCTATGGCTCAGAGCATGCTGCTCAGATTGTTACCTTTTCAACTTTTGGTGCTAAACAAGCTATTCGAGATGTCTTTAAACGATTTGGGGCTTCAGAGTATGAGCTAAGCGCCATTACGAAGAAGATTTCTTTTAGGGATAATTTGGATAGTGCCTACAAGAAGACTATGTCTTTTAGGCGGATTATTAATAGTAAACCGGAGTATCAACGTGCTTTTGAGATAGCTAGGAAAATTGAAGGTAAGCCTCGACAAACGTCCATTCATGCGGCAGGAGTTGTGATGAGTGACGATTTGCTTACCGACCATATCCCCTTAAAAGCTGGTGAAGAAATGATGATTACGCAGTACGATGCTCCTGCGGTTGAGGCGAATGGTCTCTTAAAAATGGACTTTCTCGGTTTGCGAAATCTGACTTTCGTCCAAAAAATGAAGGAGAGAGTTGCTAAGGAGTTTGGAAAGACGATTGTTATTGAAGAGATTGATTTGGAAGATCCTGAAACGTTGAAGCTCTTTGCTGCTGGAAGAACCAAGGGGATTTTTCAATTTGAGCAAGCAGGTGCTATCAATCTTTTAAAACGTATTAAACCAGCTCGCTTTGAGGAGGTTGTTGCGACAACGAGCCTCAATCGTCCAGGGGCTAGTGACTATATTGAGAATTTTATCGCTCGAAAATACGGTAAGGAAAAGGTCGATCTAATCGATCCGATTGTGGCACCGATTTTAGAATCTACCTTTGGTATCATGCTTTATCAGGAGCAGGTTATGCAGATTGCACAAGTATTTTCAGGATTTACGTTGGGAAAGGCTGACCTTTTGCGACGTGCCATGTCGAAAAAAGATGTCATTGAGATGCAGAAGATGGAGGTTGAGTTTTTAGAAGGAGCAAACAAGCTAGGTAGAAATCCAGAAACTGCGAAGCTTCTCTTTGGGATGATGGCTAAATTTGCGGGTTATGGCTTTAATCGAAGCCATGCTTTTGCCTACTCAGCTCTAGCTTTTCAGCTGGCCTATTTTAAGGCACATTATCCGGCCGTCTTTTTTGAAGTCATGCTAAATTATTCCAGTGGTGATTACCTTGCTGATGCGCTAGCTTCAGGCTTTACCTTAGCGCCTTTATCCATCAATCGGATTCCCTATCAAGACGACATCACTAATCATCACATTTATCTGGGGTTAAAACATATTAAAGGCTTGCCTAGAGAATTGGCTCATTGGATTAGGGACAATAGGCCTTTCACAGGCATGCAAGACTTTTTAACACGGTTGCCAAAGCCTTTTCAAAAGTCGGATCTTATTTTGCCTTTGGTTCAAATTGGCTTGTTTGATGCTTTTCACAAAAATCGTCATCAAATTGTGGTCAATTTAGATAACTTGATGCTTTTCACTAGAGAGTTAGGAAGTCTATTTGCCGAGTCTTCGTATCATTGGATAGAAGCTAGTGATTATTCAAATGCTGAAAAATATCAGCAAGAAGTTGCTATTTTGGGTATTGGGATTAGTCCGCATCCCTTAAAAGAGCTGATGGCAACGACGCCTCGGTCATTAGATTCCATTGAGCATCTGGTTCCTAATCAGAACGTGACAGTCTTGGGTCAAGTGATGGCAATCCGTGTCATTCGAACCAAGTCCAGTGGGCAGCAGATGGCCTTTCTCAAGATAACAGATACCGAAAAACAACTTGATGTTACCCTATTTCCAGAAACCTATCAGCGGATATCCACTCAATTGGAAGAGGGAGGTATTTATTATTTTACTGGTCGCACACAGGAACGAGACGGTAGGATTCAACTCGTGCTCAATCAACTTGAACTAGCTACTATGGAAAAATGTTGGATTCAGGTTGAAAATCATGACCACGATTATCAGATAGCGAGGATTTTAAAAGATCACTCGGGCTCCATCCCTGTTGTCATCCACTATCAGAGCAGCCATGAAACCCTGCAAAGTCGGACTTATTTTGTTAAAAAATCACAAGATTTACTTGATAGCCTAGCACCTTATGTCATGAAAACGGTTTTTCGGTAAATTCTGATGGAAAAGCTCCCGTTTCAATGCTTAATGTGCTATAATGGAGAAGTTAAAAATATAAAGGAGTAACATGCAAAATGAAACGTATTGCTGTTTTAACTAGTGGTGGTGACGCTCCTGGTATGAATGCTGCTGTTCGTGCAGTAGTCCGTAAGGCAATTACAGAAGGAATGGAAGTTTTTGGTATTAACCGTGGTTATGCTGGTATGGTTGAAGGTGATATTTTCCAACTTGAAGCTGGCACTGTTGCCAATATTCTTTCTAACGGAGGAACTTTCCTTCAGTCAGCTCGCTATCCTGAATTTGCGACTCTTGAAGGACAACTAAAAGGTATCGAACAATTAAAAAAACATGGTATTGAAGGTATTGTCGTTATTGGTGGTGATGGTTCTTACCATGGTGCTATGCGCTTGACAGAACATGGTTTCCCAGCTGTAGGACTTCCAGGAACTATTGACAATGACATCGTTGGTACTGATTATACCATTGGTTTTGATACTGCTGTAAGTACTGCAACAGAAGCGCTTGACCGTATCCGTGATACCTCAGCTTCACATGATCGTACGTTCGTTGTTGAAGTTATGGGACGTAATGCTGGAGACATCGCTTTGTGGGCTGGTATCGCATCAGGTGCTGACCAAATCATTATTCCTGAAGAAGAGTATGATATCAAAGAAGTTGTTGCCAAAATCAAACAAGGTTACAACCGCAACAAAAAACATCATATCATTGTTCTTGCTGAAGGAGTGATGAGTGGAGAAGCTTTTGCCGCTAAGTTGAAGGAAGCAGGAGATGACTCTGATCTTCGTGTGACTAATTTAGGGCACTTGTTACGTGGTGGTACACCAACCGCTCGTGACCGTGTGCTTGCATCATGGATGGGTGCTCGTGCGGTTGAATTGTTGAAAGAAGGTCGTGGAGGTCTTGCTGTCGGTATTCAGCGAGAAGAGTTGGTTGAAAGTCCAATTCTTGGAACTGCTGAAGAAGGCGCTCTATTCAGTCTTGATGGTGATAAGATCATTGTTAACAATCCTCACAAAGCACGCCTAGACTTTGCACAATTGAACAGAGATTTGGCTAACTAGTTCTCTGGAAAGTAAGTATTTCATTTTAGGTAATCGTCGGTAATCGACAAAAAATAAAGGGAGTTTCATATTTATCATGAATAAACGCGTTAAAATCGTTGCAACATTGGGTCCTGCGGTAGAATTCCGTGGCGGTAAAAAATTCGGTGAAGATGGCTATTGGGGTGAAAGCCTTGATGTAGAAGCATCAGCTAAAAAGATTGCTGAATTGATTGAAGCAGGTGCTAATGTCTTCCGTTTCAACTTCTCACATGGTGATCATGAAGAGCAGGGTGCTCGTATGGCAACTGTTCGTCTTGCGGAAGAAATTGCAGGTCAAAAAGTTGGTTTCCTTTTGGATACTAAGGGTCCTGAAATCCGTACGGAATTGTTTGAAGACGATGCTAAAGAGTACTCATACAAGACTGGTGAAGTGATTCGTGTCGCTACTAAACAAGGAATCAAGTCAACGCGTGATGTGATTGCCTTAAACGTAGCAGGTGCGCTTGATATTTTTGATGATGTTGAAGTTGGTAAACAAATTCTTATTGATGATGGTAAACTTGGTCTTAAAGTCATCGAAAAAGACGCTGACAAACGTGAATTTGTAGTTGAAGTTGAAAATGATGGTATCATCGCTAAACAAAAAGGTGTTAATATTCCTTATACTAAAATTCCGTTCCCAGCGCTTGCTGAACGTGATAATGCGGACATTCGCTTTGGTCTTGAGCAAGGTCTTAACTTCATCGCTATTTCATTTGTACGTACTGCAAAAGATGTTAACGAAGTTCGTGCTATCTGTGAAGAAACAGGTAATGGACATGTTAAACTCTTTGCGAAAATTGAAAACCAACAAGGTATTGATAATATTGATGAAATCATTGAAGCAGCAGATGGTATCATGATTGCTCGTGGTGACATGGGTATTGAAGTACCATTTGAAATGGTTCCAGTTTACCAAAAAATGATTATCGACAAGGTAAATGCAGCTGGAAAAGCAGTTATCACAGCAACTAACATGCTTGAAACCATGACTGATAAGCCACGTGCTACTCGTTCTGAAGTATCTGATGTCTTTAATGCTGTTATCGATGGAACTGACGCAACAATGCTATCAGGCGAATCAGCTAACGGTAAATACCCAGTTGAGTCTGTTCGCACAATGGCTACCATTGACAAAAATGCCCAAACTCTTCTTAAAGAGTATGGACGTCTTGATTCTTCTAAATTCCCACGTGAAACAAAAACAGAAGTGATGGCTTCAGCTGTGAAAGATGCGACAAACTCAATGGATATTAAATTGGTTGTTGCATTGACTGAATCTGGTAATACTGCTCGTCTCATTTCTAAATACCGTCCAGATGCTGATATTTTGGCTGTTACTTTCGACGAAAAAACACAAAAATCATTGATGATTAACTGGGGAGTTATCCCAGTTGTCACTGATAAACCAGCTTCAACGGATGATATGTTTGAAGTTGCTGAAAAAGCAGCTCTTGCATCAGGTCTTGTTGAATCAGGTGATAACATTGTTATCGTTGCAGGTGTACCAGTTGGTTCAGGTGGTACTAACACAATGCGTATCCGCACTGTTCAATAAGCAGAAAATTGATATATTGATTAGAGGCTGGGCTTATGCCCAGCCTTTTGAGATGATATTTATCAGGTTAGGTTAACCTATAGGATTATTGTTATCATCTTTCTAGGCTTAAGTTTTAAAGCTGATGGCAGTGAATTTTTTGGGAGTTGAGAAAATGAGTTCAATTTGTTTAGGTGAGTTCTTTTCCACTCCTTTTTTTATACTGGGAAACATGCTATAATAATAATTGAAGTAAGGAGTAGTTAAGTATGGTAAAGCGTGATTTAATTCGGAATATTATTTTAGCAATTATTTTTTCTCTGGTTCTTTTTTTTATTGGGAGATTTTATATATCTACTGTAAAAGTTACTCAAGAAAATGAAAATAGTTTTTTGAAGGCTGGGGATGTTCTCATTTATACTAAACAAACAAAGCCTAAAGAAAATGATTTTATTGTTTATGATGTGGATGGGAAGACTTACATTAGCCGTTTTATTGCCAAAGGTGAAAATAGTGTAACTTCAATGGATGATGTTCTTTATGTCAATGGTAAAATCAAATCGGAACCTTACATTGAGAAATTGAAGTCTGCTTATCTGACAGAAAATAATCATCAAATGAATTTTACAACGGATTTTAACTTAAGGGTAGTGAACAAGGCCATGAAGGCTAAGACTGATAAAGATTCTTATTTTGTATTGAATGACAATCGTCAAGATTTAAAGGATAGCCGGACATTCGGTGTCATCAGTCATGCTCAGGTAAGAGGAGTGTTAACTTTTAAAGTCTTTCCGTTTGAATCATTTGGCTTTATTGAGAGTCAATAATTAGTAAAAGAGGTCGGGCAAAAAGTCGGCTCTTCGTCAACTGTAGTGGGTGACTGATAGCTAACATCTAGAGAGAATCGTTCCGGTTCTCTCTTTTTGAGTGTCTAAAGCGATGAGTGTTTTCGTTTTAAAGTTCTTGAATGTCTTGAATCCAAAAGCTTGTCGTTTTAAAGTTCTTGAATGTCTTGAATCCAAAAGCTTGTCGTTTGATATCTTTGATGAGTTTGTTGGTTGCCTCAAGCTTTGCGTTAGAATAGGGAAGTTCCAAGGCGTTGATGATATAATCCTTGAAGTGAAAAAGCAATATTTGATAGAGGTCATAGTAAAAGTGCAGTTCCTCAGAGAAGGGTAAGGTTTTCTGGACAACTTCCCGAGGCGTTAAGGTTTGTCTAAAAGTCCTTGAATAGAACGTCTCCAGAGATAGTTTGCGACTATCTTTTTGTAAGATTCGCCAGTGATTTTTCATAGCACGATAAGGAAGTGATTGCGTGTCAAAGCTCTTCATGATGGCAATTCTCGTCGACATCATAGCCCTGCTTAGGTGTTGGATGATGTGAAAGCGATCAAGGACAATGCGAGCATTAGGAAATAACTTTTTGATGATGGGAATATAACTCCCAGACATGTCAACAGTGACGACTTTGACCGTCTCACGAATCTTTCTGGGGAATTTGTAGAAGAAGTTCTTAATCGTGGTTTGTTTGTTATCTTCAAGGACAGTGACGATTTGTCTGGTCTCAAAATCTTGAGCAATGAAAGCTAACTGTCCTTTGTTTCTTGAAAATTCATCCCAGGATAAGATGGCAGGTAGTTTATTGAAAGTTTCTTTGATTTGGAAGTTTTCGAGTTGTCTTTGGACAGTTGCTACTGAGACATGACACTGCCTAGCGATAGCGGCATTGCTTAAGGATTCCGTTAAAAGTTGTGTGATTTTAGTCCAGACCGGTTGTGAGATTTGATGATTTTTTCTAACTAATGAGGTTTGAGAGACGACTACCTTGCGACAATTTTTGCATTGAAAGCGTCGTTTCTTGAGTTTTAAGAGGGTTGGCATGCCTTGAACATCCAAGATAGGAATGGTTGAAGATTTTTGAAAGTCGTATTTAATCATATTTCCTCGACAGAAAGAACAAGCAGGCGCTTGATAATCAAGTTTAGCTCGTATTTCAATATGAGTTTGATGTTTCAAAACAAAAGAAATAGTGATATTGTTATCTTTCAATCCAATTAAATCTGTGGTATTCTTAAATAGTTCCATATGACACTTTCTAATGAGTTGTTTTGTCGCTTTTCATTATAAGTCATGTGGGACTTTTTTGATACAATCAAAAAGCCCTATAAAACCCGTAGAGGATTTACCCACTACAGAAATTATAGAGCCAAAAAGTCCGGCTTTTTCATATATTTTGATTGATCAAGTTGACGTAGTGGTTGGGGGAAATCCTTAGCGATTTATCGCTTTTAGCGCTTCTGATGCACCAGTTGGTTAGGGACTTCTATTCTAAGAAACCACGACTGTCCAGTGGGCAGTTTCAGGTTTAAGCATTCAATTAAAGGAGAAGAGACTAACTCTTATTTCCCTTCAGGAGTTCTTGCTCACTGCCTTTTAATTTTTCAAATAAATGACTATACCAATTTTTTATGTTGACATAATCAATATAACGTTATATACTAACAATGTCTTATTTTTGAGGTATAAATGACTATACCAATTTAGAATTAAAAAAGGAGGAGTAGTTATCCATTTAAGATAACTATAAAGAAATTTATGTGTGGAATTGTTGGTGTTGTAGGAAATCGTAACGCAACAGATATCTTGATGCAAGGTCTTGAAAAATTAGAATATCGTGGTTATGACTCAGCCGGTATTTATGTTGCTAACGGTGATAATTCTAGTCTTGTCAAATCAGTTGGTCGTATTGCTGACCTACGTGCTAAAATCGGTATTGATGTTGCTGGTAGTACTGGTATTGGTCATACTCGTTGGGCAACACACGGCCAAGCAACTGAAGATAATGCGCACCCACATACATCAGCAACTGGGCGTTTTATTTTGGTTCACAATGGTGTTATTGAAAATTACCTTCAAATCAAAGAAGAGTACCTTTCAGGTCATGACTTAAAAGGTCAAACGGATACTGAAATTGCTGTTCATTTGATTGGACAATTTGTAGAAGATGGTTTATCTGTTCTTGAAGCTTTTAAGAAGGCTCTAACAATTATTGAAGGGTCATATGCATTTGCTTTGGTTGATTCTGAAGATACAGATACTATTTATGTCGCTAAAAATAAATCACCACTCTTGATTGGTTTAGGTGATGGTTATAACATGGTTTGCTCAGATGCTATGGCCATGATTCGTGAAACTTCTGAATTTATGGAAATTCACGATAAAGAGTTGGTTATTTTGACAAAAGATTCAGCAACAGTTACTGACTACGATGGTAACGAAATTGAACGTGATTCTTACACAGCTGAACTTGACCTTTCAGATATCGGTAAAGGGACTTATCCATTCTATATGCTGAAAGAAATTGATGAGCAACCAACTGTTATGCGTAAGTTGATTTCAACTTATGCTGATAGCGAAGGAAATATGACTATTGATCCTGCGATTGTTAAGTCTGTTCAAGAGGCTGACCGTATTTACATCCTTGCAGCTGGTACATCATACAATGCAGGTTTTGCTTCAAAAGCAATGCTTGAAAAACTAACTGATACGCCAGTTGAACTTGGTGTTGCATCTGAATGGGGCTACAACATGCCACTCCTTAGTGAAAAACCAATGTTCATCTTGCTCAGCCAATCAGGGGAAACAGCAGATAGTCGTCAGGTTCTTGTGAAAGCAAATGAAATGGGTATTCCAAGCTTGACAGTGACAAATGTGCCTGGATCAACCTTGTCACGTGAAGCGACTTACACAATGTTACTTCATGCTGGACCTGAAATTGCAGTTGCTTCGACAAAAGCTTATACAGCTCAAGTTGCAGCACTTGCCTTCTTAGCTAAAGCAGTTGGTGAAGCAAATGGTAAAGCAGAAGCGCTTGAGTTTGATTTGGTACATGAGTTGTCATTAGTTGCCCAATCTATCGAAGCTACGCTTTCTGAAAAAGATATGATTGCTGACAAAGTTGAAAAACTTCTCTCAACAACTCGCAATGCTTTTTATATCGGTCGTGGTAATGACTACTATGTTGCTATGGAAGCATCACTAAAATTGAAAGAAATCTCATATATTCAATGTGAAGGATTTGCTGCTGGTGAATTGAAACATGGTACGATTTCATTGATTGAAGATGGTACACCAGTTATTGGTTTGATTTCTTCAAGTGAATTGGTAGCAGCGCATACTCGTGGTAATATCCAAGAAGTCGCAGCTCGTGGTGCAAACGTCCTTACTGTGGTAGAAGAAGGACTAGAACGTGACGGTGATGATATTGTTGTCAATAAAGTTCACCCATTCCTCGCAACAATTGGTATGGTGATCCCAACACAATTGATTGCTTATTACGCATCGCTTCAACGTGGTCTTGACGTTGATAAACCACGTAACTTGGCTAAGGCTGTTACAGTTGAATAAGTTAAGATAGTGATAAAAAATGTCTGATTTGTGTCAGGCATTTTTTTGGCACAAAAATTGTGTCAAAGTTTGAGTGTGACAGAAAACGCTTTAATGTTATGATTAGTGAGTAAAAAATTTAGGAGGCGTTCTTATGGAACAACAATCATCATTAAAAGTGAAAATCCAAAAACTTGGTACTTCGCTTTCTAATATGGTCATGCCCAACATAGGGGCATTTATCGCCTGGGGGGTCATAACAGCCCTTTTTATCGAAGCTGGTTACCTACCAAATGAAAAATTAGCAACGGTCGTAGGCCCAATGTTGACCTATCTACTTCCAATTCTTATCGGTTATACTGGTGGCTACAACGTCTATTCCCAACGTGGAGGTGTTGTTGGTGCCATCGCAACATTTGGAGCAATCGCTGGTTCTACAGTTCCGATGTTTATTGGTGCAATGATTATGGGACCACTTGGAGGATGGCTCATCAAAAAATTTGATGAAAAATTCCAATCAAAAATCCCAACTGGATTTGAAATGTTGGTGAACAACTTCTCAGCCGGTTTAATCGGATTTGGTCTTGTTTTGATTGCATTCTTTGCTATTGGTCCTGTTGTTGCTACCTTGACAGGTTGGGTTGGTGATGGTGTTCAAGCAATCGTTGATGCGAAACTCTTACCAATAGCCAACATCATTATTGAACCTGCAAAAGTTCTTTTCTTGAACAACGCACTTAATCATGGTATCTTTACACCGCTTGGTACAGAACAAGCCGCAGCTACTGGTAAATCAATTCTTTACCTTCTTGAAGCAAACCCTGGACCTGGTCTTGGTATCCTTCTTGCCTATGGTATCTTTGGGAAAGGCTCTGCTAAATCATCATCATGGGGAGCAACAATCATTCACTTCCTTGGTGGTATCCACGAAATTTATTTCCCATACGTTATGATGAAACCTGCTATGTTCTTAGCAGCTATCGCAGGAGGTGTAACTGGTACTTTCACTTTCCAACTTCTTGGAGCTGGATTGACATCACCATCATCACCGGGATCAATCATTGCGATTATGGCAATGGCTCCTAAAGGATTTGGACCACACTTAGTTGTCCTTGCTGGTGTTTTGGCTGCAACAGTTTCTTCGTTCCTAGTTGCTTCTGTAATCCTTAAAACAGACAAATCTACTGCTAATGATTTAGAACAAGCTCAAGCAGCAACCGCAGCCGCTAAGGCTCAATCTAAAGGTCAATCAACTTCAACAGCGTCTGCACCAACCACAGAAGATATCTCAGCTAAAAGTATTGATCAAATTATCTTCGCCTGTGATGCAGGTATGGGTAGTTCAGCAATGGGAGCTTCAATCCTTCGCGATAAGGTGAAAAAAGCAGGGCTTAATATTCCTGTTACAAATAAGGCTATTTCAAATCTTACCGATGTTGACCGCACCTTGATTGTGACTCAAGAAGAGTTAGCACCACGTGCTTACCAACGTACACCACGCGCCGCACACGTGTCAGTGGATAATTTCTTGGCAACACCAAAATACGATGAAATTGTTTCATTGTTAACTGAAGAAGAAGTCGTTGCTATGTCAACATCTAAAAAACCAGTGACGTCTTCAGACGAAAAAGTTAACCTGAATCACATTGATGAAGTTGTCTTTGCCCATGGAAAAGCTGAAGGCTCTGCAACAATGGGACAAGCAACCCTTTCTGCTATCTTTAAAAATAAAAATGTTGGTATTCCAGTATCAAAAGCGACATTCGCTGAACTTGATCGATTCAACGCTAAAAACATTTTAGTTGTTACAACTATTACTAATCAAATCGATGTGCAATCAGCTGCACCAGAAGCGCAATTGCTTGTTGTTGATAGTCTTGTTACAACACCAGAATACGACAAAATGGTCGCTAGAATGACAAAATAATACTTACCAAAACCCAATTATGTTACTTAAAGGAAGCCTTTTAAAGTAAGATTGAAAGCAAGAATAGAAAAGTAGTATAATAAGTTTATGCTATTGTCAAAACGAGAAGAACAATTGTTGAAAGCTTTCCAAGAATATGGAAAGCTTTCCGTCAATCAACTAACCGATATTTTACAAGTATCTAAACGAACCACTTATCGAACGATTGCTGATTTGACTGAGAGTTTAAACACTATTCAAATCAGTATTTTGAAAGAGTCTGGCAAATATTACCTATCTGGTGAATTAGACCATCTTGAACAGTATTACTCCCAAGAAAACTATTCTCAAAAAGAAAGACTTTCCTTGATATCACTCTCTTTATTGATGGAGCAGGAGCCCTTAACGAATGACTTATTACAGGAACAATTTGCTGTCAGTAATGTAACCATTATTCAAGACATTTCGACGATTGAGCAACGCTTTCATGATTTTTCGCTTTGTATTAATCGTCAGGGAGGCTATTCACTGGAAGGAAATAATGGTTTAAAAAGGTGGTTAGCGGCTGTTATTCTGACACAAAGTTTAGCAGTTTCTGAATTTAGTAAACTGGAACTAGTACAGTTACCATGGTTTGATATCAAACAGTTTAAAATTGCAAAAAAATTATTTGAGCAAATTGGAGCTCAGTTGCCTGAGTTTGACACGATTATGGGACATTTCTTGATTGTGCTTTTAACCTTGGCAAATGTTAACCAACTTGAACTTCAAAGTCGTCCGGTGAGTAAAGAAGCACTTGATTTAACACAATCCTTATTTAATGATTATGCGAAACAGTCTGGTCAGCTCTTTAACTTACAAGAAATCTTATATTTCGCCCAACGTTTAGACGAATTTGTCATCAAACGCCAACCTGTTCCACTGTTTCAGGAACAAGTAGACAGTGAGTTTTATTACAATATTTCGAACTTAATTGATAAGGTATCTCTCTATACAAAAATTAATTTTGCTAAAGATCAAGTTCTGTTCAAGTTTCTGTTTAATCATATTCGCTTAAGTTTAGCTGTTCCAGAAATTTTTGGAGAGTCAGGTCAAAATGTTATAGCACATCGTGCTTTAAAGCACAGTTCCCATTTGCATAGAGTTGTCAGCTTATTGGTAAAAGATATCTTTCCACCGTATTTGCAGACAGAAAATGAATACGAGCTAATTACATTGCATTTTACTTCTAGTTTGAGAAGAAGTCCTGATATTTATCCAATACGTCTCTTATTGTTGAGTGACGAGCGTCCCTTGGCTAGGGAGCTTTTAATAACTAAGATTAAAAACTTAGCTCCCTTTATCGAGCGATTAAGCGTAACCTCACCGAGTCAGTTTGAAAAGTCAGCTATTCAGCAGTATGATGCTATTTTAACCACTCAACCTACAAAGGAAAAATTCTATTTTATCTCGATTTACCCTGATGGGAAGGAACTCATCGCTTTACAGGATTACTTACAGAGTGTTCAAGAAAATCGTGATGTCGTGGTTAGGGAGGACTTGCCGATAGAAGCTAATTTTGATGTTCAAGATTATCTAATGATTAGCCAAAACTTGTTGCAGCATTTCGACGTCTTCCAGCTTGCCAATGAAGCCTCATTCGAAGATGCAGTGGTGTCAGTTGTAAATGCTTTACCGGGGATTACAGATCGTACTTATTTATCTTCGAAGTTAATCCAACGCTTTGAGCAGAGTCCTATGGCAATTCCTGAGACTGGCTTGATGCTTTTACATACGCAGTCTAGCAGTGTCAAACAGTCAGGTTTTTACATTTGTGATTTAGAACAGCCTGTATCAGCTATCTCTATGAATAGAACACCTGAAGTTATTTCAAGGGTACTAGTCATGCTGACAGGCATGAATGAGAGCGATACTGTTAGGGAACTTATGACAGCAATTGGTCAATCAATCATTGAAAATCATCTCTATACAGAGATTTATAAAACTGGTAATAAAGCGATTATCTATCAGTTGCTGAACCAAATTTTCACAGAAAATATCAAGAAATTGGAGAATTAACATGCAATTTGAAAAAGAACTAATTAAGTTAAATCAAACTTTTGAAACTAAAGAAGAAGCGATTCGCTATTGTGGAAAACTTCTCAAGGATGGGGGTTATGTTAACCCATCATATGTTGATGCTATGATCACACGAAACGAAGAATTATCTGTCTATATGGGAAACTTTATTGCTATCCCACATGGTACAGATGAAGCAAAAAAAGAAGTTTTAAAATCTGGAATCACAGTTGTTCAGGTTCCTAAAGGGGTAAACTTTGGAACTGCTGAAAATCCTCAAATAGCTACTGTTTTATTTGGTATTGCTGGTATAGGGGATGAGCACTTAGATATGATTCAAAAGATTTCAATCTTCTGTGCTGATGTCGACAATGTCGTCAAATTGGCAGATGCTCAAACAGAAGATGATGTTATTCGTTTATTGAACAGTGTCGCATAAGAAGGAGAACATAATGAAAAAAGCAGTACACTTCGGTGCAGGTAATATTGGACGTGGTTTTATCGGAGAAATTTTATTTGCTAACGATTTTGCCATTAATTTTGTAGATGTCAATGAAACGATTATTGATGCTTTAAATGATCGCCACAGCTATGATATTGAAATTGCTGAAGATGGTAAGCGCCATATTACTGTTTCAAATGTTTCAGGGATTAACAACGCTAAAAATCCTGCAGATGTTGTCGCAGCAGTAGCAGAAGCTGATTTAATTACGACAGCTATTGGACCTAATATTTTACCATTTATAGCAGAATTAATTGCAGATGGTTTGAAAGTGCGTAAGGAAGCTGGTAGTACACAAGCTATTGATGTTTTAGCCTGCGAAAACATGATCGGTGGTTCGCAATTCTTGTATGAAGAAGTCCAAAAATATCTCTCAGGAGACGAATTAGCCTACGTTGAAGAGTATGTTGGTTTTCCTAATGCAGCTGTTGACCGTATCGTACCAGCCCAAAGTCATGAGGATCCCCTCTTTGTTGTCGTTGAACCATTTAACGAATGGGTTGTTGAGACAAGTCGCATGAAAAATCCTCACTTAAAATTGGAAGGTGTACATTACGAAGAAGATTTAGAACCCTTCATTGAACGTAAATTATTCTCAGTTAACTCAGGTCATGCAACTTCAGCTTATACGGGTGCTTATTATGGTGCCAAAACCATTCTTGAAGCTCTTCAAAACGCGGATGTTAAAGCACAGTTAGAGGTTGTTCTTGCTGAAATACGCTCTCTTCTTATTGCTAAGTGGGGATTTAATGAATTAGATCTAAAAGCCTACCATGAAGTGATTATTAGTCGTTTTGAAAACCCTTATATCGTTGATGATGTTGTCCGTGTGGCTCGTACACCGATTCGTAAACTTGGCTTTGATGAACGTTTTATCCGTCCAATTCGTGAATTACGTGACCGCGGATTATCCTATAGTAATCTCCTAAAAACAGTCGCATACGTCTTTGCTTACCAAGACAGTAACGATGAACAAAGTGTTCAATTACAAAAGTTATTAGCTGAAAAATCATTGAGCGATGTGGTTGTTGAAGTAACAGGACTTGAAGATCAAGGACTTGTTGCTGAAATCGTTACTAGTGTCGAAGGATTACAAAAATAAGCATTTGAGCTAAAGATGGCAATAACTGTCATCTTTTTTGCTTTTTAAAGGCTTGCCAAATCAAGGATTCTAAAGTAAAATAAGAAGTATTATTTTTATCTAGGAGATATGATGTCATTACCAAATTGTCCAAAATGTAACTCAGAGTATGTCTATGAAGACGGTACTTTGCTAGTTTGTCCAGAGTGTGCTTATGAATGGTCGCCAAGCGAGGTAAGTGAGGAAGAAGAAGGCTTGGTTGTCAAAGATAGTAATGGCACAAGACTTGCTGATGGTGATACTGTCACCGTGATTAAAGACCTTAAGGTTAAAGGAGCACCAAAAGACATCAAACAAGGGACACGTGTTAAAAATATTCGCCTTTTTGAGGGTGATCACAACATCGACTGTAAAATAGATGGTTTTGGGGCCATGAAATTGAAGTCAGAATTTGTTAAGAAACTTTAACAGAAAGCGGGAAACTGCTTTTTTTTTGTTATACGATTAACTAAAAGTGAACATTCGGATGAAATGTTCATTTTTGTCCTCTAAATGAGCTCAATATTTGATATAATGTATAGAAATAATTTTCTTGGAGTCGCTTATAACCTATTTAATACAGGTATTGCCTAGCCTATTACAGGGTGCTTTGGTTACCCTAGAAGTCTTTTTTATTGTGATTATCCTATCTATTCCACTCGGGGCTCTGCTTGCCTTCATGATGCAAGTCAAGTTTAAACCCTTAGAGTGGTTAATCACACTCTATATCTGGGTTATGAGGGGCACCCCATCGTTGTTACAATTGATTTTCTTCTACTATGTTTTGCCCAGTGTCGGGGTAACTATGGATCGTATGCCAGCGGCTATATTAGCCTTTACTCTGAATTACGCAGCCTATTTTGCTGAAATTTTCCGTGGGGGCATTGAGGCTATTCCAAAAGGTCAGTACGAAGCTGCTAAAGTTTTGAAATTTAGCCCATTTCAAACGATACGTTATATTATTTTACCTCAGGTAGTCAAGGTTGTGTTACCAAGTGTCTTTAATGAAGTCATCAATCTTGTAAAAGATTCGTCATTAGTTTATGTTCTAGGAGTTGGTGATTTGCTTCTAGCAAGTAAGACAGCTGCTAACCGTGATGCAACACTAGTACCGATGTTTATCGCTGGGGCGATTTACCTGCTTTTGATTGGTCTAGTAACGCTCTTATCCAAAGGTGTGGAGAAAAAATTCCATTACGACAAGTAGAAAGGAAGTCATATGTTATAGTTAAAAAACATTTCTAAGGCCTATGGTTCCAAGGTTATTTTTCAAAATTTCAATTTGACGATTTCGGAAGGTCGTGTTTTAGCCTTGGTAGGTCCTTCTGGTGGAGGAAAAACAACGCTACTTCGTATGCTTGCTGGTTTAGAAAAAGTAGACTCTGGGCAGCTTATCTATAATGGTGAGGAAGTTCCCCTTGATCATCTTGAAGAAAGTCGTTTACTTGGTTTTGTTTTTCAAGATTTTCAATTATTTCCTCACATGACTGTGTTAGAGAATTTAATCCTATCACCAATCAAGACCATGAATATTCCACGAGAAGCTGCTCAAGAAAAAGCAACTAAGCTCTTAAATCGTCTAGGTTTGGGGGAACATATCGAGGTGTATCCCCATTCATTATCTGGTGGTCAAAAACAAAGGGTCGCCCTTGCACGTGCGATGATGATTGATCCACAGATTATTGGGTACGACGAGCCGACGTCTGCTTTGGATCCAGAACTTCGAAAAGAAGTGGAAAATTTGATTTTACAAAACCGCGAGACGGGCATTACCCAAATTGTGGTGACGCATGATATGGCCTTTGCTGAAAATATTGCAGATGATATTTTAAAGGTTAATCCTAAATAATAGAGGACAATATGATAAAAAAATTAGTGATTATTTTGACAATGGTCGTTCCGAGTGTAGTATAGCTCCAATGCTGAAAAAAAGATACGAGCAAAGACAATTGGGACACTTATCAGTCCCCAAAAAGCATAACGATTGGTTTTGACAATACTTTTGTTCCTATGGGATTTGAAGATAAGTCTGGTAAAAATGTGGGATTTGATATTGATCTTGCCAATGCTGTTTTTAAAGAATACGGTATCAAGGTTAAGTGGCAACCGATTAACTGGGATTTGAAAGAAACAGAATTGAGAAATGGTAATATTGATATGATTTGGAATGGTTACACGATTACTAAAGAGCGTCTTGAAAAAGTGGCTTTTACAAAACCTTACATGAAAAATACCCAAGTATTGCTTTCTAAAAAATCAAACAATATTACAAGTTTTGCAGCAATGGCAGGCAAAGCACTAGGGGTTCAATCAGGCTCAGCTGGCTATGAAGCCTTTATGGCTAATCCTAAAGTGCTTAAAGATTTGGTTAAAGATCACGATGCTACGCAGTATGAAACCTTCACACAAGCTCTCATCGACTTGAAAAATGACCGAATTGATGGTCTTGTGATTGATCGTGTTTACGCTAATTACTACCTTCAACAAGAAGGGGAACTTAATCAGTATAATTTAGTTACTGGTGATTTTAAAGATGAAGATTTTGCCGTTGGAGCACGCCAAGCTGATAAAACACTTGTTAAGAAAGTCAATGCAGCTTTTGTAAAGCTTCATAAAGAAGGTAAATTCCAAAGCATTTCAGATAAATGGTTCGGAGAAGATGTGGCAACAGAGGCTGTTAAATCGTAAAAAGACAGCTCTCTTCAAAATATAAATAGTATAGTAAAATGAAATAAAAGAAGTACATTTATGATATAGTTTATTTATGGCATATTCACTCGATTTTCGTAAAAAGTTCTCGCCTACTATGCCAAAACTGGCAATATCTCGGAAACAGGTGACCTTTTCCAAATGTCACGCAACACCATTTACCAATGGCAAAAACTAAAAGAGAAAACTGGCGATCTTCATCACCAAGCTAAAGGAAGCAAACCAAGAAAAGTTGATAGAGATAATTTAAAGGCCTATCTTGAAACTCATCCAGATGCTTATTTAACTGGAATAGCTTCTGAATTTGGCTGTCATCCAACAGCTATTCACTACATTCTCAAAGCGATGGGATATGCTCGAAAAAAAAAGAGCTGTACCTACTATGAACAAGACCCTGAGAAAGTAGACTGATTCCTTAAAGTGTTTAATCACTTAAGCCATTTAACTCCTGTTTATATTGACGAGACAGGGTTTGAAACCTATTTTCATCGAGAATAGGCTCGCTCCTTAAAAGGGCAGTTGATAAAAGGTAAGGTTATT
Organism: Streptococcus suis; assembly: GCA_029593465.1. GTDB lineage: Bacteria > Bacillota > Bacilli > Lactobacillales > Streptococcaceae > Streptococcus > Streptococcus suis_AH. Next base: position 267,931 of record JAKTNK010000001.1, read on the forward strand.
GGAAGAAGATATCAGCGGCTATCTCTAGTTACAGGCCTCGTCAATGGTGAGCTTATGGCTCCGATGACATACAAAGATAAGATACTATGACCAGATTGAAGAAAAAGTCCTTTTTGGACAATTTTCTTCAATCTTTTTTGTTTTTTCGAAAAATAACAACTCTTAGAGATGCCCTCAATTCAAGGTTTCTAAGCGTCTCAAAAAGGATTATACTGGATTGATTTTGTCTTTTTGGCAAAACGGATAGGGTTGTCTACATTCTGATACTATGACTAGTGATTTTTTTGAAGCTTGGTTCAAAAAAGTCTTACTACCTACTTTAGATAAACCATCTGTTGGTATTATGGACAATGCAAAGTTTCATAGGATGAGTAAGCTAAACGATTTATGCAAGGAGCAGGGACATAGACTTTTACCACTTCCTCCGTATTCACCTGAGTATAATCCCATTGAGAAAACATGAACTCACATCAAAAACACCTCAGAAAAGTATTGCCAAATGACGATACTTTTCTTGAGGCACTTTTGGCCTGCTCTTATTTCAGTTGACTATATTATTCAAAGGACTTGGTTTTGCTGACACAGCGCCGAGTCCTTTTAGTATGCGTCGCTATTTTAAACGATAAATAGCTTGTCAATAGGGCAATTGAAAGAACTTTTCTAGCTGACCGTAAGATAGAAAATCACAGGGTCTTTATCACTCTTTATAGAGGTCTTATGTCCCCTATATTTTTGGGGTATCATTTTGGAAGTTTAGAGGTGGTGCCCTTTCTATCCTGTCATGTCGCTTCGCGATAGTTTCTTGGAGAGTTATTTTTGTGCAACATATTAGCTGTAAAAGTAAAATCATTAAGTTTAAAAGTAGCTGGCTGGGATTAGCCATTGTGATGGATAATGGATTCAAATGCGAGGAAGATAAAGTAAATAGTTTACTTTGTCTACAATATTTTTCCTATTATAGAAACCTTTAGAAATGCTTGTCCATAGAGGTATAGTTTGTGGCTAATATAGTGTTTTTAAAGAGAGAAGAGACAGGAAGTGCTTAAAAATATTTTTTAAGCAATAAAACCTGTTGACAAAACCGGTTTACTAATATAAAATAAACTTGTAAACGTTTACTAGAACATAAAGGAGTTTTATTATGGGTCAAAAATTCACATTAGATGCGTTTTCACTTCAAGGAAAAATTGCATTGGTAACAGGTGCTTCTTATGGTATAGGATTTGCAATTGCTACAAGTTATGCTCAAGCAGGAGCAACAATTGTTTTTAATGATATTAGTCAAGAATTGGTTGATAAAGGTAAAACTGCTTATAAGGAATTAGGGATTGACGCCCATGGTTATGTCTGTGATGTAACAGATGAAGAGGGTGTCAATGCGATGGTCAAACAAATCGAACAAGAAGTTGGTGTTATTGATATTTTGGTTAACAATGCCGGTATCATCCGTCGAACACCTATGATTGAGATGTCAGCTGCTGATTTTCGTAAAGTCATAGACATTGATTTAAATGCTCCTTTTATTGTAGCGAAGGCAGTTCTTCCTGCTATGATTAAGAAAGGACATGGTAAGATTATCAACATTTGTTCTATGATGAGCGAATTAGGACGTGAGACTGTGAGTGCTTATGCTGCTGCCAAAGGTGGCCTTAAAATGTTGACCAAAAACATTGCTTCAGAGTATGGAGAAGCCAACATTCAGTGTAATGGTATTGGTCCCGGTTACATTGCTACCCCTCAAACAGCTCCTTTACGTGAACTTCAAGAAGATGGTTCACGTCACCCGTTTGATCAATTTATTATTGCTAAAACGCCTGCAGCACGTTGGGGTGAAGTCCATGATTTAATGGGTCCAGCTGTCTTTTTAGCTAGTGATGCTAGTAACTTTGTTAATGGTCATGTGCTATATGTTGATGGTGGTATTTTAGCTTACATTGGTAAACAACCTAGCGAATAAGAAAGTAAGGTGAGGGATTCTAATGAAAATTGCTTTGATTAATGAGAATAGTCAGGCATCTAAAAACAGTGTGATTTTTAACGCTTTGAAAGAAGTTGCTGACCAAAAAGGCTATGATGTTTTTAATTATGGGATGTATGGCAAAGAGAATGAAAGTCAACTAACCTATGTTCAAAATGGGCTATTGGCTTCTCTTCTATTGACAACAAAAGCGGCGGATTTTGTTATTACTGGTTGTGGTACTGGAGTTGGTGCTATGCTAGCTTGTAATAGCTTCCCCAATGTTGTATGTGGATTGGCAGTTGATCCGACAGATGCTTACCTCTTTTCACAAGTCAATGGTGGCAATGCCTTATCACTTCCTTATGCGAAGGGATTTGGTTGGGGTGCCGAGTTAAACTTAAAAATGATTTTTGAACAGTTGTTTAAAGATCCTATGGGAGGCGGTTACCCTAAAGAGAGAGCTATTCCCGAACAACGTAATGCTCGTATCTTGAATGAGGTCAAACGTATTAGTTACAGGGATTTATTAACGATTCTAAAAGAAATTGACCAAGAGTTTTTGAAAGAAACCATCTCTGGGGAAGGGTTTAAGCAATACTTTTTTGAACATTGCCAAGATGAAGATATTGCGACTTACCTCAAGCAAGTATTAGCTGACTAGAAGGGGGCGCTTTATGCAAAAAGTGCTGCTGATTGGGGAGGGCTTGATTAGGATAACACCTCTTGAATCTGCTAGTTTAGGAGATTCTGTCAGTAGTAGCATATACTACGGTGGTTCCGAGATGAATATCGCCTGTAATCTTCAAGCGTTTGGTCAGGCGACTAAGGTGTTGACCTCCTTACCAAATAATCCAGTGGGAGAAAGTTTTAAAGCTTTTTTAAACAGTAAAGGCATTGATACCTCAGCCATACAAGATAAGGGCAAACGATTGGGACTTTATTATATGGAGGATGGTTTTGGTTGCCGCCGTTCTCAGGTGTACTATGATCGCGAAAACACCAGTATCAATGAATTTGATGTCAGAGCATTAGACATGGACGCTTTATTTGAGGATGTGGCTCTTGTGCATTTTAGTGGTATTACCGTGGCGATTAGCCAATCAGTTAGAGATTGGTTAGGTCTTGTTTTGGATGAAGCCAAAGCAAGGGAAATCCCCATTTCATTTGATTTAAATTGGCGTTCCAAGATGATTTCAGCTCCTCAAGCGAAAACGTTATTTTCACAGTTTGCTAAGTATGCAGATTATTGTTTTGGCATTGAACCATTGATGGTTGATGATACGGATAGGTCATTATTTAAGCGTGAAGAAGCAAGTTTGGAGGATGTTGGTCAGAGGATGCAACAGCTACAAATGGTTTATGGTTTTAAAGCTATTTTTCACACAGTGCGCCATCAAGATTCTCAGGGCAGAAATGTTTATCACGCCTATGTTCAGTCTGATCACTTCGTTCAGTCAGTGGTTTTAAAAACTCGAGTCTTACAACGTGTCGGAAGTGGCGATGCCTTTGTGGCAGGAGCGATTTATCAATTATTGCAAGGAAAAGATTTTCAAAGTTTAGTGGATTTTGCAGTCGCTAGTGCCACGTTGAAATGTACCATTGCAGGTGATCACATGAGCCAGTCTGTAAGTCAAGTAGCTTGTTTATTACAAGATGAGCAGGATGTTAGCCGTTAAGGAGGTTTTTTATGGGGCAAGCAGAAATCATCTCAAAATTAAAAGAAAGGGCCATTGTCGTTGTTATTCGTGGAGAAAGTAAGGAAGAAGGGGTGAAGTGTGCCCTTGCCTGTATCTCTGGTGGGATTAAAGCAATAGAGGTTGCCTATACTAACAAGCATGCAAGTCATATTATTTCAGATTTAGCATCTGATATTCATTTAGAAGATGTCCTGGTTGGAGCTGGTACCGTTTTAGATTCCATTACGGCTCGAGAAGCTATTTTAGCTGGTGCTCAGTATATTGTGTCACCTTCGTTTAGTGAACAGGTTGCTCAGATTTGCCACCTTTATGCCATTCCTTATATTCCAGGCTGTATGACTTTGACAGAAATGACGACTGCCTTAGCATCGGGCTGTGATATGGTCAAGCTTTTCCCAGCAAGTAGCTTTGGTCCTAAGTATATTGCAGCTGTTAAAGCACCATTGCCTCAGATTTCCTTAATGGTTACTGGAGGTGTTAATGTGGCTAATGCGCAAGAATGGTTTGATGCCGGTGCTACTGCAATTGGAATAGGTGGAGAGTTTAATCAACTGGCAAGCCAAGGAGCGTTTGACCAAATTTCTGAAATGGCTGCGCAATACACAGCTCTTAGGAAATAGGAAATCATGACGATTTTTTAGCGATACCTAAGGTTTTCTTGTTGAAGTTGCTGTCGGGTGTGATTGAGTATAAGGGTTGTTCTTATTGCGACTTCTGTGTTGGCGTGATTGAGGTTTCAAACCTCTTCTTTAGCTCATGGCTATATTAGCAGAGCCAAACAGTTGGCCGGTTAAGACGACTGGCTTGGTACATTTGATTGTAGCCGTGTTAGGAACTCTATAAACAAATGATAAGTAAAGAGTTTACAAGATAAAGCTGTATCATCATGTTATTGTACAGTTATCATAAACAATAAGAATAAGCCTAGAGCTACCGTTGAGTAAGAGCTTATTAGCAGCGCTTCAACGAGGGAATTGATAGTGACGCTATCTTTTAGGAAAACCAGACAAATAATATTTTTCTTAAAATATAGCTTGACAGTTAAAGAAGGTTACAGTAGAATAAAGGTAACATAAGTAAACCGGTAAACTTACTATTGATATACCTTTTAGAATATATAGTGAGGTGATGTTTAGTGATTAAGCTAGTTGTGACTGCACATGGAGAGTTTGCGAATGGCATTGTATCTTCATTGAATTTGATTGCAGGGCCACAAGAAGAACTAGAAGTTGTTAATTTTGTTGAAGGAATGTCTGCAGCGACTCTCAGAGATGAGATTGATAAAGCCACTTTAGGGAGTGATGAAGTACTCATCTTGTGTGATTTATTGGGCGGGACACCGTTTAACATTTCCTGTGAGGTAGCTACGGCGTCTTCTGAACAAACGATTGTTGTTTTATCAGGTCTTAATCTTGCAATGCTGCTAGATGCCACTTTTTCTCGTTTGACCTATGACTTTGATGACTTGGTGGCTAAATTAGTGCTGACAGCTAAAGAGGCAGTAGTAGATTCTAAAACATTGCTATCAACTACTGATGAGGAACAGAGTGATTTTGAAGATGGTATTTAGAAAGAGGTTTGCATGATTAAAAAAGTTACGATCGAGGCAATAGAACATCCAGAACGTTTCACAAATAGCCCCTTGTTGACAAAAGAGGAAGTAGAACAAGCAATCCAACAAGCTCTTAAACAGCTAGAGGTTAATTTGGACTATTTTAAAGAGGCATTTCCAACTCCAGCGACAGCTCAAAATGTGTATCCTATTATGGATAATACGGAATGGACCAATGGTTTTTGGACAGGGCAACTTTGGTTAGGTTATGAGTATTCTGCTAGCGAAAAAATGAAAGCGCTAGCAAAAAGAAATGTTGCCTCTTTTTTAGACAGGGTTAATCGTCGTATTGAACTGGATCATCATGATTTGGGCTTTCTTTACACACCGTCTAGTGTCGCAGACTACAAGTTGACAGGGGATCCTATTGCTTTGGAGGCTTCTATCAAAGCAGCTGATAAGTTACTGGAACGTTATCAGGAAAAAGGAGGCTTCATTCAGGCTTGGGGTGAGCTTGGTAAGGCAGACAATTATCGGTTAATTATTGACTGCTTACTAAACTTACAGTTATTGTTCTTCGCTTATGAACAAACCGGTTCTAACAAATATTACGATATAGCGTCTAATCACTTCTACGCGTCTGTAAATACAGTCATTAGAGATGATGCATCAACCTTCCACACGTTTTACTTTGATCCAGAGACAGGGTTACCTGTTAAAGGTGTTACAAGGCAAGGTTATAGCGATGATTCGTCCTGGGCACGTGGTCAGGCTTGGGGGATTTATGGTATTCCTTTAAGTTATCGCTACTTGAGAGACGAGGAGTGTTTCGACTTATTTAAAGGGGTTACTAATTATTTCTTAAACCGTTTGCCAAAAGATAATGTATCTTATTGGGATTTGATTTTTAGTGATGGTAGTGGCCATGCTCGTGATTCTTCTGCTACGGCAACCGCTGTCTGTGGCATTCATGAGATGCTTAAATACCTTCCTGAAGTTGATAGTGACAAGGATACCTATAAGCATGCCATGCATGCGATGTTGCGTTCGTTAATTGAGAAATACGCGAACAAGGAGATCGCTCCTGGTCGGCCTTTGCTCCTTCATGGTGTTTATTCATGGCATTCAGGAAAAGGAGTTGATGAAGGAAATATCTGGGGAGATTATTACTATTTAGAAGCATTGCTACGGTTCTATAAAGATTGGGAATTATATTGGTAGGAGGAGTTTATGGCAACACCAAATATTGTTATGGCTCGTGTAGACGAGCGTTTAATTCATGGCCAAGGTCAGTTATGGACAAAATCACTAGGTTGTAATACCGTTATTGTGGCAAACGACGCTGTTAGTCAAGATAAGATTCAACAAACCTTAATGAAAACAGTGATTCCAGAATCAGTAGCGATGCGGTTCTTCAGTTTGCAAAAAGTGATTGATGTGATTCATAAGGCCAATCCGGCACAAACGATTTTCCTTGTGATTAAGGATTTACCAGACGCTTTGACGCTAGTAAAAGGTGGCGTACCCATTACAGAACTTAATTTAGGGAATATCCACAATGCACCAGGAAAAGAGCAAGTGACCCGCTCGCTATTCTTAGGAGAAGAGGATAAGCGGGCCATCAAAGAGTTGAGTGACGTTTATAATGTGACGTTTAATACAAGAACAACACCTTCAGGTAATGATGGTGCTGCAGCAGTGAATGTGCTTGATTATGTCAAATAATATTAAAAAATAAAGGAGCATTCGTATGACTATTGGTTTTTTTCAAGCAGTGCTTATAGGTCTCTGGACAGCATTTTGCTTTAGTGGATTGCTACTAGGTATTTATACCAACCGTAGTATTGTCTTATCATTTGGTGTAGGAGTTATCCTTGGCGATATTCCTACCGCTCTAGCAATGGGAGCGATTAGTGAGTTAGCCTATATGGGATTTGGTGTTGGTGCTGGTGGAACGGTACCTCCAAACCCAATTGGACCGGGTGTTTTCGGAACTTTGATGGCGATTACAAGTGCTGGTAAAGTGACTCCTGAAGCAGCCTTGGCTTTATCAACACCAATTGCTGTTGGGGTACAATTCTTACAAACATTCGCCTACACTATCAATGCAGGTCTTCCTGAAAGTGCCATTAAACATCTTCGAAATGGTGACATTAGGAAATTTAAAGGAACAGCTAATCGAACAATTTTAATCTTCGTCGTTATGGGATTTGGCCTTGGATTTTTAGGTGCTTATTCAATGGATACCTTGCTCAAATTGGTGGATTTAATCCCACCGGTATTATTACAAGGTTTGACAGTTGCCGGTAAAATGCTTCCAGCTATTGGATTTGCTATGATTTTATCTGTTATGGCTAAAAAAGAGCTTATTCCTTTTGTCATTTTAGGATATGTTTGTGCAGCTTATCTTCAAATGCCAATCATCGGTATTGCCTTTGTTGGTGCCATATTCGCATTAAATGAATTTTTCAATAAATCATCTAAAGAGGTTTCAGTAGTAACACAGGAGGAAGCACAAGATGACTGGATCTAAGTTAACCAAAAAAGATTATGTAACAACTTCTTTACGAGCTTTTTTCCTACAAAATGGCTTTAATTACAGCAATTATCAAGGTATCGGCTATGCCAATGTGATTTATCCTGCTTTCAAAAAACATTATGGCGATGATAACAAAGCCCTCTGTAAAGCTTTGGAAGATAATTGTGAATTTTACAATACAAATCCACATTTTTTACCGTTCATTACGAGTCTTCACTTGGTAATGCTTGAAAATGATCTCCCAGAAGAAGAAACAAGGAGCATCAAAATGGCCCTTATGGGACCATTGGCTGGTATTGGAGATTCATTGTCCCAGTTTGTGTTGGCTCCTTTATTGTCAACTATTGCAGCGTCATTAGCACAACAAGGGTTAGCCTTGGGTCCTATTCTCTTTTTCGTTGCGATGAACTTGATTTTGACAACCATCAAGTTGGTAACTGGGCTTTATGGCTTTAAGTTTGGTACAAACGTCATTGATAAACTTAGCGATCAAATGGCGACGATTTCCAAAGTTGCTAATATCATCGGGGTAACGGTTATCTCTGGCTTAGCAGTGACCTTTGTTAAGATAAATGTTCCTATCCAATTTGCAGCAGGAGAAGTTAAAGAAGGCGCAAACCAAAGTATTGTATCCATTCAAGGAATGCTAGATAAGATTGCACCTGCTCTATTGCCAGCACTGTTTACGATTTTTATTTACTATCTCATTAAACAACGGAAATGGACAACTTATAAATTGGTTATCCTAACAATCATTATTGGTATCGTAGGTAGCTGGTTGGGCATTTTATCAGTATAATCAATCGATATAGAATGAGAGTGATATTATGAAACAAGAAACGTTTTATATCCTGCTCATTGCCATGCTTGCTCTTACCTCTATGTTACCTATTATCGTCTCTTTTATAGCGAATCGCCGCCATCGCCGCATGATGAATGCGCAAATGCAACAACGCGAGGAGTATCTCAATACCTTGCAATGTGGCGATGAGGTGATCCTGCTATCTGGGATTCATGGCAAAATCATCGCTATCCATGATAGTGTTCTACACTTGCAAATTGCAAAAAATGCTGTCGTTATTTATGTTGAAAAAGATAGCGTTATGGGGAAAGCAAAAGAACTACTGTTTAAGTAGTTCTTTTAAATCATTGAAGTATATGAGTTATTTGCTTATAATATTTACGAAATGATTTATATATTCGCATAGAGTTGAAAGGATTATTTAGTAGATGTCAAAAAAAGTAACCATAAATGATATTGCTCAAATAGCCAAAACTTCAAAGACAACCGTTTCATTTTATCTCAATCAAAAATTTGATAAAATGTCGGATGAAACACGGGAGCGCATTTCGCAGGCGATTAAAGAAACAAATTACAAGCCTAGTGTTGTTGCTAGAAGCCTTAATGCTAAGGGCACAAAGTTGATAGGTATATTGATTGGGGACATCACGAATTCCTTTTCCAATCAAATTGTGAAGGGCATTGAGCGGGTCGCTAAGCATAATGGTTATCAAGTGATGATTGGTAATAGTAACTATGATCCTGAGCACGAAGATAGCTACATTGAGTCCATGTTGGAATTAGGAGTTGATGGTTTTATTATCCAACCAACCTCAAATTTTCGTAAGTATCTAAGAATTAGTACGGATAAAGAAAAACCAATCGTTTTCTTTGATAGTCAACTTTATGAACATCGGACAAGCTGGGTGAAAACCAATAATTATGACGCTGTTTATGATATGGTTCAGGTTTGTATTGCCAAAGGCTATGAGCAGTTTATGATGATAACAGCCGATACCAATCGTTTAAGCACGCGCATTGAACGTGCGACAGGATTTATTGATTCCTTGAAAGATACGAAAAAGAAGTACTCCGAACTGATTATTGATGATGTTGATACGGATTTACAAGTGATTAGAGATTTCTTTACAAAGCACCTTGATATCAGCCAAAAGACCCTGGTTTTTGTACCTAATTGTTGGGCATTACCCCTAGTTTTTCAAGTCTTAAAGGAAATGAAATACCCAATGCCACAAGTGGGCTTGGTTGGGTTTGATAATACGGAATGGACCACATTAGCCTCACCAACTGTAACAACGATTGTCCAGCCTGCCTTTGAAGAAGGGCAACAAGCCACGCGCATTCTCATAGATCGTATTGAAAATAGCAATAAGGAGGACAAGCAACAGGTTTTAAACTGTTATATTCAATGGTTAGATTCAACATTTTAATCATTTTGGGCAACTTTTGCTCATTAAATCCTAGCTACTGAAGGTCTAGTAGTATCCTTAGGGGATTATTTAGCTTCGTTAAGGAATGTGTAGCCATTCTTTTACAGGAAATATTATAAAAAGCGAGTCGAAAGAACAGCCTATCAGTGGTATTCTTTCAACGCGCTTTTTATAGTGGTGGCAGAAACGGTTTGTCCAGTAATTGGCTTAATCAGAAATAGAAGCTCCAGAGGTTGTGTCTGACCAGCCTACTAAGGCTTGGCCAGACTCTTCTAAATAGGTTGCTAATAAGGGGGTTAAATCAATAACTTGAGCCAAGACACCGAGCAATTGTCCGTCTTGACTTAGCAAGCCTTGATAATGTTGGAGAAGGATGTGACTAAAGGAACTAGAAGGAATACTGATTGTCAATTGATGGCTCTCGGTAGTTGTAATCTTCTCGAGAATCCAAGGTTCTAAGTCTGAAGCATCAGCTGCCATTTTAAAAGGAAATATCTGACCATCAAAGCCTTTGTTCTCATAAATCAGCTGTCCTTTGGCATCATAATAGGTTAGTTTTAGTGGGTAGTGGTCATAAAAGGTCAGCTGCCTATGGTAAAATGTGAAAAGCTCTTTATTTAATGAGATGATAAAGGGACTGTTTTGAGCATAATCATGCGGCACTGTTATGAGAAGGTTATTGTCATTATCGTTTATCAATAGTTCATCGCCATCATGAAATATCATAAAATAAGGACCTGTTACAGTCCTATCAGCAGATAGCTGTAACTGAAATAGGTGACTGAAGGCCTCTGATAACCAAGTGAAAAATTGTTTTTCAGCGTCATTGGTATAATAAGCATTGAGATGTAGAGGTTTTAACATAGGTTTATTGTACTATTTCGCGCAAAAAGCTGCAATGTTTAAGATTGTTTCTATCAGATGGAAAATATTTTGTTCGTTATAAACGAACAAAAATGTTGTTTTTTTAGGATAAATTGAAAAAAACTGATATGTTTAGTATGATATGAAAAGGAAAGGTAGGAAACTACCTAGCGATGCTACGATAAGGTAGTTATAGGAAGGTCATTTTATTGATAAGTATTATCGTTAGTAGTCTGTTCCTAGTCAGTGCTGAGCATCAGGTTAGTATCTTCGGTACACTGCCAATAGATTAGCTACGATAGCAATTGAGGAGTTTTTATGCTTAATGATATTCCCGTCTTTGACTATGAAGATATTCAGTTAGTGCCCAATAAATGCATTATCAATAGTCGTTCCGAAGCAGATACACGAGTGACTTTGGGAGGTTATACGTTTAAGTTACCTGTTGTCCCTGCTAATATGCAGACGATTATTGATGAGCAAGTAGCAGAGCAACTCGCAAAAGGTGGCTATTTTTATATCATGCACCGTTTTGATGAAGAGGCACGCAAACCCTTTATCAAGCGAATGCACGAACAGGGACTGATTGCTTCTATATCAGTCGGTGTCAAAGAGTATGAGTATGCCTTTGTATCCTCTTTAAAAGACGATGCACCGGAATTTATCACGATTGATATTGCCCATGGGCATGCCGATAGTGTTATCAAAATGATTAAACACATTAAAGCAGAGTTGCCTCAGACTTTTGTGATTGCTGGTAATGTCGGCACACCAGAAGGGGTTCGTGAGTTGGAAAATGCTGGCGCTGATGCGACCAAGGTTGGTATTGGACCAGGTAAAGTTTGTATCACGAAAGTCAAAACTGGTTTTGGTACTGGTGGTTGGCAACTAGCGGCCTTGCGTTGGTGCTCTAAGGCAGCTCGAAAACCCATTATTGCTGATGGTGGTATCCGTACGCATGGGGATATTGCAAAGTCCATTCGCTTTGGTGCAAGCATGGTAATGATTGGTTCGCTGTTTGCAGGGCATATTGAGAGTCCTGGGAAGACCGTTGAAGTGGATGGTGAAACTTTCAAGGAGTATTATGGTTCGGCTTCAGAGTACCAAAAGGGTGAACATAAAAATGTGGAGGGCAAGAAAATTCTTCTTCCGACCAAGGGACATCTCCAAGATACCTTAACCGAAATGCAGCAAGACCTGCAATCTTCGATTTCTTATGCGGGGGGTAAGGACGTTGATAGTTTGAAATTTGTTGACTATGTGATTGTAAAAAATTCCATTTGGAATGGCGATTCTATTTAACATCCCCGGCTATGGGCAGCTTTTGCTGCCTATTTTTGGTTTTTCTTAGGCAAATGCCCTTAAAAATGGTAGGATAATCCTATCAACGGTGGGAGGAAGCGCCGACAGATTTGAGTCAAAAGCTTGCTTATGGAGTGAGTCGTATGACGATGTGATTGTTAAACGGTAAAGGAGTTATCATGCAGTTATTAGAGGAACGTATCATCAAAGATGGTCATATTTTAGGAGATAATATTCTCAAGGTTGATTCGTTTTTGACCCATCAAGTGGATTATCAGTTGATGAAGGAAATTGGTCAGGTGCTGGCAGATGCTTATCGGGATGCTGGTATTACCAAGGTTGTCACTATTGAAGCATCAGGGATAGTTCCTGCGGTTTATGTCGCTGAGGCGCTAGATGTGCCAATGATTTTTGCTAAGAAACATAAAAACATCACCATGACAGAAGGTATCTTAACAGCAGAAGTCTATTCATTTACCAAACAAGTGACATCGACCGTCTCGATTGCTGAAAAATTTTTAAAGCAAGAGGATAAGGTATTGATTGTAGATGATTTTTTGGCTAATGGTCAAGCAGCAAAAGGTCTCATTCAGATCATCGAACAGGCGGGTGCGCAGGTTGAGGGTGTTGGTATCGTTATTGAGAAGTCTTTCCAAGATGGGCGTCGGTTAATTGAGGAGATGGGCGTCAAAGTGACCTCATTGGCTCGTATTCAAGCTTTTGCTAATGAAACAGTGGTCTTTGCACCGGCAGATGCTTAACCTGATGAAAAATGGCTAGTCAAAAACCAGCCATTTTCATTCTGAACCACCAGTTCACACTGGTGGTTTTGATTTTGGGTCCTATGAGATAAGGATGCGCAAACAGTTTAGCCTATTGATGTTAGGTATGGTGAGGGCAGTTGCTTGTTTAAGGCCCTCTAAGTAAAGCGCTCTACCAAGTCTATCTGCTCTGATATGCCATAGGTGACCAATTGATTTAAATAGGTTATAATGATAAGGATTGAAAGGATTCGTATGAGTATTTTAGAAGTGAAACACTTGAGTCACGGTTTTGGTGACCGTGCGATTTTTGATAATGTGTCCTTCCGTCTGTTAAAGGGAGAGCATATTGGCCTTGTTGGTGCTAATGGTGAGGGAAAATCTACCTTTATGAGCATTGTGACGGGGCATTTACAGCCTGATGATGGTAAAGTTGAGTGGTCTAAGTATGTCACTGCTGGTTATTTAGACCAGCACACGGTCTTAGAGGCCGGTCAGACAGTTCGAGCGGTCTTGAGAACAGCCTTTGATGACCTTTTTAAGACAGAGGCTAGAATCAACGACATTTACCTATCAATGGCTGATGATGGTGCTGATGTGGATGCCCTCATGGAAGAAGTTGGGGAATTGCAAGATCGTCTTGAATCACGTGATTTTTACACTCTAGATGCTAAAATTGATGAAGTTGCTAGAGCTTTGGGAGTGATGGATTTTGGGATGGATACAGATGTTACGGAGCTTTCAGGAGGCCAGCGCACCAAGGTCTTGCTGGCTAAACTCCTTCTTGAAAAACCAGATATTCTCCTACTAGATGAGCCGACCAACTACCTAGATGCGGAGCACATTGACTGGTTGAAACGTTATTTGCAAAATTATGAGAACGCCTTTGTCCTTATTTCACACGATATTCCCTTTTTAAATGATGTGATTAATATCGTTTACCACGTTGAAAATCAAGATTTGGTTCGTTATTCGGGTGATTATTACCAGTTCCAAGAAGTCTATGCCATGAAAAAGGCTCAAAAAGAAGCGGCTTACGAACGCCAACAAAAAGAAATTGCTGACTTACAAGATTTTGTTCAGCGTAATAAAGCCCGTGTGGCAACACGGAATATGGCCATGTCTCGTCAAAAGAAATTGGACAAAATGGAGCGTATTGAACTGGATAAGGAGAAGCCAAAACCAGAATTTCAGTTTAAAGAGTCACGAACTCCTAGCCGCTTTATTTTCCAAACACATGAGTTAGTAATCGGCTATGACCGTCCGTTAACACGACAACCGCTTAACTTAACCTTTGAGAGAAATCAAAAAATTGCTATTATAGGGGCAAACGGTATCGGTAAAACAACGTTATTGAAGAGTTTGCTTGGGGAGATTAAACCCCTTGAGGGGTCTGTTGAAACTGGTGATTTTTTAGAGATTGGGTATTTTGAACAAGAAGTGGCAGGGGGCAATCGCCAAACGCCTTTAGAAGCGGTTTGGGACGCTTTTCCAGCTCTCAATCAGGCGGAAGTCCGTGCTGCCCTTGCCAAATGTGGCTTGACTTCTAAGCACATTGAAAGTCAAATCCAAGTCTTATCTGGAGGCGAACAAGCAAAGGTGCGTTTTTGTCTCTTGATGAATCGTGAGAATAATGTGCTCATCCTAGATGAGCCGACCAATCACTTAGATGCTGATGCCAAACAAGAGCTTCGTCGAGCTCTCCAAGCCTTTAAAGGATCCATTTTAATGGTCTGCCATGAACCGGACTTTTATCATGGTTGGACAGACGTTTGGGACTTTAATCAAATGATTTAACCAAGTCGCCGACCATCTTCGATAAGAAGATGGTCGGCGACTTGGTTAATGTTATAAATTTAGTAATATATTATTGCGCTATTGATAATTAAAACAATCGTAAATTTTATTATTGTTACCACCCAAAAGTTGCACCATAAGCTGCTGCTCCGCCTAATGCCCCCAAATGCTATCCTACCGCCATTGTCAAGGGGTCGCGCCAGGGATTCCTCCAATAATCCCCGTAATCATACCTTTAATAACATCTTTACCTCCGTCAATATGGTCACCAGTACCACCCTCCACTGTTTCAAGTGTTTCCAAATTCAAAACTTCAAATTGTTCCATCGCTCTCATATTCATATCGAATGCCTCCTTGATAGGTTTTGTTTTTATATCGTGTTGCATCTGTGATAAGGCTAGTATCGCATTTTCTCCTGAAGATAGGGCTTCATTTCCTGAGTGGTCGTTTAACTTGCCTAAATGGGAAATTTTTACCGTTTGAGATGATAAAATAACCATTAGGGAATAGTTTTTAGGTTAAGATATATTTCTTTTTATCATTCCCGCGTTGTAAAATGAAGTGCAACAAAAAAGACATGTTATTCTGCTATACTAGAATTCCCCAACTCAGTATAGAAAGCAGATAAACATGTCCACCACTCATTCTACCAAAAATTCTTCGTATTCACACCTCTCAGCCTCTGAACGTGGCGAAATGAGTGCTTATCTCAAGATGGGAAAGAAGCCAGCTGAGATTGCTCGGCTCCTGGGTCGTCACCGTTCGACCATCTGTCGTGAAATAAGGCGGGGAACTGTTACACAAGTCCAAGATAAAAATGGAAAGCTGAACTACTACGAGGCTTATTTCGCAGATAGCGGT
>JAKTNK010000010.1 GCA_029593465.1 Streptococcus suis
ACTTAATGCCAAAGATATCAAGGGTTGGTCAGGTAAAGCCAACTGGTATCCAAGTAGCATTCTCAAAATGCTTCAGAACGAGAAATACAAAGGGGATGCTTTACTCCAGAAAACTTATACCGTTGATTTTTTGACCAAAAAACGCATTCAAAATGATGGACAGGTTAACCAATACTATGTGGAAGATAGCCATGAGGGCATCATTGATGAGGAAACCTGGGAGACTATTCAATTAGAAATCGCCAGGCGTAAAATCTACCGAGAAGAGCATCAGCTCAAGTCCTATATCATGCAGAGTGAGGACAACCCTTTTACTACCAAGGTGTACTGTAAAGCCTGTGGTTCTGCCTTTGGTAGAAAGAATTGGACAACCAGTCGAGGTAAACGTAAGGTCTGGCAATGTAACAACCGCTATCGCATTAAGGGAGTGGAAGGATGTTGCAGTAGCCATTTGGATGAAGCGACACTCGAGCAGATTTTCTTAAAGGCATTAGAGCTACTGAGCGAGAACATTGATTTGCTTGATGGCAAGTGGGAGAAAATCTTAGCAGAGAATCGACTGCTTGATAAGCACTACAGCATGGCATTGAGTGACTTGCTTAGGCAGGAGCAGATGGACTTCAACCCTTCAGATATGTGCCGAGTGCTAGACCATGTCAAGATAGGACTTGATGGTGAAATTACCGTTCGTTTCCTGGAAGGAACTGAGGTAGACTTATAGAGAAAAAGAAAGGCTGTGACGACAGTGGGAAACCATTGTGGTTACAGCCTTTTTTGCATTTTTGTGGTATAATTATTTAAGTTTTTTAGTAGGAGTGTGTGAGAATGATTCAAGATGATAATATAAAAGAACATATATTCAGTGCGTCAGTACCGCAGGAGTTAAAAAAATTATCAGACACACTTAATCATGCTCAATTGCACCAGATTAAAGTACCAGTTGAGTTAATCGCTACAATAAAAAATTTTCAAAACTCAGTTAATACAAGTAATTTATCTCCATTGATTACTGACAAAAATGGTATATTTAGACAACAGATAGAACAAGTTACAAAAATATCCTCAGTGATGTCTACAATTCAAATGAACTCTCCATTTACTGATGCAATTAAGCAGGTATCCAATACCTATCAACAAATGTTTTCTGAAAACCAAAAATTTATTGATATCGTTAGGGAGATGAACCAGACAATTATCAGCAGCTATAAGGTTGATTATTCTAAATTATTTTCTTCTCTATCTGATTTCATAACTAAATTACCAAAACCTTATACCAGAGAAGAATTTGAGGAAATTGCCAAGAAACTGGAATCTTTAGCAGATAAAGGTTGGGTTGTTTACTACTATCAGGCTAAATTATATGAAGAGCTCGATATTGAAGATTTTACTCATTTTGAGCAATCATGGATTGAATTACTTAGAACGGATTTATCAACTGATACAAAAATAGATGAATTGAGACAGTTGGACTGTTTTTCAGAACCTCTAATCACATCAATGGTAGATAGTTACCATACAAACAATTACTATGCTGCATATACATTAGCTAGTCTAGCGATTGATGGTGTTCTCAATAGATTATCTGAAATCTCTTCATCAGGGAAAAGAATACCAGTTGGTCATAGTGCTGTTAAAGAATTTGATAAAAAATTTGTGGATAAGCACTTAAGTGATGTTGGACTGATGAGGTGGTTTTATAATTTTTTTAAAGATACTAACCGATTTTCTTTAGACAAGCCTAATAGACATATGATTGGACACGGTCGTTGGGAGGAGGAGATAACAGAGAAAATGTTTCTTCAGTTATTTAATGTTATTTTATACATTCATGATGAGTATGATTATTGGGTAGAAGTGATTAAATATCAGTTTGAAGGTTAATGTGGTAAAATTTAAAGAGTTAGATTATAAAATCGTAGGGAACAATAAGTCAATGAATTTCATTTTAATGGAAATTAGTTATCTTGAACTTAACAAAGAGTTAACATTTTTGGATTCACACCTAGATCAAAAACTTCCGCTAGAGTCTGTAAAAGTTATCTCTAGTAATTCATTTTTTCAGCATCATAAAAAAATGGAAGGACTTTTTATCAATAATTATGGTCAATCTAGATTGAATGAACTTAAATCAAAGTTAAGTATTTGCTATTCTTTCGAATTACCTGATCAAATAGAGAGTGATTTGTACAAGCTAGGAAAAAGTGTCATTAAAAATCATGATTATAAATTGAAGCAAGAAATTGATAAGATATATAATTTATTCTTCATGAGACAGTTTAAAAATATAATAACTTTGTCGACTGCGATTTGGCTTGTGAAAGATTCCTGTGTGCAGGAAAATAATACATATTTTATTACCAAGAGCGGCTATCAAAACCATACTCGTATTGAGATGCCTTATACTCTAGCGAATGGTGAACATAAAACAATATCGTTAACAGATGAGGAGCTAATAGAAGTAGAGAAGAATTATTTCTTACTGTATTCAATTATGGCAAGACCTTTATCGACAGCTCCTCTTACGGTACATCATACTGAGAGAGCGTCGACTATAGAGAATGACAAATTAGATCGAAGCAAAGAATCTAGTTTTGTTAGAGCCTTGATTAGTCTGCAAAATGCTAGAAGGAGCGGGCAATTAACAGTTAAGATTGATTTTTATATGCAGGTCTTGCAGTGTATATACGGGCTAGAAGGAATGAAGAGTGCAAAAATTGAAAAGACACTACAAAACATTACATCCAATTTATTAAATCTAAACCATGAAGATAGCCAACAACTAACCCAAGCTCTTAGTATTTCAAATAATTTTAGTAGTGAGAAAGGTAAGAAGGGTTTACTCGATACTATTAAGATGGCATTCAGAATAAGGAGCAAACAATCACACGGAAACAAAGTTACCTATTCTGCTAGAGAAATAGAAAAAACAGTAATTCTTGTTGATAAATATGTAAGAAAAGTTTTACAAATTGTATTACCTGACGGAAATCTTGATTATAGTACGAAAGAAGAGGCTAAGAAGGTTTTTGACTACTTTAACTGCTTTAATAAATAAATTCCGTTCCACAGTATAATTCTAAAATCACCCTCCCTTCCTTTCGTCTATTAGTATAGAAGAAAGCTCTCAGCACATGTGGAGTGCGTAGTGTTGCTACAACGAAGCAAAGGGTGAAAATCCTTTATTTTAAGCACTTTTTCAAACATTTTGTCTTTATTGAAAAGAGTGATTTTGACATCAAAAAGGTGCAAAAAAAGTACATTGATGTGAATGTTTGTTTGGATGTCGACTGCGTAGATAAAAAATAGATACGTCATAAAATATATTAGTTAAGCGATAACATGTTAATAAGTGTTCTCGCTTTTTTAGTTTCAGGAGGAAAAGCATGCAAAAGGAAGAACAGTCATCACGGCAAATCGTGATGTGCTATCTCATGGCTATCATATGAATTGACATTGAGAAAATAGTTTTTTTAAGAGATAGATGACTCGATAAAAGTATGATAATAAGTTTAATAAAGTAAAAGTCAGCTACTTTAAAGAGCTGACTTCTTTGTGAGTTGATAGCGAATGTTAAAAATATTTATGAGAAGATTTACTCCTGATATAGAGAAACTATTTTAAGATCAATTCTTTAAGGATAAACATGCCTATGGTAAGGCTAATACCAATAAGCCAACGAGTTGTGATGCGTTGTTCTAGTTCACGTTCTTGTTTTTCTTTGATACGTTCTTCAAGGAGCATTGCCTGGGTTTTTGCTAAGGCGTAATCTACCGTTTCATCAATCTTTTTATCCAAAACATTGAAACGGTGATCTAATAATTGATAGTGGTTGATGGAATCTTGCTTGATTTTATCGAATGTCATATCAATGATTTCTTTAGTGTATTTTTCCATGATACCTCCTATAGGATAATCATTGATTAAATTCCAAGATGCGTTGATCAATATCAAAAATAATTAAGAGTAAATAAAGGTAGCAATGTTTGCTCTATTTCATAGTAGAAATGAGAAATGTTCAAGTAAATGTTTTAAAAAACTTGCAAAATATCGTTAATGATTGCCCCTTGATAAATTCATAGAATATGGTGGCATCAAGCGCATGAACATATGCTAGATAAGTTGCTAATACAAAAAGCCTAAGCACAAAGAATTAGAATTCGAAATGCAAATTCTTTTCTTTAGGGGAGGGGGACAATCAACTATTGGCTCATCTGCTGATTGGATAGAGGTAAAAATCCTGAACATTAATAGGAATTACATTGACTATCTCGAAGTGGTTATTTGTTTTACAGAAAGGGAGGAGAGAACATACAAGAATATTAAGTTCTTATACTTATAGTAAGACATCAGAAGATGGTAACGAAAAACTATCAATCAAAATTGATGGTGGCTAGGTAATTGGTCTGATTAGTTTAGGATTGATTGCTTGGTTGGTTTTGAAATAAGGGGTTTGGGAATAAATAAGCCCAAAGAGATGTTTGGACGTAGAGGAGTGAATTTGAAGAAATAGGAAATTCAGTATTCTGATATGTTCGGCTGATAAGCCTTTGCTTACGAATCTGCAGGTGTTTCATGCTACAATAGATAGGATTAGTTTAAAGGTGAGGTTTCACATGTCCATTCTTCAACGAACCATCAAACTTGTTTTGGGGACAACAATTGCCATTGTTATAGCTCAGCTGATGGGGCTAACATTTGCAACAGCAGCTGGAGTGATTGCGATTTTGAGTGTTTTGGAGACACGTCGCAGCACTTTGAGAATTGCAGCCAGGCGTTTGTTGTCGGCAGGTCTAGGGTTTATCATTGCTATCCTCTTGTTTTATCTATTTGGGTATTCTATTTGGGTGATTAGTCTTTATCTGTTGATTTATATTCCGCTTGCCTATTATTGGAACTTGGAAGTCGGAATTGCTCCTGTTACGGTTTTAGTACTCCATCTTTACACCCAACAAAGCATCCTTCCTGCTTTGGTTGCCAATGAGGTAGCCTTACTGGTGCTTGGTACTGGAGTGGCCTTGCTCTTAAATCTCTACATGCCTTCCAAGCAAAGTAAGATTGACGCTTACCATGTTGCTGTTGAGAAAGACTTGCGGGCTATTTTGATGCAGTTTGCTTGGTTTTTAAAAAATGGTGACGGCACGCATAACGGGGACTTGATAGATGGTCTCGAAAGTACCTTGTCAGCAGCCTTAGAGTTGGTTTATATTGAAAGCAATAATCAACTGTTTCAATCAACGAATTATCAGGTGCATTATTTTGAAATGCGACGAGAGCAAGAGAAGATTTTAAAAGAAATGGCAGAGAGCATTGCCATGCTGGACTTGCAGAGTGAAGAAAGTCGGATTTTGGCGCAGTTATTTGAAGGAACCGCTCAGCAACTGAGTCAAGAGAATCCTGGAGAGAGTTTGCTTAGAGATTTGAACGCTTTCAAACGTCATTTTCGAGAAAGAGCCTTGCCTGCGACCCGAGCGGAATTTGAAAGCCGTGCCTTGTTGTTTCAATTGCTAGTTGATTTGGAGAGGTTTATCCAATTAAAGGTTGACTTTTATAGTTCTTACCATATTTAGGAGAACCGTTAGTAATTTCTAAAGGAAGTGTTGTTCGCGTCAACTAACTTTCTAGTATCCTATTTTTAGTCAGGTATTGTATAATAGAAACAACTTGACCTTCAGTTTGTCGCATAGAGGAGAGAACAAATGACCGTTTATAACATTAACTTAGGCATCGGTTGGGCCAGTTCTGGTGTTGAGTATGCCCAAGCCTATCGTTCGACAGTGTTCAATAACTTAGGGATTGATGCCAAATTTGTTTTTACAGATTTTATCTCACAGGATAATATTTGTGATTTAACACGTAACCTTGGTTTTAAAGATGACCAGATTATTTGGTTATACACGTTTTTCACTGATCAAAAGATTGCTCCGACAACCTATACCTTATCAGATCTGCAACAGGATTTTAATGGGGAGCTGAGTCGGATTGATCGCCAAGGTAACGTAGCTAGACTCTTTTATGATGACCAAGATGTTTTTTTGACAGCCTATTTCAAATCTGCGGATGATGATATTGTGAAACACGTTGAGTATGTTTCAAGGGGCAACTTGATTCGGAAAGATTTCTTTACCTATACTAGAAGCTTTACAGAATACTATACGCCTCGTGAGGGTAAGGCTCATCTCTACCAACGCCGTTATTTTAATGAGGACGGTTCAGTAGCGTATGATGAAATCATCGATGGCAATACTAGCATTTATCGCCTAAAGGATTCCATTTGTTACTCTAAGGAAGCCCTAGTTGAGCTTTTGATGAAGCGTTTGCAGCTGCAAAGTAATGATGTGGTGATTCTCGATCGCTCAACAGGAGTTGGTCAAGCTGTCTTTAAAACTGTGAAGCCAGCTAAGCTAGGGGTTGTTGTTCATGCAGAGCATTTCAGTGCTAATGCGGTAACAGACCATACTATCCTTTGGAATAACTATTACGATTATCAGTTTACCAATGCCGATAAGGTGGATTTCTTTATCACCGCAACGGATAAGCAAAAGGAAGTCTTGGCTCAACAGTTTGAAATCTACACGAAACATCGCCCTTATATTGTCACAATTCCAGTTGGTAGCCTTGATAGCCTGCATTATCCGAAGAAAAGCCGTCGTCCTTTTTCCGTTATTACGGCGTCTCGTTTAGCCACTGAAAAACATGTTGACTGGTTGGTTAAAGCTGTTATTGAAGCCCGAAAAGTCATTCCACAATTAACCTTTGATATTTACGGTGCCGGTGGCGAAGAGACAAAAATTCGTCATATTATCGAGACGAATATGTCTCAGGATTACATTCGGTTATGTGGTCATAGAGATTTGACAGAAATTTATCAAAACTATGAACTCTATTTATCAGCCTCAAAAAGCGAGGGCTTTGGTCTTACGTTGTTGGAAGCTGTCGGTTCTGGCTTACCTCTGATAGGTTTTGATGTTCGTTATGGCAATCAAACCTTTATTCGAGATAAGGATAATGGTTATCTCATCCCAGCTTTTGATACAGATGATGAAAGTGCTATTGTGGCTGCATTTGCTCGTAAAATCATTGCTTTCTTTAATAGAGATGATCGTGATGCAATGCAATCTAATTCTTATGATATTGCTCGGCATTTCTTAACCGATGAAGTTGAGAAAAAATGGCAGAATCTTATAAAGGAGATGACAAGGAATGATTAATTTATTTGAACACTATAACCAAGCTAGTTGGGATCTCCATTATTCTCTCATCGTTTCAGGTTATAATAATCCAACAATTGCCGTTAATGATAATGGTTTTCTACCTGAAGATGTGACCTCACCCTACCAGTATTTTACAGGATTTGATAAAGCGCAAGGTCAGCCCTTGTATTTCAATGCCATTGAGGTTCCTGAGTTTTGGGAAATTACTGGGAATAATAGTCACGGTGAGATTTTTGAGTTTGATCAAAAGCGTGCTCATATCCATTATGCAGAGCCAAAGCATAAACGCTTGGTTCAGTCTGTTGACTGGTACGATCATAATGGTCGTGTGCGTGTCATCGATCGCTATAATCAGTTTGGTTACCGCTACGCTCAGACCAACGTCAACCTTCAAGGTCAAGAAACCTTTACGACTTATTTTAACCAGGATAATCAAGAAGTGATTACCGAAAATCATACCACAGGAGACATTATCTTAAATAGTCAAGGAAAAGTGCATCTATTTCAGAATCGGGCGGAGTTCGTGACTTTTTATTTAAAAACCGCTGGTTATGAGTTGGACCGTATTTTTTACAATTCCTTATCAACACCGTTTTTAGTCGCCTATTCTTTGGATAGACCAGGTCAAGATGTCCTTTTTTGGCAAGAACCCATTGCTGAGAGTCTTCCAGGAAACATGACCTTATTGTATGAAGCGACACGTCGTCAGACCAAAGTAGTGGTGCAGCAGCAGGTTGTTTACGACAAAATGCAGGCATTGATGACTCCAAAACAAGCCCTAAAAACAGCCTTCCTTGGTTTCTTATATCCATTTAAACGCCCAAATACCCGTCGTAAAGAAATCTTGATTTTGACAAATTCTGATCAACTAGAGGGGATTGAGGAGCTGGTGAGCCAACAAATGGCCTATCATTTCCATATTGGTGCCATTACTGAGATGTCTAGTAAGTTAATGAATATGGGACGTTATCGTAATGTTAGCTTGTATCCTAATATCAGCCAGCAGCAGGTGGGTCGTCTCTTTGCCACTTGTGATTACTATCTTGATATTAATCAAGGCAATGAAATTCTATCAGCAATTCGAGCAGCCTTTGAAAATAATATGCTCATTTTAGCCTTTGAAAACACGAGACACAATCCATTATACACAGCAGCAGAGAATACCTTTGCTAGCGGAGATGTTGCTGGTATGAATCGAGTCTTGAAGGCATTAGCTGACAAACCAGAATTGTTAACGGATTTGCTAGCTAAGCAAACCAAGGCAGCCAATGTCGAAACAACTGAGCGATACCAAGAAGTCATTCGTTAAGCTGCTCTTGAAGATTGATTATCCTGATGAGCTTGCTGGAAATAGGTACTGGCAAGAAGAAACTATCTTCTTGCTTTTTATCATGTTATAATAAGTCTATAACACGATTAAGCAAAGGAAGTGCTATGCTAGATAAATTACACGAAATCAGAGTATTTGAAAATTATGATTTGCTTCTGGAAGAAGAGGGGCATATTCTTGTTGCCACTGAAATTGTTGAAAAGTCTCTTAATTATTATGGTAATGCCCATGGTGGCTATCTCTTTACGCTTTGTGATCAGGTGGCTGGTCTGACCTGCCTCTCTTTGGGGAGTGAGGCAGTGACCATGCAGTCCAATATTCACTACATGAAGGGAGGACGGTTAGGAGACACTCTTCGGGTAGAAGGAACTTGTCTTCACAATGGTCGCCAGACGAAAATCATTGAAGTTAGTATTATGAATCAATTAGAGCAAGCTATTGCCCAAGCCTCTTTTACCATGTTTGTGACTGGTCAAGCTGTCTCTAAGACATTGTCGGAGGATTAAGGAGGGAACTGAGATGTCATTTCACAATAAAGTGGTCGTTATAACCGGTGGTGCTCAGGGCATAGGGAAAGCGGCAGGAGAGACTTTTAAATAAGCGGGAGCCAATGTGGCAATCATTGATATTGCTCCTGGTAATCATTTTGTTGGCGATAAAGAGACACTTGAGCGGTTCGCTGGTGGTCTGATTGAAGAGTATAGTCGTATTGATGTGCTGGTGAACAATGCCTTACCGCCTATGCTTGGTTTAGAACAAGCTAGTTTTGAGGACTTTCAAAAGGCGCTGACGATTGGTGTCACAGCTCCCTTTTATCTCAGTAAGCTATTTGCACCCTACTTTACGAAAGATGCCGGCATCATCAATTTATCTTCCACGCGATTTGCTCAAAGTCAACCGCAGACGGAGTCTTACGCTGCAGCTAAAGGTGGCATTACGTCTTTGACCCATGCCCTAGCCATGTCTTTGGCCCGCAAGGGTCGTGTAAATGCTATCGCTCCTGGTTGGATTGATACCCACGAGGATAGCCAAGAAGAGGCAGATAGGCTTCAACACCCTGTTAAACGTGTGGGAGTTCCAGAAGATATTGCCAACATCAGTCTCTTTTTAGCCTTCTGATAAGGCTAGCTTTATCACTGGTCAAACCATTACCGTTGATGGTGGGATGAGCAAGCAGATGATTTATCATGATGATGGCTGGCAATTTACGGCTGAAACTTAATATGAAGCTAACGCTTAGGCTTGTCTAAGCGTTATTTTGTTGGTGATTCTTGGCTCTTTAGTAAAGGAAAGTTTTGATGTCACCTTATTCTTGACAATAGTTCTTAGGAGAACTATAATGGATTATTAGGATTTTAAGAGATGAAAGGACAGGTTATGGAGAATCCATTGCAGGCTTTTAAAGCGCTTGTGACTGATTTGGAGCATGCTGCTGGTAATATTGCCCAAAAGTATGAACTTGAAAACTTGACAGGTCCTCAAGGAAAAGTGCTCTATTATTTGTATAAGCATCAGGAAGACGCTATTTTTATCAAGGACATAGAGCAGAAGTTGCACATTTCCAAGTCGGTGGCCAGCAATCTGGTCAAGCGGATGGCAAAAAATGGCTATATCCATTTGGAGACGTCAGAGAATGATAAGCGCTATAAACGATTGCGCCTGACAGATGAGGGCATTTCAAAAATTGAGCCCTTAGAGCGTTTCCACCAGGAGTTATTTAGTCAACTGTTTGTGGGCATCACTCCAGAAGACGGCCAGGTTGTGGAGAAGGTACTTCATCAATTGACTCAAAATCTGAAAAATTATAAGGAGAACAAGTAATGGTTAATCTGTTAAAGCGATTAAATGCTAAAGAGTGGTCGATGATTGCCTTAAGCACCGTTTTTATTTGCTTAGCGGTATGGATGGATATCGAGACCCCTTCCTACATGTCCAATATCACAAGGTTGCTTCAAGAAAAGGGAACAACAACTGCTGATATTATGGAACCTGGATGGAAGATGTTAGCCCTGTCTCTAGGCAGTTTTGTGATGGCAATTTGTGTCGGTTTTTTAGCGGCGCGTACGGCGGCTAGCTTTACCACCCGTCTACGCTCTGATATTTTTAATCAAGTGATGGACTACTCAGATGCGGAAATTAAGCAGTTTTCGGTTCCTAGTCTTTTGACGCGTACCACCAACGATTTGACTCAGTTACAAATCATGATAACTATGGGAATGCAGGTGGTGACACGAGGGCCAATAATGGCTGCTTGGGCCCTGACTAAAATCTGGGGAAAAAGCAGTGCTTGGACGTGGTCTGTCATGGCCGCAGTGGGTATTGTGATGCTACTGCTTGCAGTATTATTGGTATTTGCTTTTCCGCGATTGCAAAAGGTTCAAGCCTACACGGATGGTTTGAATAGTACAACACGTGAAACCTTATCAGGAATTCGTGTGGTACGGGCTTACAATGCGGAAGCCTATCAAGATGCGAAGTTTTTCAAGCAAAATGATGCCTTGACGCGTCTGAATCTTTTTGTGAGTCGCCTGTTTGCCTTGATGAATCCAGTGATGACAGTTGTTTCTAGCGGGTTGACTTTGGCTATTTACTGGATTGGTGCCCAGATGATTGATGACATCAGTATCACAATGACCTCTCAAGCGGCAGCCAAGGCAAGCGTTCAAGAGCGGATTTCGGTCTTTAGTGATATGGTCGTGTTCTCCTCTTATGCGATGCAGGTTGTTTTGGGCTTTATGATGATGGCAGCTATCTTTATTATTTTGCCTCGTGCTCTGGTGTCGGCTGGTCGTATCAATGAGGTCTTGGCACTTAGTCCAAGTGTTCTTTTCAAACGCCAATCCCAACAAGGTAATGGCTCAAAAGGTCGTGTTGAATACCGTCATGTTTCCTTCAAATACGCTGAAGATTCTGAAGCTGTTGTTGAAGACGTGTCATTTACCGCTTCAGCAGGTGAAACAGTTGCTTTTATCGGTTCAACAGGTTCGGGTAAATCCAGTTTGGTCAATCTGTTGCCGCGTTTTTATGACGTGAGTTCGGGAGCTATCTTACTTGACGGGGTTGATATTAGAGAATATAGTCATGATGACCTCAATAATAAAGTGGGTTACATTCCGCAAAAAGCAGTGCTGTTTAGTGGAACCATTCGCTCAAATATCGCTTTGGGCGAGAGTAGCCAAAGCCCTCTAAACGATGAGCAAATTTGGGAAGCTCTTGATTTGGCACAGGCAAAAGCCTTTGTTGAGCAAAAAGAGGATGGACTGGACACTGAAGTGGCTCAAGGTGGGACTAATTTTTCAGGAGGACAAAGGCAACGCTTGGGAATTGCGCGTGCCTTGGCACGCAAGCCTGAGGTGCTCATTTTTGATGACTCTTTTTCAGCCTTGGATTACAAGACAGACCGTATCTTACGTCATGCCTTGAGTCAGAAGACGCGTCAAATGATAAAATTGATTGTTGCCCAACGTATCTCAACCATTATGGATGCCGATCAGATTTTGGTTTTAGACCAAGGAAAAGTAGTGGGGCAAGGTACCCACAAGGAATTATTAGCAAGCAATTCAGTTTACCAAGAAATTGCTTATTCACAGCTTTCTAAGGAGGAATTGGAAAATGGAAACTAAGAAAAAATCATTGATTAGCCAGTCTCTTCCCTTTTTGAAAGGTTATCGCTTCATCTTTGTATTGGCCCTCATCTTCACCGTCTTTTCCAGTGTGGTGACCGTATTTGGTCCAGACAAACTCAAAGAAATGACAGATGTGATTACCCAAGGTCTGCTTACCAAGATTGATATGGGTAAAATCCGAGAGATTGGCTTTCATCTGGCCCTCCTTTATGGTGCAGGTGCTATCTTAGGCTACTCAGCAAGTTTTATTATCGCTACCATGATTCAGCAGTTTTCAAAGCGAATGCGTGCAGCGATAGCTGAGAAAATCAATCGGGTGCCCCTCGCCTATTTTGATAGCCATTCCCAAGGTGATACGCTGTCTCGTGTGACCAACGATGTTGATAATATGACTCAGGCTCTCAATCAAAGTTTGACCACTTTGGTCTCATCCAGTGTTCTTTTGATAGGAGCTATCATCATGATGATTAAAACCAATGGCGTTATGGCGGCTACGGCTATCGGCTCTGTCTTAGTTGGTTTTATCCTCAGTATGGCAATTATGGTGAAAAGCCAACCCTTTTTTAAACGCCAACAAGATAACCTGGCTGCTATCAACGGCTATGTAGAAGAGACCTACTCGGGTCATAATATTGTCATTTCCTATAACGCTCGCTATCAAGCCAAGGCTGACTTTGAAAATCTCAATCAGAAGCTCTATCGTAGCATGTGGCAATCGCAATTCTTTTCTGGTATTATGATGCCAATGATGCAGTTCATCGGTAACTTTGGCTATGTTATGGTCTGTTTAGTGGGGGCTAAGCTGGTTCTTGATGGTGATATTACTATGGGGACCGTTGTTGCTTTTATGACCTATGTCCGTATTTTTTCACAACCCCTATCCCAAATTGCTCAGGCAGGTACACAAATGCAAACCGTATCAGCGACCATGGGACGTGTTTTTGAGTTTCTAAATGCTCCTGAGATGGCAGATGAATCAGACAAAATCAAACAGCTGCCAAGGATTAAAGGACAAGTTGATTTTGAGCATGTAACCTTTGGCTACACTAAGGATAAAACTATTATTAAAGATTTTTCTGCCCAAGCTAAGCCTGGTCAAAAAATTGCGATAGTCGGTCCAACTGGTGCTGGAAAAACCACCATTGTCAACCTCCTTATGCGCTTTTACGAGATTAACAGTGGTAGCATCAGTATCGACCAAGTTAATACCCAGGACATGACACGCGAAGAAGTCCACGATGCTTTTTCGATGGTGCTTCAAGACACCTGGTTATTTGAGGGAACGATTAAAGAAAATCTCATTTATAACCAAGAACAGATTACGGATGAACAAGTGATTGCAGCAGCTAAGGCTGTTGGTGTGCATCATTTTATCATGACCTTGCCTAAGAGATATGATAGTGTGTTGGATGATACCTTAACTCTGTCTGTTGGACAAAAACAGCTCTTAACCATTGCTAGAGCCTTGTTAAAAGACGCCCCTCTCTTAATCCTTGATGAAGCAACTTCATCAGTTGATACACGTACAGAAGAGTTGATTCAACATGCTATGGATAAACTGATGGAAGGTCGTACTTCCTTTGTGATTGCCCACCGCCTCTCCACCATCCGAAATGCAGATTTAATCTTGGTCATGAAGGATGGTAATATCATTGAGCAAGGTAATCACCAAGAGCTAATGGCAGCTGATGGCTTCTACGCAGATTTGTATAATGCCCAATTTGAGGTTGCTTAAAGCAGCATTTCGATAAATGAACTTGGTCAACCTTAGATGGTCACAGATGACTATCAACCAGCCGAAATATCAGCCCACGGATTCTCTAGCATGGCAGAACTATTGCAGCTTCTAGGCTTTAAAAAGTGGCTAATTGAGGATAAAAAAGGAGAAAGAGGATGCAAGATTATCGCCAACTAATCCGAAATGATGACAGCAATCGATCTTATACCAAAGCAGGTATCGACCCCTTGTTTCAAGTTGATGAAAGGGCAAAACTCTTAATCATTGGGCAAGCACCAGGTCTTAAGGCCCAAGAGCGTCAGCAATTGTTCCAAGACCCCAGTGGTGATCGCCTAAGACAATGGTTAAAGGTCGATGAGTGCTTTTTCTATCAATCTGGTCAAATTGCCATCTTACCGATGGATTTCTATTTTCCTGGTCCAGGAAAATCCGGGGACTTGCCTCCTCGTCAGAATCAGGCCTCTAAATGGCATGCTCAGATGATTGCCCAAATGCCAGATATTGCACTGACCCTCTTAATCGGAAAAGCAGCACAGGATTATTATTTAGCGGATCACAAGACCTTGACGCAACGGGTTCAGGATTACCAGGATTATCTGCCAACCTATTTTCCGCTCCCTCATCCGTCGCCTAGAAATAATATTTGGTTGAGCAAGCACCCTTGGTTTGCTGAAAAAGTCTTGCCAGCCTTGCAGCAACGCCTTGCAAAAATTTTTGAGAAATCGTCATAAATATCTTGCCAATATAGACTCTTTACAGTATAATGGTTAGGACCGTTTAAATGGTATCTTATCTTGAGGAGGTGAAATCAATGTCAAAAACAGTCGTACGTAAAAATGAATCACTCGATGATGCGCTTCGTCGTTTCAAACGTTCTGTGACTAAAGCTGGTACTCTTCAAGAGGCACGTAAACGTGAACACTATGAAAAACCATCTGTTAAACGTAAACGTAAATCAGAAGCAGCTCGCAAACGTAAAAAATTCTAATCATTAGTAGGATTTACCACCCCATTTTGGGGTGGTTTTTTAATTTTTAAACAGTAAGAAGGGCAGCCAACTGGTTGGATGTTGTTTGAAAGCGCTGTTTTCATCTACCTCTGATTGTGCTATACTGGTCTTAGGAGGTGTTTTTATGAAATCACTAGGTTTGGTCAAGAGAGCTTGTTTCATTGTTTTAGCAGCGGCTATTGGACTGGGAGGACTCTATGATGTTTATCATTTGTCGGCTGTTTCTAAGACCAAGAAACCATCGTCAGAGGTAAAGACCGCACGTGTTCTTGCTAATGGTGATATCCTCCTTCACAATGTCTTGTATGCGAGTGCCCTACAGCCAGACGGTAGCTATAATTTTGACCCTTATTTTACTTATGTCAAAGAGCGTATCTCCAGTGCTGACCTAGCGCTTGGTGATTTTGAAGGCACGATTTCCCCCAATTACCCCTTGTCTGGCTATCCTCTTTTCAATGCTCCTGAGAGCATTGCTGAAACGTTGAAGAAGACAGGCTATGATGTCATGGATTTGGCTCACAATCATATTTTGGACTCAGGCTTATCAGGCGCGCTCAATACCAAGAAAATCTTTAATCAACTTGGGATTGATACCCTTGGGGTTTATGATACCGACCGTTCTAAGGAAAGCCTTTTGATAAAAAAAGTGAATGGTATTAAAATTGCTATCTTGGCTTATTCTTATGGCTTTAATGGTATGGATGCTAATCTCACATCAGAAGACTATAGTCGACACCTATCGGACTTGAATCTATCCAAAATAAAGGCGGAACTAAAAGCAGCGGAAAAGAAGGCTGATGTGACCATTGTCATGCCCCAAATGGGGACTGAGTATCGCCTGACGCCTACAAAAGAGCAAGAAAAGTTATATCGTCAAATGATTGACTGGGGAGCAGATGTGGTGCTTGGTGGTCATCCTCACGTCGTTGAACCAGCTGAAATACTCACAAAAAACGGTGAAAAGAAATTGATTATCTACTCTATGGGGAATTTCATTTCCAACCAAAGACAGGAAATCATGGAAGATAAATGGCCTGAGCGTGGAGTCTTGATGGACCTTATGTTTGAAAAATCTGGTAAACGAACCATCCTCAAAATGGCTAAAGCTCACCCGACTTTAGTTGAAGCAACACCTAAAGGCAGCTTTGCGCCAGAAGGTTATGAATTGTACGACTATCGTGTGATGGTCTTAGAGGATTTTATCAAAGGAGGTAAGTATCGTCAGGATATAAGCCCGTCCTTGCAAGAAAAAGTGGATATAGCCTATCAAGAAATGAAGGAGCATGTTGGTTTGCAGTGGTGATGACTTGTATGACCAATTTTCTGATAAAAAATGCTGTAAAAGCCAATAAATTTCTTGCTTTTCTTAATCTCTTGTGATAGTATATGACTGTTGACTAAGTGCACGTCCTGTGCAACCGCGCGAACATTGTTCAAGTAGGCGTTAGCCTCGCAATCTAGGCGAGTCTTCACAGAGGGAAACCTCGACTAATATTTTTATAGGAGGTGCATTATGAGCACATATGCAATCATCAAAACTGGTGGTAAACAAGTTAAAGTTGAAGTAGGTCAAGCCATCTACGTTGAAAAACTCGACGTTGAAGCTGGAGCAGAAGTAACTTTTAACGAAGTTGTTCTTGTTGGTGGTGAAACAACTAAAGTTGGTACTCCACTTGTTGAAGGAGCTACTGTTGTTGGTACTGTCGAAAAACAAGGGAAACAAAGAAAAGTTGTTTCTTACAAGTACAAACCTAAAAAAGGTAGCCACCGTAAACAAGGTCATCGTCAACCTTATACTAAAGTTGTTATCAACGCTATCAACGCTTAATTCTAATGATTCAATCAACCTTTATTCGTTCCAATCAGGGTCTTGTTAGCGTTGAGTTGACAGGACATGCTGGTAGTGGTGAATTTGGTTATGATATCGTGTGTGCAGCTGTTTCAGCTCTTTCGATGAACTTAGTTAATGCCTTAGAGGTTTTAACAAGCTGCATGCCAGAGGTAATCATCGATGAGATTGATGGTGGCTACATGAAGGTGGTTTTACCAACCGTAGCTGACTTAAGGAATGAGAAGGCTCAATTATTATTTGAGGCCTTTCTCCTGAGTATGACAAATCTTGCTGAACATTCTTCTGAATTTGTTACAACAAGGGTTGTGCTCAATTAACTAAAGAGAGGACAAACATTATGTTAAAAATGAATCTTGCTAACTTGCAACTTTTCGCCCACAAAAAAGGTGGAGGTTCTACATCAAACGGACGTGATTCGCAAGCGAAACGCCTAGGCGCTAAAGCTGCAGATGGTCAAACTGTTTCAGGTGGATCTATCCTTTACCGTCAACGCGGAACACACATCTACCCAGGTGTTAACGTGGGTCGTGGTGGAGATGACACCCTTTTTGCTAAGGTTGAAGGTGTTGTGCGTTTCGAGCGTAAAGGACGCGATAAAAAACAAGTATCTGTTTACCCAGTTGCTAAATAAGCACATACGAAAAAATCGGGCTAAGGCTCGATTTTTTTGTGCCTCTACCTCTAATCTTTTAATTCCGCACGTTGTCAAGTTAAGAGCAACACGTTCATTGATAACTAGAGTTCCAGAGGTTAAGCTGTTTGGGCTAGCCCAAACAGAAATTTTGAGGATTGATACTGAAGAAGTCGTCTTGGGCGCTCATTGATGGCAGTGATATCATTGTCCAATTCTTCAGAGGTTAGTGAGTGAAGCGAGACGTCTTTAGGGGCATATTCTCTGAGAAGGCCATTGAAGTTCTCGTTTGAACCTCTCTTATGTGAAGAATATGGATGTGCAAAGTAAACATCAACAGTCTCCAAGCCTGAGAGTAAACTAAATTCAGAACTATTATCTGCTGTGATGGATACAATAGGATACAGACTGGTGAGATGTCTTATAGCACTATTAATGGTGTGAGACTGTTTGTCTTCTAGCTTAACGCCCACTGCATAGCGTGTCTGGCGCTCTACCAAAGTCAAAATAACAGCTTCACTTTTAGTTTTCTTGCCAAGAACCATCTTCGGCAGATGTTAGCTTTCAAGGCATCTCCTAATTGTTCAATGAACCTAGTGGAGCAGGCATTCAACTTGAGACAAGAACACTTGTGACGCTTGGTTTCATAGGTACGTTGTCTACTATCAGCGAAATAGGTTCGTTTCCCATTCTTGTCCTGTACCTGATTTACTGAACCACGTCTGATTTCTCGACAGATTGTAGAAAGGTGACGCCCCAAGAGCCGAGCAGTCTCAACTGGTTTCTTTCCCACGTTAAGATAAGCAGTGATTTCACCACGTTAGATGGAAATAGGTCGATTTTCTGGTAGAATGAGTGTTGGACATGTTCATCTGCTTTCTATACTGAGTTTGGGAATTCTAGTATATCAGACGAACATGTCTTTTTGTTGCACTTCATTTTACAACGCGGGTTTTGTTTTAATAATGATATTCAAAGCTATAATATTACCTATTCCAATATTATTTGTCTATTTTTTGAAATTTTTAGCTGTCCTAACGTTTCTCATTTTTATGGTTGCTTTTCCACTTTCTGCGATTTTATCATTTATTACTGCCTTTCAAAATGTTATCTTTAACGTCGTTAAAATGATGTTTATTACAGCTGTTATGCCATTTTTTTGGAGCATTATTATTGATTATCATTTCACTTATTAACAAAATGATAACGAATGTGGTTATTAGTAAAGTTGATAGTGTTTTAAACGGAAATATCATCTTTGAGAGTTTTTTTCTGATTATTGTATTAACGGTATTTGTAGTGGTTTCTGGTGGTGTTTACTATGTATTTTGGAAATATAAAGAAAGTTTGATTACTGAATCGGTTACACTAAGACTAAGAAATGGAGAAGCTTATGTCTAGAAAATCACGTCGTCACTTCACGGATGATTTCAAACAACAAATCGTTGATTTACATGATGCAGAGGAAAAAACGTAGCGAGATTATCAGAGAATAGGAATTAACCCCTTCAACCTTCGATAAGTGGGTGAAACAATCCAAAACAACTGGCTCATTTAAAACGCTGGATAAGCTGACGGCTGAACAAGGTGAACTGATTGCCCTCAGAAAACGCAATAAGTGGCTTTAGATGGAGAATGATATCCTAAAGTAAGCAGCAATGATTATGGTACGACAAAACAGGTAATTACTGCTAACAAAGATAAGTACAGTGTCTCTGCTAGGTGTCGTTTTCTGGGAATTCCACGATCCAGCTATTATTATAAATCCGTTGAACCTGGATCAGAAATGGAACTGGAAGAAAAGATTAAAAGTATTTTCATAGAAAGTAAGTCTAGGTACAGAGCAAGAAATCTGATAGAGGGAAAGAATTTGATAATGCCTTAATTGGGTATGTGCCTACAGCCTTTGATATCAAACGAACACTCAGTCAAGCAGGTTGTCCTTATGACAATGCCGTGGCTGAAAGCACCTACCAGGCTTTCAAGA
This sequence comes from Streptococcus suis, assembly GCA_029593465.1. GTDB lineage: Bacteria > Bacillota > Bacilli > Lactobacillales > Streptococcaceae > Streptococcus > Streptococcus suis_AH. Next base: position 19,385 of record JAKTNK010000010.1, read on the forward strand.
TTGAGTTTGTTTATCAAGAACCATTGTCAACACTGGAAGAACTTGCCATCAAGACAAGAGACTACACTCATTGGTGGAACGATCACCGTATTCATAGTAGTCTCAATTACCAAACACCTATGACCCTTAGAATCATCGCCTAATCAAATACACTTTATAACAAGTGTATAGAAAACTGTTGCCTTTTTAAAACGTCTCCCATATTAAGTTCTACCTTATTTTCTTGTCTCAGACTAACTTCTAGATTTGTGTTGAAACTACAACTTTCAAGAATTAACTTATTAATCTGAATTATCAAAAAATCTCAAAAAAGTGTTGACAATATAGTGTTTCCATATTATACTGTTAACAATCATAAACGAAGGAGAATAGGAATGCTTTTAAATCGGTTAAACGTTACTAATCAAGTTTCATTCTTTTACTTTAGTTTCTTTAGATAACCGTTTGTAGCTCTTAGGTACAAACGGTGCGCAAGTTTGTATCTATGAAGCTAAAGCATTTTCCTGTTGACTTGGCTGATTAGATTATCATCTAACTGGTCAGGTTTCATAACTCAGATATAGGCTTTTTGCAAAGCCAGTGTAGCCAGTTAGACATCATCTAGCTGGCTTTTGTTTATGGTTAACGAAGATTTTCTAGGCAAGAATAATCTTTATCATTGTAATTGTCATTATGAAAGAGGAGGATATGACATTGAAAAAATCACTAAAAACACTTGTAACGCTTGGCGCAGCAGCACTTTTATTGACAGCTTGTTCGCAAACGGGCACTAAAGAAAGTTCTAAGGACCTTCCTAAGGTTGGTATTTTGCAATATGTTGAGCATGAGTCGCTCACAGCAGCGCGTAAAGGTTTTGAAAAAGGCTTAGCTGCTGAGGGGTACGAGGATGGCAAAGATATTACCATCGCTTACGAAAACGCTCAAGGGGATCAATCCAATCTCCAATCTATTTCTGAGAAATTGATTAAGGGCAATGATGTCGTGCTTGGCATTGCGACTCCTGCAGCGCAAGCCTTGGTAGCAGCAACGTCAGATATACCTATTTTATTCACCGCGGTAACCGATCCTGTTTCTGCAAAGTTGGTTAAAAGCATGAAAGAGCCAGGAGGTATGGCAACGGGAACAAGTGATATGTCACCGATCGACAAACAAGTTGACTTGGTTCAAAAAGTTTTGCCAAAGGCTAAGACAGTTGGTATCATGTACACGACCAGTGAGCGTAATTCAGAAGTACAGGTCGAAGAAGCGCAAGCCTTGTTTAAAAAAGCAGGGATTAAGGTAGTGACAAAGGGCATCTCGTCAACCAATGATGTTCAAGATACTGCTAAAGCCTTGATGAAAGATGTGGATGTGGTGTTTGTTCCGACGGATAATACAATTGCAAGTGCCATCACCCTTTTAAGTGACTTATCTAAAGAGACTAAAGTGCCAGTGGTAGGCGGTTCTGCTGACATGGTTGCTGGTGGTGTTCTCTTTTCTTACGGCCCAGACTACGAAAAGCTTGGTGAGCAAACGGCTAAATTGGCAGTTGAAGTCTTGAAAGGTAAGAAGGCTTCATCAATTGCTGCGGAATATCCAGAGACCTTGGACGTCGTGGTGAATAAGGATATGGCAAAAGCCCTAGATATTGATGTGTCAAGTATTGAAGAAAACTAGTTAGAAATAAAGCGATTTTCTGTACAGAGGCATCTTTTGTAATGGCAATGAACCGTTATGAGCAGTGTATGGAAGTGAACCACTATTTCGTAAAGCCTTCAAACGGTCGAAACTTTATAGAAGCAGTGAGGGGATATAGAGATAATTAATAATCTTTTAAAAAATCCAACAAAATGTATTGACAAAAGATTTGGTTTACTGTAAAATCATAACCATCATATAACAAGGAGAACGACGAATGCTAAGACAAACGTCTGCCATTATGGCTCAAGCAAACTCATATTATTACTTTAGTTTCTTTAGATAGACGTTTGTACCTTATGGATACAAACGTTACCAGTTTGTATCTATGAGGCTAAAGCATTTTTCGATTGTAACTTAGCCGATTAGATAGTATCATCTAACCGGCTATTTTTAGGATTATCGCATGCGCCTAAAAACTGGTTAGATCGTTTCTAATCGGTTTTTTTGTATATGATAAGTTGGCGGTCATTTTTGATCAATAGATGAATAAAGGAGTTTTAGGATGAAAAAACGGTTTAAAGTTATGTTTGGTTTGGCAGCGGCAACTTTGTTATTAGCAGCCTGCTCGCAGTCTTCGGAAAAAGCTGCAAAGGATGCTAAGCACATCGGTATTCTTCAATATGTCGAGTTTGAAACCTTGGATGTTGCCCGTAAAGGTTTTGTGGATGAATTAGCTAAGGAAGGTTACAAAGAGGGTGATAATATCATCATTGATTACCAAAATGCTCAAGGGGATCAATCCAACCTGCAAACCATCTCTGAAAAGTTAGTGAAGGACAATGACCTCGTACTGGGGATTGCCACGCCAGCAGCTCAGGCCCTTTCAGCGGCTTCCAAAGAGGTTCCTGTAACCTTTACAGCGGTGACCGATCCTTTGTCAGCAAAATTGGTTAAGAGCTTGAAAAAGCCTGGCGGTAATGTCACTGGAACGACTGATTTGGCACCGACAAAGAAACGGATTGAATTGTTGAAGAAGGTAATGCCAAACTTGAAAAAAGTAGGCATCATGTACACGACAAATGAACGCAATTCAGAAGTGCAAGTTAAAGAAGCTCAAAAAGAATTTAAAAAAGAGGGTATCGAAGTTATCACAAAAGGCATCTCATCAACCAACGATGTTCAAGATACCACGCGTGCTTTGATGTCCCAAACGCAGGTTCTCTACATGCCAACGGATAACTTGATTGATAGCTCAATCACTCTTGTGACAGACTTGTCTAAAGAAATGAAAATTCCAGTTTACGCAGCAAATGCTGATTTGGTGGATAAAGGTGCTCTTTTCTCATACGGTCCAGATTTTGAGGAATTAGGGCGTCAAACGGCTCGCCAAGCTGTTCGTATCTTAAAAGGTGATAAGGCATCAGAGGTGCCAGTGGAATCACCTGAAAATCTTACTGTTAAGGTGAATGATAAGATGGCAAAATTACTCGGTATTGATATGAGTCCTATTGAAGATAAAAATTAAAATTAGAAAAAGGAACATAAGATGATAGATATAGTATTATCAAGTATTTCTCAAGGTTTGCTTTGGTCCATCATGGCTATCGGGGTGTTTATTACCTTTCGTATCTTGGATATCGCCGATTTGTCTGCAGAGGGCTCTTTTCCCATGGGAGCAGCTGTTGCATCGGTTGCCATTCTAAATGGTTGGAATCCTATTTTGGCAACCTTAGCTGGCTTAGCTGGCGGGATGTTGGTTGGCTTAGTGGCAGGATTTCTGCATACTAAGATGAAAATTCCTCCTTTGTTGACAGGGATTATTACCTTGACCGGCTTGTACTCAACCAATCTCCTCATCATGGGACGCTCTAATGTTTCCCTCTCTATGCAGCCGACCTTGGTTACCATGTTTCAGGACATGGGGCTTGGGAAGACAACGGCTGTGATTATTATCGGTATGATTTTTATTACCTTAGTTATCTTATCGCTGATGCTCTTTTTAAACACCCAACTGGGCTTATCGCTTCGAGCAACAGGAGATAATATCTATATGGGGCAGGCCAATGGTATCAACGTCAACCAGATGAAGGTTTTAGGTTATATGATTGGTAATGGTCTCATTGCTTTGGCAGGTGCCCTTTTGGCTCAGAATAATGGCTATGCGGACTTGAATATGGGGGTTGGTACCATTATCATTGGTCTTGCCTCAGTCATTTTAGCAGAAGTTATCATCAAGCATCTGTCATTGGGGAAACGTCTGGTTTCCATTATCATGGGTTCTGTCATTTACCGTTTGATTATTGTGATTATTTTGACAGCCAATGTGGATGCCCAAATGATCAAATTGGTTTCCGCTATTTTGTTGGCACTTATCTTGTATATTCCAGAGATTCGGGCGAAATTGGGTGTCAAATCATCTAAATCACTAACGGAGGACAAATAAGATGGCATTACTTAGCTTGCAAAATGTTCATAAAATTTTTGAAAAAGGCACTATCAATGAAAATCATGTTCTTCGTGGCTTGAATTTAGACGTTGAAGAAGGGGATTTTATCTCGATTATTGGTGGGAATGGTGCCGGTAAGTCAACCTTATTGAATACCATAGCAGGGGTTGTGCAAATGGATGAAGGGGATATTCTCTTGAATGGTAAATCCATCAAAAAAGAGTCTGTCGAAGCACGCTCTAAGCACATTAGCCGTGTTTTCCAAGACCCTCGCATGGGAACAGCAACCAACTTGACCATCGAAGAAAACCTAGCCATTGCCTACCTCCGTGGTAAAAAACGCAGTATTTTCAAAAAGGCAGTTACGGATAAAGAACGTGAAATCTTTAAAGAATCCCTCAAAGAACTTGGTCTTGGTCTTGAGAATCGTTTGAAAACCGATGCAGGATTTTTGTCAGGTGGTCAGCGCCAAGCTTTGACCCTAGCGATGGCAACCTTGATTCGACCAGATATTTTACTCTTGGATGAGCATATCGCGGCCCTCGACCCTAAAACCAGTGATATGGTGATGGCTTTGACGAAAAAAGTAGTGGAAGAACAAGGGCTTACGACTTTGATGATTACGCATAATATGGAACATGCTATTGAATATGGTAATCGATTAGTGATGTTATACCAAGGTAAGATTGTGGTTGATGTCAAGGGTGAAGAGAAGAAAAACTTGACGGTGGCTCAGCTTATGGATCTCTTCCATAAAAATTCAGGACAACAGCTCAATGACGATGCTCTTGTTTTGGGATAAGGGGTATCAATACATAAAAAGTCAACTTAGCGCCTAAGCTAAGCTGACTTTTTTTAATCCCCGTTTATTTGACTTAGTAGCTGCTCTGGAGTGGTTGTTGGTAAAATACGGACACGATTGAGAGACAAGAGGCTGTCATCAGCACTGGCAAGCCCTTCATTGGTGGTTAATCCTAGTTTGTAGCCAGCTTCTTGAGCTAATGCTAGGGTTTCTTGAGTATATCTTCCTGAAGGATAGGCGATGGTCATCGTCTCTTGCTTTAGTTGCTCGTTGAGGAAGTGCCGTGATTCCGTTAACTCTATCATCTGCATCTCTCTAGTATTGACACTTAAATCAGGATGATTCACGGTGTGTGCCTGAAAGGACATGCCATGTTTCATCATTTCAAGCATCTGCTTGACCGTTAGATTGCTTGCATACTGATTTTGGACAAACCCAGTGATGATATTGTTAGTGGCTTTAGCTTTGTATTTTTTGAGAATTGGGTAGGCATGTGTGTAGAAGTCAGCGTTGCCATCATCAAAGGTTAGCCAGACCACCTTTTTCTGCGGCAGTGTATTGGTTGTGAGAGCTTGATAGGCTTCTTCTGGGGTTAAAAAGTAGTAACCATTACCAGCTAGTGCCTTAATCTGCTGCTCAAAAAGCTCAGGAGCCACAATCAAATTAGCACTGGCACTTTCTTCTGGAGCCATGTCATGAATGGCATGGTACATGAGAATTGGAATGCGAACAGTTTGATCTTGCCCAGTCCAGCTGGTGCTTTCTTTGGTAAGGGTTTGCGATGGTTGAAGACTTGTTTTTGATGGTGAATCTGTCTTTGCGGCTGGTTTTAAGAACCAGTACAAACCAGTGATGACTGTCAGGGTCAACATGAAAATCAGTATAAGAGTAGATGCGTGACGTTTCATAAGAGACTCCTTATTTGTTTGCTTCATTATACCATATATGAGGGGGTTAGGATGATTGCCAAGCGTAACGATATTTTGCTATACTAGGAGTTATAATGAACATAAAAGACGATGAGGTGTAAGATGGCTATTAAGATTGGTTTACTTGGTTTTGGAACAGTTGCAAGTGGTCTGCCCTTTTTATTGGCAGACAATCATGATAAAATCAGTTCGTTGACAGGTTGTGATATTGAGATTAGTAAGGTTTTAGTGAAGACTGAGGAAGATGCTGCCCGTTTAAGAGCGGCTGGTCATGATTATGATTTTGTAACCTCTATTGATGCCATTTTATCTGATGATGCGATTGCGATTGTGGTCGAGTTGATTGGGCGTATCGAGCCTGCTAAATCTTATATCCAACAAGCTCTTGCTGCAGGAAAGCATGTGGTTTCAGCCAACAAGGATTTAATTGCGGTTCATGGTCAGCAGTTAGTGTCATTGGCCAATGAAAAAGGTCTCTTCTTTGCCTATGAGGCAGCTGTGGCAGGCGGTATCCCTATTTTAAGAACGCTTTCTCAGTCATTTATCTCAGATAAAATCACGCGTCTTTTAGGCGTTTTGAACGGTACTTCTAATTACATGTTAACCAAGATGGTGGATGAAGGTTGGGCTTATGACGAGGCTTTGTCACAGGCTCAAGCCTTGGGTTATGCAGAGAGCGACCCCACCAATGATGTGGAAGGTATTGACGCCGCCTATAAAGTAGCTATTTTAAGCCAATTTGCTTTTGGGATGACGATTGATTTTGATGTGATTCATCACCAAGGCATCACAGCTATTAGGTCAGCAGATGTAGCTGCCGCTAAAGAAATGGGCTATGTGATTAAATTGATTGGTGATTTACAAGAAAGACCATCTGGACTTTGGGCAGAAGTAGTGCCAACCTTTGTTCCTCTAAATCATCCTTTGGCAGCAGTTAGCGATGTTATGAACGCTGTGTTTGTCGAATCCATTGGCATTGGTCAGTCGATGTATTATGGGCCAGGGGCAGGTCAAAAGCCAACAGCTACCTCTGTCATGGCAGATGTCATGCAGATTGGGCGTCAGATTATGGCAAAAGCACCTGCTAAACCGTTTAATGCTTATCATCGCCCATGTCGTTTGGCATCTCCTGAGGAAGTGGTTAGTTCTTATTATTTCGCAGTAGCAGCAAGTGATGAGCCAGGTCAACTGTCACATTTGGCACAGTTGTTTGAGCAGTACCATATTTCGTTTGATCAGGTCTTACAAGATAAGGCTGAAGGAGGCAAGGCGACGATTACGGTCATCACTCATGGCATTACACGTCACCAGCTAAAAGACATCACTGATGCGATTAAGGCTTCGGAGGCTTTTACCTTAGCCAATACCTTTAAAGTGTTAGGAGAATAGTATGAAGATTACCGTACCAGCAACCTCCGCTAATTTAGGGCCGGGATTCGACTCGATTGGTCTTGCCGTGACAGCTTACTTAACGGTCGAGGTCTTAGAAAAGAGTGATCACTGGTTTATTGAGCATGACTTAGAGGGCGTGCCGAATGACGAGAGCAATTTGCTGTTAACAACAGCTTTAGCAGTTGCACCAGACTTACCCCCCCACCGTTTGAAAATGGTTTCTGATATTCCCTTAGCCAGAGGATTAGGCTCATCCTCATCAGTGATTGTGGCAGGGATTGAGTTGGCTAACCAGTTGGGACAGTTGGATTTATCAGAGGATGCCAAATTAGCGATTGCTACTAAAATAGAAGGCCATCCAGATAATGTCGCTCCGGCTATCTTTGGTGATTTAGTCATCGCTTCTTATGATAATCAGGAGCTTGATAAAGTGGTGGTGCCTTTTCCAGACTGTGCTTTAGTAGCCTATATCCCGTCTTATGAGTTGAAGACGCAGGAATCTCGCGAGGCCCTACCTGAGATGTTAACCTTCAAAGAAGCTGTCCAAGCATCAGCAGTGGCTAATATGGTGGTAGCTAGTTTATTGACAGGTGATTTGGTTAAGGCTGGCCGATTCATGGCCCAAGACCGCTTTCATGAACCTTATCGTCAACAGCTGGTACCAGAATGCCAACGTATCAGAGAGATAGGCAAAGTATGTGGTGCTTACACCACCTATCTATCTGGTGCTGGACCGACTGTGATGACCCTATTGCCTCATGAGAAAAAAGACGCTTTCATGGCAATGCTCCATCAGGAATTTAACGATACCATTTTAGAATTGGCTGTTGATAGAAAAGGGGTCGTGGTTGACAACTAAAACAAAAGGCTTATTATTAGCATTTTTAGCTTATCTATTTTGGGGTATCCTATCCTTATATTGGAAAGGATTAGAAGGGATTCCTTCTTACACGATTTTTGCCTATCGTATCTTATGGACGGTATTAACCATGCTGACTTACATGGTCTTATCAGGGCAGATTCCAAGATACAAAACAGAACTGAGCCTGCTTTGGAAGGAAAAGTCTGTTTTCGCTCGTATGGTTCTAGCTAGTCTGTTTATCACTATTAACTGGTTGGCTTATATTTGGGCTATTACGCATGGGCAGGCTACTCAAGCCAGTCTAGGCTACTATATCATGCCATTAGTATCGATAGGATTGTCGGTCATCTTTTTAAAAGAAAGTCTCACGAGATCATCTCAAATGGCGATGCTATTAGCCGTTATGGGGGTTCTTATCTTAATCTACCAAACAGGCTCACTGCCTTTTCTAACCTTATTGCTGTCATTTAGTTTTGCTTTTTACGGGCTACTCAAAAAGGGAGTTGCTTTATCCAGTGATGTGGCAATGCTATTTGAAGCAGGGGTTATTCTACCAGCTAGCCTGTGCTATTTGCTTGTTTTTAGTCAGGTATCCCTGCTGGATTTGCCATTACATGACAATCTTTTACTAGCCTTATCGGGAGTGGTGACGGCTATTCCGCTCTTATTATTTTCAGAAGCTGTTAAACGTGCCTCTTTAAATCAAGTGGGATTTCTCCAATACCTCAATCCGACCATTCAGTTATTTATTGCTGTTATGATTTTTGGTGAGAATATCTCATCAAATGAGCTACTGGGCTTTGCTTTGATATGGCTGGCTATCTTGGTTTTTGTTATTGGTCAACTCTTAGTCGTTAAAAGGGCTAAAAAAGTATTTTTTCAAAAAAGATAGGTAAGAGTTAGTCAAAAGACTAGCTCTTTTTGTTATACTTATGATATGACTGATAGGACAGAGGATAAAGAGATGTTAACATATACTGAAAGCCTTGCTTGGCTCAGCCAACAGTTAAAATTTGGGATTAAGCCAGGAATTGAGCGTGTGAAGTGGCTCTTGAATGAATTGGGAAATCCTCAGGATAGGGTGAAAGGGGTCCATGTGGTCGGTACCAACGGTAAAGGGTCAACCGTCCATTACCTGCAAACCATCTTGACAAATGCAGGTTATGTGGTGGGAACCTTCACATCTCCCTATATTATGGATTTTCGTGAGCGCATTTCCCTAGATGGTCAGATGATTACGCGAAATGATTTGGTTGATCTTGTTGCACGAGTAAAACCAATTGCTGAGCGCCTGCCTCAAGAAACGGGTTACGAACCGGCAACAGAATTTGAACTAATTACAGCCATGATGTTTCTCTACTTTGGTGAGGTTCATCCAGTGGATATTGCAATTATCGAGGCTGGTTTAGGTGGTCTTTATGATTCGACCAATGTTTTTACGCCTCTCGTTGTGGTCTGTCCTTCGATAGGTTTGGATCACCAAGATATTTTGGGAGATTCCTACACAGAGATTGCCAAGCAAAAGGTTGGTGTTTTAAAGCATCAGGTACCTTTTGTCTTTTCAGAAAAACGTTCGGATGTTAAAGAGGTATTTTTCAAGAAGGCCTTGGAAACACACAGTCCTATTTATGAATTGGGACGCGATTTTTCGGTCTCTGGTTCTGCGCAGCATTTTGATTTTAAAGATGAGGATAGGACGATGTTGGGACTATCATTAAGCATGCTTGGGCAACATCAAGTTTTCAATGCCGGCCTTGCGATTAAAACCAGCTTATTATTGGCTGAAACCTATCCACAAATTACCGAAGAGCATATTCGACAAGGGCTTAAAAAGGCTTCTTGGTTAGGACGGACAGAGCTGATGTCGCGAAATGTGATGATTGATGGTGCCCATAATAGAGAGAGCGTCGCTGTTTTGACAGATTTGCTGAAGAATCAGTTTTCAGATAAGAGTATCCATATCCTATTTTCAGCCATTGATACCAAGCCGGTTGACGATATGTTAGAGCAACTCTCAACTGTCGGAGAGGTTACGGTAACCAGCTTTGATTATCCCAATGCCGTTTCCTTGGATAGCTATCCATCCACTTATCCTCGAGTATCTCAGTTTCAAAACTGGTTAACCCATTGTGATTTGTCATCACAGGATAAGCTCTATGTGATTACGGGTTCTCTCTATTTTATCTCACAAGTGAGACAGTACTGGCTGAACAAGGAAACCTAAATTGATAAACTAAAGCTGCTTCAAAGGAGACTACCAGGGTAGTGTGAAAATTGGATATTTTACTGCCAGCTCCCTTGTTTTTTGGTATAATGGTGGGTGGCTACGCCAATTTTTCGATGTATGAGGAAAAAATGATAAAAGAAGAGATGAAAGAGGTCTTATCAGGCATTGATATTCGTTTTGATGAGCCTCTCAAAAATTACACCTATACTAAGGTTGGAGGACCAGCAGATTACCTTGCTTTCCCTCGGAACCGTTTTGAATTGGTTCGCTTGGTACGTTTTGCCAACCAGCATGCCATTCCATGGATGGTTCTCGGAAATGCTAGTAATTTGATTGTGCGTGATGGTGGTATTAGAGGTTTGGTTATTATGTTTGACCGTTTAAACACAACCACTATTGATGGCTATATCATGGAGGTTGAAGCAGGGGCTAACCTCAAGGAAACCACCAAGGTAGCGCGTGAGCATAGCTTAACGGGATTCGAATTTGCGGCGGGTATTCCCGGTAGTGTCGGGGGAGCTGTCTTTATGAATGCCGGTGCTTACTGGGGAGAGATTGCCCACGTCTTGTTATCTGCTAATGTCATGACGCCAGAAGGCGAGGTTAAGACGCTTGAAGCCAGTGACTTGGCATTTGGTTACCGCTATTCAGCCCTACAGCATTCAGGAGATATTGTCATTTCCGCTAAGTTTGCTTTGAAGCCGGGTGATTATCAGGTCATCAAACAAGAAATGGATCGTCTTAATCACTTGCGTGCCTTGAAACAACCTTTAGACTATCCGTCCTGTGGCTCTGTCTTTAAGCGGCCGCCAGGTTACTTTGCAGGGCAACTGATTACAGAAGCTAATCTCAAAGGGCACCGTATAGGTGGTGTTGAGGTCTCTGAAAAACACGCTGGTTTTATGATTAATGTTGATAATGGAACGGCTAAGAACTATGAAGACCTCATTACTTATGTGATTGCAACTGTTGAAAAAAACTCAGGCGTTACCTTGGAACCCGAAGTTCGGATTATAGGTGAAGCGTTGACATAAGGAGTATCAGCTCAGAAAAAGGCAACTTTCTGGGCTAAATGAGTCCCTTAGTGGTTTAACGAGCTAAGCCTCTTTGTAAATGGGGCGTTTTAACAATGATGATAACTAGAAAATTCATGGAGGATTTATGACCATTGACTAATCCAATTATTGCTTTTAAGCATGTCTCTAAGACCTTTGAAGATAGTGGTACAACCGTTTTAAAGGACATTAACTTCGAACTTGAAGAAGGAAAGTTTTATACTCTTTTAGGAGCTTCTGGTTCAGGGAAATCAACTATCCTCAATCTTATTGCGGGTCTCTTAGATGCGACATCGGGAGACATCTTTCTAGATGGCAAACGTATTAACGACCTTCCCATCAATAAACGTGATGTGCATACGGTGTTTCAATCTTATGCCTTATTTCCGCACATGACGGTCTATGAGAATGTTGCTTTTTCATTGAAGCTAAAAAAGGTTGCCAAAGCAGAAATCGATCAACGGGTGAAAGATGCCTTGAAGATGGTGCAGTTAGCAGGGTATGAAAAGCGCTCTATCCAAAAATTATCTGGTGGACAGCGTCAGCGGGTAGCGATTGCGCGTGCGATTATCAACCAACCTCGCGTAGTGCTTCTTGATGAACCACTGTCAGCACTGGATTTGAAATTGCGTACCGAAATGCAGTACGAACTGCGTGAACTGCAACAACGTTTGGGCATTACCTTTGTGTTTGTCACGCATGATCAAGAGGAAGCCTTGGCTATGAGTGACTGGATTTTTGTCATGAATGATGGTCAAATTGTTCAATCTGGAACACCAGTTGATATCTATGACGAACCCATCAATCATTTTGTAGCGACTTTTATTGGAGAGTCTAATATCCTTCCAGCAACCATGATTGAAGACTACTTGGTAGAATTTAATGGCAAACGCTTTGAGGCCGTTGATGGGGGGATGCGTCCTCATGAACCTGTTCAAGTGGTTATTCGACCAGAAGATTTGCAGATAACTCTCCCTGAAGAAGGGAAATTACAGGTCACAGTTGACACACAGCTCTTTCGAGGTGTCCACTATGAGATTATTGCCTATGATGATTTGGGCAATGAATGGATGATTCACTCGACGCGCAAAGCGATTGAAGGAGAGGTTGTCGGTCTTGATTTTACCCCCGAAGATATCCATATCATGCGCCTTCATGAAACCGAGGAAGAATTTGATGCTCGTATTGAAGAGTATGTTGAAACAGAGACTGTGGAAGACGGTTTGATTCACTTTATTGAGGAGGAGCGTCATGAAGAAAACGGCTAGCTTTTTCTCAGTTCCCTATATACTATGGCTTTTGCTATTTGTTCTCGCTCCAGTTGCGATGATTATCTGGCAGTCCTTTTTTGACATACAGGGGCATGCAAGTTTGATAAATTATCAAACCTTCTTTGGATCATGGACTTATCTCAAGATGAGTCTCAATTCCATTCTCTATGCTGGTATTATCACCTTGGTGACCTTAGTTTTGTCCTACCCAACAGCCCTTATTTTGACACGTCTCAAACACAAGCAATTATGGCTGATGCTCATTATTTTACCGACCTGGGTAAACTTATTGCTAAAAGCCTATGCGTTTATGGGGATTTTTGGGCAACAAGGAGGGGTCAATGCCTTTTTAAGCTTTATGGGCTTAGGGCCACAACAACTTTTATTCACCGATTTTTCATTTGTTTTTGTGGCGTCTTATATTGAAATCCCTTTTATGATTTTACCGATTTTCAATGCTCTCGATGATATTGATCACAATCTCATCAATGCTAGCCGTGATTTAGGGGCTAATGATTGGCAAACTTTTACTAAAGTGATTTTCCCCTTATCCTTAAATGGCGTTCGTGCTGGTGTGCAATCGGTATTTATTCCAAGCTTGAGCCTGTTCATGCTGACAAGGCTGATTGGTGGTAATCGCGTGATAACACTAGGAACAGCGATAGAGCAGCATTTTCTCACCACACAAAACTGGGGAATGGGCTCAACCATAGGCGTTATCCTTATCGCAACGATGCTACTTATTATGTGGGTGACAAAGGAGAGAAAATCATGAAAAAATTTGCTAATGTCTATTTGTTTTTTGTGTTTATCCTCCTTTACGCACCGATTGTTTACCTCATTGCTTATTCCTTCAATGAAGCGGGCAACATGAATGGTTTTTCTGGCTTTACGCTTGATCATTATCAGACCATGCTGTCGGATAGCCGTTTGATGTTAATCTTGGTGCAGACCTTCCTTTTGGCTTTCTTGAGCTCCTTGATAGCAACTGTTATCGGTACTTTTGGGGCTATCTATATTCACGATAGTCAAAAACGCTATCAAAATAGTCTGCTATCAACTAATAATATCTTAATGGTTGCCCCAGATGTGATGATTGGGGCGTCATTCTTGATTTTATTTACTCAAATTAAGTTTCAATTAGGGTTTCTAACGGTCTTACTTAGCCATGTGGCCTTTTCGATTCCGATTGTGGTATTGATGGTGTTGCCACGGCTAAAAGAGATGAACCAAGACATGATTCATGCGGCTTATGATTTGGGAGCAAGTCGTTTGCAGATGCTTAGAGAAGTCATGCTGCCTTATCTGACCCCTGGGATTATTGCTGGTTACTTTATGGCTTTTACCTATTCCTTAGATGACTTTGCGGTGACTTTTTTTGTCACAGGAAATGGTTTTTCAACCTTATCGGTAGAAATTTACTCGCGCGCTCGACAAGGGATCTCTTTAGATATCAATGCGCTGTCGGCAGTTGTCTTTTGCTTTAGTATCCTTTTAGTGATTGGTTACTACTTTATTTCTCAAGATAAGGAGGCCAAAGATGCGTAGATTAAATGCCTTTCTCATCGGTATTAGCACCATTATCGTTTTGTTATGGGGAACAAGCTCTCTGTTACAAAAGCAATCCGGTGATGTTGCTGACAAACTGGTGATTTACAATTGGGGTGATTACATTGACCCAGACCTTCTCAGTAAATTTACCAAGGAAACGGGCATCAAGGTTCAGTATGAAACCTTTGATTCCAATGAAGCCATGTATACCAAGATTAATCAAGGTGGAACCACTTATGACATTGCTGTTCCGAGTGATTACACCATTGATAAGATGATTAAAGAAGACTTACTCATCAAGTTGGACAAGTCTAAACTTAAAGGCCTCAATCATATCGGAAAAGAATTTCTAGGAAAATCTTTTGATCCTAACAATGACTATTCAATCCCTTATTTTTGGGGGACTGTTGGGATTATCTACAATCAAAAACAGTTGAAAACTTATCCCAAACATTGGAACGATCTTTGGAAGAAAGACTATAAGGATAGTATCATGATGGTTGACGGGGCTAGAGAGGTTTTGGGAATTGGTCTAAATAGTCTAGGTTATAGTCTAAATGCTAAAAACATGGATCAGCTCCATCAGGCAGAACAAAAACTCAATGACTTAACCCCTAATATCAAGGCCTTAGTCGGTGATGAACTAAAAGGTTACATGATTCAAGGGGATGCACCGATTGGAGTCACTTTCTCAGGGGAGGCAAGTGAAATGCTAGCTGAGAATGACGATCTGGTTTACCTTGTACCTAGTGAAGGGTCCAACCTTTGGTTTGACAATATGGTCTTGCCAAAGACAGCCAAGCACCTCGAGGAAGCCTACCAGTTTATCAATTTTATGCTAAAACCGGAAAATGCTGCACAAAATGCGGAATACATTGGTTATTCAACGCCAAATAATGCAGCAAAAGCCTTGCTACCTGATGACATCAAAAATGATAAGGCATTTTATCCAGACCAAACGACGCTTAAACATCTTGAAGTCTATGATAACCTTGGTCCTAAATGGTTGGGTATATACAATGACCTGTATCTGCAAATCAAAATGTATCGCAAGTAAGCCTTAACAATGCCTATATAGGCATTTTTTAATATCAGTCAGTAATAGAGGAGAACAGAGATGATTAGACAAGCTACAACCGGTGATATTCCAAGATTATTGTCCTTATTAGAGCAAGTTCTTCAGGTTCATCATCGCCTGAGACCTGATTTGTTCAAGGGGCAAGGGGGTAAATTTTCACAGCAAGATTTGGAAGAGATGCTATTAGATGATAAACGTCCGATTTTTGTCTATGAAGATGATAAAGGCGAGGTTCAAGGGCATTTATTTATGATTCTGGAGGAAGATCAAAGTGCTGCCATGCTCCCTCATAAGACCTTGTTTATCGATGACCTATGTGTTGACGAAACAGCGCGCAATCAGAAGATTGGGGAACAGCTTTACCAGTTCGCCTTGGCTAAAGCTAGGGAGTGGGGGTGTTACAATCTAACCTTAAATGTTTGGAATGCTAACCAAGCTGCACTTCGATTTTACCAACGAATGGGCATGCTGCCACAAGAGATGCGAATGGAAGCTCTTGTGATGCCTGAAGAAAAGATTTAGGAGATGACTAATGGAAAATTTAAGTGATTACATTCGTCAAAATGCCCAAACGCCTTTTAGTGTGAAGCCTTTGACAGTGCTAGACTTCACTATTTTCAATGAATTAGGTTACTTAGGATTGATTGACCATTTAACAAAGGATCGGACAAGAAGCGAAGGTGTTTGGCTTCATGAGTTAAGACCTTTGGGGCAAGAGCTCCTGACCAACAATCGATTTGATTTTTTAAATACCAAGGAACGTCTCGCTTTATTGGACTTGGTGACCTCAGCTAAACGCTATCAGCATGTTAAGATCAGCCATTATGTGAATGATGTCAATGAAGAGTTTGAACGTCAGTTTGCAGCCATGGTATTTTCCATACCTGAGGAGAATGTTCATCACATTGTTTTTCGTGGCACAGACGATAGTCTGATTGGTTGGAAAGAGGACTTTAAATTAACCTACATGAGCGAACTTCCTGCCCATCGCGCAGCAGTTCATTATCTGAACAGGACAATGCCACAATTATCAGGACAAGTACTGATTTCAGGACATTCTAAAGGGGGCAATTTAGCGGTTTATGCTGCCGCTAACTCACAAGCAATGTTGAAAAACCGAATAACAATGATCTTGGTCTTGGACGCTCCTGGCTTTAGACAAGCTTTTTTAAGCTCGGAAGCCTATCAAACCCTTTCTCATCGAATAGTTGTCATCCAACCCTATGAGTCCATTGTGGGCGTGATGTTGGAATCCGATAAGCAACCTCTCATTGTTGCCTCTAGAGATAAGGGGATTGCTCAGCATATGGTTCTTAACTGGGCTGTTGACATCGTATCAGATGGCTTTGTGCTTGTTGACTCCCTTTCACCAACCAGCATCAAATTAGCGCAAACGTTTGCCATTTGGAATCAGAGTTTGCCATCTTACGAGTTAAAGCAATTATTTGACCTCTTATTTGATTCATTGCGAGAGGATGGCATTAGGAGTTTAAATGACTTATCCCTTAAAGCCTCTTTAGAATTACCCATATCCTTTGACCCTTACAGACGCTTGACGCCCCAGCAAAAAGAATTGTTTAAGCGAGCGATTGGTTTATTTATTCAAGCTTATCGCTCCAGTCGCTCATTATCTCGTTAGATGTTATTGTATAAACGTTTACTTTTGGTGTTAAAGTTGTCATATAGCTTGCTATTGTCAAGTGCTTTTTGTAAAATAAGTGAAACAAGTGGAGGTATGTTATGGACGAAGTGAAAGGGCTCCTGGTTATGGACGTTGATTCGACCTTGGTCAAGGAAGAAGTGATTGATTTACTAGGAGAGGAAGCTGGTGTTGGGGAGCAAGTCGCTCAAATCACTGAGCGGGCAATGAAAGGCGAGTTAGATTTTCAAGAGGCCCTAGCCGAGCGGGTGGCCTTACTGGCTGGCTTGCCAGAAAGTATTTTTGATAAGGTGTATGCTAATATTCACTTTAACAAAGGGGCTAAGGAACTGGTTCAGGACCTTCATCATCGTGGTTATAAGGTTGGATTGGTATCAGGAGGCTTTCACGAGACTGTTGATCGTCTTGCTCAAGCTATTGGTGTTGATTATGTCAAGGCCAACCGTTTGGAGGTGAAAGATGGCCGTCTAACTGGCAAAACGCTTGGCGAGATTGTGACTAAAAACACCAAGGTTGCCAAATTAAAAGCCTGGGCAGCTGACAATGATCTCACTCTCAAACAGACTATTGCTGTAGGCGATGGCGCTAATGACTTGCCCATGCTTCAAACGGCAGGGCTAGGAATTGCTTTTTGCGCTAAGCCTATCGTTCAACAAGAAGCCCCTTATCAGATTAATCAACCTGATTTGTATGAAGTCATCAAACTCGCTGAAGCAGTGGGTCAGTTCCATTAGGGCGTGAAAGTAGCTCTTTTTAAAAGGGGAGATACAAAGGCTTAATATAGCTCTGGAAATTTCTGAGATTTTTAAAATTGACATCATCTTTCTTCAATGTTACTCTCTCTAAAGGAGATTTTTAATGACAAAAGAAATCCGTGTTAAAAGATTACGTCACAAAGCAGAACTGCCGATTTTGCTTCTTTGACTATATTTGACAATTATTGCTTGGGTCGTGTTATTGGCGACTGTGCTGGTCTTTAAGACCGCACCAGAAGAGTGGGAGCTCTAACACCGTTTTTAGCAGTATTGTATTTTTTCCGTCAACATTATTGGAAAACGATTACAGATGCTGTAGCAATTACCGATAAGCAATTTCCAGATATTTACGCACTTTATGAGAAAATTGCTCAAGATATGGGCTTTGGTCAAGGGAAAGGGGTTATGGCTAAAATCCCCCGTTTATATTTGACCAATGGAAACGGTGATTTGAATGCCTTTTCTTCTAAATGCCAACTGCATAAAGGCTATGTTGGCATTTACTCAGACCTTTTAGACATGACCTATAAAAAAGGCGACCTAGACGGTATTGCCTTTGTCTTAGCTCATGAATTGGGGCATATCAAATGTGGCCATGTGAGTGCTTGGCGAACAATGGTACAACTGGTTGCTAAATTACTCTTCATTGATAAATCCTTGACACGAGCGCAGGAATGGACAGCAGGTCACTGTGCTTATTACTACGCTCCCAAAGAGAAACGTTCAATGATGGTCTTATTTGCTGGTAAAAACTTATATTCACAAGTTGATTTTGATGAGTATATTCGAAGTGTGCGGCATCATAAAGATGGTTTTTGGTTAAAACTGTCGAATTTTTTAGCTGACCATCCAGTTGGTTTTCGTAGGATGGAAGCTATTAAAGAAACTGAGGAAAAAGATTGGGATGTTCACGGTAAAATGCTTTAATAGGACACTTTACCTCGGAGTTAGTCATCATTCTAGCAACCCTTTCCCTATGTTTGGTAATACAATCTAGAAGATTAGCAGTAATGCGTTTTACTGCTTTTTTTGATTCTCATTGATAATAAGCAGAGCCTATTGTAGCGCCGAAGGCATAATAAAAAACACAGCGTTGTTCCCACAAGTTTTTTGGTGGTGTCGTTCTGTGTTTGACAAATAATCGGATGACGGCTTCCTTAGAGCTCTAAAGCCATGTATAAGAGTGGGAAGGGATTGCCTTGTTCATCAACGTCAGTTCGTTTATAGACCTTAAAACCAAGTTTTTCATAAAATCGTTTAGCAAGAGGATTCTGTTCATTGACAGTCAACTGATTGAGACCGTACGTTTGGATACCATAGGTGATGAGTTTTGTTCCCAGCCCCTGTCCCCTTGCTTGGTTGGCGATAAAGAGCATTTCAAGACTGTGTCCCTCAATTCCCATAAAGTCAACAGGAACCTCTTTATCATCGGTGATGATGGCTAAATGCGGAATGGCCAATAAGGCTTGTGGAACATAGCTTTATATTTCCTCGATATCCTTGTCAGAGAGAAAATGATGGGTGGCTCTTACTGAGTCCTCCCAGATGTCTAGTAGTTGGTCTAGCAATTCTTGATTTCTAAACGAATAACCTGCACAGTCTGTAGTCGCAATCTGGGGCGGTTTAAAAGCTCGTAGAGAGCATCGGTTCTACACACTAAAAACACTGTAAACGCTCTAATAAAGGCTTGTAAGGGTAAAAACATAACTATTTCTGTTTTAACAGGTAGAGTAAGCATGTTAGAAGAACGACTTGAAACTTTGGAAGAAAATCAAGGTAAGGATTTTTCTTACTAAACAAAAAGAAAGAAAAAAAGAGGTATTTAATTATGGCACAACCAACATAGAATCGTACATTATCAGAAGTATTGCAACAAAACACAGTTCGGAAAACATTTACCAGCAAAAGACTGGCAATGAGTACGAAATTGATGAAATTGAAAAAATTAAATAGGATTAACGAGGATAGGATTCCATTTTTGAAGTATATTGCTGTATACCAAAAAACGCCTATTAAAAAAATTACACATTATGTAGAAATCGAAGATATTACTATATCCCCTGAAGATTCTTCAAAGAAAAAAATAGTATTTCAAGGGAAGGCGAAAGAGTTACCAAAAAAAATACCTCTAAGAGATGACTGGAATGCCTTGCAATCAAATAGATATACTAATTTTAACAATCTATTTCCTTCAGCAAATACTGATGAATTATTTTCAAAAACATTTGAAAACGATGGAGACGAACGTTCTTATCACAGTGAAGAATTTGATGACGGATTTGAAACAAATTAATAGTATATAAAAAGAATTAGCCAGAAAAAAATTCTAGCTAATTCTTTTTTCGGGGGGATTTAGGGGGGAATAAAACGAAGATTCACCCTTTTTAGACTAGTTTGTTCCTGCTAAACTGTTGTAGAATCGCTATTTTGAAGGTAAATCAAGCCTCTCCATTATTCCCACTCAACTGTTGCTGGTGGTTTGCTAGTGATGTCGTAAACGATGCGGTTGACGTGGTCAACTTCGTTGACGATACGGGTTGAGATTTTCTTGAGGACATCCCAAGGTAATTGTGCAAAGTCAGCGGTCATGCCGTCGATTGAAGTGATTGCACGGATGGCGATAGTGTAGTCGTAGGTACGACCGTCCCCCATAACCCCAACAGAGCGAACACCTGTATTGACGGTGAAGTATTGCCAGACATCACGATCTAGACCAGCTTTAGCAATTTCCTCACGCAGGATAGCATCGGATTCGCGGACGGTTTCCAACTTTTCCTCAGTGATAGCACCCATGACACGAATGGCAAGGCCAGGTCCTGGGAATGGTTGGCGCCAGACCACCTCATCAGGCATGCCAAGGGCGGTTCCAAGAGCACGTACTTCATCTTTAAAGAGGGTGTTGAGTGGTTCAATGAGTTGGAACTGCATATCTTCTGGAAGACCGCCAACATTATGGTGTGACTTAATGGTTTGTGCAGTTTCTGTTCCAGACTCAATAATATCGGTATAGAGGGTTCCTTGAGCTAGGAAGTCAACACCTTTTAGTTTACTTGCTTCGTCATCAAAGACATAGACGAATTCGTTACCGATGATTTTTCGTTTTTGTTCAGGGTCATCAACATCTGCTAAAAGATCTAAGAAACGCTTGGAAGCATCGACGCGGATGATATTAAGACCGAATTTGCCACCCAGCATTTCCATAACCTGATCACCTTCGTTTTTACGAAGAAGACCGTGGTCAACAAAGATACAGGTCAGTTGATCTCCAATGGCGCGTTGGAGAAGGACACCCACAACAGAAGAATCAACTCCTCCAGAAAGTCCTAAGAGCACCTTTTTATCACCGACCGTTTCACGGATTTTTTCAACTTCCATGTCAATAAAATTATCCATGGACCAATCGCCTTTGGCACCACAAATCGTCATCGCAAAGTTACGAAGGATATCATTGCCGTATTCTGAATGGCGAACCTCAGGGTGAAATTGGATACCATAGATGCGCTTTTCTGTATTTTCCATTGCAGCGTAAGGGCAGTCAACAGAGTCGCCGACTAGATGAAAGCCTTCTGGAATCTGGGTCACAGCATCACCATGGCTCATGAGAACGACTTGTTGTTCGGGAGTACCCTCAAAAAGCTTGGATTGAGTTTTTGAACGAAGGGTGGACTGACCGTACTCACGATTACCGGCATCACCAGCAGGCACAACCTTTCCGCCAAGCTTATGAGTGATGAGCTGCATACCGTAACAAATCCCTAAAATAGGAATACCTAGTTCAAAGATTTCTGGGTCAATGCCAAAAGCATTTTCAGCATAAACCGAATTAGGACCACCGGATAAGACGATGCCAATGGGATTAATCTCGCGGATCTCATCAGCGGTGATTTTGTGGCTTTTTAGCTCTGAAAAGACCCCAAACTCACGGATACGGCGTGCAATCAATTGGTTATACTGGCTACCATAGTCTAGGACAATGATTTTTTGAACATCATTCAAAAGTGAAGTGTCAGTCATGATTACCTTTCTGTTTTACGTCACAAGGACATTAGTTAATTCATTCTAGCATAATTGCGATGGATTTGCATTAGCTTTCGTTTAAAAAGTGCTTCAAGCTTATCTTAGCTACGCAAAAGGTCATCTCTTTATTCAAAAAAGGAGAGATTTAGACTGAAAATATGGTAAACTATTGCTATGATGCCTATTGTTATCAGTAGCTGAACTAAAATGACGATAGGATTAAGAGGCAAAGGAGATGGGCATGATACCGGCTTATATAAAGATTCATGATAGTATCAAAAATGGCATTGATGACGGCACTTGGAAAATTGGGGAGCGTTTGCCTAGCGAAAGGGATTTGGCAGAGCGATTTCAAGTTAGTCGCATGACCTTACGCCAGGCGGTGACATTGTTGGTTGAAGAAGGGATTTTGGAGAGACGGGTTGGTAGTGGTACCTTTGTGGCTAGTAGTCGTGTTCAAGAAAAAATGCGTGGAACGACCAGTTTTACCGAAATCATCAAAGCGCAAGGCAAGGTTCCTTCGACCAAGTTGATTTCCTATCAGCGCAGCCATCCAAATGAGCAGGAAGTCAGGCATCTCAACGTCAAGCCTCATTCCTATATTATCCGAATGGAGCGGATACGATATGCCGATCAAGTGCCAGTCCTATTTGAGGTGACCAGTGTGCCAGAAAAATTAGTTAAACCGTTTGACCAAACTGCTATCACAGAACACTTTTTTCAAACCCTGACAGCACATGGCTATGAAATTGGGAAGAGTCAGCAAATTATATCAGCCAAGGTAGCAGATAAGCAAGTGGCGTCGTATTTGGAGATTGAACCACAGAGTGCTATTTTAGCCCTAACTCAAGTGTCCTACCTCACCAACGACCAACCCTTTGAGTATGTGCGCAGTCAATACGTGGGTGAACGGTTTGAATTTTATTTGGAAAATAACTAAGGTCAGCATTAAAACGCCTAAGTCACTAGGCGGTCAGGATGATTTTGTGGTAAAATAAACCTTATGGAAATTGAAAAAACCAATCGGATGAATGCTCTTTTTGAGTTTTATGCGGCTTTATTGACCGATAAGCAGATGAATTATATCGAGCTCTACTATGCTGATGATTACAGTTTGGCTGAAATCGCAGAAGAGTTTGGTGTCAGTCGTCAAGCTGTTTACGATAATATCAAACGCACCGAAAAAGTATTGGAAACTTACGAGATGAAGTTACACATGTATTCGGATTACATTGTTCGAAATGAGATTTTGGATGACATTAGTCAAAAGTACGCAGACGATGCCTATTTGCAAGAGAAAATAGCTATTTTAAGCAGTATTGATAATAGAGATTAAGGACAGAAAGGAAGAAGCCTGAAGTTCAGGTTTTGGTAAGATAACGATGGCTTTTGAAAGTTTAACAGAGCGCCTACAAGGCGTCTTTAAATCAATCCGTGGGAAAAAGAAACTATCTGAAAAGGACGTTCAAAACGTTACCAAAGAGATTCGCCTAGCTCTTTTGGAAGCAGACGTTGCGCTTCCTGTGGTAAAAACTTTTATCAAGCGTATTCGTGAACGTGCTGTCGGACATGACATCATTGATACGCTAGATCCAACCCAGCAAATCATTAAAATTGTCAATGAGGAGTTGACAGGAATTTTAGGTTCTGAGACGGCAGAGATTGTTAAATCTCCTAAAATTCCGACGATTATCATGATGGTTGGTTTGCAAGGGGCAGGTAAAACAACATTTGTCGGAAAACTAGCTAATAAACTCATCAAAGATGAAAATGCTAGACCGCTCTTGATTGCTGCTGATATTTACCGTCCTGCTGCCATTGATCAATTAAAGACCTTAGGACAACAAATTAAGGCTCCTGTCTTTGAGATGGGGACAGAGACGCCGGCAGTTGAGATTGTGAGACAAGGTCTAGAACAAGCGAGACAAAATCATAATGACTATGTCTTGATTGATACGGCTGGTCGCTTGCAAATTGATGAGGTTCTGATGCAAGAGCTTCGTGATATTCAAGCTCTAGCACAACCCAATGAAGTCTTATTGGTAGTGGATTCCATGATTGGTCAAGAAGCTGCTAATGTCGCGCGTGAATTCAATGAGCAACTTAGCATCACAGGTGTCATCCTAACTAAAATAGATGGGGATACACGAGGTGGTGCGGCACTATCCATTCGTGAAATTACTGGTAAGCCGATTAAGCTAACAGGTACCGGTGAAAAAATCACAGACATCGAAACCTTCCACCCAGATCGGATGTCAAGTCGAATCCTGGGCATGGGCGACTTACTTACCTTGATTGAAAAAGCCAGCCAAGAGTATGATGAGAAGCGCTCGATGGAATTGGCTGAGAAGATGCGTGAAAACACCTTTGATTTCAATGACTTCATTGAACAGCTAGATCAAGTGCAAAATATGGGACCAATGGAAGATCTTCTCAAGATGCTTCCAGGGATGGCTGGTAATCCTGCCTTAGCCAACTTAAAAGTCGATGAAAAGCAGATTGCTCGTAAACGTGCGATTGTGTCTTCGATGACACCAGAAGAGCGTGAAAACCCTGATTTACTCACACCAAGTCGTCGTCGTCGTATCGCTGCTGGCTCTGGGAATAGCTTCGTGGACGTTAATAAGTTTATCAAGGACTTTAATCAAGCCAAGCAGATGATGCAGGGGGTCATGTCGGGTGATATGGAAAAAGCCATGCGTCAAATGGGGATTAACCCTAACAATCTTCCTAAAAATATGCCAGGCATGCCAGATATGAGTGGCATGGATATGTCAGCTCTTGAAGGGATGATGGGCAAAGGCGGTATGCCAGATATGTCTGCGCTAGCGGGTGACATGGACATGAGCCAGCTGTTTGGTGGTGGTCTAAAAGGCAAAGCGGGTTCCTTTATGATGAAACAAGCCATGAAACGGCAGGCTAATAAAATCAAAAAAGCGAAGAAAAAACGCAAAAAATAGATAATATTTAAAATCCAGAGTTGCGTATCTGGATTTTAATTTACGTTATATTTAATAGTGTTGAAATACCATTATTTTTTTAGAAATAATGAGTCATTTTGCTTTCAATATAGTTATATTCCTATATAATAGTAATGTTTCAATAAATTTTGATAGTTGGAGGTCGTTTTTTGACGCTACCTGTTTTTTTGGAGTTAGTGGAACTGAAAGCCAAAACGGCCAGCATCCTACCTTTTTTGATTGGACTTTGTTTTTCCTGGTATCACTATGACAGCATCCATCTTGGGCTCGTTTTCTTGTACTTTGTCTCAATGGTTTTATTCAATATGTTTGTGGATGTGTGGGATAATTACAATGATTATATCAATGCCAAAGATGATGTCTATCAGAGACAAACGAATATCATCGGTAGGGAAGGTCTTGATTTGGCAAGCATTAGGCGTTTACTGCTAATCTTATTTGCCTCATCCTTAGCCATTGGTCTTTTACTAGCCTATCAGGTTGGTTGGCCGCTCTTAGTGGCGGGAGGGTTTTGCTATGCTGTTGGTATTTTCTACTCATTTGGTCCCAAGCCCTTGTCTAGTCTTCCTTTGGGTGAGGTCTTTTCAGGCTTTACCATGGGATTTATGATTACCCTGATTTGTGTTTTTTTAAACACTTATCAAAGTTTTTCTTGGGCAAGCAAGGATTTATGGTATATTGCCTTAATCTCTTTGCCCAACACGCTATGGATTGCTAATCTGATGCTAGCTAACAATCTGTGTGATGTGGAAGAAGATGAGCGCAATCATCGCTACACCCTTGTCCATTACACTGGCAAAAAAGGAGCGCTTATGCTATTTAGCATCGCCAATGTGATTGCTTTTGTGGCTATTATGATGGCGTATGTCGTAGGAATTGCGCCAGTGAGTGTCTTACTAACCCTCTTATTGATTCCCTTTGTCTATGGTCAAAGCAAGCAACTCTGGCAAAAACAAGTCAAGTCAGAAACATTTCCCTGCGCTATTCGTATCTTAGCGCTCGGTGCTAGTTGCCAAGTGCTCACCTATTCATTCGTTTTTCTATTTTAAAAGGAGTATTTTAATGACAGAAGTTGTTGTTCTTGGAGCCGGTTACGCCGGACTCAAAACCGTTCGTGATTTGCAAAAACAAGTTGGTGATGTTAACATTACCCTCATTGACCGTAATAGCTATCATTATGAAGCAACAGAGCTTCATGAAGTGGCTTCGGGTACCCATTCGGCAGACAAAATCTCTTTTCCGATTGTAGATGCTGTGGATACAAGTAAAGTAAGTGTCTTACAAGACACTGTGACAAGCATTAACTGTGATGAAAAAACCGTTTATTTAGAGCAAGCGGGTTCGATAAGCTATGACTACTTGGTGATTGCTCTAGGTTTTCGTTCTGAAACCTTTGGCATTCCAGGTGCGATGGATAATGCCCTTCAAATGGTTGATATCAATACTGCCAATCATGTCCACGAACATGTGCTATCAGCTATGAAACGATACCGTCAAACCAAAGATGCAAATGATTTAAAATTAGTCATTTGTGGTGCTGGCTTTACGGGGATTGAGCTTGCGGGCGCTTTTGCAGATGAACGAAGCAAATACGCTGATATTGCAGGTGTCAATCCAGCTGATATTTCGATTACTTGTGTTGAGGCCATGGATAGCATTCTTCCGATGTTTGACAACAATCTCTCACAGTATGCCTTGGATATTCTTGAAAAACGCCAAATCACCTTGCTACTAGGAGCTAAAATCAAAGAAATTCAAGCAGGTAAGGTTATTTACACTAAGGGAAGTGATGATGAGACGAGACACACTGTTGAGGCAGGAACCATTGTTTGGACAACAGGTGTGAGTGGTAGCCATGTTATGGAAGCATCAGGTTTTGACCAGCGTCGAGGTCGTGTAGTGGTTCGACCAGACTTGAGACATCCAGACTATGACTCTGTTTATGTGATTGGTGACGTGTCTGCCTTCATGAATCCTGACAATGACCGTCCATATCCAACGACAGCGCAAATTGCGACTCAAATGGGGAAACACACTGCTAAAAACCTAGCACATCAATTGAAAGGAGAAGCAACAGAGACCTTTGTTTATCACGAACAAGGTACCGTTGCCTCTATCGGAAATACGCATGGCTTAGGTCGCGTTGGTCAAACGCCATTGAAGGGCTATCCAGCCTCTGTGATGAAAAAAGTCATTGTCGATAAGTCTTTGGTTGATATGGGAGGTCTTAAACAACTATTGGCCAAAGGACGTTTTGACTTTTACCATTGATAAGTTAAGCAATTTATCTGAATAGCAATTGATTTTTCCTTTAGGAGAGGAGTATTATGACAATAGAAACTTTAGCGCGTATTCAGTTTGCCATGACGACCATTTTCCACTTTTTCTTTGTTCCTTTTACCATCGGGACCTCAATCGTGGTGGCTATCATGGAAACTTGTTACGTTGTTACCAATAATGAGGCTTACAAGAAGTTAACCAAGTTCTGGGGACACATCATGTTGCTTAGTTTTGCGGTTGGTGTGGTAACAGGGATTATTCAAGAATTTCAGTTTGGTATGAACTGGTCTGATTATTCGCGTTTTGTTGGTGATATCTTCGGTGCACCGCTTGCCGTTGAAGCACTCTTAGCCTTTTTCCTTGAGTCCACCTTCTTAGGCCTTTGGATGTTCACGTGGGATAATAAGAAGATTAGTAAAAAGTTGCACCTTAGCTTCATCTGGCTAGTCGTGTTTGGGTCATTCATGTCGGCATTTTGGATTTTGATTGCTAATAGCTTTATGCAACATCCGGTTGGCTATACCATCACAAATGGTCGTGCCCAGATGACGGATTTCTTCGCTCTGATTACCAATCATCAGTTTTTCTATGAGTTCACACATGTTATCACTGGGGCTATTACCATGGGTGGTATTGTGATTGCTGGTATGGCAGCCTTTCGCCTCTTAAAACGAGACAGCTTAACAGAGTCTGTTCAAAAACTCTATAAGAAATCACTTCGGATTGGTTTAATGGTGGCTTTAGTTGGCTCCTTATCTGTTTTGGGGACAGGAGATTTGCAAATGAAAGCCCTGATTGAAGACCAGCCGATGAAATTTGCAGCCATGGAGGGTGACTATGAGGATTCTGGAGACCCAGCAGCATGGACGGTGATTGCTTGGGCAAACGAAGCAGAACACAAGCAGGTCTTTGGGGTCAAAATTCCTTACATGCTATCAATCCTTTCTTATGGAAAACCATCTGGGTCTGTCAAAGGAATGGACACTGCCAATAAGGAATTGATTGCTAAATATGGTGATCGTAACTACTACCCAATGGTTAATCTCTTATTTTACGGCTTTAGAACCATGGCTGGTTTTGGAACCCTCATGCTAGGAGTATCCGTTCTTGGTCTATGGTTGACACGCAAGAAGAAACCTATTTTATTTGAGAAAAATTGGATGTTATGGATTGTTGCGTTAACAACTTTTGCGCCTTTCTTGACCAATACCTTTGGTTGGATTATCACAGAGCAAGGCCGTTACCCATGGACAGTTTATGGACTGTTTACGATTGAAGAGAGTGTCTCTCCGAATGTATCAGTAGCCTCCTTATTGATGTCTAATATTGTGTATTTCCTATTGTTCACTGGTCTAGCAGCAGCCATGGTTACCTATACCATTCGAGAATTGAAACGTGGTCCTGAGTATCACGAGGAACTCTTGCTGAAAGAGCCATCAACGATTGACCCATTTGAGAAAGGAGTGTATTGATGTCAGGTTTACAATTTTTCTGGTTTTTCCTTATTGGATTGCTCTTTTCCATGTTCTTCTTCCTAGAGGGATTTGACTTTGGTGTGGGAATGTCTGTCCAAACGCTTGCCCATAATGAAGATGAAAAGAATCAGATTGTAGAGACTATTGGCCCAGTGTGGGATGGTAACGAAGTCTGGTTGCTGACAGCAGGTGGAGCGATGTTTGCTTCCTTCCCTTACTGGTATGCCTCTCTGTTTAGTGGCTATTATTTGGTTTTACTTTTGATTTTAGTTGGGCTCATTATTCGTGGCATTTCCTTTGAATTTCGCGCCAATGCGTCTCCCAAATACAAGAATCTCTGGAACTGGACGCTAACCATTGGTTCCACGATGGTACCATTTTTCTTTGGCTTATTGTTTACCAGCTTGGTGCAAGGAATTCCCTTGGATGCAGCTGGCAATGCTATTGCAAGCTTTACGGATTATGTGAATGTCTTTTCCGTGGTTGGTGGTGTGGCAGTCACCTTGCTATCTTACCTTCATGGGTTAAACTACATCGCCCTTAAAACGGAGGGCCCAGTTAGAGAGCGTGCCCGTAACTATGCCTCTTTCTTTTACTGGATATTGTATCTTGGTTTAGTTGTCTTTGCCATCTTGCTCTTTGTCAAGACTGACTTCTTCCAAAAGCATGCCTTAGCTACTAGTTCCTTAATTGTTGTCATTGTTTTTCTAACTCTTCTTGCCCATCTTGCTGTCTTTAAGCACAAGGAACTAACAGCTTTCTTGTCCAGTGGTTTGACTTTGATTGCGGTGGTGGTTCTCTTGTTCCAAGGGCTCTTTCCTCGTGTCATGATTAGTTCAACAAGTGCTAAGTTCGACTTGCTGATTGAAAATGCGTCATCATCTCCCTACACCTTAAAAATCATGTCCATCATTGCCATTACCCTAGTACCATTTGTACTGGCTTATGTGGCCTGGTCTTATTACATTTTTAGAAAACGGATTAGCTTACCAACCGTCAAAACTGGAGGGCATTAATGTTTGATAAAGCTTTAACACGCTTATCGGGATTTAAACACATTGTAGGAGTGCTTGCAGGATTGGATATCCTTCAAGCTCTCTTTATTATCGGGCAAGCTTATTATTTGAGTGTTGCTATCACCCGTATTTGGGAGGGAAATCCGCTAGATAAGCAGCTGATTTGGGTATTCTTATTTTTCCTATGCCATTTGGGAAGGCATCTGATGACTTTTTTCAAGGACCGTTTGCTCGATGATTTTTCGGCACGAGAAGCCCAAAACATGCGCCAGCAGTTGCTGAAAAAATTATTTGATTTAGGCCCAGTTATTGTTCAAAAAGAAGGCACAGGTAATACGATTACGATGGCTTTGGATGGGGTCACCCTAGTTGAGAATTACATTCACTTGATTCTCAGTAAAATGATTAACCTCAGTATCATTCCTTGGGTGATAGTGGCCTTTGTTTTCTATCTTGATTGGCAATCAGGCTTAATTTTACTGATTGTGTTTCCGATTATTATTATTTTTATGATTATTTTGGGCTTGGCTGCTCAAGCACGAGCCGATAAGCAATATGCCACTTATCAAATCTTGTCCAATCATTTCTTAGATACCTTGAGAGGACTTGATACTCTTAAGTTTTTGGGAATCAGTCAGCCTTATGGCAGTAGCATTTATCAGACGAGTGAACAGTTTCGTAAGGCGACTATGAGTGCTTTGAGAATTGGGATTTTGTCAACCTTTGCTCTTGATTTTTTTACCACTTTATCCATAGCAGTAGTGGCTGTCTTTCTGGGGTTACGTCTGATCAAGGGAGAGTTTGAGTTATTGCCAGCTTTGACAATATTGATTCTGGCTCCAGAGTATTTTCTACCCGTCAGAGACTTCTCCAGCGATTACCATGCGACATTAGACGGTAAAAATGCTATGCAGGCTATTCAAAAGGTGCTAGCTCAAGACAGTATCCGAAAAGAGCAAGTCAAAATAGCCAACTGGGATTCAGCTAGTCAGTTAAGGTTGGAGAATATTGCTATTGCCTATGAGGATAAAAATATCCTAGAGGGCACTTCTTATAAGGTAACAGGTTTTCAAAAAATTGCGCTGGTTGGCATGAGTGGTTCTGGCAAGTCTAGTTTGATTAATCTCCTCAGTGGTTTTTTAGACACAGCAAGTGGTTCTATTTCGGTCGATGGTCAGCCAGTAGCGAATTTAGATCAAGATGATTGGCAAAAACAAGTGATTTATATCCCTCAATCACCTTACCTATTTAACCTCAGTTTGCGAGATAACATTGCCTTTTATACGCCTGATGCTAGTTTAGAAGCGATTCAAGAGGCCATTACTGTCGTGGGGTTGGAATCGTTTGTCGATACTTTACCCCAAGGATTGGATACTGTTATTGGGAGTGGGTCACGTCCGTTAAGTGGTGGTCAGGCACAGCGCATAGCCTTAGCCCGAGCCTTTCTAGATCAATCAAGACGCATCCTGATATTAGATGAACCCACAGCCCATCTTGATATTGAAACAGAGTTAGAATTAAAAGATAAAATCCTTCCTCTTTTCAAGGATAGACTCGTTTTCTTAGCAACTCACCGTTTGCATTGGTTAAGGGATATGGATGAGATTCTTGTTTTAAATCAAGGTCAGGTCGTCGAAGTTGGTGCTTATGAGCACTTACTAGGTCAAAAAGGCTATCTTTATCAACTCGTTACTGCCATGGGAGGTGACACCAGTGTTTAAAATCAGTATTTTAGAAACCTTGAAACACGATCAATGGGTCAGACCGTTTTTGAAGCAATACCGCAAATGGTTTTTCCTCGCCCTCTTTTTGGGCTTTTTAACCCTCTTTACGGGAGCTGCTTTGATGTTTGTCTCTGGTTTTTTAATCAGTAAATCAGCCTCCTTGCCTTCGAATATCTTGTTGGTTTATATTCCGATTGTTTTGACGAGGGCATTCGGGATTGGTCGTCCCCTGTTTCGTTATTTGGAACGTCTAACTAGCCATAACTGGGTCTTGAAAGTCACCTCTAAACTACGCCTAAAACTGTATCTTTCCTTGGAGAAACAAGCAGCCTTCCTCAAGCAGGACTACCGTTTAGGAGATATGTTGGGCTTATTGGCCGAAGACATTAATCATTTACAAAATCTTTATCTAAGAACGGTGTTTCCAACTCTGATTGCCTGGCTTCTTTATATCCTTATCGTCATTGCCTTGGGGTATTTTTCTTGGTGGTTTGCCTTGGTTATGCTAGTTTTGTTTGGGATTTTGGTTGTGGTTATGCCTCTTTACTCCTTGTTAATCAATGGAGCAAGGCAAACTAGGGAAAAGGTTATCAAAAATCAACTTTACCGTGAATTGACTGATAATGTTTTGGGCATATCCGATTGGATATTTAGCCAACGAGGTGCTGACTATGTTCACTTGCACGAAGAAAGCCAGTTAGAATTATCTCGTATCCAGGAGCGCATCAAGCGATTTAATCGTTACAGAGCTTTAGGATTTGATAGCTTGTTTGGCATCATCCTTGTCTTGGTCTTGATTTGGACGAGTCTTCATTTTCCTGGCAATCACGGTGGTTTAGCCAACTGGATAGCAGCTTTTGTTTTAGCGGTCTTTCCATTAGCGGATGCTTTTGCTGGCTTATCTACAGCCAGTCAGGAGACGGTAATTTATGATGACTCGATTAAGCGTTTGAACCGTCTGGAAGACTCATGCGAAACCAACCAAGTGTCTCTTTTAGAGTACAAGAACCATGATGACCTCACTATCAGGAACATGTCTTTTGCTTACCCAGGGTCATCCGAAATGATTTTAAGAGATATTGATGTCACTATTTCGCAAGGACAGAAAGTGGCTATTTTAGGTCGAAGTGGTTCTGGGAAAAGCACCTTGGCTAGTTTGATGAGAGGTGATTTAAAGCCGTCTAAGGGGAGTGTTAAGTTAGGTGATGTGGAGACCAGCTTATACGGTGATCGCATTGCTGATAGTATTGGCATCATGCAGCAGACTCCTTATTTGTTTAACACAACGATTTTAAATAATCTTAGACTGGGTAATCAGAATGCCAGTGAAGCAGAGATTTGGCAAGTGCTTGAGCAGGTTGGATTGAAAGAGATGATTGAACAATTACCCCAGCAGCTAGAGACTCAAGTAGATGAAGCAGGATTGCGCTTTTCAGGAGGCGAACGCCATCGTTTAGCCTTGGCTCGTATCTTGCTCAAGCAAACGCCAGTGGTTATTTTAGATGAACCGACAGTTGGTTTAGACCCGGTCACTGAAATGTCTCTCCTCAATACCATCATGTCCAGCCTAAATCATCAAACGGTCATTTGGATTACGCACCACCTCAAAGGCATTGAGAAAGTGGATCGGGTTCTATTTCTTGAACAGGCATCGGTTGTTATGGATGGTGACCCCAAAACACTTCTTGAGGAAAATGAGCGTTTTGCCTACCTAAAAGCTGTTGATGATGGGAAGTCTATTTGATAGTGATATCTATATAGAGGGTTAAAACTATCTACCAAAGCCTAATCTGAGTGCTTATCAGATTAGGCTTTTTTCTGGTCTTTGTCTAAATGAGCTGAAATAGTGTATAGAAAGAAAAAGCCAGCCCAAGTGCTAGAACAAGCTTAGGCTGGTTTGGTCTATATACTTCGCTTCAAGAGTGCTTTGGTGAGACGCGTTAATATACGACGTTCCTTAGTGCGTGGTAACTGGTTAATATCGTTAAGGGCTTTTTGCGTAAAACGTTTAGCCAGTTGTTTGGCTTCTTCGATTCCCTGGTTTGCTTTAACCAAACGAGAGACTTCTTGAATATCTTCTGGCGTCATCTTTTCTTTTTTAGATAGGAGTTCTTGAAAGGCTTTTGGATTATGATTTAATGCTAACAGAAGGGGGAGAGAATAGACACCAGTCGTTAAGTCTTCTAGGACTGGTTTATTAAACTGTGACGGATCAGCGCTATAATCAAGGATATCGTCTAAGATTTGGAAGGCCATGCCAATGTTATGGCCGATATGGCCTGCAAGACGTGTCACTTCTTTATCAGCGCCAGAGAAATAAGCCCCTTCACGACAAGCTAAACGAAACAGTGCAGCCGTTTTTCCAGAAATGGCCCTCAGATAATCGCGAACCTTCTGATCTTGTTGATAACGCAGCTGCATCTGATCGAGCTCCCCCACCAAAATCTTTTTCATGGTTTTAGCATTAACAGCCATGTAAGGTGACCCAGTCATGGTTTTAAGGACAAGGTCAAAAAAGATAGTGAAGAGAAAATCACCGGTATAAACAGCCACGTCTTTGCCAAACTGAGACTGTATGGTAATGGTATTGCGCCTGAGTGGTGAGTCATCGACGATGTCATCGTGGATGAGGGTTGCCATGTGGAGAATTTCTAGTGAGGCTGCAATTTCAATGAGCGATTTATCCGTTTTGGGGTTCTTAGAACCAAAACTAGTAAATAAAAAGAAGAAGGCAGGTCTTAGGTATTTCCCTCCAGCTCGGGTTAGGCTAACGAGCGCTTCCGCAATAGCATCGTTTCGCACACGAACCAGGCTTTCAATCAAGGAGCAGGTTTCTTGGAGATAAGCTTCTAAGTCAGGATACTGTTTCCATTGAGAGGACATCGGTATCATCCTTTCCAGATGTAATACTTTATTTTACGCTAAATTAAGAAAATAAACCAGCAATATGCGTGTTCGATACTGGTCTAAAGATGAGGCAATTCTTTGACAAGTTAGTTTGATGTTCTGTAGAGGGGGCAGGATAGGGAAAGTACAGGGAGAGAAAAGAGCTAAATGATGCTTGTCGAACAGTTCTGAACGGCAATCATTCTAGCAGTAAAGCGGTTGCTGAAATTAACTGACGCTTGCAGTTTACAAGAATGTGGTATCTAGATGGTTTTTGTTGCTTATCTTTGTTAAAAAGTATACATTATAGTCTGGAGAAATTTATGAATCAAAAACCATCAACGCCAGGATTTATATGGTCAGCTGCTATCACGATTCTACTAGTGGTGTTGGGGATTGTTATTCCTAAGCCCTTTCAAGCTGCCACACAAGTACTGAGAACTAGTATTACAACCAATTTCGGTTGGCTGTATCTGCTCTTGGCGACAACCATTTTAATCTTTCGCATTTTCTTTATTGTCAGGAGGACTTAATGCCCTGCAAAATACCTTGATTATCGCAGCCCTTCCCTTTTCGATTGTGTTGATTTTGGTGCTCTTCGCCCTTTTGAAAGAGCTGTATCATGAGAAAAATCAGATGGGTCTTGCTATTAGTCCAGATCGTTATCCCAAGAAAAATGAACCTTTCCGTTCCTATGAGGAGTGATGCAGAATACCCAAAACCCAAAGGTTTTCTAGCTTTTGGGTTTTCTTGTCTTCCTTTTTTTGGGGGAAAGGTGCCCTTTTGACATAGTAGTAGTCACTAGATACCGAGTGCCTTTTTGTTAGGAGATGCTTTGAAAAAAGCTGCTCTTTCAAAATAGAAACATGTTTCTATTTTAGATAAGAGATTGAAATAAGTTCCAAAAGGTGCTAGAATCATGTTGTAAACGTTTTCTAAGAGTGGTTCGGAGGTCTCCCAAATGATGATGCAAAAAGAGTTGATTCCCATCATCGAATCTAACTTAACTAATATGACAGCTACCGAAAAGGAAATAGCAGCTTATTTTTTAAAGCGTCGTTTAGTGGATACCTTAAAGACCAGCTTTTTCTGTGAGGAATTGCATGTTTCTAAGGCAAGTTTGACCCGATTTGCTAAGAAATGCGGCTTTAATGGTTTCAAGGAGTTTTTATATAAGTATCGTGACACCATGCTGGAGGAATATCACTTATCAGTCTATAAGGATAGAACACAACAAGTCTTGTCCGACTATGATGAAATGTTGCGGAAGCACTATTCTGTTTTAAATGAAGCCCAGTTAGAACGCATTCAAAGACTGATAGAAAATACCTCCCGTCTTTATCTCTATGCCAAAGGTAGCTCAGCACTGGCGATGAAGGAGATGAAGATGCGATTTATGCGATTGGGCATTATGGGAGAAGTCATTGACGATGACGATATGATTTTATGGAATAGCCTGATTGTTGATGCCAGCCGCCTAGTGATTGGCGCCTCCATATCAGGAAAAACCAAGGTGATTATCAATGCCCTTGCCACAGCTAAAAACAATGGTGCTAAGACCATTTTAGTAACCACGCGCAATTTTGAGGAGCCAGACTTTTGCGATGAGTTACTGCTCTTGGCTTCGACACAAAATTTGGCTTATGGCAATCGTATTTCACCGCAGTTTCCAATATTACTGATGACAGACTGTTTGTTCTCGTATTTCTTAGATAATCAGGATAGACGAGACTATTATGATCGAACCATTATAAAGAAGGAGGAATGATATGAGACGACATTGGACACGAGATGCCTTTTTACAGCAAGTGCAAGGAGGGATGATTGTTTCTTGTCAGGCACTTCCCGGTGAACCCTTGTATGATGATACCATTAGCCTCATGCCCTATATGGCTAAAGCAGCTGCAGAGGCTGGTGCCGCTGGTATCCGTGCAAACTCAGTACGTGATATTAAGGCCATTCAGCAAGTGACAGACTTGCCAATTATTGGCTTAATTAAGCGGGATTATCCCCCTCAAGAACCCTACATAAGTCCCACGATGACAGAGATTGATGAACTAGTCGCCTGTTGCACAGATGTGATTGCCTTTGATGCCACCATGCGACCGCGCTACGATGGGCTTAAAGTGACAGACTTTATCCAACAAATCAAAGCAAAGTATCCCAATCAACTCTTAATGGCTGATATTAGCACCTTTGCTGAGGGAAAAGCGGCTGTTGAAGCTGGTGCTGACTTCGTGGGGACCACCCTCTCGGGCTACACTGCTGATAGTCCGCCCTTAGAGGGGCCTGATTTCAAACTCATGAAAGAGTTAGCAGATGCCCAACTTCCAGTGATTGCTGAAGGGCGTATTCATACCCCAGAGCAACTCCAAGAAGCCTATCAGATGGGTGTTCTCAGTGTCGTTGTCGGTGGTGCAATTACACGTCCTAAAGAAATTGCACAACGTTTTATTGCAAAACTAACTCCCAAAACATCTCAAGGAGGTCTATGATGTTTAAGAAATTGTCAAAGCTGGGGCAAGCTTTCATGTTGCCTATTTCCATTTTACCAGTAGCGGGTCTGTTGCTTGGTATCGGTGGTGCTCTGTCAAATGCTAGCGCTGTAGCCCAATACCCTATTTTAAACCAAGAATGGTTGCAGGTTGTTTTCAAGGTAATGAGTGGAGCAGGCGGTGCGGTTTTTGCCAATATTGCTCTGATTTTCTGTATTGGTGTCGCTGTTGGCTTAGCCGATGCCGATAAGGGGACTGCTGGCCTTTCTGGTGGTGTTGCTTACCTGGTTTACACGGCAACAATTAGTGCGCTACTAGGGATTTTTTCACCTGAGGATGCGACCATTGATACGGGTGTCTTAGGCGCTTTGATTATTGGTTATTTGGTATCTGTTTTACATAATCGTTATCGCAAAATTGAATTGCCACAGTATCTAGGCTTCTTTGGTGGGTCACGCTTTATCCCCATCATTTCTTCTTTGCTAGCCATTGTTTTAGGTGCTATTTTTTACATTATTTGGCCACCCATTCAAGGCGTTTTGGTTGTCTTGGGTGAAAATATTGCTAAAATGGGTAGTCTTGGTTCCTTCTTTTATGGCTTTTTCCTTCGCTTGACTGGTGCTGTTGGACTACACCATACCATTTACCCGATGTTTTGGTACACGTCTTTGGGTGGTAGTGAGGAAGTTGCTGGCAAGGTCGTCAGCGGAGCACAAAATATCTTTTTTGCCCAGCTAGCTGATCCTAATCATAATGGATTATTTACTTATGGCACACGCTTTTTCGCAGGACGTTTTGCAACCATGATGTTTGGCTTGCCAGCCGTCTGCTTGGCTATGTACCACTCCATTCCTAAGAAAAATCGCAAAGCAAATGGTAGTTTTTATTTCAGTAGTGGTTTAACCTCTTTCTTGACGGGGATTACTGAGCCAATTGAATTTTCCTTCCTTTTTGTTGCGCCATGGTTGTATGTCTTGCACGCCTTTTTAGATGGTCTATCTTTCTTGGTTGCTGATTTACTGTCTATTCGCATTGGTAATTCCTTCTCAGGTGGTGTTATTGACTTTACGCTCTTTGGCGTTTTGCAGGGTAATGATCATACTAATTGGATTCGTGTCTTGCCTGTGGGGATTCTTTGGGCAGCGGTGTACTATGTTATCTTCAAATACTTGATAACACGCTTCCACGTTGCTGTCCCTGGTATGCTTGATAGTGATGACACATCCACCACACCAAACCAATCAACTTCAAATAGCAGTCTAACAGAGACCGCACAAGCCCTTATCCAAGCGCTTGGTGGGCAAGATAATATCGAATATGTGACAGCCTGTGCGACGCGTTTGCGCGTGTCTCTCAAAGATAGCCAACAAGCAGATAAGGAGAGCTTAAAACAGTTAGGTGCAACAGCAGTCCTTGAAGTGGAAAATGGTATCCAGGCTATTTATGGCGGTAAATCAAACCTCTATAGTCAGGAAATCAACCATCTTTTAGGTTCAGAAGATTAGTGTTGTTATCCTAAAAATGTAACTCCTATCGGCGGAATCGGTAGTGATAAGGCATTTGAAAAGCATTTGCCTCGCTGCAAGAGGCTAATAGCGGATACCAATCAACGATAAAACTCCCTTGAAAGTAATAGCTTTCAAGGGAGTTTTGTACTTTGGCGGTTTATCAATGTTTTAGCTAAGCAATGCGTTGATGCTAAAGAGGACTTTTCTTATCGCTTGCTTGCTATCAACTCCTTAGAAAAGGATTCCTTTTTAACCTTGAGCAAGGTTAAAACCATTCAAATTGCATGTTACGGTGTATCTTGCTTTGTTTGTTGTAAAAGCTGATAAATTGCGTTTCAATGGCAAAAAGAAAGGCTGTGGTGATGTAGGTCACTAGATTGCTATTGTAGGCAAATAGTAGGCTGGCTAGGAGCGCTATCGCAAAGAGCGTTACTTGTATGAGGTAATAACGAAACGGGTAGCGCAGGTAGTCTTTATTGTGTCTGCCGTTTGATAGCACAGCCCATTGGAACAAGGCTAAGCCTGCATAAAGAAAGAGTACGACAAAGGTCTTGTGAGCCTTGGGGTCGGTCAAAAAGCTAAAGGAGACAGTCGTCATAATCAGTCCGATAAAGATAGGGTAGTGACTGTAGATCAAATGAAGCCCTTGTGTGTCAGCAGCTTCGTCGATGGCATGATCAAATTGTCCGAAGTAATACAAAAAGAGCAAAACAGTGATTAGGAAGTAGCAGACAGAGCGACCAGTGAAGGTTTCAGGAGTAAAGAAATTAGTAATGCCTAAAATCATCTCACCAAAAGTGATAATAACCAGAAGCGACACGCGCTCGATTAAGTGCGGGAGGTTGATAGGCACACGATTCATGCCCTTTCCAAAGACAATAGGCAGAAGAAAGGTACCGACAATTCCCATGACAAATATCGGCTGGCCGGTAGTGATTGGAAAGAAGGCTGCCAGATAGGTCATTCCGGTACGGATACCGATTATGATGAGAAATTTTTTGATTAGATTCTTGTCCTCACTCGTTGTTTTTCGATAGCAAAGTTGTGCGAGGTATTGAAGAAATAGGGTTAAGGATAAGGTTCCTGTCACGAGGCAAAAAAGATGGAAGTATGGTTGCCAATTTTCGGTGATAAACATACTCGTCGCAAAGAGCATGAGCCCCATATTGGTAAACAAGACAACTATATTAAATAGGGAATTGCGCCCATAACGATTGGTAAATACGGTCTGAATCATCCAAGTATTGACCAAAATGAGAAGAATCAACAGAAAAATAGAAAAAGTCTCCCAAGTCACGATACCGTGATGAAGATGATGAATGAGGGCTGTCGTTCTTGAGATAGCATAAACGAACACCAAGTCGTAAAAGAGCTCGGTGAACTCAACTCGTTTGTGTTTGATAAGGTTAGGCATATCAGTATTCCTTTCCATGAAGTAAAATCTCCTTATTCTATCAATTTCCGCTTGTTTTGACCAGCCCTTAAAGGGAAATCTTAAAGGAAATTCGGAATGATTTGATTGTTGTGCTATAATGGTGTTATTACATTTTGAACAATCGTTAAATGGTGTCCCCTAGAAAGGAAAATTCCCACATTGTATTACAAATTTCTACTCTTTGATCTTGATCACACCTTGTTGGACTTTGATGCCGCAGAAGAAGCTGCCTTGACGGAACTGCTTTTAGAAGTCGGTGTGGAAGATATAGAGGCTTATAAAGCCCACTATAAGCCGATGAACCAGCAACTATGGCGTGATTTAGAAGCTAAAAAAATCACGAAACCTCAATTAGTCAAGACCCGATTTGCTCTGTTATTTGAGCATTTTGGGCATCGGGTAGATGGTGAGGCCATGGCGATGCTATATGAAAAACATCTTAGCCAGCAAGGGCAGACTTATCGTGGTGCGCTGGAGTTATTAGAAGACTTGACGGCCGCTGGGTATGACATATACGGAGCGACCAATGGCATTACAGCCATTCAAGAAGGGCGTCTGGCACGATCAAGTATCGGAAACTTCTTTAAGCAAGTTTTTATTTCGGAACAGTCAGGAACTGCCAAGCCAGATCCTGCTTATTATGACTGGATAGCCCAACAGATTGATGGTTTTCAAAAACAAACAGCGCTTATGATTGGAGATAGCCTATCTGCAGATATTCAAGGCGGTCATAATGCTGGCATTGATACCATTTGGTATAATGAACGAGACCTGGTGAATGATACCATACTTGAGCCAACTTATGTCGCTGATAGCTACGATGCCATTCGTGCGATACTATTAAATCACTAGCAGGTAAGGACGGGGCTGAATTTCCATCTTTTTCTTATTCGCTGTGTTTGAGGATGAACTGTTGTAGCGGCAGCAAGACCAGAAGACCTTCTTTTTGGTATAATATCCACACCTCTCTGAGCAGTCTATTTGTTATTAGTTAACGAGCAAGTTCATTCTCGCTCGTTTTATAGTTCTCCGATAAATCGGTAATGAAGTTCAATGGTAGCTTGGCGATTTTTGCCACGCCCAGTTGGTTGATGGACAATAATATTATCAATCAGCTCATTTACCAGACGAGGTGTTAAGGCATCAAGTTTTGTGTATTTGCGAATGGTTCGTAAAAATTGTTCGACATTTTCTGTAGCTTCGGTCTGGCTCACTAAAACCTTTTGAAGTTCCTGGATTCGCTGATTCAGTTCAACTTGCTCGCTTTTATAGCCGTCCGCCAGTTTTCGGAAACGGTCGTCACTAATCTCACCCAAAAGTTGTTTTTCGTATAGCTTTTGGATAATGGTATCCAA
The DNA here is from genome assembly GCA_029593465.1 of Streptococcus suis. Taxonomy (GTDB): domain Bacteria; phylum Bacillota; class Bacilli; order Lactobacillales; family Streptococcaceae; genus Streptococcus; species Streptococcus suis_AH. Next base: position 60,205 of record JAKTNK010000010.1, read on the forward strand.
TTCCTTCGAACGTTTAGGTGTTGGATAAAAGCAGGTAAGCTAATGGTGGGTAAATAGGCTCCCAATTCTGTGACGTCCCATTCGGGCAGTTTGGGTATCAAGCCCCAGAACGTTTGTTCGCGAATTTCCGCGCCGAGTTTCTTTAAATATTGGTTGGTTTCATAGTCGTCCATAAAATCCTTATCTATTATTGTTAGTATCCATGACATCATAACTCTCATCGGTAAGGAAGTCCAGCCCATTTTGGATGTATTTTTTACAATCTGGAAATGAGTTTCGAAAATTGGTTTTTGAAAACAAACTCGGCTTTTCGAGGGTGTTTGCCGGTAACTACAGGTTAAATTTGGGGCACAAAACACAGGATGGGTTATTTTATTGCTTACTCCTTTTGGGTGGCAGAAAATTGGTTTATGGTTGCTTTCAAACGCCAACTATTTGGCACAGGGAGGTTTGAGGATTATCGGACTGGGTAGCTGTTTGAGTGTTAAAACTGATTCTGCGTTGATTATCTTTCACCTTGAAAGAAGTGGAGACCATGAAGGATGAATGAAGGTAAGGAAGCCCTACTGACCCTCCCAAAACAGCCCAAGAATGATAATAAGTCGCCTGACGAAAGACCTTAGAAACGGCGACACTTCGCCAACTAAATATCGCTCGAGGCGAAAGGCGAAGCGAATTCAAAAAGCACACAGAAAAGGGCTAGATTGCCAGCCCTTTTAGAGTTATATCTTATTTTTCAAGAATATCTATTGCTAAAATCTCAACTGTTTGATTCATTAGGTCCTTAGGTAGTCAGCGGAAAATTCAGCTTGTTCAATCTTATCTAGCAAGGCTTGACCCTCTTTTGGAGCTTCAAGTTGACAAGTAAATCTTAGGACTTTGTCGGCGTCCAGACTATGAAATGCTTCGAAAGTTTCATTCTCTTCAACCTGTCTCCAATCCACTTTAAAATTATTAAAGCGAGATAGCTTAATTCTGTCTCCAGCTTCTAGTTCAAGATAAGCATGGCGATATGTATCCTTGAGCCGTTCAGCACTTTTCAGTCCAGCGAATAGGGGTTGCTTTAACTTTTCCATAAAAATCTCCTTTCGAGTTAGGTTGTTGCTCTCAGAGGATAACTCTCTTTGCGAGAAAAGTCCAGTGTTTTTTGGAGAAAATGTCAGTGAGTAAGTACCGAGAAGATTATGAGAACGGTGTCAAGATATGCTATAATAGAACCAGAAAAATTCAATCAACCCGAAGGGTACCCTTCCTTTATTATATTCATAATAAAGGAAGGGTACCCTTCCTTTATTATATTCATAATAAAGGAATACCATCAGCCCTTCAACAATTTTTAGCTGAAAGGTAGACCAATATAATGAAGCAAGACTTAGAGCGACTCCTAGAACAAAATGAAACCTTTATGGTGGAAGGTGTACTCAACAAAAATAAATTGGCTGAGTTGGCGCGACAGTACAATCCTGAACTGCTTAATCTTTTAATGTCTGATGATAAGATTTCCCAACATTTCTTTGCCACGCTTGAAACTGGCGTTCTTGTCTTCAAAAAAGATGTTTTTTTGCAGTTTTTGAACAATAAGGAGTTTCTACCTGATAGCTTTACTGCCTATAAGACAAAGATTGGTTTAGCGACTGGTGATAAATACCTTTCCGAAAATCAAGAAGTTGTCCTCAACTTCCCTTATAAAGACTGTATCCTTGAAGGTGGACAGACTAAGGATGATGCCAAACGTCAGGAGATTTTCTTTAATGAAACGCTTGCGCCAACGGAAATCAATCGCTTGTTGGACGACAAAGTTTTAACCAACTTTCAACGCTATGATGAAACTGGAGAGCATGAAGTAGAAGAACTCAATGCTACCGATAACCTCATCATCAAAGGCAATAACCTCATTGCTCTTCATAGCCTCAAGAAACGCTTTGCTGGTAAGGTTAAGCTGATTTATATTGATCCACCTTACAATACGGGGAATGATGGTTTTAATTATAATGACACGTTCAATCATTCAACGTGGTTGATTTTTATGAAGAATCGTTTAGAGGTAGCTCGGGAGCTGCTTTCAGATGAAGGTGTGATTTTCTTGAGTATAGATCGAAATGAATTTGCAGAATTAAAAGTTATACTTGATGAGATATTTAGAGGTGGGTATCAAGGAACTGTCATAAATATTTCTACACCAAACGGTAGGGACTACGGTAATTTTGCACAAACACATGATTATATACATATCTACTCTAAAAATAGAGATAAAGTAGTACTTAACCCATTAGAAGCAGAAAAAGATAAATTTAAGAAAAAGGATAGTTTAGGTAGTTATTATCTTCATCCATTATTTAATAGTAATTCAGCATTTCATAGTGAAAATCGCCCTAACCTTTATTATCCTTTTTATATTTCAGGTGATTGCGATAGCGAGGAGTATTATAGCTTGTCCGTAATTAGAGATGAACAACATACAGTCGAAGTATATCCACCTAAATCTCAGACAGATGGTACACAGTTTGTATGGAGATGGGGGAAAGAAAAAGCGACGAGTGAAAAATATGATTTGGTTGCTCAGAAAAAAACGGATGGTACTTATCGAATTGCACAAAAAATGAGACCTAAGAAGCAAATAGCTAGAACCGTTTGGAGTGAAACTAGCTTTACAAACAGACGTGGAACTGAGGAGCTTCAGCTGATTTTTGGAGAAAAAATATTTTCATTTCCTAAACCAGAAAATTTAATTAAAAGAATTATTGAAATTGCTACAAATGAAGGTGACATTGTCCTCGACTACCACCTTGGTTCAGGCACGACGGCAGCCGTTGCCCACAAGATGAACCGCCAATATATCGGCATTGAGCAGATGGATTATATTGAGACGGTTTCGGTGGAACGATTGAAAAAGGTTATCGCTGGTGAGCAAGGCGGCATCTCGAAAGACGTCAACTGGACAGGTGGAGGCAGTTTTGTTTACGCCGAACTCAAAAATGATGCTCAGGACTTCAAAAATGCTATCCTTGAGGCGACAACAACTGAAAAATTGCTGGAGCTGTTTGATCTTGCTAAAAAATCATCATTTCTATCTTACCGTATTGACCCCAAAAAGCTAAAAACGAATGAGTTTTGTCAACTTTCCTTGGCAGAACAAAAGCAACTCTTGTCTGAGATTATCGACAATAATAATCTCTATGTGAATTATGATGATATGGATGATAGCGATTATCAGGTGTCTGCCAATGACAAAAAGCTCAATCATGCTTTCTACGGAAAGGAAAAATAAGCCATGTCCTTTATTTACGAAACTTATGACACAGTCAGTCGGTCTGGTTTTAAGGATTTTCGAGCGGATTTGCCAGACTATATCACTAAAAACCTCAAACATCCTCTGCGTCCCTATCAGCAAGAAGCTATTGGACGGTATTTGCATTACAAGACGGATACAAATAGAGCTATTCCTGAACAAGTTCTCTATAATATGGCGACAGGTTCAGGAAAAACCTTGCTCATGGCTGCGGTAATTCTTGAAAAGTACCATCAAGGCGAGCGAAATTTCATATTCTTTGTCAACAACGATAACATTCTAACCAAAACCAAGGACAATTTTTTGGAAAGTAGCTCTGGAAAATATCTCTTTTCAGAGAAAATTGTCATGGACGGACAAATTGTAACCGTGCGTGAAGTGACAGACTTTTCAGACAGCTGTGATGATAGTGTCAATATCGTCTTCACTACCATTCAAAAGCTCCACCAAGACCTTAATACCCCACGAGAAAATCGTCTCTCTTATGAACAATTCAAGGATATTTCGGTTGTTCTGTTGGCAGATGAAGCCCATCATTTGAATGCTGGCTTGAATGCCGATGAGAAAAAGGATAATACCAGCTGGACTAGCACCATTGAGGCGATTCAAAAGACAGCGAAAAATTCCAGTATTTTTGAATTTACGGCGACCATTGACCTGACGGATAAGGCACTGGCTCAGAAGTACCAAAAGTCCTTGCTTTTCAAATATGACTTGAAAGAATTTCGATTGGACAAATATTCCAAAGATGTACTCTTTCATTTAGTAGATGGCGATGTCAATCATCGTATGTTGCAGGCGATTCTTATCAGTCAGTACCGCAAGAAAATCGCTCTGAAAAATGGAATCAACCTAAAACCCTTGGTCATGTTTAAGTCGCAGAAAATTGCTGAGAGCCAAGGAAATATGGACGCATTTTTGGTTTTGCTGGACAATCTTGTTTCGTCAGATATTCAAGACCAACGTGAACTCGTTTCAGAGATGGACGAAAAGTCCAGTATTTTGAAAAAGGCATTTTCGTATTTCGAAAAAGTTGGCATTTCTGACGCTGACTTGGTGGCAGAGCTTCAGGAAGACTTTCGCAAAGAACGCCTGCTTTTGGTAGACGGCAAAAATAAGAATAAAGATAGTCTCAATCTTCTCAATACCTTGGAGCAACCAACAAATGAAATCCGTGCCATTTTTGCCGTGGATATGCTCAATGAAGGCTGGGACGTCCTGAATCTTTTTGATATTGTCAGATTGTATGATACTCGTGACGGAAAAACGACGAAAAATGGCTTCGTCGCAGGTAAAACTACCAACACCGAAAAGCAGTTGATTGGTCGTGGTGCCCGTTATTACCCCTTTGTCATTGGTGACAATGTGGAGGAAAAATACACTCGTAAGTTTGACAATAATGAAAATAATGAGCTTCGTGTTATTGAACAACTTCATTATCACTCTGCAAATAATCCACGTTATATCTCAGAGCTCAAACAGGTCTTGCGTGAGTCAGGTATTTTTGATGACCAAAATTTGGAAGAACGTGAGTTGAAATTGAAAGAGTCATTCAAAAATACTCGGACCTATACAGATGGCGTCGTCTGGATGAACAGACGTCTTTCTTACCAACAACTCCTTGAGGAGCGTCAAGAAAGTCTGTTTGATACGAGTTTTATCCCTAAGTCCTTTGACGTCAAACTCCCGACACAAGGGGTTCGAGACATTGCGGCTTTCGATGAAGGGACTTATATTTCAGAGGCTTTAGAAGCATTTAGCTTTAAGTTTGGAAAAGTTATTGGTAAGAACATTGTTAGAGCAGCTATCAATCGCAATAACAAGTTTTCTTTTGCTAATCTTCAAAAAGCATTCCTAGGTCTTTCAAGTATTGCTGGTTTTATTGACATGCTTTCAGACATTGATATGCGAGTCGAGTCTCAGCATAAAATGCTAAGTGACTTGACGCCAGATGATAAACTCTATATCACGGAGAAACTTTTCCATCATATTGAAAAAGACTTGATTGCGACAGAGGAGCGTTTCTTCGGGTCGGAAAAATTTGAACAATATAAAATTAAAGATCTTTTCGAAGATAGTATCCTACGAAAATACACTATCAACCAGCAAAGTCAGGCAGAATTTGGTCTCTCACAAAAAAATCCTGCTGAGACTCAGTATTTCGAAGACTTAGATAATCTGGACTGGTACGCCTACGATGACAACTTTGGCACAAGTGAGGAAAAACTACTTGTTCGTTCGATTAAGGATTTAATGGTTGAACTTGAAGAAAAATGGACTGATATTTACCTACTTCGAAACGAAAAAGCTGTTAAAATTTATAGTTTTGACAAAGGTCAATCTTTTGAACCAGACTTTCTCATGTTTGCCAACGACAAGAAGACGGGTAATGTCTCATGGCAGATTTTCATTGAACCAAAAGGTAGCCAGTTCTTGGATGCCGATAATACCTTTAAAAACAGCAAAGAAGGTTGGAAACAGGAATTCTTACGTCAAATTTCTGAACGAGACGAAGCGAGGACGCTGGTTGATGATGACCGATATCGCATTGTGGGATTGCCGTTCTTTAATGAAGCGGTAAGTAAAGATGAGGTTAAGGTAAAATTAAGAATACTTTAAATTAAATAGGTGTTATCGTGTATATTTCTAAAATTAGATTAGTAAACTTCAAAAGTTTTAAGGGTGAACATATTATTGAGTTTTCAGAAGGTATTAATTTTTTCGTAGGAAATAATAACTGTGGTAAAACGACCATTTTTAAGGCAGTTGAATTTATTCAGAGCGGAAAAAATAAATTAGACTTCATAACTCAAGGCATTGAAAGTGAGAATGTGGCTGTTGAGGTTGAATTTAGAGGAGCAGATCTTAGTGATATCATTAATGATGATAATCTCAATCTAAATAAATACAGTGAGTACGTAATAAATAATGAGGATGGAACCTACAGTCTTAGGGTTTTAAGGACATCACAGGAATGTGAAGTAACGCAAGGTAGAAAAACAGTTTCCTTGGATATTTCAAAGGTGAGGATTTATAATCCAAATTCAACCGAGGAAGAAGAGATAAAAAGGTTTGAGAACCCTACAGGTATTGATAAAACGATTACTGCATTATTTGATGCTCAGTTTGTTTATTCGGATATAAAAAACGAGGACTATCAAGATTTTGGTAAGACAAAAATAATAGGTAAAATAATTAATGATATAACAAAAGATTTCCAGAAAGGAGATGTTTGGAAAGAGTTTCAAGATTCCCATAAAAAGACTTTTGGAGACGAAGGTTTAGGTAAGATTCTTGAAGGAGTTGCGACTAAAATTTCTTCGGTACTTAAAGAGCAATACGGAGACGGTGAAGTTCAATTTAATTTTGGATTACCTGAAATTGATAATTTCTTTAAAACGGGTAGTTTACTCCTTTCGGACAATGGTATTTCTACTTCCGTCTCAGAAAAAGGCACTGGAATGCAACGTGCATTAGCTCTAAGTTTAATTCAAGTGTATGCTGGTGTTCTTGATAATGAAGAGGATGCATTATCTAAACCAATTATGTTTTTTATTGATGAGCCTGAGACATTTTTACACCCTAAGGCACAAGATAAACTTATCGATTCGCTTAATAAAATTTCTGAAAAATATCAAGTTTTTATTACTACTCATTCTCCGTACTTACTAAAGAAATTTGATACTCAAACTCAGCAAATCAATATTTTTTCTAAGAATGATGAGGGGGTGAATTCTGTATCGGATAAGCGAGAATTAAATTTATTCGGTGTTTCTTCACCAACGATTGGGGAGATTAACTATACTGCTTTTGGAGTAAATAGCGTGGAATTTCACAATGAACTATATGGATTTATTCAAGCAAAAGCGATTGATGAAGATGAAAAAAACTACTTCGAAAAAGAATTTGAAAAATGGCTTGTAGATAAAGGTGTAGCTCAAAATAAGGATTATTATCGTTTGTTGAAAAACGGAGATGTTCAACAGGAGCAAAAAACTCTTCCAACCTCTATTCGTAATATTATTCATCATCCTGAGAATCCACACAATAGTTATACTATAGAAAATCTTGAGGAATCAATTGAATCTTTGCTAAATATTATAAAAAACAATTAAATTAGATAGCTAAAAAAACAGGATAAATTTCCTGTTTTTTTTAATAAGGTTATAGGAGTGTGTATTATCGATTATATTTTGGACTGTTGTCTGAGCTGTGGTATAATAAAACCATGAATCAACTGATTAAAAACAAATTGGAGCTACTCCCTACCAGTCCAGGGTGCTACCTGCATAAAGATAAAACAGGGACAATCATCTATGTTGGAAAAGCTAAGAACCTTCGCAATCGCGTTCGTTCTTATTTTCGTGGTAGTCACGATACCAAAACCGAAATGTTAGTCTCTGAAATTGCGGACTTTGAATTTATCGTCACAGAATCCAATATCGAAGCCCTTCTTTTGGAGATTAACTTGATTCAGGAGAACATGCCTAAGTATAATATTAGGCTTAAGGATGATAAATCATATCCTTTTATCAAAATCACTAATGAGACCTACCCACGGCTACTGATTACGCGTCAGGTCAAAAAAGATGGCGGTCTCTATTTCGGTCCTTATCCAGATGTCTATGCGGCTAACGATATTAAACGCTTGTTAGACAGGATGTTTCCGTTTAAAAAATGCAAAAATCCAGCCAATAAAGTTTGTTTCTACTATCATATCGGTCAGTGTCACGCGCACACGATTTGTCAGACAAATAGGGCTTATTGGGATGGTTTAATCGCAGATGTCAAAAACTTTTTAAATGGTCACGATGATAAAATGGTCAAGGAATTAAAGGCTAAAATGAGCCAGTTTGCAGAGGAAATGGCTTATGAAAAAGCAGCTGAATACCGTGATCTTTTAACGGCTATTCAGACCTTGCGCACTAAGCAGCGTGTGATGAGTCAAGACATGCAAGACCGTGACATTTTTGGTTACTATACGGAAAAAGGATGGATGTGTGTACAGGTTTTCTTTGTTCGTCAAGGGAAACTAATCCAGCGTGATGTCAATCTCTTTCCCTACTACAATGAACCAGAAGATGATTTCTTGACCTATATGGGGCAGTTCTATCAAGAATCAAAACACCTCATCCCCAAAGAAATCTTTATCCCAGCTGATATTGACGAGGAGTTGGTCAAAGCCCTTGTACCTAGCAAGGTCATCAAACCCCAGCGTGGTGAGAAGAAGCAGTTAGTCAACTTGGCCATTAAAAATGCGCGTGTCAGCCTTCAGCAACAGTTTAACTTATTGGAAAAAGACCTTCAAAAAACACAAGGCGCGATTGATAATTTAGGCAAACTGCTGGGCATTGCTACACCAAATCGTATTGAAGCCTTTGATAACTCTAATATTATGGGAACTAGTCCGGTATCGGCCATGGTTGTCTTTGAAAACGGTAAACCAAATAAAAAAGCCTATCGAAAATATAAGATTAAAACGGTCCAAGGTCCCGATGACTATGCTTCGATGCGTGAGGTCATCAGGAGACGTTACAGCCGTGTGAAAAGGGATAATCTGCCCATGCCAGACCTTATTATTATTGACGGAGGTCAAGGTCAGGTTAATGTTGCCAAAGAGATCTTGTATCAGGAGCTTGGTCTTAACATCCCCGTCGCTGGCCTGCAGAAAAATGACAAACACCAGACTCAGGAACTCTTGTTCGGAGAGCCTTTAGAAGTGATTGATTTACCGAGAAATTCCGAAGAATTTTTCTTGCTCCATCGTATTCAGGATGAAGTGCATCGTTTCGCCATTACCTTTCATCGGCAATTACGCAGCAAAAATTCCTTTAGCTCGAAACTAGATGGTATCAAAGGTTTGGGGCCTAAGCGTAAGCAGCTGTTGTTAAAACACTTCAAATCTATCACCAAGATAGCAGAAGCTAGCAAGGAAGATTTAATCGCACTAGGCTTGCCAGAGAAGGTGGCAGATGCTTTGAAGCAAAGCTTAGCAGACGGCAGCTTAGATAAAAAGAATAACTGAATTTGTCTTATTATTTTCTTATTAGGTATAGTTAAACATCTATTTCAGTTTAGTTATCTGACAGCAGGTTTATAGGTTCTGTAAGGCTTTATTTTTTAGATGTTTTTTACAGTTATAGATTATGGACTATGGCACAGTGTTAGCATTTTCCGAGAGGTATCTTTGATTATTCTCGTGAATTCCTATCTGTTTCATGGTATAATGAAGTATTGAAACTAACAATTTGAACTAGTTTAGTTGATAGAGCAGTAAAGGAGTTTGTAATATGTCAACCATTGATTTTAAAGCAGAAGTGGATAAACGTCGTGAGGACATGATGACGGATTTGATGACGGATTTGATGACGCTGTTGAGTATTAACTCTGAGCGTGATGATAGTCAAGCGGATGCACAGCACCCATTTGGACCTGGTCCTGTCAAAGCCTTAGAAGCCTTTTTAGAAATGGCTAAGCGTGATGGTTATAAAACGCGTAATATTGACAATTACGCCGGTGAGTTTGAATTTGGTGAAGGTGATGAGGTCATGGGCATTTTCGCTCACCTTGATGTGGTGCCTGCAGGGTCTGGTTGGGATACCGATCCTTACACACCTGTTATCAAAGATGGTCGTCTCTACGCGCGTGGAGCTTCAGATGACAAGGGCCCTACAATGGCTTGTTATTATGGTTTAAAAATCATCAAAGAGCTAGGACTTCCTGTTTCTAAAAAAGTGCGCTTTGTGGTCGGTACTGATGAAGAGTCTGGTTGGGCAGACATGGATTATTACTTTGAACATGCGGGTGTTGCAAAACCTGATTTTGGTTTTTCACCAGATGCAGAGTTTCCAATCATCAATGGTGAAAAAGGTAATATCACTGAATACCTTCATTTCGCAGGAGATAATCAAGGAGCTGTTATTCTTCATAAATTTGAGGGGGGCCTTCGTGAAAACATGGTTCCTGAATCAGCGACAGCACTGATTTCTGGAGACTTTCATTTTGAGGAATTATCTGAAAAACTCCTTGCCTTTAACGCTCAGCATAACTTGACGGGAGAAATTTCCAAAGATAATGATGGCAATGTGTCTATTACCATCTACGGAAAATCTGCCCACGGTTCGATGCCTCACAAAGGTGTTAATGGGGCAACTTTCCTGGCTACATTTTTGCAAGATTTAGCCTTTGAAGGCAATGCTCGTGCCTTTATTGATGTCGCAGCAGACCTTCTCCACGAAGACTTTGAAGCTGAAAAACTCGGTGTTGCTTATACCGATGATAAAATGGGCTCTGTCAGCATGAATGCGGGTGTCTTCTCTTTCTTAAAAGAAGCAGATGATAACACCATTGCGCTTAACTTCCGTTACCCTAAAGGTACTGATGCCCAGACCATTCAAGCTGGTCTTGAAAAATTGCAAGGTGTTGAGAAGGTAACCCTATCCCCACATGAACACACACCGCACTATGTTCCGATGGATGATCCATTGGTAGAGACACTCCTTTCCGTCTATGAAAAACACACTGGACTCAAGGGCTATGAACAGGTGATTGGTGGTGGTACCTTTGGTCGCCTCCTTGAGCGTGGTGTTGCTTTTGGTGCTCTATTCCCAGATTCGATAGATACCATGCATCAGGCCAATGAATTTTCAGATGTTGAAGAACTCTTCAGTGCAGCAGCAATTTATGCTGAAGCCATTTATGAGCTTATCAAATAAGACTTAAAAGAGATTGCTACAATCTCTTTTTTGCTTAATCAAAATAATAGCTAGCCTTGACTGACTTTTAAGCTGAAAAAAGTTATAATATAGATTATGATTATCGTTGAAAGGGTAGCTTATGCTAGAAGTGATTAGTCCAGAACTTGCCAATTACCATCAGCAAAAATTAAGAGAATACCTCATCACCAATCAGCGTGACCCAGAAGAAGCCATTGTGTTCACAGGTGATTCCATTATTGAATTTTTTTCATTAAAGAAATTTTTAGGTCGAAAGAAAGCTCTTTTGAACCGAGGCATTGCTGGAACAGATACTCAGTGGCTCAAAGAGCATCTTAAGGAGCAAGTATTAGCAACTAAGCCCGCAAAACTCTTCATTCTTATTGGAACCAATGATTTAGGCATGGGCTATGGGGTGGAACGCATTGTTAGCAATATCAGAGAAATCTTAGCCACTATTCAGATAGAATCGGTTGCGACCAAGGTTTACCTACTGTCAGTTTTACCAATCAGTGAGAAACCCATCTATCAAGAAAGGGTAAAAGCCCGTCGCAATAAGGACATTCAAACTGTGAATCAGCAATTAGCCAATCTGCCTTCGGTAGAGCTCATTGACCTCTATCCCTATTTATTGGATGACAAGGGTGATTTAGCAGATAGCTACACAACAGATGGCTTGCATCTCTCGCAAGAAGGCTATAAGGTGGTTTCAGAGCACCTAACTGCCTACCTATAATATAACGATCTAAAGGAGAATTTATGACATTTACAAAAAAAGAAATGGGCTATATTGTCCTCACCTTTTTTCTGTGTTTTGCCATTTATCAAAATTGGGAAAGCGGTGCGGGCTTAATTCAGACCTTTTGGAATGCCCTCAAACCCTTTTTAGTGGGAGCGGGCATTGCCTATATTGTCAATATTGTCATGTACATTTATGAAAGTTGGTTTACAAAGTTTGTCAGTCTCCCTTTTTTGCTAAAGCTAAAGCGTCCTATCGCCATGGTTTTGGCTTATTTAACCTTTGTTTTGGTGATTGTTTGGATTTTTTCCATTGTGTTGCCGGATTTGATTGCTAGCCTGCAGTCTCTCTTAAAGATAGATACACAAGTAGTTTCTAAGATACTTTCAGAACTAAACGACAATAAGATGTTAAACAAAGTATTTGAGATGTTTAACAAAAATGCCGATATTGGAACAACCATTTCCAACTATACTCAGCAGATTGTTAAGCAACTGCTTGGCTTTTTGACGAATATTGTCTCATCGGTCTCTGGAATCGCTTCGACCCTAATCAATGTGTTTGTGAGTTTTGTTTTCTCACTCTATGTTTTGGGCAATAAGGAAAAATTGATACGCCAAACGCGGACACTGGTCAGTGTTTACCTAAAGAAATGGGCTCCACAATGTTTCTATTTAGCCAATTTATTGCATGATCGTTTCCATAATTTCTTCGTCGGACAGACCATAGAAGCGATGATTTTAGGCACCTTAACAGCAATTGGGATGCTTGTTTTAGGCTTTCCCTATGCAACGACTGTCGGTGTTTTAGTGGCATTTACTGCGCTGATTCCAGTTGTTGGCTCCTTTATAGGCGCAGGAATTGGCTTTATCTTGATTGCAACAACTTCCTTTAAATCGGCGATTTTCTTTATTATTTACCTGTTGATTCTCCAACAGTTTGAAGGGAATTTAATCTATCCTAGGGTTGTCGGTAATTCTATCGGTCTTCCAGGAATGTGGGTCTTATTAGCCATAACAGTAGGAGGAGCAGTTGGTGGTCTGTTAGGAATGTTACTTGCCGTACCGTTAGCGGGAACGCTTTATCAAGTGATTAAAGACCACGTCAAAAGTAAGCAAGAAAAGCAATTGCAAACCCCAGATACCTCAGCATAACTAGGACAAGTTCCTAGTTATTTTTTTTGCAAGTAGGCTAAGATGGAGCAATAGGTCACCAACATGCAGTTGAAGTCTCAGAATCGGTGGCAGAAAATTTTTTGTAGGAAAATGTCATTTTTGAGAATAATTTTCGAATAGATAGGTGAGAGGATTGAAATCAATAAGAGGAGCTATCTAACATGTATCACATTACCATTCCTAAAAGTAGTATCTTGCAACCGCGTGAGCGATTGTTTCAATTAGGGGCTGAGAAACTTAGCAATCAAGAGTTATTGGCTATTTTATTGCGTACAGGAACCAAAAAAGAGCCTGTCATGGCTCTGGCACAATCCATTTTATCAGAATTGGATAGCTTAGCTGACTTTCAAGAGCTGTCATTGCAAGAGTTGCAACAAATCCCAGGCATTGGCCAAGCTAAATCGGCTGAACTAAAGGCGATGTTAGAGCTATCAAAGCGCATCTATGCTTCTGATTACCAACGTTCAGAGCGGATTATGGGGAGTCAGCAAGTGGCTCGCAAGATGATGATGGAAATCGGTCGTCAAAAGCAAGAACATTTGGTGGTTCTTTATTTGGATACGCAAAATCGGATTATTGAGCAGCGGACGATTTTTATTGGAACGGTTCGTCGCTCGGTAGCTGAGCCCCGCGAAATTTTATACTATGCGTGTAAAAACATGGCAACATCTATGGTTCTTGTGCATAATCATCCTTCAGGAACCGTTGACCCTAGCGAAAATGATGTCCGTTTTACAGAGAAGTTAAAGCGTTGCTGTGAGGACATGGGAATCATTTTATTAGATCACTTGATTATTGGCAATAGGGATTATTACAGTTTTCGAGAAGAATCTGAGGTTCTATCCTAGACGAGCTTTATCAGCCAGCCATCAAAAAAGCCCCTGCTTCTAAAAAGAAACATGGCTTTGATGAGATTACTGATTTAGTTTTACTTTTGGTTCATAAAGTAAAGGAGTGTTTGCAGTTCGCTAGTGAGGTCAACGTATTGAACAACCACATCTTTAGGCACATTTAGATGAACCGGTGAGAAGCTTAGAATCCCTTTGATACCGGCATCGATTAATTGATTAGCGACTTCTTGGGCTTGTAAACTTGGTACTGTTAAAATGGCTGTCTCAATGCCCGTTCCCTTGAGGGTTTCTTTAATGGTTGAAATGCCGTAAATGGGAATACCATCGGGAGATGTGGTACCGACGATGTCATTGTCATCACGATCAAAGGCAATGGCAATTTGCATCTTATTACGATCATGGAAACGGTAATGCATCAGAGCACGACCGATATTACCAACCCCAACAAGGGTTACATTAGTGGTTGAATGGTCATCAAGAATATCAGCGAAGAAGTTCATTAATTTTTTCACATCGTATCCAAACCCACGGCGACCAAGTTCACCAAAGTGTGAAAAATCGCGGCGAACAGTTGCTGAATCAATTCCCATAGCGTCAGCAATTTGTTTGGAACTTGCTTTTTCAATATGATCGGTGTTGAAGCGTTTAAAAATACGGTAGTAAAGCGATAAGCGTTTGGCTGTTGCTTTTGGAATGGTTTTATCAACAGACATGACAGTCTCCTCTTCTAAGATGCCTAGGCGATTGAGCTGACATCACTGGTTAAATGATAGATTACCTATCTATTTTAATGAATCTTTGTGAAAAATGCAACTTCAATGCCTGAAACAAATGATGCTATTAAAAAGATGAAACGCCCTACTCTTAGTCAGCAAAGCGTTTCATTTTTTGATTTAATCTTTTAGTTGTTTGTCTAGCTCAAAAAAGAGATTGCCAAAGGTTCCAGTATAATCAATCTGTTGAGCATTATAGATGACCTTTGTCACAGGAAAGTGATCCGAAATAGCAATCGAACAAGCCATTTGTGCTTGGCGATAGGCATCGTAGTTATCGTAACTCACTTGTTTTTCTTGTTTGGCATCATTAAGGTAAGTAATGGTTAGCATGAAAGCCCTCCTTATTGCTCTATTTTCGTGAAAATTTGGCGCTCAACTAAACTATCCATAAGAAAATAAAACTTGTCTTGAAGAATTTTATAATCAGATGATTTAAAGATATTAACCAGACGAAGTCCTGATTGATCTGTAATATTGAGTTTAAAACCAGTCAGGTCTTTATGAATGACGATTTTTAGCAAAAAGCCTTCTCCTGAATTTGGAACTTCTTCCAAAAGACGGCTGAGTTCATAATGACCAACCTTATTTTCGGAAAAGGTCAAATCTTTTAGAGCGTATTTTTTGATGTTAGGGTTGATAGTATAAGTGTATCGACAGTCTTTAAGTGAAATGGAATGTTCAAATGCCATTAGTGTTCTCCTAATAGTGATTTAAGCAACTGAGCTAGTCCGATAACCTCATCCTCAGTATTGTTTTCTGAAAAACTAATCCGAATAGACTCCCTTAACCGTTGGCTGTCAGAACCGTATTTGGCTGCTAGGACATGGCTTGGTTCGACAGTACCTGCAGTACAAGCAGAACCTGTTGAGACAGCATAGCCTTGCAGGTCAAGTTGTGTTAATAACACACCATTATTGGCACCAGGAAATCCGATATTGACCACATGGGGGAGGGCATCATCGTTTGTATTGAGGTAATAATCAAGACCAGAGAGAGCATCAAGAAAGGTTTGTTTTAAGGTGTTTATTTTTGCCCAGTTATCAGACATTTGAAGGTAGCTGTCTGATAAGGCCTTGGTCATGCCTGCAATACCGATAAGGTTTTCGGTGCTGGCACGGTGCTTGTTCTCCTGATCTCCTCCGTGTAGGAGGGGATCAAAGTGTTTGTGGCGATTATAAAGAACCCCGACCCCTTTTGGACCATGAAATTTATGAGCAGAGAGTGACATGAAATCAATGCCGATCGTTTCAGGCTCCAAGGGGATTTTACCGGCAACTTGGACAGCATCTACGTGAAAAGCTGCTGGATGACTTTTCAATAGTTCCCCTATGTCAGCAATCGGTAGCAAATCGCCTGTTTCATTATTAGCATACATCAGACTGACTAAAATGGTATCCTCGCGGAGGGCGGCTGCCACGTCTTTGGGGCGGATATGGCCGTCAATTGGCTCTAAGTAGGTCACCTCAAAGCCAAAGCGCTCTTCTAAATATCGTAAGGGATGGAGAACGGAATGATGCTCAATAGCAGAAGTAATGATATGGCGTCCTAGATGCTGGTTAGCCAAGGCAAATCCTTTAATTGCTGTGTTGTTGCTTTCGGTGCCACCAGACGTAAAGATGATATGGTTTGGTGTTGTCTTTAAGAGCGAGGCAAGAACTTGACGATACTCTCTTAGTTTTTGACTGGCTTGTCTCCCATAGGTATGGATACTGGATGGATTAGCCAGTTGTAGAGCCATTGTTTCAGTCATTTCTGCCATGACGGACTCTGTTAGAGGAGTGGTGGCAGCATTATCCAAATAAATCAAAATAGCTTAATCCTCGTTGTGATGAAGGGTAAATAGGGGACTGAGTGGTTGTCTTTCTTGAATACGCATAATGGCATCGGCAAACAATTCGCTAGCACTAATGTAGTTAGCATTGTTAGGGATACGTTCTTTAGAGGCAACCGAATCTGTTAATAGGATTTCCTTGATTGGAGATGCTTCAAGGATGTCAGCAGCTCCTCCTGCAAAGAGACCGTGGCTTGAGACGGCGTAAATATCCGTTGCTCCTCCGCGTTCAACAATTTTACTTGCTTCTGCCAAGGTTTTTCCGGTATTTAAAATGTCATCAATAAGAATGGCTTTCTTACCAGCTACATCGCCGATGATGTAACCTTCTTCACGGTGGCTATCATCTTCTTGAGCGTAGTCAATGATAGCGATAGGAGCGTCGAGGTATTGTGCAAGGCTACGTGCTCTTTTAATCCCAGAGTTTTTGGGGCTGACAACGACAACATCTTGACCAGACAAGCCCTTGTTGAGATAGTGTTCTGCAAATAAAGGGGTGGTAAAGAGGTTATCAACTGGAATATTAAAGAATCCTTGTACTTGTACAGCATGGAGGTCAAGTGTTACCACACGGTCAACACCAGCTTTGACGAGCATGTTGGCGACAAGTTTGGCTGTGATTGGCTCACGAGATGCAGCAACGCGGTCTTGACGGGAATAGCCAAAGTATGGCATGACAACGGTAATTGAGTTAGCGCTTGCTCGCTTACAAGCATCCACCATGATGAGTAATTCCCAGAGGTTATCGTTTACCGGAAAACTAGTGGACTGAATGATGTAAATATCATCACCACGCACACTCTCTTCGATGTTAATCATGATTTCACCATCTGAGAATTGACGAGATGATACTTTTCCTAGTGGAATCCCAGAAATCTCGGCGATTTTTTCAGCGATAGCATGATTGGATGTCAGTGAAAAAAGCTTCATTTGTGGGTTGGCTTTAGTTTGTGCCATGACAGGATGCTCCTTAATTCTTTAATTCCTTTTTATTTTACCAAAAAAACGAGAATTTTTCATAGTGCTTACTTGCTGGAAAATGTTCAGGTGAATCATATGCACGGTCAGCGTGCCAGCAACTATAAAAAAAGAGGGGAAATCCCTCGTTTTAACGCTTAACGTCTGAGTGTGGTTAAAAATCGAGCAACCTTGCTCTTAGCGTATTTGTAATTGATATGATGTTGGTCTAAGTAATCCTTGAAATCTTTTTCACCTTGCTCGGCATCATCAACTTCTAGTTCCAATTCATAGTCGATGCGGTCAGCATAGTGGTTTTTATCCAGAGCCAGCAGTCCGATAGGGAGACGGACTTCACGTCGAATGGTTGTGAGATGACCTAGCACTGCTAAGTTTTCGATAGGGATGTGCTTTTGCGCTAGTAATTCACGAATCTTACAATCAGGAAACCTACCGCTGTCTATGATAGCTCGTGCCTTGGGCTTTGTTAAATCGACATTATACTCCATTGTTCCGACTTTTTGGGGGATTTTCAGAGTTAACTCAGCTGATTTG
This sequence comes from Streptococcus suis, assembly GCA_029593465.1. Lineage (GTDB taxonomy): Bacteria > Bacillota > Bacilli > Lactobacillales > Streptococcaceae > Streptococcus > Streptococcus suis_AH. The sequence goes on from JAKTNK010000010.1 coordinate 78,093, forward strand.
TCAAATGTCCTAATACGAAGTGATAGTTTTTGAGACCGCATATCTCCGTTTGGGGTATCAAAATAGTAGTTGGTTTGGGTGATGGCTGGAACATGCATCAACAGGCTTTGAAGATGATTGAACTCGGCCTTATTGAGCATGGTTTTATATTCGATTTCAAGGTTACTCATAGACGATTTCCTTTTTCAATATGGATAATATGGTATAATAATGATTAGATTTATTTTATACAAAAGTCCCCTTTTTGACAAGGATTGAAGGTGGGATTAGATAGGAGTCATCGATGACAATGGATTGGGAAGAGTTTTTAGATCCCTATATTCAGGCAGTCGGCGAATTAAAAATTAAGCTAAGGGGTATTCGAAAGCAATACCGTAAACAAAATAGGCATTCTCCCATTGAGTTTGTAACAGGGCGTGTGAAGTCGGTTGAAAGTATCCAGGAAAAAATAGCTTTGCGCGGCGTTCTGTTAGAAAATATTGGACAGGATATCCAAGATATTGCTGGTTTGAGGGTTATGGTACAATTTGTTGACGATGTGGATGAGGTCATTCGCCTGCTCAGACAGCGGCACGATCTCACAGTGATTCAAGAGCGTGATTACATTCGGAATATGAAGTCTAGCGGCTATCGTTCCTATCATGTTGTCGTTGAATATCCTGTCGATACCATTGATGGGCAAAAGACCATTTTAGCTGAAATTCAAATTAGAACCTTGGCTATGAATTTTTGGGCAACGATAGAGCATTCCTTGAATTACAAATACCGTGGCAAGTTCCCCGATGAGATTAGGCAACGGTTGGAACATACGGCAAAAATTGCCTTGGAGCTTGATGAAGAAATGCGCCAGATTAGAGAGGACATTCAAGAAGCACAGTTGCTTTTTGATCCCGTCAATCGAAGTTTAAGTGATGGTATAGGAAATAGTGATGACACAGACGAGTATTACCGATAAGCCCATAAGAGTGGCTATTGTCGCCAATGGCAAGTATCAGAGTAAACGGATTGCTTCTAAGTTATTTAATGTTTTACGAGAGGCACCAGAATTTTATTTGAGTAAGAAACATCCGGATGTTGTCATTACTATTGGTGGTGATGGCATGTTATTGTCGGCTTTTCACATGTATGAAAAAGAGCTAGATACTGTCCGTTTTGTAGGGATTCATACAGGTCATCTGGGCTTTTACACGGATTATCGTGATTTTGAAGTGGATAAACTGATTGATAATTTAAAACACGACACCGGAGCAAGCATTGCCTATCCGATTTTAAAAGTCAAGGTTACTTTGGATGACGGTAGAGTGTTTCGTTCTAGGGCGTTGAATGAAGCGACCGTCAAGCGAATTGAAAAGACCATGGTGGCTGATGTCATGATTAACAAAGTCAAGTTTGAACGCTTTCGCGGTGACGGTATTTTGGTTTCAACCCCTACTGGAAGCACGGCTTACAACAAATCTCTTGGTGGGGCAATTCTTCACCCAACGATTGAAGCCTTACAAATGACAGAAATTTCCAGCATCAATAATCGTGTCTTTCGCACACTTGGTTCATCCATAATCATTCCCAAGGATGATCGGATTGTGATTGTGCCTAAGCGTTTGGGTACCTATACGGTTTCAATTGATAACAAAACCTATCACCATAAAAATGTTGCTAAGGTGGAGTTCTACATTTCAAATCATCAGATTCACTTTGTGTCAACACCGAGCCATACGAGCTTTTGGGAAAGGGTTAAGGATGCCTTTATTGGAGATTTGGATTCATGAGGTTTGAGTTTAAGGTTCATCGACCTGGCAAGGTCAAATCACTCCTAAAAGAACATGATATTTCCAAAGGCTTATTAGCTAAGATTAAGTTTGATGGTGGTCATATTTGGGTCAATGGTGTGGAGCGAAATGCCATCTATATGGTTGATGTTGGCGATGTGATTGCCGTTGATATTCCTAATGAGCTTCCCTACGAGAAGCTAGAACCTATTGAACAGCCGTTAAGTATCTTATCAGAAGACGACCACTATTTGGTCTTGGATAAACCTTCTGGTGTTGCCAGTATCCCGAGTGTCAACCACTCTAATACCATGGCAAATTTTGTTAAAGGCTATTTCTTAAAACAAGGATATCCCAATCTACAGGTGCATATTGTGACACGTCTAGATCGTGATACCAGTGGAGCTATGTTGTTTGCGAAGCACGGCTATGCCCATGCTCGTTTAGATAAGCAGCTGCAGCGAAAAGCGATTGAAAAACGTTACTATGCTCTTGTTTCTGGTCGAGGAAATTTAGCGAAAAAAGGTGACATTATTGCACCGATTGCACGTGATGTTGATTCTATCATTACGAGAAGGGTTCATTCATCAGGGAAATACGCTCATACCAGCTATGAGGTTGTCGCTTCCTATGGTGATGTTCACTTGGTCGATATTCAATTGCATACAGGGCGAACCCATCAGATACGGGTTCATTTTGCCCATATTGGTTTTCCATTGTTGGGAGACGATTTATACGGTGGCCGCATGGATTTGGGAATTGACCGTCAGGCTTTACATTGTCATACGATCTCTTTTATTGATCCTTTTAAGCAAGAAAGGGTCTATCATCAGTCTGGCTTGACAAATGATTTTGAGAACGTTATCATATCATTAGAAACTATGAATAGATAGAGGTATTGTAAGAAATGGGAATTCGATCGCTTTTTGGTGATTTACGTGAAAAAGTAGTTGGAAAGCACGTTAAAATTGTGTTTCCAGAAGGTAATGATGAGCGCATTGTTCGTGCAGCAGCGCGTTTGAAATTCGAAGGCTTGGTGAATCCTATTATCTTAGGGAAGCCAGAAGATGTCAAAGCCTTGTTAGCAAACTTAGGATTTGAAGATCCTAAATTGGATATTATTAATCCAGAGACATATGCTGATTTTGAAGCCATGAAAGACGCACTTGTAGCGTTGCGTAAAGGCAAGGTGACTCCCGAGGATGCGGATAAGCTACTTCGCGATGTCAACTATTTTGGTGTTATGCTAGTGCAAATGGGACTTGCTGACGGTATGGTTTCAGGTGCGATTCACTCAACTGCCGATACGGTTCGTCCAGCGCTTCAAATCATTAAAACAAAACCAGGGATTTCTCGGACTTCAGGTGTTTTCTTAATGAACCGTGAAAACACTAATGAGCGTTATGTCATGGCTGATTGTGCCATCAATATCGATCCCACAGCTCAGGAATTAGCTGAAATTGCAGTTAATACTGCACAGACAGCAACTATCTTTGACATTGATCCTAAGATTGCGCTACTAAGTTTCTCAACCAAAGGTTCTGGTAAATCCCCACAAGTTGATAAAGTGGCAGAAGCAACACGCATTGCTAAAGAACTAGATCCAGAGTTGGATTTAGATGGAGAATTACAATTTGATGCAGCTTTTGTTCCAGAAACAGCAGCTATTAAGGCTCCAGATAGTGACGTTGCTGGTCAGGCAAATACCTTTATCTTCCCAGATCTTCAGTCAGGAAATATCGGTTATAAACTTGTTCAACGTTTAGGCATGTTTGATGCTATAGGTCCAATTCTTCAAGGTCTTAATAAGCCTGTTAATGACCTATCACGTGGTTCTAGTTCTGATGATATTTACAAACTTGGTATTATCACAGCAGCGCAAGCTTTAGAAGAGAAATAGTTCAAAAGCTGAGTAGATACTCAGCTTTTCTTGCATTTGGTTGATTGTTAATAAAGGGAGGTTACGTTATGTCAAAAACCGTTTTAGTTACAGGAGTGACAGCAGGATTTGGAGAGGAAATTGCTAGAGATTTAGTGGCTAAGGGTTATACTGTTATTGGAACAGGCCGTAGAGAAGAGCGTTTGATGAGGTTAAAGGGTGAATTAGGAGAAGCCTTCTTTCCTTTAAGAATGGATTTGCTATCCAAGCCAGATGTGAGGGCAGCATTGGCAAAAATCCCAGATTCGCTTCAACCTATTGATGCTTTAATCAACAATGCTGGCTTGGCATTGGGCTTAGAAAAAGCCAACCAAGCCAGTTTTGACGATTGGGAGACGATGATAATGACCAATGTTGTTGGCTTAACCTACCTCACTCATCAGCTATTACCAACAATGGTAGCTAATCAATCAGGTTATATTATCAATATTGGCTCAATCGCAGGCACCTACCCTTACCCAGGAGGCAATGTTTATGGAGCAACCAAGGCTTTTGTTAGGCAGTTTTCGCTTAATTTACGTGCTGATTTAGCTGGAACTGCGGTTCGAGTTACCAATATTGAACCAGGTCTGGCTGGTGGTACCGAATTTTCAACAGTTCGTTTCAAAGGAGATGTGGCAAAAGCCGAAGAGCTCTATCAAAATGCCAATAGTTTACAGCCAAAAGATATTGCTAGAACAGTTGCCTGGTTATTAGAGCAACCTGAACACATGAATGTTAATCGCATTGAAATCATGCCAACCTCCCAAAGTTTTGGAGCCTTACCGGTTTATAGACCATCCTAATACGACAGCGTCATGGTCACCTTATCAATTCTCCAAACCTGAGCCATAAAACGTATTAGATGCCTAGACATGTTGCTGTAATCATATGTCTAGGCTTTTTTGGGATAATCTCGAAAAAAACTGACAGAAATAAAGGCAAAAGAGGCTTTTTCTGTCAGCTGAAGATGTTTTAGGGTGTTTTAGTGTCGGTAATTTGATGGTAAATCAGATACCACTGTTCATTTCGACGCCATAAACTCATGTGGTGTTGATTGTTCAAAGTGTAAGTCAGAAGCTTTGTTTTTTGACTAATCGTCTTAACCTTGAAGTGGGTAAAATTGGCAGGGTAAAACGTTTCTCGAGCGATCAATTCTTCTTTGCTCAGATGATGCCCATCAGCTTCAAGCATGAAAAAATCATCAGCGATATAGTGCTCATAGTCTGGAATTTTAGAAAGGATGAGTTTTTCATTTTTATAGAGCTTTTTGACCACGTTACCGAAAAGTTCATCTTCGGGGATAGCAGCAGGCTCTACATGGATATCGATGTCATAGACGGCAAAACGTTCACTGAGCATTTTTTCAACCTGTTCTGTAATGTCATGACTTTCATAAACGGAGAGGTCGGGATTCATTTCAAGAACAATATCAAGATAGATATTGCTGCCGTATGTACGACCACGTTGTGATTTAACCGCTGCGATTTTGGGAATTTCTAGAATAGCAGCTTCATATTTCTTGAGCTGAGACTGATCAAAGCCGTCTGATAAGCTAAAGGTTGCTTCCATAAAAATCTCATAGGCTGTTCGAAAGATAAAGCATGTGATGACAATAGCTACTAAATTGTCAATCATGGGAAACTTAAAGGAGCTTGCGATGATGGCAATGGAAGTTCCTAGAGAGGTGACGGCATCAGAGAGATTATCCTTAGAAGCAGCAACAAGAGCGCTTGATTTCACCTTTTTAGATAATCTTTTGTTGTAATAGTAAACCCCAAACATAACACCGGCAGAAATAAGACCCACGACAGCCCCGAGAGGGTCAATAACCGTTTGGCGATGTGCGATTAACTTTTGTACGGTTTGAATAAGGACTTGAAAAGCCACTAAAAACATGATAAAAGAGGTGATTAGGCTGGATAAATCTTCAATTTTCCAATGGCCAAATCGATGGTCTTCGTCGGCTGGTTGACTGGCTAAGTGTAGGCCAATCAAAAGCGCCACATTTCCAACGATATCAGATAGGTTATTAAAGCCGTCAGCGATTAAGGAGGAGGAATTGAGAATACTTCCTGAGATGAGTTTTCCAACGGTCAGGACAAGGTAGGCAGAGATACTTAAGATAGGGCCCCGTTTGGCTAGCCGTAATTGTTCAGCTGGTGTTGACATGATAACTCCTTTGCAATTCTTAACGACCTTATTGTAACATAAGAAAAAACCAATTGGAGAAAAAGTTTCTTTCAAATTTTCTTCAATCGGTTTTCGACTATTTTCTGTAAAAAGGATTGCATACTGGCATGGTGTAATCATGCCGAGGGTTATTTATGCTTATTAAAATAGCGGTGTGTTTCCTTGATGATAATTGGGGATAAACCAAGCAGAGCAATCAAGTTTGGGAAAGCCATAAGACCATTAACGATGTCTGCTAATACCCAGATGGTTTCAAGACTGATGTAACCACCAATAGCAATCATGATAACGTACATGATACGATAGATGATAATGGATTGACTTCCAAATAAGAACTCAAAACAACGTTCACCGTAGTAAGACCAACCTAAGATAGTGGTGAAGGCAAACAAGACGAGACTAAGGGCTAGAGCAATCTCGCCAACATTACCAAATACTTGAGCAAAGGCAAACTGTGTCAAAGGAGCCCCATTGAGATTCGTCGACCATCCATTGGTAATGATAATAGCTAAACCAGTCAAGGTACAGATAATAATAGTATCGATAAAGGTACCTGTCATCGAAATCAACCCTTGCTCAACAGGTTCGTTCGTCCGTGCAGCTGCAGCAGCAATGGGAGCTGAACCGAGACCAGATTCGTTTGAGAAGACGCCGCGCGCGATACCCGATTGGATAGCGAGCATAAACCCAGCTCCTGAAAATCCCCCTAAGGCAGCTTGTCCCGTAAAAGCAGATTTTAAAATTAGCAGAAGACTCGGTATGAGATTGTCAGCGTGGAAGATAATCACTACAATAGCTGCTAGTATGTAGATACCAGCCATGAAAGGAACCAGTTTTTCAGCCACTTTAGAGATTGACTGAATGCCGCCAAAGATGATAATGGCGACTAAGACAGCTAGGACTGGACTGATTAACTTGGGAGATAGCCCGAGGGTATTATTCAAAGAGTCTGCAATCGAGTTTACTTGAGTGAATGTGCCTGAACCAAACAAGGCTACCATCGCACCAAAAATAGAGAAGAGGATGGCCAGCCACTTCCATTGTTGGCCCAAACCATTAGTGATATAGTACATGGGACCACCAGCTTTTTCACCATATTCATCTGTCACACGGTACTTAATCGCTAGTAAGCCTTCAGCATATTTGGTTGCCATCCCAAAGAAGGCTGCAACCCACATCCAAAATAAGGCACCAGGGCCACCTAGTTTGATAGCAGTGGCAACACCAACGATATTTCCAGTACCGACAGTAGCAGCAAGCGCCGTTGCGAGAGCAGCAAAGCTGGAAATGTCTCCATCTCCACTGGTATCATCAGCAAAGATGAGCTTGATAGCTGTTGGAAGTTTAAAAATCTGAAGGAGTCCTAGACGGACGGTAAGGAAGATGCCAGTTCCAACCAGCAGGATAAGCAATGGCGGTCCCCAAACATAACCATCAATAGACGATAGTAAATCATACATAAAAACAAGTTATCTTTCTATATAATAAGTATTCGTTAAATCATTTACAAATTCATGTCGTCTATTATATAGTTAAATGATTTGATTTGTCAAATGTATTCAAAGAGATGTCTTATAAGGTATTATCATCTGTTTTAGCAAAATAACGTTTGGATTCAGCAATGATGACTGGAGATAAGGCTAGTAGAGCAATTAGATTTGGGATAGCCATGAGTCCGTTAACAATATCTGCCAGTATCCAAACAAGCTCTAAGCTGAGAAAGCCTCCTAAACTGACCATGCAGACAAAAATCACACGATATAATGTTAGCCATTTAACACCAAAGAGAAATTCAAAGCAGCGTTCGCCGTAATAGGACCACCCCAGAATGGTTGTGAAAGCAAATAGCACTAATGAGAGAGTTAGAGACAGCGTCCCCCATTCGCCAAAGATACCTGCAAAAGCTGCCTGTGTTAAGGGAGCACCGTCGAGGGATGTTGTCCATTGACCACTGATTAAGATGGCGAGACCAGTCAGGGTACAGATAATAATGGTATCGATAAAGGTACCTGTCATTGAGATGAGCCCTTGTTCAACCGGTTCATTGGTTTTAGCTGCTGCCGCAGCAATCGGTGCTGACCCTAAACCGGATTCATTTGAGAAGACGCCTCGAGCGATCCCTTTTTGGATGGCCTCTTTAACGACAGCTCCTGTAAAGCCACCTATGGCAGCTGTTTTAGAGAAAGCCGAAGTGACAACGAGTGACAAGGTCGGTAGGATGCTTTGATAATGCCATAGAATAACCAAGAGAGCGCCAAAGATATAAAGACCTGCCATTAAAGGGACGACTTTTTCTGAAATTTTAGCAATGGATTGAATACCGCCAAAGATGATAATGGCCGTGAGAATCCCTAAAATAATACTAATCAATTGAGGGGAAAAACCAAAACTAGCATTCAAAGATGAGGTAATGGAGTTGACCTGGGTAAAGGTACCAATACCAAACCAAGCAACAAGGACACCAGCACCAGCAAATAAAATAGCCAATGGTTTCCATTTTTGTCCCATACCGTTGGTAATGTAGTACATAGGACCTCCAGAGATTTGCCCATTAGCATCTTTACTTCGGTATTTAATAGCTAATAAACCTTCGGCATACTTGGTTGCCATCCCGAAGAAGGCTGCTACCCACATCCAAAAAAGTGCTCCTGGACCACCACTTTTGATGGCTGTCGCAACCCCAACGATATTTCCAGTACCCACAGTTGCTGCAAGTGCTGTTGCCAAAGCTGCGAAACTAGAAATATCCCCGTCTCCTTTATCATCTGAGAAAATTAGTTGAAAGGCTTTTGGGAGTTTTGTTATTTGAATCAGCTTCAGTCTGAATGATAGGTAGATACCAGTACCGACTAAAAGTGTGAGAAGAGGAGGTCCCCAAATCAAGCTGTCCAAGTGAGAAAAGAATGTTATCATAAAAAACTCCTTATTCGAATGACCTTATTCAGTCGTAAGAGCAGCAATAGAAAAACCATCTCCAATGAGATGGTTGTATGGTTACTAACAGACTGACTATTTGACGATTGCTCGATGAGAACAAGTGTCAAAATAGAATCATCCAACAAAGAAAAGCCTCGTCGAGTGATTATTGCTTCTGTCCTTTTGCCTGAGAGATTGAGCAGAGCCTTGCCCCTTCGGCGTCTCATTGAAGAGATCTCTCCAGAAGTCCGTCAGTAAACCAGTCCCACCCCATTAGAGGTACCTGAGAGTTTAACTCCTTCGGCGATAGTAATTATTCTATCTTCTCCTGATTAACATCATTCGGTATATTAATAGTTTGACTCATTATATAAGAAAGTGATTGCTCTGTCAATGTCGTATTGAAAAAATGACTAAAAGTTAGCAAAAAACGAACAATTGAAAGTTCTAAAATGAAGTTAGCCACTTAAAAGTATGAAAAAACACCCCAAAGAGATATAATTGTAATCACCACCACAACAATTAGCAGGACTC
>JAKTNK010000011.1 GCA_029593465.1 Streptococcus suis
ACGACTTCTCAATTATAAAACGGCAACTTTTCTGTTTGGGGTAACCCAAACTGTTTAAGCTATCGAATTCTTGTTTAGCAGTATTCTTGTTGCGCTTGACTTGACAATTTGCGAAAAAACTATTGACAGAAGAAATAAAATAGTTTACTATCTAAATGTAAGCGTTTTATGACACCGGTGTCATAACAAGAGCAAATATAAACTTTTTGTACAGGAGGTCTCATGGTTAATCTAACCAAGATTAAATTTAAAGAAAATGGAGATTTTAATCATTTTCCAGGAAATACAGTTGTTGCTAATCTATACCAAAATGAAAAGGTTATGGAGATAGTTGAAGTTATTCAGGCAGAATATAAAAAACTCCCATTCATTGATAAATTTACCCTTACACCCGAAGGCTCTATTCATATGACAGTAATTGAATTGTTGTGTGATTTGAATAGATTACCAGAATATTGGAGCAAAGACGTATCACTTGAGGCACCTATTGAATGGATTTCGGATTATTTTGCTGAGAAGTTGCCAATATTTCCTTTATTGAACGAAGATATTGTTATGAAGACAACTGCTATGGGGAATCAAAATATTTTGGTTGAACCAGCAGATGAAAAATCAGCTCAAAGATTGGCTGAGATTAGAGAATATGTTTCTCAAAATGCAGGAGTTAAATTTCCAAATCATGACAATTATCAATTTCATATTTCAGTTGGGTATTTAAGAGAAGAATTGACAGTTGAAGAGGAAAAGATTTTTACAGATCTTAAAAATCAACTTAGTCAAATTCTTTTAGAAAAATTGCCAACAATTACAATTAGAAGAGTTGATTATACTGTATTTGAAGATATGAGACGCTTCACACCTTATTCAGAACAATAAATAAAACAATAAAAAAAGGAGAAGTTTTATGAAACTCAAAAAAATTATTACCCTTTTCTCTGCAACTGCGATTGCTCTTACATTGGCAGCTTGTGCCGGAGGTCAGAAAGCTGAAAAGAAAGAGGCTGAAAAAGATGCTCCAGCAGATCGTAGTGAAACACTTGTTATTTATTCAAATTCTGTGTCAGATGGACGAGGGGAATGGCTGACTCAAAAGGCTAAAAAAGAAGGCTTTAATATTGAAATGGTTGAAGTTGGTGGTGCAGAGCTAGCTGATCGTGTTATTGCAGAAAAGAATAATGGTGTGGCAGATATGATATTTGGTATCGGTGCTATTGATTCTAATAAAATTCGAGATGAACGCTTATTGCTTAAGTTTAAACCTGAATGGCGCGATAAGATTGATCAATCATTGGCAGATAAAGATGGGTATTATAATCCCGTAATCATTCAACCACTGGTTTTAATTGGACGTCAAGATGCTAAGAAAATGCCTAGTGATTGGACTCAACTGGGAAGTCAGTTTGCTGGTAAGTATTCTATAAACGGTTTACAGAGTGGAACCTCAAGAGCTATTTTGGCTAGTATCTTAGTACGTTATCTTGATAAAAATGGTGAATTAGGAGTTTCGGATAAGGGATGGAAAGTAGCCAAAGATTATATTCAAAATGCTTATATCTTAAAAGAAGGGGAGTCATCTGTTGTTAAGATGCTAGATGATAAAGACCCAATTACTTATGGTATGATGTGGGGTTCAGGTGCGCTTGTTAACCAAAAAACATTCAACACTAAATTCCAAGTTATGAGCCCTAAAATTGGTGTACCATTTGTAACTGAGCAAACAATGATTCTATCTTCAAGTAAACGCCAAGCTCTTGCTAAAGAATTTATCAACTGGTTCGGTACAGCTGATGTACAGTCGGAGTATGCGAAACAATTTGGCTCAATTCCAGCAAACAAGGATGCAGTTAAAGAACTTCCAGAAGAAACTCAAGAATTTCTAAATTCAGTGCACCAACAAGATATCGATTGGGAAGTAGTTGGTGAAAATTTAGACCTTTGGGTTGAAAAAGTAGAATTAGAATTTGTAAAATAATATAGCCTTCCTAAATTTTTTAGTCAAGAGTTATACCTTAAATAGGGAGGATTCTTGGCTATTTTTAATAAACTGTAGTAAGAGATTGGAGATAATTAGATGATTAAATTTGATGCAATTCAGATTAAATATGGAGATTTTATAGCAATTGATAATTTAAACTTGGAAATAAATGACGGAGAGTTTTTTACATTTTTAGGTCCTTCTGGGTGTGGTAAATCAACAACTTTACGCTGTTTAGTTGGATTTCTTGAAGCTGCTGAAGGAGATATTATTGTAAATGATAAAGCAATTACTTACTTAGAACCAGAAGATAGAGGTATTGGGATTGTATTCCAAAGTTATGCCTTATTCCCAACAATGACTGTATATGATAATATTGCTTTTGGTTTGAAAGTAAAAAAAGTTCCAAATGATATTATTAAAGCAAAAGTTACAGAAGTAGCTAAAAAGATAAAAATATCTGATGAACAATTAAAAAGAAATGTATCAGAATTGTCTGGTGGTCAGCAACAACGTGTTGCTTTAGCTCGTGCATTGGTATTGGAACCTAAAATTCTGTGTCTTGATGAACCTTTATCGAATCTAGATGCTAAATTACGTGTCGATATGAGAAAAGAGTTGAAACGTCTCCAGAAAGACCTAGGAATTACAACATTGTATGTAACACATGATCAAGAAGAAGCTTTGACTTTATCTGACCGTATTGCTGTATTTAATAATGGTTTTATTGAACAAGTTGGTACTCCTGCAGAAATTTATCACCAATCTAAGACAGAATTTGTGTGTGATTTTATTGGTGATATTAATGTTTTGAGTGAAGAAACAATAAAAGATATTCTGGAAGTAAATCCATCAGTTGGACTGGAAGATAAAAAGGGATATGTTCGTTTAGAAAAAGTACGCTTCAATAAAGGTTCTGAAAAAGATTTTTCATTGAAGGGTGAGATTATTGATTCAGAATTTTCTGGTGTAACAGTCCGATACTCAATTCGTATTTCAGGTTCTCAAATGATTAATGTAACTAAAATTGAGCGATACTCTGATATTAAAGAAATTGGTGATGAAGTTGAAGTGTTCATAAATCCTGATGAAGTATTGCAGTTCTAAGGAGAAATATCTATGGGGAAAAAATTAAACTGGAAAGATATTGTAATTAGACTTGGATTGATTTGGTTTGTATTTACTTTCATTGTGTATCCAAATATTAGTGTAATTACAAATGTATTTTTTAAAAATGGTGAATTTTCATTCAGTGCCTTTGAGCGAATTTTGAAATCAGATAGAGCGATTCAAAGTATTATGAACAGTTTTAAATTAGCATTTTCTCTAATTTTTACTGTTAATATAGTTGGTATTTTAATTACGCTGTTTACAGAGTATTTTGATATAAAAGGTTCTAAAATATTAAAATTGGGCTACATGACATCTCTTGTATATGGTGGTGTTGTTCTGGCAACGGGTTACAAGTTTGTGTATGGTCCATATGGATTAATAACTAAGTTTTTGCAAAACTTTAATTCTGATTTAAATCCAAATTGGTTCATTGGTTATGGTGCTGTACTTTTTATCATGACATTTGCTGGGACAGCAAATCATACCTTGTTTTTGACTAGTGCAATTCGTAGTATAGACTATCATACTATTGAAGCAGCAAGAAATATGGGGTCAAAACCTTTTGAAGTATTTAGAAAAATTGTTTTACCAACTCTTAAGCCAACTCTGTTTGCTTTGACTATTATGGTATTTTTAAGTGGTTTATCTGCTGTTGCTGCTCCAATGATTGTTGGTGGTGAGGAGTTCCAAACGATTAATCCAATGGTAATTACCTTTGCTAAAATGCCAACATCTCGAGATTTAGCAGCATTATTAGCAATTTTTTTAGGTGTTGCAACTACTATTCTGCTTGTTGTAATGAATAAAATAGAAAAAGGTGGAAATTATATCTCCGTTTCTAAGACAAAAGCGCCATTGAAAAAGCAAAAAATCCAATCTCCTATTTGGAATATTATTGCTCATATTGTTGCTTATTTATTATTCTTAGTATTTGTAACACCAATCACTTTAATTATTATTTACTCTTTTACAGATCCAGTTGCAATTCAAACAGGCTCAATTTCTATTGAAAATCTTACTTTTGCTAACTATGAGTTATTCTTTAGTAATTCATCTGCATTCCAACCATTCCTAGTAAGTTTTGGTTATGCTTTAATTGCGTCAGTAACAGTGACGATTTTAGCAGTAATATTTGCTCGAGTGGTTCGTAAAAGGAAGACGAAATTTGACTTCTTGTTTGAGTATGGGGCACTGCTACCTTGGCTTTTGCCAAGCACATTATTAGCTGTTAGTCTTCTTTTTACATTTAATGAGCCACAACCTCTAATTTTAAACTATGTACTTGTTGGTACAATCTTAATGCTATTAATAGCTTATATAATTGTTAAAATTCCGTTCTCATATCGAATGGTCAGAGCGGTATTATTTAGTGTGGATGATGAAATGGAAGAGGCTGCAAGAAGTATGGGGGCAACCCCATTCTACACGATGGTTAAAGTAATTATTCCATTTATTTTACCAGTAGTGTTATCAATTATCGCTTTAAACTTGAATTCTCTTCTTACTGATTATGATTTATCTGTTTTCTTATACTACCCGTTATTGCAACCTCTTGGTATAGTGATTAAATCAGCAGGTGATGAAACAGCGACTGCAAATTCTCAAGCTTTAATTTTTGTTTATACTGTTATCCTAATGATAATTTCAAGTGCGGTACTTTCAATTACTCAAAGAAAACCAAAGTCGAGAAGTAAATAATGGTAAATGAATTGCCTTTATACGAAATTGCTTTACGTTCACTCTTATCTGTCGTAATAGGAGGATTCATTGGTTTAGAGAGAGGAGGTAAGAATCACCCAGCAGGTATACGAACTCATAGTTTGGTTTGTCTAGGTGCAGCTCTAATTATGATGACAAATCAGTATGTTTCAATTGAATTTCAACTAGGTGATCCAACTCGGATGGGTGCTCAGGTCATAAATGGGATTGGTTTTTTGGGCGCAGGTACAATTTTAGTTACTAATGAAAATAAAGTAAAAGGATTGACGACGGCAGCAGGAGTTTGGCTATCCGCCGCAATTGGGTTAGCGATTGGAATAGGATTCTATACTGGAGCACTCATAGGGGTAATTTGTGTTTGGGGTGTGATGACGATGTTCCAACCTCTAAAAGTATTTTTTGCAAAACGTACTAAAGTTATGGATTTGTATGTTGTTTGTAACTCAATGGAATCTTACAATAGAGTATTGATTTATTTCTCTGAGAATAAAATTATAATAATAGATTCTAAGCTTTCATTTGGAAAAGTAAACTCAGAAAAAATTCAATATTTTAATACAGAGGAGAAAAAAATAGCTTCATTTTTGACAGTTGAACTAAAAAATAATTTTGAACATTTGAAAGCAATTGAAGAGATATCTCAATTATCAGGTGTTCTATATATTGAGGAACTTTAATTTAAGAAGAGAAGATAAAAATAGTGGGTATGCTGTAATAAAGACTTTTTAGTTACTAGTAGCCCACTAATTTTTAATTTCTAATAGATGTTGGATAAAAGTGAAAACCTGATATTCAAAATGGGGAGATAATATTCGGAGTTTTAAAATGAGAACAAATTTTAATATTGAGTTAAATGAACTACAGACATACTATTTTGAGTTGGGGAGTGTTATTAACGATTCTTTTACTGATTTAGTAGCTTCTACAAAAGAGTTCAATGCAACAAAATTAGAAAAAATTATCAATACTGACTTTGATATTAACAAGAGAAAACAACATTTAGTACAAAAATCCATTGAGTTAATTGCGTTGCATAGTCCAGTTGCAGGAGATTTAAGAAATATTATTGAGATTCTAAAAGCTTCTTCAGATTTAGAAAGAATTGCAGATCATATTGTAGATATAGCCAATTCTTTCATCAAATTGGGGAATAATAAATTACCAATTAAGATACATCTATTATGTGTTAGTTTGATGGATAAAAGTTACCAATTTTATACTGAAACTTTGATTGCAATTCAAGAGAATAATCTAAAATTTGCGTATGAAATAGTTAAAAATTGGGAGAAGCAACCAATAATCGAAGAAATCAATAAGCAAGTTATTTGCTCTATGAAAGGGGAGATAATAATGAGTGAAGAAGCAGTGGAATTATTTAATGTGATTATTCATTTAGAAAAAATTATTGATCTAATTAAAAATCTATCAGAATGGATGATTTATAAGGATTCAGGACTTATTATAGATTAAGGAGTGGTTATATGAATAAATTAGTAGAACAATTTGTTGAAAGGTTGATATGCGAGGGATATTATTCTGAAATAGATAAACTCTATCTGAGTAATAGGTTACTCCACTTAGTTGGAGAAAATGATCCAGATTTAAATTTGAGTAATGAAAAAGATGATTTAATAACTTTAAAGAATAATCTTGTTGATTTGGCAGTAACAAATGGAAAAATTGGTGAATTTCTAGAAGAAAAAGAATCTTTAGGAGCTCAAATTATGGATTTGATAACTCCAATTCCTAGCGAATTGAATAAAAAGTTTTGGAAATACTATGAAAACAATCCAGAAACAGCATTAAACTATTTCTATAAATTATGCAAGAATAATGATTATATCAAACTAAAAGCAGTATCAAAAAATATCTATTTTCCAGTTGTAACGGAATATGGCAGATTAGATATTACTATTAATTTATCTAAGCCGGAAAAAGATCCTAGAAGTATATTAGCCGCAAGGCAACAAACATCTTCTGAATATCCTAAATGTCTACTTTGTGTGGAGAATGAAGGATATTATGGAAGAATAAATCATCCAGCGAGATCAAATCATCGCATAATTCGATTAAATTTAGCTGGAGAGAATTGGGGATTGCAATATTCACCATATGCCTATTTCAATGAACATTGTATTTTTTTATCAGAAGAACATGTGCCAATGTCAGTGACTTCAAAGACATTCGAACAGTTATTGGATATTATTGATCTCTTTCCTAGTTATTTTGTTGGTAGCAATGCTGGATTGCCTATTGTTGGTGGTTCAATTTTAAGTCATAATCATTACCAAGGAGGTAAAGAAGCTTTACCAATGGAAAATGCGATAATTGATTATGAATTTATTTTAAAAAATTTTAGTAATGTTCAAGCATCCATATTAAATTGGCCAATGTCTGTGATTCGTCTCACTAGTAATGAAAAAGAAAGTGTAATTGATGCTGCTTCCCATATATTACAAAAGTGGGAGAACTATACTGATGAGAGTGTTTCAATAGTAGCAAGAACTGATAATGAAAAACATCATACAGTAACGCCAATTGCGAGAAAAAGAAATGGAAAATATGAGTTAGACCTTGTTCTTAGGGATAATCAAACATCAGAAGAATATCCAGATGGAATTTTTCATCCACATAAAGATGTGCAGCATATTAAAAAGGAAAATATTGGCTTAATTGAAGTTATGGGATTGGCAATTTTACCTCCGAGATTAAAAGCTGAACTGGAACAAGTAGAATCATACTTACTAAATAATGATTGCCACATTGCAGAATATCACAAACAATGGGCTGAAACTATAAAGGCTGATAACGAAGTTATAACTTCAAATAATGTTCGACAAATAGTTAGAGATTCAGTTGGTCAAAAGTTTAAAAGAGTATTAGAAGACGCTGGAGTATTTAAGAGAACAGTCGAAGGTCAAGAAGCTTTTAGGAGATTTATTAATACTTTAGATATTGAATAAGGAGAATAGAAAATATGTCAATATTAGTAACAGGTGGTACAGGCTATATCGGTAGTCATACGGTGGTGGAGTTATCGAACTTAGGTAACGAAGTGGTTATCGTGGATAATTTATCCAATTCTAGTATGATTGTCCTTGATAGAATTAAGGAGATTACTGGTAAAGCTCCTAAGTTTTACAAATCTGATGTGAAAGATAAAGGATCATTGAGGACGATATTTGAAAAAGAAAAAATCACTGCTGTGATACATTTTGCAGGATTTAAAGCCGTAGGGGAATCTGTTGAAAAGCCGGTACTTTATTATGAAAATAATATCGTATCAACCCTATCTCTCATAGAAGTGATGACAGAATTTAACGTTAAGAACCTTGTCTTTAGCTCAAGTGCGACCGTTTATGGCTTACATAATTCGTCGCCTTTAATTGAAACCATGCCGACAAGTGCTACTAACCCATATGGCTATACAAAAGTTATGCTAGAACAAGTTTTAAAGGATTTGGCTGTTTCAGATTCTGAATGGAGTATTGGAATACTACGCTATTTTAATCCAATAGGAGCTCATGAATCTGGTCTGATTGGAGAAGATCCAGAAGGTATTCCAAATAACTTAATGCCTTTTATTTCGCAAGTAGCTGTTGGTAAACGTCTTCAACTTAGTATTTTTGGAAATGACTATGACACCGTTGATGGAACTGGCGTTCGTGATTATATCCACGTTGTTGATTTGGCAGTGGGTCATATCAAGGCACTTGAAAAGGTGGTTAGTGCACCTGACGTATATGTTTATAACTTAGGGTCTGGTCATGGTACAAGTGTGTTAGAATTGGTGGAAACATTTGAACGTGTTACGGGGCAAGAAATTCCTTATCAGATAGTGGAAAGAAGATCAGGTGATGTAGCAACTTGTTATGCAAATGCTGATAAAGCCATGAAGGAATTGAACTGGAAAACCTTAAAAACGTTAGAAGACATGTGTAGAGATACCTGGAATTGGCAATCAAATAATCCTCATGGATTTGAGTAAGGTATATTAAATTATGATAACAACTTTAATACTTGATATGGGGAATGTTTTATTGGAGTGGAATCCGATTAAATATATAGGTGTATTTGAACACAATAAAATAAGAGGAAAAAAGATTTATCAAGCTGTTTTTGAATCTGGAATTTGGGCGAAACAAGATTCAGGTGAGTATACTATTTTAGAGGCGATAACTGAAAGTTTGAAACTCCTGGATTTGACTTATAAGGAAGCAATAGATAATTTATATAATTGTTGGTTTCTTTACACGGAATCCTATAAAGAATTTCAAGATTATGTAATATATTTGAATAGTTGTGGCTATAAAGTGTATATATTATCAAATACTTCTGATGTTTATTATAAAATTGAAAAAGCAGGTTTACTTCCAATAACAAGTATTATATCTGGTAAGATTTTATCTTTTGAGGTAAAGAAAATGAAACCAAATATAGATATTTATCAGGTTTTACTTGAAAAATATGATTTATCTCCAAAAGAGTGTTTGTTTTTAGATGATATTGAACAAAATGTTGAAGCAGCAGAAAATTTGGGTATTAAGGGGCTGGTCGTTGGAGAGAGTAGAATGATAACGAAAAATCTTGAACATATTTTAAATTGTCTTGGAGCCTATCCAATTTAGTGTTTGTTTATGTTAAAATGTAAATAAAGTATTTAAGACTGATTTTCCAATAAATGATAAAGCTTAGGAATTAGAATCGATATTTTTGGAAATTATATAGATAAGATAGTAGATGTTGAAATTTTTAATCTAATTTATAGAAAGTCTAAAAAATTGAGGTGGCTAATGAAAAGAAAAAAAAACTCATATACAATTTACGATATTGCAAAAATTTCAGGATTTTCACCTAAAACAGTTTCCCGTGTTATAAATAGTGAGGAAAGCGTTAAAGCGGAAACTAGAGAAAAAATTGAAGAGGTAATTTGTCGCTTATCTTATTCTCCAAATGTATATGCAAAGAATTTATCAAAAAAAACAGTAACTAATATTTTAATTTCAATAAAAAAAAGAGATGCTTTCCCTTTGATTTGGTTTCAAACATTACTGGACAAACTATTGATTTCTTGCAAAGAAATTGGAATAAATGCAATTGTGGAGTATTACAATTCTGACGATGATATTGTAGAATCAATTATACATACTTCAGGTAGTTTTATAGATGGAGTTATTGTATTTTATGAGGACGAGAATGATTTACGCTTGGATTATTTGAAAAAGAATCAAGTTCCTTGCATTGTGTTCGGTAAAGGATTTCAAAAAGATGTACTTTACGTATCAAATGATGATTATGGTGCTATATATCACTTGATGGATAAACTCTCACTAAGTAAAATAAAGACTATGTGGCTATTAATGGGTGGAAAAAATTCTGTTAATATGGAGCGTGTGAGAGGAGCAGAGGAGTGGCTTGAACAACATTCTAGTGAAGTAGAATTAGAGACCATTTATGGATTGTCAACCATAGAGTCGGTATATTCATATTCCTATAATCATTTGACAAAAGATCATCATCCTGATGTAATATTTGTTTCGGGTGATGAAAAAGTACAAGGTCTGATAAAGGCATGTCAGGAAAAAAATATCGATATTCCTAATGATGTATCAGTTATCGGGTTTGATAATATTCCAATTTCACAATATTATACCCCATCATTGACGACAATTGCTCCAGATTACGTTGAACTTTCCAAGCAAATTTTAACCTGTCTAATAAAAAAAATAAATGGTTTAACAGTTGATTCGGTTGAAGTTTCCACTAGTTTAATAATTCGTCAGTCGACAAAGGATTTATTAAAATAAAGATAATATAAATAATTTAATATTGTCATAAAATTATTAATTTCTCAACTGTTTCTTCAATTAAGTTACCGAATAAGCAAGCTGAAACTATCCATCAATCTGTCAAAGATTTACTCTCTCAGTACCCTATTTGTTCTATCACATCAGATAATGGTTCTGAGTTTAGTCTGTTGTCACACTTAGCAGGAGTTGATATTTACTATGCCCATCCCTACTCATCTCATGAAAGAGGATCAAATGAGAACTTTAATGGCCTACTCAGAGAGTTTCTTCCTAAAGGGAAATCACTTAATCCATTAACGGATGACGAGCTTTCTCAGTATGTCTCCGCTATTAATGAAAGACCGAGACGACTTCTCAATTATAAAACGGCAACTTTTTCTGTTTGGGGTAACCCAAACTGTTTAAGCTATCGAATTCTTGTTTAGCAGTATTCTTGTTGCACTTGACTTGACAATTTGCGGTGAAGAACATTATCACTTTCTATGAAGAAAAAACTTGCTATAGTTTTAAGATAGTGCTATAATTGTCTATTGTGAGAACACCTCACTTACCCCTTGGGAAACATGGGGTCATTAGTCCAAAAGGAGGAAATATCAATGGCTAAATACGAAATTCTTTATATTATTCGTCCAAACATTGAGGAAGAAGCAAAAGTGGCTTTGGTAGAACGTTTTGATTCTATCTTGACTGGCAACGGTGCTACTATCGTTGAATCAAAAGATTGGGAAAAACGTCGCCTTGCATACGAAATCCAAGATTTCCGTGAAGGTCTTTACCACATCGTCACTGTTGAAGCCGAAGATGCTATTGCTCTTAACGAGTTTGACCGTCTTTCAAAAATCAACACTGACATTCTTCGTCACATGATCGTTAAACTCGACGCTTAAGAAGGTAGTTTATGATAAATAATGTAGTACTTGTTGGTCGTATGACCAGAGATGCAGAACTTCGCTACACACCGAGCAATGTCGCTGTTGCCACCTTTTCTCTTGCGGTAAATCGTAACTTCAAGAGCCAAAACGGTGAGCGTGAAGCTGATTTCATTAACTGTGTGATTTGGCGCCAATCGGCTGAAAATTTGGCTAATTGGGCTAAAAAAGGTGCCTTGATTGGTATCACTGGTCGTATCCAGACGCGTAATTATGAAAATCAGCAGGGTCAGCGTGTGTATGTCACAGAAGTTGTTGCAGATAATTTCCAAATGTTGGAAAGTCGTGCTACACGTGAAGGTGCCTCACAAGGCTCTTACGGTGGTGGTTTTAATAGCCCATCATCGAATGACAGTTTTGCATCTTCACCACAAACACCCAACTTTGCTCGAGATGAGAGTCCCTTTGGGAACTCAAATCCGATGGATATCTCAGATGACGATTTACCGTTCTAGGATGAACATCACTACTATAATATAAGGAGAAAAACATGGCTCAACAACGTCGTGGCGGATTCAAACGCCGTAAAAAAGTTGACTACATCGCAGCTAACAAAATTGAATACGTTGATTACAAAGATACAGAACTTCTTAGCCGTTTTGTTTCAGAACGTGGAAAAATTCTTCCTCGTCGTGTAACAGGAACATCAGCTAAAAACCAACGTAAAGTAACAACAGCAATCAAACGTGCACGCGTTATGGCATTAATGCCTTACGTTAACGAAGACTAATTAGTTGTATCACTTCCTTTTAGGAAGTGATTTTTTTGTCCAATTTTAAGACGTTTAAAATCCCAATCTCAGCTGAGATTGGGATTTGGTTTAGCGTCTTTGATTGGATTGAGCAGCTAGGGGGCTCAAGACGTTGTATTTCTTCTTGAAATAGTAACGTAGGGCAAAAGCAAGAGCTCCAATAATAAGTAAGCTGATTGGTGATAGGGTAGGATTGATGACTGCTGGTAGATATGACGTGGCTGTAAAGAGTAGAAGCCAGGCAATCATTAAAAGGGTCAGTAAGCCGATGGTTTTGAGTAACTTAGGGCGTTGGGCTCTTTCCTTGCCAACATGGCGATAGATAAAGTAGTAAGTGGCATAGAGAAAGGCGCCTCCGCCAAGACCAATCACGACCATTGATAACAATCCATAAGTCTGATTTCGACTATCTACTAAGGCCATTACCCCAGTGATAAGCCCTAAGAAACCAAGCCAAAACAGTGATGCATCCATCCACATCAGCCAAGGGTTGGTATTTTTGGCTTCTTTTGCGGCAGCAGCGTCTTGCGT
Source organism: Streptococcus suis (assembly GCA_029593465.1). Lineage (GTDB taxonomy): Bacteria > Bacillota > Bacilli > Lactobacillales > Streptococcaceae > Streptococcus > Streptococcus suis_AH. The sequence continues at coordinate 12,829 of JAKTNK010000011.1, forward strand.
TTGCTGCTTGGAGAATTGTGAGGCCCAGACGGTCGGTGCTCCGAGAAAAGTACGGGCAGGAATACCGTTTTTTTGATTTTCTTCAATGCTTGGTAAGATATCTGCTAAGATAGCCTTGATTTCAGCATCTGACTTACCATCTTGAATCAGCTGCTTGGTGGCAATGTGCATAAATTCTTGGTTTTTGTGGGTGAGATTGTTTAAGTCCATAATAATCCTTTCAAGTGAGCGATGGGGAAGAAGTGATTTTTAGAACCACTTTTTTCTAATGAAATAAACGACCACCAGCATGCTAAAGACTGATGCGATGAGAACGATGTACCAAAAGGCATTTGGTAAACCATTTAGCGGCAGCCAGTTGTTTTGGAAGTTCATGCCATAGGCGGAAAAAATAACTGTTGGAATATCCAAGGCCATGGTCATTAGGGCCAGTGTTTTCATAATGGTGTTCTGGTTGTTGTTGATGATGGCAGCGGACGTTTCTGCCATCGCATTGAGGACGTTTTCGTAAATACCTGCCATCTCAATGGCCTGCTGGGTTTCGATTAAGGTGTCTTCAAGCAGATCTTCGTCTTCGACGTATTTTCGAAGGCTAGAGCTATTGCTAGATAGCTTTTTAACAATCCGTTCATTCATTTTCAAAGAAGCTTTCAAATAGACGATGGATTTTTCCAATTCCATCATATCAATCAACTGTTCGTTACGCGTTGCGTCTTCGAGCTGGGCTTCGATGCGGTCGCTCTGACGGTCAATGGAGCGAAGAGCGGTTAGAAAGAGCGTTGCATTGCGGTAGAGCAGTTGAAAAATGAAACGAGTCTTCATGAAGGTGTAAAAATTTTTGACACGGTTGGTTTTAAAGGGGTCAAAAATAGAGAGTTCTTCCAGACAGGTTGTAATGACAGCGTTTTTAGTGACAATAATGCCTAAGGGGATGGTCATGTAGTAACTTTTATTGTTACGCTCCTCATGGGTTGGAACGTCAACGATAATCAGTGTGTAATCATCCTCAACAGTGATACGAGAGGTTTCTTCAATATCAAGAGGAGCTCTTAGGTCGGTGATGTCAATGTCAAAACGCTCTGCAATTCGGTGAGATTCTTCTTGGGAAGGGTTGACCAAGTTAATCCAAGCACCTGGCTCGAATACCTCAATTTCGTTGAAGCCAATTCCGGTTGATAGAAACATTTGTTTCATCGAGAAACCCTCCTTATGTTTAGAATCTTGCCATACCTACCTATTATACTCTATTTCCTTCTTAAAAAAAAGAAAGATTGAGAATTCTTTTTTCCGTAAATAATAGTGATTTTGATATAATAGAACTATTATATCAAAATAGGATAGTCTTGTTTTATAAGGTTGGCTGTTTGAGGGTAATGCATGCTTTTAAACAAAAGAACCTAACGTCAGACTAGGAAAGGAATGAAGACTAGCAAGCCTGTCGTCTGTGAGAGTGCTTGCCAATCAATGTATCTGATATCATGCAAGATAAGTTAGTCATTCATGGGGCGCGAGCTCATAATTTAAAAAATATTGATGTGGAGATTCCACGAGATAAGCTGGTGGTTGTCACAGGCTTGTCTGGTTCTGGCAAGTCTTCGCTAGCCTTTGATACCATTTACGCAGAAGGACAACGGCGTTATGTTGAAAGCCTGTCAGCCTATGCTCGTCAATTTTTGGGCAATATGGAAAAGCCAGATGTGGATTCGATTGATGGTCTAAGCCCTGCCATCTCCATTGACCAAAAAACAACCAGTAAGAATCCTCGCTCAACCGTTGGGACTGCCACAGAAGTCAACGACTACCTTCGTCTCTTATACGCTCGTGTAGGCACTCCTTACTGTATTAATGGGCACGGTGCTATTTCAGCAACTTCTGTTGAGCAGATTGTGGATGAAGTCTTGGCTCTTCCTGAGCGAACACGCATGCAGATTTTGGCGCCCATTGTTCGCCGTAAAAAAGGTCAACACAAGACCATTTTTGAACGTATCCAAAAAGATGGTTATGTGCGTGTTCGTGTTGATGGGGAGATTTATGATGTCACCGAAGTTCCAGTCTTGTCTAAGAGCAAAAACCATGATATCGAGGTAGTAATTGACCGTTTGGTCAACAAGGAGGGTATTCGTTCACGTCTCTTTGATTCTGTTGAAGCAGCCCTGCGTCTAGGGGATGGTTATCTCATCATTGACACTATGGATGGTAATGAATTGCTCTTTTCAGAGCATTACGCTTGCCCAGTTTGTGGCTTTACAGTACCAGAATTAGAACCTCGCCTCTTTTCCTTTAATGCGCCGTTTGGCTCCTGTCCAACCTGTGACGGTCTCGGCATGAAGCTGGTGGTTGACCTAGACTTGGTGGTTCCAGATGGGAAAAAGACGCTTCGTGAGGGGGCTTTGGCACCGTGGAATCCGATTTCGTCCAATTATTACCCAACTATGTTAGAACAAGCGATGACGGCGTTTGGTGTTGATATGGATACCCCTTGGGAAGACTTGTCCGAGGAAGAACAGCAGCTGGTCTTATACGGTTCTGGAGAACGTGAATTTCACTTCCATTATCAAAATGACTTCGGAGGCGTCCGTGACATCGATATCCCGTTTGAAGGAGTGGTGACAAATATCAATCGTCGTTACCATAAAACCAACTCGGAGTACACACGAAGTGTTATGCGTGAGTATATGAATGAGCTCACTTGCTCAACCTGTCACGGTTACCGCCTCAATGATGCGGCTTTATCGGTGCGTGTTGGTGGTGAAAATGGGATGTCGATTGGTGAAATTTCAGAGCTATCTGTTGAAGACCATTTGAAATACCTCTCAAGCCTAAGCCTTGGTAAGAATGATGATATCATTGCTCGTCCCATCCTCAAAGAAATAACCGATCGCCTGACCTTCTTGAATAATGTTGGACTGAATTACCTGACCCTATCACGCATGGCAGGAACCCTATCTGGAGGAGAAAGCCAGCGGATTCGTCTAGCGACTCAAATTGGCTCTAACCTCAGTGGGGTGCTTTATGTGCTTGACGAGCCTTCTATCGGCTTGCACCAAAGGGATAACGATCGCTTGATTGCCAGCCTAAAAAAAATGCGAGATTTAGGCAATACCTTGATTGTTGTCGAACACGATGAAGACACGATGATGGAGGCGGATTGGTTGATTGATGTTGGTCCTGGAGCGGGTGCTCTTGGAGGACAGATTGTGGCCTCAGGAACGCCCAAGCAAGTGGCTAAATCGAAGCAATCCATTACAGGGCAATATCTATCGGGCAGAAAAGCGATTCCTGTTCCTCAAGAACGACGTTCTGGTAATGGGCGTTTTATCCAAGTCAAAGGAGCGAAGGAGCATAATCTGCAAAACATTGACGTGACTTTTCCCCTTGGGACCTTTATCGCTGTGACGGGGGTTTCAGGATCTGGAAAATCAACCTTGGTCAATAGCATTTTGAAAAAAGCCATCGCCCAAAAACTGCATCGAAATTCCGATAAGCCTGGAAAACACCAATCTGTTGAAGGTATTGAGCATATCGAACGCTTGATTGACATTGACCAGAGCCCAATCGGGCGGACCCCACGTTCTAATCCTGCCACTTATACCGGTGTTTTTGATGACATTCGAGAGTTATTTGCCCAAACCAATGAAGCCAAGATTCGTGGCTATAAGAAAGGTCGTTTTTCGTTCAATGTTAAGGGCGGACGCTGTGAAGCTTGTTCGGGAGATGGTATCATCAAGATTGAAATGCACTTCTTGCCGGACGTTTACGTTCCTTGCGAAGTCTGCCATGGGACACGTTACAATTCGGAAACCTTGGAAGTGCACTACAAAGGCAAAACGATTGCGGATGTCTTAGAGATGACGGTAGATGATGCGGTGGCATTTTTTGCAGCGATTCCCAAAATTGCTCGAAAACTTCAAACCATTAAGGATGTTGGTTTGGGTTATGTTACCTTGGGTCAGCCAGCCACAACCCTTTCTGGAGGGGAAGCTCAGCGGATGAAGTTGGCTAGCGAACTCCATAAACGTTCAACGGGTAAATCTTTCTACATTTTGGATGAACCGACAACAGGCCTACACACGGATGATATTGCTCGTTTGATTACCGTCTTGAATCGCTTTGTTGACGAGGGGAATACCGTGCTTGTCATTGAGCATAATCTTGATGTTATCAAAACAGCCGATCATATTATCGACCTTGGACCAGAGGGCGGTGTCGGTGGTGGACAGGTCATTGCCACAGGGACACCAGAAGAGGTAGCAGAAGTTGAGCATTCCTACACAGGACACTATTTACGCAGTAAACTGCCAACCTTTAACGAGGGTAAGTCATCGTAATAAAAAGAGAAGACAGGCTTGTCTAGAACATAGATAACCCCTATCGACAATAGAAAACGGTTAGTTTAGAGGCTGATTATCCCATCATGAAAACTCTTAGGAATGTTGTTCTAACGCTATTTCTAAGAGTTTTTTGATTTATCTAGTAAAAGAAAAGGATTGAAGAAAATGAGCCACAATGGACTTTTTTTCAATCTGGAGAAGGCAAGATTGTCTTCTTTTTTAATCGTTAAAGCCTTGATTTTGCAGCTGTTTTCTTGCTAACTGTCTGCCAAATGATAGGTTGAGGTATGGTAATGGTTGGCTTTCCTGAGACATTAGCCTTCGATGTAATCTTTTAAACCAGCCCCTTTCAGACCTGCGTTAAGGGCAATGAGCAGTTTAAGGCGGGCCTTTTGGCTGTTTAATTCTTTCACAAATAAGATCCCCTTACTTGCCAAATCAGCCCCTCCCCCCTGATAAGCATAGACTGGCTCTGCGATACCATTGAAGCAACGAGATACCAGTACCACGGGCAACCCTTCTTTAGCCAGTGCTGTCAGAGCATCGGCAGCTTCAGGTGGCAGATTGCCAGCCCCCAGTGCTTCGATAACGACACCGTCAATAGGGCTATTATGAAGGAGGCTTAAAATCCCATTTCCCATACCAGCGTAGGCTTTGATGATGGGAATAGTGCCAGTGATGCTTTCAAGATCAAATCGGATACGAGGTTCAGCCGTTTGGAAAAAGAGGATATCCTTCTTCATCATGATACCCAAAGGACCGTGAGTTGGGGTCTGGAAGGTTGAGACATTGGTGGTATGTGTTTTGGTGACGTACTTAGCTGCGTGGATTTCATCATTCATCACCACTAGGACCCCTTTGTTGCGCGATTTTGGATGCGCGGCAACTCGGAGTGCTGATAGGTAGTTGTAAATCCCATCGCTACCGAGTTCATTGGATGATCGCATGGCTCCAGTGATGACGATAGGGATATCGGGGAGGTTCATCGTGTCTAGAAAATAGGCCGTCTCTTCAAGGGTATCTGTCCCATGTGTGATGACAACCCCATCAAAATCAGCTCCGATACGTTTAATGTTGCGATAAAGTTCAAACATATGTTGCTCGGTGATGTGAGGACTTGGCAGGTTGAACAGGTCAATGGTTGTGATGCTAAAGTCATCCAACTCAACAGCCACTTGATTCATCGGATTGTCTGCTGATGAATTGACCGTTCCCATTTCGTCCGCCGTCATAGAGATTGTTCCGCCAGTATGCAGGACAAGAATGTGTTTCGTCATTGGTAAACTTCTTTCAAAATTGTGATATAATTTATTCTAACATAATTCAGAGTGTGGGAGAGTAAGGTTGGCAATTAAAGCAGTCTTTTTTGATATTGACGGTACCTTATTAAACGACAGCAAACGTGTTGAAAAAGCGACCGTATTAGCTATTCGCAATTTGAAAGAACAAGGTATCTTGGTTGGTGTTGCCACTGGTCGGGGGCCTGGATTTGTTCAGCCGTTTATGGATAACTTGGGTTTTGATTTTGCGGTGACCTATAATGGGCAATACATTTTTACCCGAGATAAACTTCTCTATCAAAATCAGTTGCCTAAATCCTTGATTTACCGTGTTATCCGCTATGCAGGCGATAAAAAGCGGGAAATTTCTCTCGGTACTGCGTCAGGTCTTGTTGGCTCTGGTTTGATTGAGATGGGTACGAGTACCTTTGGTCAAATAGTTAGTCGCTTGGTTCCTAAAAAGCTAACTAAGACCGTTGAAAAGAGTTTTAAAAAGATTATTCGACGCATTAAGCCCCAAAACATGGACTACCTCAAGACCATCATGCGTGAACCGGTTTATCAAATTGTGCTGGTGGCGACAGAAGGTGAGAGTCAGAAGTTACGGGACCACTTTCCGCAGGTTACCATTACCCGCTCAAGTCCTTATTCTATCGACTTGATTTCACAAGGGCAATCTAAAGTCAAAGGCATCGAACGTGTCGGTCAGTTGTTTGATTTTGAACTGGATGAGGTCATGGCTTTTGGTGATTCTGAGAATGATATGGAAATGCTGACAGGGGTAGGAATTGGTGTTGCCATGGGAAATGGGCAAAGCAAGCTGAAGTCAGTTGCCGATTACACCACTGATAGTAACAATCGAGATGGGATTTCCAAAGCCTTAGCTCATCATGGCTTGATCCACTTAGAGCCTGAGCAGGGCTTCAAGAGCCGTGATGATAATTTTAACAAAGCCAAAGATTTCCATTTGCTGATGGATGGCTCAGTCAATCATACACCGCGCTTATACACAGTTGAAGAGGGCGGTCATCGTGCCGACTTTAAAGTTGAGGAAATTGTGGAATTTCTTTACGCAGCTAGCCAAGGAGAGCATCGTGAGTTTACCCAAGCGATTTTAAATCTCCATGCAGCTGTTGATCGGGCAGCACAAAAAGTGATGCAAAAGCCTCATCCCGAAACCCCCTTGGTTGGTGAAGTGGATGCCTTGACGGACTTGCTTTATTTAACCTATGGTTCTTTTGTCTTGATGGGAGTTGATCCAAAGCCATTTTTTGACATTGTTCATGAGGCTAATATGGGCAAGCTATTTCCTGATGGAAAGGCTCATTATGACCCCGAAACGCATAAAATTCTCAAACCAGACCACTGGGAAGAGACGTTTGCACCAGAACCAGCTATCAAAAAGGAACTGGACAAACAAATTCAAAAATCACTTCAACGGTCACAATCGTAAAAAAATTCTAGCTTCTAGGCTAGAATTTTTTAAATCAGGTTTTAGAGAATTTTATCCTTATCACGAACAACGAGGATATCTACTTTAGCATTCCGAAGAATATACTCAGATGAAGAACCAACGAGTAAGCGTTCAAAGGCGTTAAGTCCGGTAGCCCCTAACATGATTAAATCCACTTTTTCTTTGTCAGGAATATCGACGGCAAGTAGTGTCTTGGGGTTGCCGAATTCTACAATTTGGCGTACTTTATGAACGCCGGCTACTCGGGCCTTATTTTCTAAGGTGGTGAGTGAATCGTATGCTTCGTGTTCTAACTTTTCATAGACAGTAGCATCAAAACTAGCCACACTTTGAAGAGCTCGTGTGTCAATCACATGGGTTAATAACAGTTCAGCATCGTTTCGTTTAGCCACGTTAACGGCCTTATCAAAAGCCAGCTCGGCTTCGGCTGATCCATCAATGGCAACGAGGATTTTTTCGTATTGGTGAGACATAGTGGGGGACCTCCTTTGTTCTTATAGCAATATTATACCGTATTTTTTTGAAAATGAAAACGTTTTACGGTTATTTTTTCTGAAAATATATGGATTGAAGGAAAACTTGGATAAGATTGAAAAAACATGTTATTTTCTCAAGATTGCGATATAATAGCACAAGATGAGGTGATAATGATGAAGATATTTGATAAATCATCCAAATTGGAATATGTTGCTTATGATATTCGCGGTCCTGTGCTTGATGAAGCCAATCGGATGCGAGCCAATGGCGAGAAAATCCTTCGGTTAAACACTGGCAATCCAGCAGAGTTTGGCTTCACAGCACCGGATGAAGTGATTAGAGACTTGATTATGAATGCGCGTGAGAGTGAGGGCTATTCTGATAGTAAAGGGATTTTTCCAGCTCGTAAAGCCATTATGCAGTATTGTCAGACCAAGGCCTTTCCAAATGTTGACATTGATGATATTTACATCGGTAACGGGGTTTCAGAGCTGATTACCATGTCGATGCAAGGGCTGCTAGACAATGGCGATGAGGTTCTGGTTCCTATGCCTGATTACCCTCTCTGGACAGCTGCTGTTAGTTTGGCAGGTGGTCATGCAGTGCATTATGTCTGTGATGAAGCTGCGAATTGGTATCCTGATTTGGAGGATATGGAGGCAAAGGTTACCACAAAGACCAAGGCGATTGTCCTCATCAATCCTAACAATCCTACTGGAGCCCTGTATCCTAAGGCTGTTTTGGAAGGGATAGTTGACATTGCTAGACGTCATCAGTTGATTATCTTTTCAGATGAGATTTATGACCGTATGGTTTTTGATGGGGCGACTCATATTCCGATTGCTACTCTAGCGCCAGATTTGTTTGTCGTGACCATGAATGGCTTGTCAAAATCACATCGGATTTGTGGTTTTCGTGTTGGCTGGATGGTCTTGTCAGGACGTAAAGACCATGTCAGAGGTTACATTCAGGGATTGGACATGTTGTCTAACATGCGATTGTGTTCTAATGTCTTGGCTCAACAAGTGGTCCAAACCTCCCTTGGGGGCTATCAGTCGGTTGATGAGCTCTTGATGCCTGGGGGACGTCTTTATGAGCAACGCGCTTTTATCACAAAGGCAATCAATGATATTCCGGGATTGACGGCAGTCAAACCCCAAGCGGGTCTTTATTTGTTTCCTAAAATCGATCAAACCATGTACAATGTTCCAGATGACGAGCAGTTTGTCTTGGAATTTTTAAAACAAGAAAAAGTGATGTTGGTACATGGTCGAGGCTTTAATTGGAAAGACCCGGATCATTTTCGGATTGTTTATCTGCCGAGGGTAGAAGAGTTAGCAGAAATCCAGACCAAAATGGAGCGTTTCTTGAGGCAGTACCGCCGTTAAACTTGGGAAAAAATATCTGGAATGGAATCAGAAAATATAAAACAAGTGTGTTTGTTATTATTGTCAATAATTTTCAGACAATTGCTTGTTTTTTTAGTTAGCACTTGATATAATGGCTTGTAGCATATTATTCACTATAGAAAGAAAGGGTCATCATGCCTAATTTATTGTCAAAAACTCGTAAAATCACGTCGATTCTTCAGCAGTCTATTGACAGCCTTGACAGTGATTTGCCCTACAATTTGATGGCAACGCAACTTGGAGAGATTATTGATTGTAATGTCTGCATTATCAATGGTGGTGGTAGTATTCTTGGCTTCGCTTTGAAATACAAGACCAACAATGATCGTGTCGAACACATGTTTGAAGAGAAAAAGCTGGTGGATGTTTACGTTAAGGCAGCTAGTCGTGTTTATGATACGGAGGCAAATCTACCAGTTACCCATGAGTTAAGTATTTTTCCTGTGGAACTTCAGGAGGCATTTCCGGATGGTTTGACCACCTTGGCGCCGATTTATGGTGGCGGTATGCGTCTTGGGACGTTGATTATTTGGCGCAATGACCAGGACTTCAAGGATGAGGACTTGATACTTGCGGAGATTGCGGCAACCGTTGTAGGGCTTCAATTGCTCAATCTTCAGACGGAAAATCTGGAAGAAACCATCCGTCAGCAAACCGCTGTTACTATGGCGATCAATACGCTTTCTTATTCCGAGATGAAGGCGGTAGCTGCTATCTTAAATGAGCTTGATGGCAAGGAGGGACGCTTGACGGCTTCGGTGATTGCTGATCGTATCGGTATCACGCGTTCTGTTATTGTGAATGCTCTTCGTAAGCTTGAGAGTGCTGGTATCATTGAAAGCCGTTCGCTTGGGATGAAAGGAACTTATCTTAAGGTGATAAACGAAGGCATCTTTGATAAAGTTAAGGATTACAAGTAATGACTAAGGCACTTATTTCCATTGATTATACCGTTGATTTTGTGGCAGATGATGGTCAGTTGACTGCCGGTAAGGCTGCACAAGCTATCGAGAAATCCTTGGTTGAACGAACAGAGGCAGCTTATCAGGCTGGTGATTACATTTTTTTTGCCATTGATGGGCATGATAAAGAGGACCGTTTTCATCCTGAGAGCAAGCTCTTTCCTCCTCATAATCTTGTTGGGAGTACAGGGCGCCAGTTGTATGGCAGTTTAGCGTCCTTGTATGAGACTATCAAAGATGATTCCAAGGTTTTTTGGATGGACAAACGCCATTATTCCGCTTTTGCTGGGACTGATCTTGACATTCGTCTGCGTGAGCGTCGCGTTGATACTGTTGTACTGACAGGCGTTTTAACAGATATTTGTGTTCTGCATACCGCTGTGGATGCCTACAATCTCGGTTATCAAATTGAAGTTTCAGCGTCAGCAGTAGCTAGTTTGACGCAAGAGCGAAATCAATGGGCCCTTGACCATTTTGAGCATGTCTTAGGTGCTAAAATAGTTGATTAAACGCCTCACCCTGTCTGTTTTAGATGGGGTGATTTTCTTGATTTTAGGAGATAGGACTATCTTCTTTTTTGTGGTATAATTTAACGGATAGACTGGATGTGGCCCTTGCTTTTTGAAGTGAGATGAGCTACAAAATGATAGAGGAGACAGCAATGAAAATTTCTGAAGAAGAAGTACGTCATGTGGCAAAATTGTCTAAATTGAGCTTCACTGATCAAGAGACCAGAGAATTTGCCCAAAGTTTGACCAAGATTGTCGATATGGTTGAATTGTTAAATGAAGTAGATACGGAGGGTGTGCCGGTGACCACAACCATGGCCGATCGCAAAAATGTCATGCGAGAAGATGTGGCACAGGCTGGTCAACCACGCAAGGAGCTCTTTAAAAATGTTCCTGAGGAAAAAGACTATTACATCAAAGTGCCAGCTATTTTTGAGGAAGGAGGAGATGCCTAATGTCATTTAATCAGAAGACCATTGAAGAGTTGCATACTCTCCTTGTCAATAAGGACATTTCAGCAACCGAATTAACCAAGGCTACCTTGGCAGATATCAAATCACGTGAAGAACAGATTGGATCTTTTGTAACGATTGCAGAAGATGCTGCCTTGGAGCAGGCTAGAAGACTGGACCAAGAGGGGATTGATGCCGATAATGTCATGAGTGGTATTCCACTGGCTGTCAAAGATAACATCTCAACAAAAGGCATCCTAACCACAGCCTCTTCCAAAATGCTTTATAACTATGAGCCGATTTTTGATGCCACAGCGATTAGCAACGCTTATCATAACGGCATGATTGTCATCGGTAAAACCAATATGGATGAGTTTGCTATGGGGGGTTCGACCGAGACGTCCTACTTTAAGCAGACTAAAAATGCTTGGGATCAAAGCAAGGTTCCTGGGGGATCATCGGGTGGCTCAGCAGCAGCTGTAGCTTCCGGTCAGGTCCGTCTGTCCTTGGGGTCAGACACGGGTGGCTCTATTCGTCAACCGGCTGCCTTTAATGGTGTCGTTGGGTTGAAGCCGACTTATGGTATGGTTTCTCGATATGGTCTTTTTGCTTTTGGGAGCTCGTTAGACCAAATTGGTCCATTTGCACCAACGGTGACAGAAAATGCTCAATTACTCAATGTGATTGCTAGCTATGATACTAAGGATGCGACCTCAACGAAAAATCAAGTGTCTGACTTTACTAGTAAGATTGGTCAAGATATTAAAGGAATGAAAATAGCCCTTCCAAAAGAATACTTGGGAGACGGTATCGATCCTGATATTAAAGAAAATATTCTAGCAGCGGCTAAGCAATTTGAAAAACTGGGTGCCATCGTGGAAGAAGTGAGTCTTCCTCACAGTAAGTATGGGGTTGCGGTTTACTATATTATTGCGTCTTCTGAAGCGTCATCTAACTTACAACGTTTTGATGGGATTCGCTATGGTTTCCGAGCAGAGGATGCAACCAATCTTGACGAGGTTTATGTGAATACCCGTAGTCAGGGGTTCGGTGATGAGGTGAAGCGCCGTATTATGCTTGGGACTTTTAGTTTGTCATCCGGTTATTACGATGCTTATTACAAAAAAGCAGGGCAGGTTCGGACCTTGATTATTCGGGATTTTGAGAAAGTCTTTGCCGATTATGATCTTATTTTAGGACCAACCACCCCAAGTGTGGCCTTTGGTTTTGGTGATAAGTCCAAGGACCCTGTTTCTATGTATTTGGCTGACCTTTTGACCATCCCAGTTAATTTAGCCGGTCTTCCAGGGATTTCAATTCCGTCAGGATTTGTCAATGGTCTGCCAGTAGGGTTGCAATTGATTGGACCAAAATACAGTGAAGAGACCATCTATCAAGCAGCCGCAGCGTTTGAGGCGACAACGGATTATCATAAGCAACAACCTAAGATTTTTGGAGGTGAGAAGTAATGAATTTTGAAACAATCATCGGACTTGAAGTTCACGTTGAATTAAATACCAATTCTAAAATCTTTTCACCATCCTCTGCTCATTTTGGTCAAGAAGCTAATGCCAACACCAATGTCATTGACTGGTCTTTCCCGGGTGTGCTTCCGGTACTCAATAAAGGAGTTATTGATGCAGGAATTAAAGCATCTCTGGCTTTAAACATGTCGATTCATCGAGAAATGCACTTTGACCGTAAAAATTATTTTTACCCCGATAATCCTAAGGCCTATCAAATTTCTCAGTTTGATGAGCCGATTGGTTACGATGGTTGGATTGAAATTGAGCTAGAAGATGGCTCTACCAAGACAATCCGCATCGAGCGTGCCCATCTAGAAGAAGATGCTGGTAAGAATACGCACGGTAGCGACGGTTATTCCTACGTTGATCTTAACCGTCAAGGCGTTCCGTTGATTGAAATCGTGTCTGAGGCCGATATGCGCTCGCCAGAGGAAGCCTATGCTTACTTGGTGGCACTTAAAGAAGTTATCCAATATACGGGCATTTCAGATGTGAAGATGGAAGAAGGCTCCATGCGTGTTGATGCTAATATTTCGCTTCGTCCTTATGGTCAAGAAGCTTTTGGCACCAAGACAGAGTTAAAAAACCTCAATTCTTTTAACTACGTTCGTAAAGGGTTGCAGTATGAAATAGAGCGTCAGGCAAAAATCTTACGTTCTGGTGGCCAAATTCAACAAGAAACCCGTCGCTACGATGAGGCCACTGGGGAAACCATTTTAATGCGTGTGAAAGAAGGCGCAGCAGATTACCGTTATTTCCCAGAGCCTGATCTACCACTTTATGACATCGATGATGCTTGGATTGACGACATGCGGTCTGAGTTGCCAGAGTTTCCTAAAGCCCGTCGCGCGAGATATGTGTCTGAGTATGGGCTCACTGCCTATGATGCTAATCAGCTAACCGCCACAAAAGCAACGTCAGACTTCTTTGAAGCTGCCCTTGCTAAAGGTGGTGACGCCAAACAAGTCTCCAACTGGCTCCAAGGAGAAGTGGCACAGTTCCTAAATGCGGAGAACAAAACCTTATCAGAGATTGCTTTGACACCAGAAAATTTGGTTGAGATGTTAGCTTTGATTGAAGATGGCACGATTTCATCGAAAATCGCCAAGAAGGTCTTTGTTCACCTCGCTAAAAATGGTGGTTCCGCACGAGAGTATGTTGAAAAAGCAGGACTGGTTCAAATTTCGGATCCAGCTGTCTTGCTTCCAATCATTCACCAAGTCTTTGCTGATAATGAAGCTGCCGTTGCTGACTTCAAATCAGGAAAACGCAATGCTGACAAAGCCTTTACCGGCTTCTTGATGAAGGCAACCAAGGGACAAGCCAATCCACAAGTTGCCCTTAAACTCTTGGCGCAAGAATTACAAAAATTGCATGATGAGGGATGAGAAGTGGTGTTTGAATGGCAGTAGCCTCATTAACATTACCATTAAAAAACAGCCTTATTGAGCTTCCTGTTTTCTGTCTAATTCATAGGGGCTCATGCAGGGCTGTCTTTTTGTGTCTTAGTAGCGTCTTTTGTGAGCCTTCTCAAAAGAATATGGTATAATAAAAGAAAACCCTTTCATAGATAGGAGAAGATATGAAGAAAAAAGTTAGGTATCTGACCTTATTAGTCGCTTTTATTGTTGCCTTATCTGCTTGCTCAAAGAGTCCTAAAGCAGTATTTAAGGAGCGTTTAGAAGCCTTGCAATCGGCCACAAAGTCTTCTTACCATTATCAGGTTAAGGTTAATGATTTGACGGCGGGATCAGCACCAGAAGCAGCGGTTGATGTGAAAAAATTGGTTGGAAAAACCGTTGAGGCAACTATTAGCCAAGATTTGAGCAAACATCTTGTTGGTATTTCAGTAAATCTTTCAGCAATGGATCCCAAGTTCTCTGATGTTAACATGGTTTATAAGGACGATAAAGCTTACATGAGCGTTGAACCTTTATTAGCCATAAATGGAGTTGATCTTGCGGATGCTAAGGGAAAATTCGTCGATGTTGCTGAATTGTCCGGAGAAAAAATGCCATCCTTGAAAGAATTAACGCCTGAAAAAGAGGTGGATTTATCATGGTTGGATGAGGTTGATGACAAGCATTTTAAAGAAGATGGCGAAAGTGTCAGCGTGACCTTAACCATGGACCAACTGTTAAAGCTTTATCAGTCTGTTTTGACACAAATGGATGATGATAAAGAATCGGCAGAACAGCTAGAAACCTACCTCAACCTAGCCAAGGCCTCTCTTTCTGATAAGTCAAAAGCCGTTCTTAGTCTTGATAAAAAGAGTAATCTCAAAACTAAATTATCACTGATATACGCGAAAGGTTTGGATAGTTTGGTGACGTCAGTTGACTTAGACATTGACGCTAAAAAAGTAGCTTACAAGACACCTGTGGTGCCAAACGAATCCGATGTTTTGAGTAAGAAAGAACTGGAAAGCATGTTCATGGGGCAGCAAAAACTTTCTGATGAAGACTTCAATAACCTGTATGAGGGAATGAAAGCACAAAGTGGTCAGATGTCTCAGGAAGAGATTGCTGACTTTCTTGAGGGAGCCAAACCCTACCTCACGGATGAGCAAATTAAGAAAATGGAGACCCTTGCTAAAGACGCCGCAGCTTAATGTTGGCGTGCTAGCAGGTAATATTCACTGGTATCAACAAGAAAAAGACAACAGTTTGGGCTGCTGTCTTTTTGTTATTTAGCTCGACAATTTTCCCAAAACCTTTAAAGTATGCTATAATAGAGCGTAATATTATATCGAGGTTAAAAAGCCTTTAATACAGCGATTTAGAAGTCTTTTCTATATCGCTTTTTTATTTTAGTTACCCTTTTAGTTACCCTAGAGTGATTTTAGAGCATTTTCAAAGTAGGTAACGGCTGTTTTGGCATTCTCTTCTGACAAATGGCTGTAAGTATCCATGGTGGTGGATAGATTTGAGTGACCTAATCTATGTTGTAATTCTTTATAGGGTATGCCAGCGTTTAACAATAAACTAGCGTGAGTATGTCTGAAGCCGTGAAAACCAACATTTTCAACACCAGCCAGTCTAAAATGACGTTCTAGGCGTTGCCTAAGACCAGCAACCTTAGCATAAGTGTCTGTAATGGGGGAGAAAACGACTTTAGGTTGGTAACCAGCTTCGAGACATTGTTGTTGCTGATAATTTTTCAACATGCTTAGAGTCGCTTTATCAATATCGATAACACGTATGCTTGATTTTGACTTCGGGCTATTGATAGTTAGATACCTATTTAGTGTCTTTGTGATACTGATTTGAGTTTTATCAAAGTCAATATCAGACCATTCAAGAGCCAGTGCCTCATTTATTCGGCAACCAGTGGCTAGTAGTGTCTTGTAAAGCATAATTTCAAACATGTGTTTAAATGTCGGTTCTAATTGTGAAAGATAGTCTAGAAAGATACTTAGGCTATCGGCATTTAGATGCTTTACTTTATCTTTATTTTCGACGTTTCTTTTACGTGGCATAACAGCATTCAAAGCTGGGTTTACTTTTATAACATCAAGAGTTACCCCGTATTGCAATATTCGCTTATTAAGAGAGTGTAATAGTCCATATCGTTGAAAAGCGCCTTTTTGATTATTATTGGCGTCCGAAGCCCATTGATTAAGATGTTTTTGTAAGAGAGGGGTGGTTAGCTTTTTGAGTTGATAGCTACCGAAAACAGGCAATAAATGATTTTTAACAAAACTTTTGATCATGCACTGCGTATTGGGCTTGACGGTATGCTTATAGCTATCCCACCATAACTCAGCCAGTTCGGCATAAGTCTTTATTGTGACCTTTTCTTTGACGGTATTGCCGTTTTTTTCAAAGTTGATTATAGCCCTTTTGGCTTTTTGTTTCACTTCCTTTTTGGTTCTGGCAGTGATGGTTGTTCTGACTTTTTTACCCGTATTCTGGTCAACACCTAAGTAAATGTTAGCACGGTAAACGATTGTACCGTTATTCTTTTTGTATTCTCTAATTGTCATGATATATCCTTTCCATCAGCAGGCAAGCCGTAGAGGTTTTAGGTTGGGTTATATCATGGTAGGGCTTACGAGAACGCCCCTATTTGCGTTTATTTTGGGTTGGTAGTCTATTTGTATGTCTGACTGATAAAATCGCTCAGAGGGCGTTTTAGAGCGTTGTCAGAGATAGTTAAGTTTGGTATAATACGTCTTGCCCCTTTGGGATAGAAAGGGGGTGAACAAAGTCATGATAGACTTATTTCTCACGCTATTTCTTGCACCTTTGCTAGTATCTATCCTAACAGCATTGTTTGAGTATTGGCTCAACTCACGCAAGAAATGACCCTAGGGCACGAGCCTGAAAAAAGAAACCCCCAATGCTGGAACATTGGGGGTTTTTGCGTCATGATGGACACATTCTCACTGTTAAGACTATTATAGCCCTAACAAGCCCCAAAAGTCAAGTAATAGTATTATCTTCTGTAACCATAAGCAACCATACATTGCTGTAACGGTTTTAAATCATAGCATAGTATCAATTAACACAATGTTTAAAGTGGAATAATTCAATGTTAGACGATTTTTGAATGAACGATTGCACGTTGGGGTAAAAGCTATTGGTGTGTCAGTTGATTTACGTTTTAAAGATAAAAATTAGGAATAGTATTAGAAATATAACTGAAGCTATTCCCCAAGAAGTTTGTTCTTTTTTATTCCAAGGCACTTCTTCCTTGAGTCTGGAAGTATCTCTAACTGACTCATCATCATCATAATAGTCATCGTCATCGTCGTCATCATCATCTGCGTTGACTTTTTTACTAATGTTTAATGCATTAGCTAAACATCCCATGAACGCTACCAAAAAAAACCATTTCATATCAAACACCTCTTACTTTTAGTAAACTTTGCCTATATTCAAACGCCTCAGCATATTCAGTTAGCTCAATTGCTAGTTCATTGTATTCAGCTAGAACCTTTTTAATTTCAGTAAAGGGGACTTTGAAATACTCTTTGCGATTGTTTAGTTTGTTTACTTTATATTTATCAAATTTATTATGTAATTCAGTTTCAAGAGCAAAAGCTTCTTCGCTAAAAATTAAAGCATGAACATCGAATGCAAAAGGAACTGAAGCGCTTCCTAGCTCTCTTATGCGTTCCATCGGTTCTAATCGACGAGTGACTCCAATTTTGTAAACATCTTCACCAAATGCACCGATATTTGAAATAATATAGACGTATCCTGCTGTTGCATGACCTTCTCTGTAATCAATATCTTGTTCAATTTCATCTAGTTCAGACAGCTTATTTTGATACTCAGAAAGTTGAATTTTAAGTTTTTCTATTTCATCACCAACAGCTGTAGTTAAAAGCTTTTCAACATTTTCAATCATTTGAGTAAAATGTTTTTTATCTTTATCGAGTTGTTTACGCTTAGCGGTAATTTCAGCTTGTAATTTTTTATCCTCTCGTTCTTTAGCCCGTTGCTCTCTGAGAATTTCTTTCTCTTCCTGTTTTTTTAACTCGTATTCGGCAACCAACCTCAACTCTTTAACTTTTAAATCAAGATAATTGTGGGTCAGCCTAATTAAGTTTTTTTCATACATTTTATTTAGTTGGTCAAAGGCTCTTCTTAAAGCTTGTATTTTTTTATCAGCGTTTGCAACAGTAACTTTGACGAGTAATGCGTCAGCTTCGCCGTTAAAGCCACGGATAGCAGCTTTTCGAAGCTGGTTTTGCATGGTTTTTCCTTTTGCTGCACTTCCATCTAAAGTCATGGGCGTAATGATTTCAGCAGCTTCTCCAGATTTGACTAGAGATTTTTGTTTCATCCGAAGCGTATCTAATGCATCTTTAAATTTAATACTATCTGAAAATTTATATTGACGTTCAAAGAAACCGAATTCTTGCATATCAAGAGTATCATTAGCGATAGCAATTTGCTTCTCTAGATTTTCAAATTCTTGTTGTTTTTTAATAAGTTTAGCGTCTATTGAAATAGTATCTTTTCCAATTTTGATTTGTCGTTTTATTTCATCTAATTCATTTCTTTTTTTATCAATTGTACTTTGTAATTTATTGATTTTTTCTTGCAAAATTTCATCTTTTGGTTTGCCAAAGTTAAATAATCCCATCTTATCCCCCGATAATATCTTTAAATTCTTCCTGTATCATACATTCTCCCCATGTTGTGGAAATTTGATAATACTTAGCAAATTGCAACCAATTAAAATCATAGAGGTCATTATTTTTGAGATAGTCTTTAATCAATTCACGGATCATGAATCTATCGGCTTCGTTTTCGTATTGTAAAAGCAAGCGACGATATTCTTTAGGATTGTGATTGATATGCCCAAGTTCATGCAAAATAACTTTATTACGTTTCTCTTCAGACAACTCAGCATTTACATAGATAGTTCGAATATTTGGGAAATAGAATCCATCACGTTCCCAAATCTCTCCATGAAAGAGATATAAAGTAACTTGGAATTCCTCCAGTAATTCGTTAATCTTCATTTTGCTTCATTCCTAACGATAATTTGATAATTTGTTCAATTTTGATGACATCGTCATCAGATAATGGCTTACCATCAAACAACACAATGTTGTTACGCAAGTCTGATAAGTCAACCTCTTGACCGTCTGGTGTCGTGTAGAGTTTAGGGTTATCTGTGCGTCCGAGTAGATAGTCAGTAGATACGTTGAAGTAATCGGCAATCTGCTGTAATCTTTCAGCAGAAGGTCTAGTTTTTTTTAAATTGTAAATAGTATTTCGACTATAACCAAGCTTTTCTTCAAGTGCGTTTAACGAAAGCCCTTGTTTTTTAGCAAGGTCTTTTATTTTTTCGAATGTTGAAAACATTGATACATCAACCTTTCTAAGCATCACAAAAAATATTTTAATATTTAGCATTAAGAAAGGTTGACTTATGTAATGTAATGTATTAAAATATGATTTGTAAAGCGAATTAGTAAGCGAAACAAAAAGGGAACGATAAAACTAAAAAAATAAACTTTGGCGAGTTGGATTGTAGGTTTATCAAGCCTTTGTTGAGTGTTTTTCTTATATTTTGATTTTAATGTTAAGCATTAACTTTGTCAAGGAATAACATAATTTTTTCGCAAAAAAATTCGTTTTACAAATTTGTGAAGAAAGCGAAAGGAGAAAAATGAGTAAGCAATTTCAAAAGTGGGTGGCACTCGTTGAGCAACGACTTCATGAAAAAAACTGGACAAAGGCTGATCTAACACAAGCAGTTGGTTTACGAAGTCAGGGGACAATCACAGATTTACTAAAAACAGGTAAAGGAAGCGTTGAATTAAAAATTAGAGTTTCGAAGTTGCTTGGAATCCGTGAGCCTTGGGAAGATTTTGAACTTTAAATTTTTAAGAAAGGAACACAATGACACAAATACCATTTACACAAGATTTGCTATATCAGATTTACGATGATAACGGCATTGTCACCATGGATCTATTAAGAGAGCGTTTGCCAGGTTGGGCTGACGACAAGATTAAACACCGTTTGTCGGTATGGAGAAACCGTAAGAATATCGCCTATTCTCTTGAAAACGGAGACGTTACTAACTTTGAATTTCTCAAAATCAAGGAAGACGAACAAGTTGAAATCACAGAAGGGCGGCGACTGAAGCTTGAAAAATACTATGCGCAGGTTCTAGTGGCTAGCGAAATCATGAACAAGGAGACTGCTAGCGATACAAATAAGCTGAAAGCTATGCAGTTACAGCAGGAAGCGATGGCAGCTATTCCCGATAAGTATTTCAAGGAATTTAGTGAAATTTATGAATAAAGGCAACAAAAAAAGGCTTATGCAACCGACCAAAGTTCCAAGCCTTTAAACGAAAAACTAAAACGAATTACAGCAGGCAAGCCGTAGGGGTTTTAGTATTATCAATAAGTTTATTATAACATATTTTGACAAAAATCCCCATACTTTCAAAGTTTGGCGACTCAGAGTGTGGGAAACGATTGAATGATGATAAAAACAGCACAATAAAGACAGGTAAAAATAACTAACAGGAGAAAAAATGATGGTAAAAATAGATGCTAAACAAAAATCAACGCGATATCCTTTTACAGAACATTCGTCAGAGAAACGTGCTTTATACGAACGACGTCGAGCCAGTCAGGACAAGGCGGATAAGCATTTTAAAACCTTATTCAATCAACGTATTTCTTGGGTGATTGTCGCTAATGTAATGAGTGAGTACGTCAATCAATTCAGACAATCCGCAAGGACTTTTGAGGAGGCTTGGCAAGCAATCGGCTATGAGAAAGCGACCGAAATTATGTTTAAGGCAATCAATGACTTGCCAGCTAGTGGCAATGAGTCAAAGCGAGACGCTAACAAGGTGACAGCCTTGTCCGATTATCAAACTAGAAAGCGAGTGAACCGATGATTGAAGAATTGACGTTAAGCCCCTTAGGCTATCTTATCTTGCTGTTAGTGCTTGTGGTGCTGTTTTACTTTATCGTTACAGCAGAAAGCAAAATAGATCCTACAGAGGACGTTACAGAGACAGAAAACCAACCGCCAGCTTATCTATCAAGATATGGGGCAGTGATCCAAATGCAAGGGAGGGAATAAGATGACAGATAATATCATTGATTTAAAACAATATTTACAAAAAATAGATGAACAACTTGAAGAGCTAGACAATTACACTAATGACGGTACTCTTGAGAGTATGTTTGTTGAAGGGCAACTCAGATTAACCCAACTGGTGGGCAATTTGACTGAGATTATCACAGTGCAACAAGAGGCTATCAATGATTTAGCGCAACAAGTTGATGATTTGAGAAAGTGGATTTGAGAAAGCGAGGGAATAGATGACCTTACCTGAAAATTACAGACGAGTGCTGAACCTCTTGAAAGTGGGTGCTAATAATCCCACTACAGGCGCAGAAATAGCTCTTATTTTGAAAGTAGAAGAAAGAGTTGTGCAGAAAATTATTAGTCGCTTAATCACGCGCTATGGCGTCCCTATCATTGGTATACGACACGGGCTTAAGCGAGGGTACTTTATTCCAGCGGATAAAGCAGAGTTACTAGATGGTGCTAAAACCTTTTACAATCAAGTGCAGGAAGAACAAAAACGTCTAAGCGTGTTGTTAAATGCCGATTTGGAAAGTTATAAGGCGCTAATGAAAGGAGCTGATAGCCATGTTTAGCCTAAGTAAAGAAAGCGAAAATAGCCTTAAAAAAAGTATTCTAAAGCTGATTAAGAATTTCTTATCATCCTATAGCAAACCTCAACCAAGACAACTTGGCTTGATGACCCCAAAACAGATTGAAGAGGAGCTAGAGGTCAAGGCTAGTACCTTGAAACGTTGGGAACATGCAGGGCTTAAGAGGTATCAACCACCACTAGAGAATACCAAGAAAGTGTTTTACAAAGTAGATGACATTTTGGAGTTTTTGGGGGTGGATGTATGAGATTTATCGATGTAATGATTGCTCCTGAGTGGGTCAAAGACTTTAAGGGGTTAAAAGGAGTAGAGACACGATTGCTCTATAAGCAAGGGTATTGTTTACTGACTTATTTTGAACCCACTGGCTATTGTTTTGAACCCCTTGGAAAAGATGGCATTCAAGTGTCGGTAAGCGAAGTGGATAAACTAGAGCACTATCTTGGTAACCATTGGCAACTTGTCCGTGATGTGACACTGCAGCTATTATCTGGCCAGATTTTGGATTTTGTTAATGCGTTGCAGGTCGCAACGGTAAGAGCCGAACGGATTGGATGCGGACTAAGTGTCACAGGCATCGTGGATAGCGCTTTGGCTTATGGGATAACAACCAAAGCAGAAGCGACCAGCTTCATCAGACGTTGTTATCGTTCAGGTATTTCCCAAGAAAGGGTTTATCTGTATTTAACAACGGTTCTGAGAACAAATGGCTTGAATCAGTTTTTATTGAATGAAGTCAATCGTTATTATGAAGGGGAGGTGAGTGTTTGACGGATAAGCAAAATGAGGCATCGCTTTTCCAAAATAGCCCACAAACAAACGAAACATACCTAAAAACCTTGAAAGGGGCTAGGGGGCAGATAGAATACTTGGCTAATAAGATAAGGCAAGAAGCTTATGAAGCTGCCTATCAAAACTATTTTAATAAACCTAGCGTTCGTAAAAGATTGGCCGAAGTTACTGATGAAGAGACGGTGGGAATAAAAGAAAAAGACGTTGTTGAAGAAGAAGCTAAGGCAGAGGCAAACAAGGCTTATGCAACGGCTATTTCTAAAAAACCTGAATCTATGGCTAAGTTTTTGATGACGTGTATCCGTTTTATCAGAATCAAGCCTGTTAACGAAAACCAAGAGCCACCCTTGTGTTTGTATGACCCCGATAAGGGAATTTACCTAGAGAACACTGTTCTGATTAAAGACCTTATTACGGTGTTAAATGCTGACACGACAGAGAGAAAGGCGAAAGACGTTATTTATATCATCGCTAGAAACAGCCTGATTAAAGAAATCAATTCAAACTATGTTGCGCTTGGGAATGGCTTGTTGAATTGTCAAAACATGGTGTTAGAGCCATATAATCCTAATATTGTTTTGACAAGGCGGATTGACTATCCTTATAACCCCAAAAGGCAAGAGCCGGTTATCAATGGTTGGAAGCCGACAGAATGGTTAAAGAGTGTTTTGGATAACGATAAAGACTTATTTGATTTAGCTATTCAAATTTTAAAGTCGGTGGTCACAGGAAGAACGTTAGAGAGACTATTTTGGTTACAAGGTGTCGGAGGGAGTGGAAAAGGTTCTTTTCAGCAAATTATTGCTGATATGGTTGGTGAAAGCAATATTGCCAGCTTGAAAGTTGATGAATTAGACGGGCTTAATCGTTTTGGAACGTCAGCGCTGATTGGGAAGTCTGTCGTGATTGGTGATGATGTTCAAAAAGACGTCAGAATCAAAAACACGTCTGCTATTTTCTCACTCGTCACAGGGGATCCCTTGAAGATTGAAGAAAAAGGAAAAACCCCATACACACTAAGACTAAGATTGCCAGTGATTCAATCATCTAATGGTTTCCCAGTGATGACAGCCGATAAAGAGGCTATTAAAAGGCGTTTTGTAGTCGTTCCTTTTAAAAAGACTTACAAAGGCCATCCCAATAGGGCTATCAAAAACGATTATTTGAGACGCCCTGAAGTGCTTGAATATTTCCTAAAACTAGCTATCGAAACGCCGTGGCGAGATGTTAACGCTAAGGCTTCGCAAGAAGCGCTATCTGAAAATATTAGAAGTGCTGAACCGATTGTTAGGTTTGTAGAGAGTTTCTTCACTGATGAATTAGAGAGCACTTTTTTACCTAATGAGTTTGTGTGGTATATTTGGGGATTTTATACTGATTATTACAAGGTTAACGACTATACCCCTAGCGATATGTTTCATAAGGAAGTAAAAGCTAACCTACCAGAAGAATGGGAAGCCGCACCCTATCCAGTCAGGGTTGGGGTCAGTCGGAATTACCCTAGAGGTTTTTATCCAGATAGTGACACGCCATTTTATGCTAACAGGTCATTTCCAGCTCTCAGAAAAGGCAATGATAAACGTAAAAATATCAGCGTTAGAGGATATAAACTAAAAAAAGAATAAGTGTAGTCGAAGTGTAGTCAATGTGTAGTCGCTCAAAAAGTCTATTATATCAAGGATTATATCTATTTTGACTACACTCATACACTTAATACAGTAAATATTGATATAAAAATAAAACGAAAAAAATAGGAAGAAAAAAATAAAAAAAGATGACACAACAAAATAGGTGTAGTCAGTGTAGTCAGTGTAGTCGAATTGTCTGAAACGTTGATATGACAGCGTTTATAAGCGACTACACGTCCGAAATTTTCGACTACACCTCCCCTCTTAGGTGTAGTCATTTTTCAGAGAAATGAGGAAAAAATGAAAATCAAGCTATTTAAAAGGAATTTTAAAGAACAATTGATAGATTTTGAAACCCGTGTTAATGACTTCATGGCAACCGTTAAGGTGATCAGCGTGAAAGTTTTCACCAATACTTACGGAGTTGGTGCAGGATTTATAAGTGATTTAACTATTGCAGTGCTTTATGAAGAAGTAAAACATGACAGAAGCTAGCAAACATTCAATATTTTAAAGACATTCGAGACAAAAAGGAGAACGACATGAAACAATTATCAAACACACCAAAAACATTTACCTTTACTTACGACTTTAAAGATTTTGATACCGCACAGGTCGCAGGGCATGCCATTATGGGCTATATGACAGGGGCTTATGAACAGCCAGTTGTCGAGGTTGTCTATTGTAACGACGGTCAAGGTGGCAACGCCAACCAACTATGTGTAACATATGCGGAAGATAAGAAGTTAAGCCATATTTTCAAGCGTATTTGTGACAGTTTTAAGGATTATTATGGCGCTCAGTACGAGGACATGGACGATGAGTAAGCATTATTGGACTCATCAGACGCTATTTCAGCCAGTGGCTTATGATATTAAGATGGCTATTCTAGGTTATTTCACGGGAACCTTGTGGGCTTGTGAGGTGGACGTTATCGAAGTTCACGATGTTGGCTACGGGGTTTTCGTGACTTATGACAGTTACTTTGATAAGTCGGATAGGTTGAAAAAGATAGCTAGGGCAGTAGAACTTGACAGAATGTGACGGAGAGGAGGGGGGGGAATGATGTACACTAATATTGAAGAAGGATTGCTTTACTTTTCTGTTGGTGGTAAAATAGATGTAAAGAAGCTCCCAAAATTTGGAGAAATAACTTTAAAAATTCAAGATGGCAAGATTGTTCATATTCGAAAGATTGAAGATGAACGACTAAACCATACTGACTAGATCAAGACGACTAGAGGTATGTTCAATAAGCTTAATGGCTTTTTGAATATACCTCTTTTTCATTATCGAAAGTTACAAGAAGAAAGGAATTATATTTATGTACACACCAACTAACCGAACTTACGCCGACATTATGACTAAGGTGTCAGAAGCAACTGAGGAATGGGTTCAAAAAAAGTTAGCGAGCGCTGACGCTAAAGAAGAAACTGCTACGGTTGTTACTGAAGAAGATAAACAGGAACAAATGTTACGGATTTTCAGCGAGAAATACGGGACAGCTTTGTTTGATTATAAGGAAAAACAGTACACTGATGAGTTGGACAACTTAAAGCATAAGGCCAGAGGTATTGTTGATGAGTTTAATAACTATGTTAAAGAGCTTGAAGTTAATGAACTTTATACCGAGCGAGGGAAAGAAGACTTATATCTTACAGAAAGGCGAAAGGTAGAAAAAAGACTACGTGAAATAGGAGACGCACAGCATCAG
The DNA here is from genome assembly GCA_029593465.1 of Streptococcus suis. Taxonomy (GTDB): domain Bacteria; phylum Bacillota; class Bacilli; order Lactobacillales; family Streptococcaceae; genus Streptococcus; species Streptococcus suis_AH. The sequence goes on from JAKTNK010000011.1 coordinate 38,555, forward strand.
TTAGAGATTGACATTCAAAAGATTAGGGTAGAATCAGCACAAACAGCTTGGCAGAAACTTGAATCAGAGATGACGCCTGACACTATCACCCCAAGCGAATATCAGTATATCGACATGTTGCTATCACGCAATAACAGCGATGACATGAGACAAAGGATTGCTAAGCAATTTCACTACCATATTGCAGTACTGGACTTGTTAAACGCTGAAAAAGGAGTAGAGCCTATTCGTCACCCTTTGGAGGAATCTAAAAACAACAGCGTTAACTATATAAGACTGGGAGAAATGAGCATGCCAGAAAGATATGCAAGTTCTTATCTCAGTGACTTGTTACGTAATTTCAGGGGGCAGGTTTTCTTATCAATCGAGAACGAACGTAACCAATCGGCTGGCAAACTTGTCTAGGTGAGATATGATCAGTAAGCGCTATTTGGATTTGTATTTGAAGAAAACCCATTTCACAACCTTGGAGCACTTATTGTTTCGGATAGTTTTTAACGGTGAATTTCCTGATGATATGTATTTTTCGTTAAGGGTTCGCAACGTCATCATTAACCTGGTGAATCGTTTGCGAAAGAGTGTTAAAGGTTATGAAAGCGTTGGTGAATTGTATCGACTAATCAATGAGGCGATAGATAAAGAGTTAGGAGGTGAAGATAATCAGCAAACTGAATAAGCGCCAAGAAAATTTTTTAAATGCGATACTAGAAACAGGAAACGTGACAGAAGCAAGCAAATTAGCTAATATTTCACGTAATACCGCGTACACTTATTTGAAAAATGTTACATTCAAGCGTATTTATCGTGAACGTAGAAATGAGATGTTAAAGGAAACAACAACTCGCCTTCAAAACGCCAGTATTAGAGCTGTAGAAGTGTTATTAGAGATTATGAACGATAATGCCGTTAGTCCATATGCAAGGCAACAAAGTGCTCAAACAGTTCTATCAATGGCATATAAAGCCGTTGAAACAACTGATATTGTGGAGCAAGTTGAAGAACTAGAAGCGAAGTTTGAAAACGAGTAAATAGATATGGTTAGAGATATTAGAAGTCGATTGGATAGGTTGCATAGACTAGCTAATGAAGAGAAAGAAGTTAGTGTTGAAGAAGCGGTTTTTTTGTGGATTAAGCTATTAAATTATTCGGTGTTAGGTTATGACGTTTCAGAAGAAGCGCTAGGCAACTTTAAACCACCTTTTTGGAATGTGAAACGTGAGGACTATAGCAATGCTATGAAAGAATATGAGAGGTTAAAATCAATAAAGGAGACGCAGGGTAATGCCTAACAGTTTAAAGAAACGATTGACGCAATTAAGAAACAAGTATGACTTAGATACGTACACTGGCATTGTCTTTGTTGAATTTCATGATGGTATTTTTCAAGTTAAAAAACAGGAACACACGCCAAAATTTATAGAGACTCGCGTAGTTGCTGAATTTGATAATGAACATGAAGCCCGTGGTTATATTGAAACAACGGACGGAGAAAACACTATTTTTTGGGATATTTTTCCGGAAACTATTGAGGAATGGGAGAACAGTCGCCGTTAGAGACACCATAGGTAGGAAGTGGGAGGGGTGTTTTATTGTCGGCCTCCTTGGCACGAATTGAAAAGAGAGGCATTTGCCTCTTTTATTTTTGGATCGTTTATTATGCTAGGCAAACGTGGTTTTTTTTGATGCAGACAACAAAAAAAGACCGCCATTGCTGGCAGTCTCCGTGGTAAAAGTTATAGCTAACTATATTATACCACAGGGGCTTACATATGGACGCTAAACAACTCATCAAAGAGTTACAGACAATTCCAAAGTTTATCAGAGACGAGAGAAGCCATGAATGCGTTAGATGAGGTGTTACATGACCTTAAATAAAGCAGATACTAAGCGTGTTCTAAAAGAGTTTCATCGCTGGCAGAATGTTTCAGGTATGCTAGATTTGGTATATACCAATGACTATATGATTGAGATAACGGAACCGCCAAAACATTTATCAGAATATAAGGATTGGCGGTCAGAAAGTGGTCAGCAAGTCAACAGAGTTAAGAAGGCTGTTAATGCGATTGACGATAAGCGGTTAAGGCAGCTACTAATCAATCGTTATCTGATCAGACGAATAGCAAGAGCAAGTGAGTTGATAGATGAAACGGAACTCAAAAAATCCCGTTACTATGAATTACACAGTGAGGCGATTGCTTACTTTGCCAAGGTTTATGAGGAATGATAATGTTTGTTTTTTTAGTTGAATACGTGTAACACGTATGATATAATAATCTTGTCAGGAGGTAAAAGCGCTATGCCTATGACACAAAAAGAAATGGTTAAACTTCTTACCGCTCACGGTTGGACAAAGACTAAGGGAGGTAAAGGGTCACACGTTAAACTTGAAAAAGCAGGCGAGCGACCGATAACCATTCCCCACGGTGAAATTAACAAATACACCGAAAGGGGTATCAAAAAGCAAGCAGGGCTGTTATAAAGACAGCCTACCGCTTGTTTTCTTTTGGAGGTAAACTATGCTTGTCACTTATCCAGCTTTATTTTATTATGACGATACAGACGGAGCTAACGCCCCTTATTTTGTGACTTTTCCAGACTTTGAGTACTCAGCAACACAAGGGGAGAATATGGCTGATGCTTTAGCAATGGCTAGCGATTGGTTAGGTATTCATCTAGCTGATTATATTGAGAATGGGCGAGATATTCCCACCCCTACCCCTATTAACACTCTATCTTTGGTTGATAATAACCCTTTCCGTGATGATGAGGATATAGAGCTTGTCTATGACCCTAGTAAGTCTTTTATTTCCATGGTTATGGCTGACGTTGCTGAGTATTTAGGGAGTCAAGAACCTATAAAGAAAACCCTAACTATCCCACGTTGGGCGGATACTTTAGGGCGTGAGTTGGGACTAAATTTCTCACAGACCTTAACAGACGCTATTGCAGATAAGAAAATACAAGCCTAGCATTTTTTGCCTGGCTTTTTCTTACGCATCCACAGAGTGGGAACATGGTATAATAAAAAAAAGCGTAGATGGTGCTACGCTAGTTCTTGCCTGCTGAACTCATATTTTTTGTTACCCTTTTTGTTACCCCTCAGAAGTTGTAAAAAGCATGGTATGGATATGTAAAAAGATGAAAACGTTGATTTTATAGGGTTTAGTTGTCTCTATTTTACTATATGGTATCCTCGTGCTATAATAGAGCGTAATATTATAACTTTTGGAGTATGTATTGGCTATTGATGATTATAGGCCGCACCATGTGGTTGAGGCCGTCTATGATTTGCGTGCAGACGATTTGATACGTCAAGGGATCCGGGCTGTTCTGGTCGATTTGGACAATACCTTGATTGCCTGGAACAACCCTGACGGTACGGAAGAGTTGAGAGCTTGGTTGGATGAGATGACTCAAGCGGATATCCCTGTTGTTGTTGTGTCCAACAACAATCATGCGCGTGTTAAACAAGCTGTTGAGCGATTTGGGGTTGATTTTGTTAGTCGTGCCTTGAAACCCTTTACGCGTGGCATTGACATTGCAATCAAACGCTATGGTTTTGATCGCTCTGAAGTGGTCATGGTGGGAGATCAGCTGATGACTGACATTAGAGCTGCTCATCGTGCAGGCATTCGTTCGATATTGGTTAGACCGATTGTGGCATCAGACGCTTGGAATACCAAGTTTAATCGTGCTCGTGAGCGTCGTGTTAAGGCTAAGCTCGAAAAAAAATACGGTAAAATGATTTATCAAAAAGGAATTTAATGGAAGCATTATTTTGTATAGGCTGCGGCGCCAGCATTCAAACGACAGATAAAAATCGCATTGGCTACACGCCACAGAGCGCTCTTGATAAGGGACTTGAAAGTGGAGAACTCTACTGCCAGCGCTGTTTTAGACTGCGTCATTATAACGATATTGTTGATGTGAACATCTCAGACGATGACTTTTTGAAACTGCTTCATGAGGTGGGAGAAAGTGATGCCCTAGTCGTCAACGTCATCGATATTTTTGATTTTAACGGATCGGTCATCCCAGGCTTATCACGTTTTGTTTCTGGCAATGACGTGCTCTTAGTGGGAAACAAGAAGGACATTTTACCCAAATCTGTCAAGGATAGTAAGGTTACCCAGTGGCTAACAGAGCGTGCTCATGAAGAAGGTTTAAGACCGGTAGATGTTATCCTAACCAGTGCGCAGAATAAAATGGCTATTCGTGAGCTGATTGACGCTATTGAAAGGTACCGCAAGGGACGTGATGTGTTTGTAGTCGGCGTCACCAATGTTGGGAAATCAACCTTGATTAATGCTATTATCCAGGAAATCACAGGCGACAAGGATGTGATAACCACCTCTCGCTTCCCTGGCACAACACTTGATAAGATTGAAATTCCTTTGGATGATGGCTCTTACATTTACGATACTCCAGGCATCATTCATCGTCATCAGATGGCTCATTACCTAACTGCCAAGAGCCTCAAGTATATTAGCCCCAAAAAAGAAATCAAGCCCAAGACCTATCAGCTTAATGCAGGTCAAACCCTCTTTTTAGGTGGGCTCGGACGATTTGATTTTGTCTCAGGCGTCAAGCAAGGCTTTACAGCTTATTTTGATAATAACTTGACCCTACATCGGACCAAGTTAGAGGGAGCTGATGCCTTTTACCACAAACATTTAGGAACCCTTCTCACCCCACCATCAGCTAAGGATGTCAAAGTATTTCCAAAACTAGTACGCCATGAATTTACGGTCAGAGAAAAAATGGATATCGTCTATTCTGGACTGGGATGGATTCGCGTCAAAGCTGATAGCAATCAGCCAACGGTTGTGGCAGCATGGGCACCAGAAGGTGTTTCAGTCCTTATCCGAAAAGCATTGATTTAAGATAGAAAAGAAAGATAATATGGCATTAACAAGTAAACAACGCGCTTTTTTAAAGTCAGAAGCGCACTCTTTAAAACCGATTATTCAAATTGGCAAAAATGGTCTTAATGATCACATCAAGACAAGTGTTCGTCAGGCCTTAGATGCTCGTGAGTTGATAAAGGTGACACTACTGCAAAATACGGATGAGGATATTCATGAGGTAGCTGACATTCTTGAGGAAGAAATTGGTTGCGATACCGTTTTGAAAATCGGACGTATTTTAATCCTTTTTAAAGAATCCGCTAAAAAAGAAAACCGTAAACTATCCCCAAAAGTGAAAGCCCTAAAGTCACATTAAAATCCTAGATGTTTAAGGAGTCATCATGCCAATTGAACTGTTAACTCCCTTTACCAAAGTGGAGCTCGAAGCTGAAAAAAAAGAAACCAATCGCAAACAAGTCGGCATCTTAGGAGGGAATTTCAACCCCGTTCATAATGCTCATTTGGTGGTTGCTGATCAGGTTCGGCAACAGTTGGGCTTGGATAAGGTGTATCTAATGCCAGAGTTTGAGCCGCCTCATCTCGATCACAAAGAGACGATTGATGAAAAGCACCGCCTCAAGATGTTAGAATTGGCTATCCGAGATGTTGAAGGATTAGATATCGAGACACTTGAATTGGATCGAAAGGGCGTATCCTATACCTATGAAACGATGAAGTTACTGATTGAGAAAAATCCTGACGTGGACTATTATTTCATTATCGGAGCGGACATGGTTGCTTATCTTCCTAAGTGGTATCAGATTGATGAGTTAATTCAAATGGTACAATTTGTAGGTGTCCAGCGTCCTAAATACAAGGCTGGTACCTCCTACCCAGTTATCTGGGTGGATGTGCCTTTGATGGATATTTCATCCAGTTTGATTCGTGATTTTATTGCGAAAAACCGTAAACCCAACTATCTCTTGCCAAAGCCTGTTTTAGAATATATTGAAGAAGAAGGTCTTTATCGATGAACTACCAAGCCTATACGCCCTATTCACGTGAGCAACTCTTGGAAAAGTTAAGGGCTGTGATGAGCCCGAAACGTTATCAACATGTCCTAGGAGTGGAAAAAGCGGCGATTGACTTGGCTGTTTGGCATCATTATGATCAGACCAAGGCTGGTTTGGCAGGGTTGCTACATGACTATGCTAAGGAAGTGTCAGATGATGATTTTTTAGAGCTTATTGATCGCTATGGTTTAGCAGCTGACCTGAAGCGTTGGAATAATAATATCTGGCATGGTCTTGTGGGGATTTATAAAATCCAAGAAGACCTTGGCTTACATGACCCTGACATTTTACGTGCCATTGAAATCCATACTGTCGGTGCTGCAGATATGACAACCCTGGATAAGATTGTTTACGTGGCGGATTATATCGAAGACAACCGTGATTTCCCCTTAGTGGCTAGGGCGCGAGAGATTGCAAAAGAGGATTTGAATCAGGCAGTGGCTTATGAGACGGCTAATACCATAGCCTTTTTAGCACAAAAAGCGCAGCCGATTTATCCCCAAACCCTTGAAACTTATAACAGTTTTGTGAAATACATGAAAGAAGATACAAAAACAAATGACTAAAACAGAATTACTCGAACTAGTTGTTAAAGCAGCCGACGAAAAACGTGGCGAAGATATTCTAGCCCTAGATTTATCAGGGTTGACGAGTGTTACGGACTATTTTGTGCTTGTCAGCTCGACCAATAGCCGACAATTAGAGGCTATTGCAGATAATATTCGTGACAAAGTGAAAGCAGCAGGTGGAAATCCAAGCCATATTGAAGGTGATAGCAAGGCTGGTTGGGTCCTTTTAGACCTTAATGATGTTGTTGTTCACCTCTTTTCAGAAGACGAACGCCTGCATTACAATCTTGAAAAGTTATGGCATGAAGCTCCTCAAGTGGATGTGTCTGCTTATCTAGCCTAAAAACAGTCGAAAGGCTGTTTTTATATAACATTGAAAAGGACGACTAAGTTCCTGATTAAGGAAAACTAGAAAACCATGAACAAAAATTATGAAACCTTTGCGTCTGTTTATGATGCGATTATGGATGATTCTTTATACGATTTATGGACGGCGTTTTCGCTCCGCCATTTGCCTAAATCCAAGGACCATCAAAGCTTGTTGGAGCTTGCCTGTGGGACAGGGATTCAGTCGGTACGATTTGCCCAAGCAGGATTCAAAGTGACAGGACTTGACCTCAGTCACGACATGCTTGAAATTGCCAAGAAACGTGCGATTTCAGCCGGTGAGGACATAGATTTTGTCCAAGGGAATATGTTGGACTTGTCGCAGGTAGGTCAGTATGACTTTGTGACCTGTTATTCAGACTCGATTTGCTATATGCAGGATGAGATTGAAGTAGGGGATGTTTTCAAAGAGGTCTATCAAGTGCTTAATGATGGTGGCGTCTTTATCTTTGACGTGCATTCTGTCTATCAAATTGATGAGGTCTTCCCTGGCTACTCTTATCATGAAAATGCTGAAACCTTTGCCATGGTTTGGGATTCATTTGCAGATGAAGCTCCGTATTCGGTTGTGCATGAGTTAACCTTCTTTATTCAAGAGCAAGATGGTCGTTTTTCTCGGTTTGATGAAGTTCATGAAGAAAGAACTTATGATATCCTGACCTACGACATTCTTCTAGAGCAAGCTGGTTTTAAGTCCTTTCAGTTATATGCGGATTTTGAAGATGAGGCACCGACCGCCAAAAGCAAACGTTGGTTTTTTGTGGCGCAGAAGTAGGGTAAACGAAGTAAGGTTTTATGACAGTAACAGGTATTATTGCGGAGTTTAATCCGTTTCACAATGGTCATCGCTACCTCCTTGAGAAAGCTCAAGGTCTCAAAATTGTTGCCCTATCAGGCAATTTTACACAGCGTGGGGAGCCTGCCATTGTTGATAAGTGGATTCGTACTCAGATGGCCTTGGCGAATGGAGCTGACCTTGTGGTTGAGCTCCCTTTTCTGGTTGCGGTGCAGTCGGCTGACTATTTTGCTCAAGGGGCTGTTGACCTTCTTGCTAAGCTAGGTGTGGATAATGTAACCTTTGGCACAGAATCTGTCTTAGATTATAATAGGATTGGGGCTTGTTATGTGGAAAAGTCCCAGGAAATGGCAGTATTTTTGAAAAATCAACCCAATCACCTCTCTTATCCACAGAAGACTCAAGCCATGTGGGAACATTTTACAGGCATTCAGTTTTCAGGAGATACGCCCAACCATATTTTGGGGCTTGCTTATACCAAGGCTGCCAGTCAAAAGGGGCTACGCCTAAATCCCATCAGACGTCAAGGAGCAGGCTATCACTCTAAAGCCAAGCATGTCGCTTACGCTTCAGCAACGAGTCTTCGCGAACACAAGGGGGATGAGGCATTTGTGAAAGCATTTATGCCGAGTGCGGACTTGTTTCTGGAGAGTCCACAGGTCTCGTGGGACAACTATTTTCACCTGCTTAGCTACCAAATTCAAACTCACCCTGATTTGACTCAACTCTATCAAGTGAATCAAGAATTAGCCAACCGTATCCTGGCTAACTGTCGTCAAGTGGCAAGTGTTGAGGAATTGGTGGCTAAAGTTGCGACCAAGCGCTATACCAAAGCGCGTGTCCGACGGGTGCTCACCTATATCCTTGTTAATGCTGTGGACAGTCAGCTTCCTGGGAGTGTCCATGTTCTTGGCTTTACCCAAAAAGGTCGGGCTCATCTTAAACAGGTCAAAAAATCAGTGGAAATTGTATCGCGAATTGGTGCAGAGCCGTGGGATAGGCTGACGCAGCGGGCGGATGCTGTGTATCAGATGGGGGATGCGACAATTGCGGAACAGACCTGGGGGAGAGTACCGATTAAGGTTGCTAAGTGAAGTGGTTAGGAGAGCTTGTTCTTCCCTACTACAAATCTTGCCATGGTTTAGGAGATAGTGGTAATGAGAAGATCACTTTTTTCTTGACTCTCACGCTACGTTATCGTTTATACTGCTTAGCAGAGAGGTGGTTATGAAAACTGTTAAAGAGATGAGTAACATCACTGGTGTTAGTGTGCGCACACTTCATTATTATGACGAGATTGGCCTCTTGTCTCCTACGTTTGTGGGAGAAAATGGCTATCGCTTTTACGATGATGACAAGATTCGTCGCTTGCAAGAAATTCTCTTATTCAAAGAACTCAAATTTCCTCTCAAAACGATTAAAACAATTATGGATAGCCCGAGTTATGATCGCAACCAAGCTCTTACCGATCAAATCAATTGGTTAGAACTCAAAAAACAACACTTGGAGGCGGTTATTGCTCAGGCGAAGGCCATGCAAGGAGGATTACAGATGCCCGATTTTACAGCTTATACCCAAGCAGAACTAACAGCCTTTCAAAAAGAAGCTAAAGAGCGTTGGGGGCGGACAGCTGCCTATGAGGCTTTTGAACGCCATCATCAGATTAGCGATGGTTCAAGGTTTCAAGAAGAAATGACTCAAATCATCCTAGAGTTTGGACAACTGCGAGGATTGGATCTGGGAAATGAGAAAGTGCAGCAGCAAGTTAACGTACTTCAAGACTACATTACCACTAATCATTACCCATGTAGCCTTGAGATTTTAGCAAGTTTGGGGCAAATGTACGTCTCAGATGAGCGTTTTACCCAGATGATTGATGGTACAGGAGGCCTTGGCACGGCGAAAATGATGTCGCAAGCCATTGCTCGCTATTGCAGTGCCAAGTCGTAGCAGAAGGATTGCCTACTTCAACAGGATAGGTGGTTAACTAAGAGTCAGTGGATGGTTAATTTTCGTTTTACGATTTTCTTCCAACATGCTATAATAGTAGAGATATTGCAAGTAGCTCTGCTATTTTCAAAATAAAGAAAAATGATGATAAGAGGTGAATCCCATGGGACGTAAATGGGCTAATATTGTTGCGAAAAAAACGGCTAAAGACGGTGCCAACTCCAAAGTTTATGCCAAGTTTGGTGTTGAAATCTATGTCGCTGCTAAGCAAGGTGATCCAGATCCAGAATCTAACTCTGCTTTGAAATTCGTTTTGGAGCGAGCTAAACAAGCACAAGTGCCGAAGCATGTCATTGATAGAGCCATCGACAAAGCTAAGGGAAATACAGATGAGACCTTTGTTGAAGGACGTTATGAAGGCTTTGGACCAAATGGTTCGATGATTATTGTGGATACCCTAACTTCAAATGTTAACCGTACAGCAGCCAATGTGCGTACTGCCTATGGTAAAAATGGTGGTAACATGGGGGCAGCAGGCTCTGTTTCTTATCTCTTTGATAAGAAAGGAGTCATTGTCTTTGCTGGTTCCGATGCTGATGCTGTTTTTGAACAGTTACTTGAAGCAGATGTTGAGGTTGATGATGTGGAAGAACATGAAGGAACCATTACAGTCTATACAGCACCAACAGATTTGCATAAAGGCCTAGAAGTTCTAAGAGCATCAGGTGTTGAGGAATTTCAAGTCACTGAATTGGAAATGATTCCCCAATCAGAAGTCACCCTTGAAGGGGAGGATTTGGAAACTTTTGAAAAACTCATCGATGCTCTGGAAGACGACGACGATGTGCAAAAAGTTTACCATAATGTCGCTGATTTCTAGGTAGTTTAGGAGAAGCCCAGCTTCTCTTTTTTTTGATAGTCTTATTGCGCTTTTGAAAAGCACTCTAGGAGTTATTTCCAATCAAGAGATAGCGATAATATGACAATAGATGTAAAAAAGAGTTCCTGGTAGATGAGAATAGGTTGTCTTACACTTGTCAGCTTTAGTGATTGAACACTTTAAAACGCCTAAACTAAGATTAGTTTAGGCGTTTTAAGGTTAATTAGCATTTGATGCTGGTGTTGTTGTATTAGTATTACCTTGAATAATGATTGGAGTAGTGTAAGTTCTCGAACTCTGTGACGATGGGACGCTACTTTCTTGCGATATTGTTGTTGAGCTATCACTTGTTAGCTCTTTTTCTTCTTCTTCCTCTTCTGTAGTACTTTCGGACGAACTATCGCTGGTATCACTAGTGATAGTTGTGGTAGAACTTGAAGTAGTGTAATTCCAAATAGTGGTGTTGCCAGTGTAGCCGTTAAGGAAAAGATAGCCACCGCTACGATAAAGTCCTTCTGGCATAATCCAATCTTCGCTATAGCCGCCAGTGATATAAGCCATCATGGTCTTGTAAACGTCAGTTGCGGTGTCTAGCATACTCCCGTATAAAGGGGTTGAGCGATTTTTATAACCGGTCCAGACAGCCATAGCGTATTGGTTGGTGTAGCCAACAAAGGTTTCATCGGGAGCCATTGTTCCTACAGCACTGTTATAGATACCAGTCTCTGCTTCAATCTTGGCTAATTCGTCATCCGAATAAAATGATGTTCCTGTTTTACCGGCTTGGTAAACGCCTCTGATAGCAGCATTGGTACCTGTGCCGTAAGATAGGACAGTTTTCATCATATCGGTCATCATGTAGGCTGTTGTTGCTTTCATCGCACGTTTACCAACCGCAGAGTAATCTTCTTTGGTACCGTCGTTAAACTCGATACGGTTGATATACATGGGCTCATAGTAAGTTCCACCGTTGGCAAATGCTGAGTAGGCAGCGGCCATTTTTTCACTGCTAGCTCCATATTTTTGACTATTGCTGCTCGTATTACTTGAAATCGCGTTAGAATAGTGCAATTCTGGGTAATTAATTCCAAGCCCTTTGAGGAAGTTTAGGGAATTTTTCAGACCAACTTCAGCCAGTGCCTTGATAGCAGGGACGTTACGAGACTCTTGGATGGCACGCTGGATGGTCATTCGTCCATTATACCGACGATCCCAGTTATAAACTTGCTGATCTGTGCCAGGCCATGTGTAGTAGCTGTCATTGGTCATTGCAGCTGTTGAGGAATAGATACCATCTTCGATAGCTGGAGCATAGTCAGTGATTGGTTTCATAGTTGATCCCCAATCACGATCAGTGAGAACGGCTTGGTTGATTCCGAGCGCCACTTTTTCTTGATGACGACCACCTAGCTGAGCAACGACCTTACCGTTAGTGACATCCATAACAGTTGATGCGACCTGGAATTTATCATCCGGATAGTAAACGTAGGTGTCCGTATTATAGATATCCCAGAGGAATTGTTGGAAATTGGTGTTGACATTGGTATAAACCTTTAGTCCTGCCGTATAAACGTCTTTGCCTGTTTTTTCCTTAACTTGATTAATCACTTCTTTGAGATAGTTATCAAGATAAGGCTCATAGCTTGTCTTTGTAACGAGTGGCTGTAAGCCATCAGTGATAGGAGTAGCAATAGCTGTATCGTATTGCTGTTTATCGATTTTTTTCAACTCGTACATTTCAGAAAGCACGATGTCACGACGTTGTTTGGCGACTTCTGGGTTGTGATAGGGGTCATACTGGTTAGGCGCTTGCGGGATACCAGCCAAAAGAGCTGATTGAGCAATAGAAAGACCTTTCAAATCTTTGCCAAAGTAGGATTTAGCAGCAGTCAACATGCCGTAATTGCCATTACCCATGTTCACCTTATTGATATAGAAGGTCAAAATTTCTTCTTTGGTGTACTGCTTCTCCATCTGATACGCCAACCAGGCTTCTTGAGCCTTGCGTTTCAAGTTCTGGTCAGCCTTATTAGTGGAAAAGTAGGCTAGTTTGATCAGCTGTTGGTCTAACGTTGAGCCACCGTGTGTTGTATGGCGGGTGAGATTGTTCCATGCCGCACCAAGGATACGGTAGATATCCACGCCACGGTGTTCGAAGAAACGGTGGTCTTCAATAGAGGTGATAGCATTGACCAAATCAACAGGAATATTATCAGCAGTAACATTTTCCCGCTTTTCGGCTCCGAGGTCAGCAATCAGATTATTATCACTATCATAGATAAGACTTGAAGTGGTTGACTTTAATTTAGCCTCAGACAGCTTGGGAGCTGTGCTTGCGTAAAAGGTAAATAAGAGACCTCCAAGGATAACTCCTAGTAGAGTGAGGCTAGCAATTCCGAGCAGGGCATACTTAGCAATTTTTAATACATGGTTCATGTTAGATTCCGCCTAAAAAATGTTGTTCAATGATATCAAGATAAGGAACTTGAGGTAGGGTGGTCATGTCGATGCTAAAGCCATGTTCTTGAATAAAGGCTAATGGCATCGATCGTTTTCCATGCTCTAATTGATAGAAATCAATCAAATGCTGAGCGGGTAGATAATAGGTTTGCTTCAATGTCGAGAAGTGGAGAAGCACAAAGCAAATCCCCTCTTGGTCAATAACTTGTTGCATGTGGTCAATCTGATGCTGGTGGAAATTTTTTAAAGGCATCGCGGTTTTTTGCCGCGTTTCTTTGGCTTCAAAGTCGATATAATGGCCTTTGTAAACACCAGAATAATCCGTCGTTGAGGCCTGCCTAAAGTAAGCTTCAACGATTTTAGCACGACTCCGCTTAGGATAGTCAACTTTCACAATTTGTACAGGTGTTGGCTTTTTATGGATAACAGCCACACCGTGGATGAGGTAATAATCATTGGTTGCATTGATAGCCGATTCAAAGGACATGCCTCGGTTAGCAAAGTTGATTTTTGCATCTTTGTTGAATACCGAGCCTTGCCGTGTTCTTTTAGCAATGCCATTAGGATAATTAACCATATTTCTCCTAAAGTACGTTAAATAATGATATGATAAACACGTATCATTATATCATATTTTTGAGAGGACAACAAAATGCTGACCACTCTTTTAGTATCTGGTTATCGTGGTTTTGAGCTGGGTATCTTTAACGAAAACGATGACCGTATTTCTATTATTAAAAAGGCGATAAGGCGTGATTTGGAAAGGTTTTGCAATGATGGTTTGGAATGGCTAATCTTTACAGGAAATCTAGGATTTGAGGTCTGGGTATTGGAAGTCGCAAATGAGCTAAAAGCTGACTATGATTTAAAGATAGCAACGATTTTTTGCTTCGCCAATCAGGGCGAGAACTGGAGCGAAAGCAATCAAGAAAAGTTGGCGGCTTTTAAACAAGTTGATTTTGTTAAATATAGTTTTGCTGCCTACGAGTCCCCGAGTCAGTTCAAACAGTATCATCAATTTTTAATGGCTAACACAGATGCGGCTTACTTATTTTACGATGAGGAACATGAAACCAACTTAAAATACCTCTATCGTACCATGAAGGAAGCCAATTTCCCGATTTATCAGTTACGGTTTGATGACTTAAATGACATTGCTATGGAAATTGAGTAACAGCGCTTGTGACAAGAGGAAAATACTTGCTTTTTATCGCTATTTTCTGTATGATAACTTATGATTACACCAAAAGATTCACGGTGTATTTCTATAGAACGATGCGTATTGGAGATAGAGAGAATGACCAGTATAATCAATACCCCTAAAAGTATTTTTGAAAAAGACTTCAAAAAAGTCATGCGTGGTTACGATCAGCGTGAGGTTGATGAATTTTTAGATGATGTGATTAAGGATTATGAAGCTTACGCCAACCTTATTGAAGAATTACAGAATGAGAACGAACAATTAAAAGCACGTTTAAAGAAACTTTCTGCTCCCCCTCAAGCAAGCAGATCAAGTGTCAATTTTGGTCAGCGTATAACTGATAATGCTCAAGGCCTTATGGATAGTCCGGTTACCAACTTTGATATTTTAAAGCGGATTAGCCGCTTGGAAAAAGAGGTTTTTGGCAAGCAGATTACGGAATGATGCTTCCTATGTGATTTTCGGATAATCGCGTAGTATGTTGATACTATGAGGAAAGTCCATGCTAGCACTGGCTGTGATGCCGGTAGTGTTTGTGCTAGGCGAAACAATAAGCCTAGGGACGTGTCAATGACACGTTACGGCAGGTAAAATGGCTAAGTCTTTGGATATGCCTGAGTAACCTTGAAAGTGCCACAGTGACGAAGCTTTTAGAGAAATCTAAAAGGTGGAACGCGGTAAACCCCTCAAGCTAGCAACCCAAACTTTGGTCGGGGCACGAGATAGCTGGAAGACGAACAGAACTATCTTGACTGCATGTGCAGTAGACAGATGATTATCAAGGAAGTTGGTACCTAGTCAACTTCTGAACAAAACATGGCTTATAGAAAATTACATAATAGGTTAAGCTAGCTTAGGCTAGCTTTTATTTGAATGGTGAAAGAAGTTAATATATGAAAGAAACATTTGAACTGGTTGCCACCGCAGCAGCTGGCTTAGAAGCGATTGTTGGTCGGGAAATAAGAGCATTAGGGATTGAGTGTCAAGTTGAAAATGGTAAGGTTCGCTTTCAAGGAGACGTCAGAACAATCATTGAAACCAACCTATGGCTTCGTGCTGCAGATAGGATTAAAATAGTCGTAGGGCAGTTTCCTGCCAGAACCTTTGAA
Organism: Streptococcus suis; assembly: GCA_029593465.1. GTDB lineage: Bacteria > Bacillota > Bacilli > Lactobacillales > Streptococcaceae > Streptococcus > Streptococcus suis_AH. Next base: position 53,827 of record JAKTNK010000011.1, read on the forward strand.
GAGTTATTTCAAGGCGTTTTTCATCTGGATTGGGATAACTACTTGCCTTTAGGTGCTAAATTTCCTATTGCCAAGGCCAAGTGTGTCAAGTCAAAACTGCACAATGAACCGAGCGTACAGGCCATTACCAAAAAGGCAGTTGTTAAGAAGCTGCAAAAGGTTTACCATCGCCCAGAAGGGGTCCCCTTAATGGAAAATGGTCCTGAATACAAAATCGAAGTGTCTATCTTAAAAGATATGGCAACTGTTATGATTGATACGACAGGTTCGAGTCTTTTTAAAAGAGGGTATCGAGTGGGCAAGGGTGGTGCCCCAATCAAGGAAAATATGGCTGCTGCCATCATTATGCTGAGCAACTGGTATCCGGATAAACCACTCGTTGACCCGACCTGCGGTTCTGGTACTTTTTGCATTGAGGCAGTGATGATTGGGATGAATATAGCCCCTGGCTTTAATCGTGATTTTGCCTTTGAGGAGTGGTCCTGGGTACCTAAGGAGCTGGTGCGGGCTGTTCGAGATGAGGCTGAAAGCAAAGCGGATTATGATATTGAGCTAGATATTTCTGGTTTTGACATTGATGGTCGCATGATTGACATCGCTAAACGAAATGCTGAAGAAGCTGGACTGGCAGATGTTATCAAATTGAAACAAATGCGATTGCAGGACTTCAAAACGGCTAAAATCAACGGTGTCATCATTTCCAACCCCCCTTATGGAGAGAGACTCCTTGATGACAAAGCTATTGACATTTTGTATAATGAAATGGGTCAGACCTTTGCTCCATTAAAGACTTGGAGCAAGTTCATTTTGACCAGTGATGACGCCTTTGAGACCAAGTATGGCTGTCAGGCAGATAAAAAACGAAAATTATACAATGGTACCTTAAAAGTGGATTTATACCAATATTTTGGCCAACGTGTCAAACGTCAAGAAGCTAAGAAGAGAGGATACACATGACCAAAGAGAATGATAACCTAGATTTTGACCAAGCCAAAGACTTAACCGTTGGTGAGGCTGTTCGCAAGGATGCTGAAATCCAAGCGGGTGTCACAGAAGAAGACAACATTTTGGATAAGTATATTAAGCAACACCGTGATGAGGTTGCTTCGCAAAAGTTTGAAACGCGCGAATTTCACCGCGAGGAGTTGGACACGGCAACCTTGGACGACTTTATCCAAAAACAACGACAAGAACTCGAAGTTGATTCAGAAGTGGTTTCAGCAGTATCCTTGGAGACAGAGGAAACCGCAGCACCTCAGCCAGAGATAGCAGTGTCAGAGGAATTAGTGGCAGACGAGACGGTTCATCCAGAAGAAGATAGTATTTTGAGAGACTCAGAAGACTTATCTGAAAAGCCGCTTTACAAAAAGCCACTAGCTATCTTACTGACTTTACTGCTTTTGGTCTTAGGAATTTTTGGGATTGGCTATGGTGTCAATCATTTTAACCAAGGGACTAAATCATCAGTTAGTTCATCAACGTCTAGCTCAAGTGAGAAAAATTTAGATGCTTCTGGGAAGTCAAAGTCTGCTCAAGCCATTAAGGATAACAAGCAGTTTAACAAACTGTATGCAGGCTTCTTCACTGATGAGAAAGCCAGCACCTTGAAAAACAGTGAATTTGGTAAATTATCAGAATTGGAGAGCCTTCTTAAGGCATTAGAAGGGACGAAATTTTACACAGCTGCCAAAGAAAAGTATGATAGCTTGAAAGAACAGGTTGACGGTATTCAGGCTGTTAATGCCAAGTTTGGAGAGCCTGTTATTGTTGATGGGGCGCTAGTTGATTCTGCAAAACCCAAAGCGGATGCTAATTTTGATGATTTGTCTGTTGCTGTCTTAAATACAGGCAATGCGTCATTGGATAATCTCTTGCAAAAAGCCGTTAAAAAAGGTAGGGATGAGCTGAAAGGGGTGCAAAGCAGCAGTGCTTCTGCCGCTGAGGTAAGTCGTCAAGCAAGTGTAGCTGCCAGCGAAAGCGCCGCTCAAGCATCGCAAACAGAAAGTCAGATCTCCCCAGCAGAGCAAGGCAATCAAACAGCTGCCCCAGTCACTCCAGCGGTGCCAATCTATGGTATTTCTAACTACGATGTGAGCACTTTGCAACGTCAATTGAGCCGTGTGCCTTACAATGATGCTGCTATCGCGGATTCTGGAAATCCGGCCTGGCAGTTTGCACCAGGTGTGCTTGAAACAGTTGTCGCTAAAGCTCAAGCGCGTGGTAATATCGAAGGAAATAATTACATCTTAGAGCGTGTTAATATTATCAACGGTAACGGTTATTACAACATGTTTAAACCAGACGGAACCTACCTGTTCTCAATCAATGCTAAAACAGGTTACTTTGTAGGAAATAAACCTGGTAATGCCGACAGTTTGGACTATTAAAACATATTAAAAAAGAGGGACTCCCTCTTTTTTGATGTTCTCTTTTACTTGTCTCCTTGTGTTAGAGGGATAGATGTCTTTAGACTAGACGGCGTTCAAAGGCATTGTCTGAAATCCCTTGTTCCAAAATGAGCTTTGCCCACTCCTTGGCTGAGAACAAACTATGGTCCTTATAGTTACCACAAGATTCAATTGTTGTACCAGGAACATCCTCCCAAGAAGTGACGGATGCAATTTCTTGGAGTGATGATTTTATAACCTTAGCGACTGCTGTGGGGTCTTGTTTTCCCCACATAATCATGTGGAAACCGGTACGGCAACCAAAGGGTGAGCAATCAATCAGACCGTCCATGCGCTGGCGGATGAGCTTGGCTAATAGGTGTTCAATGGTATGTAATCCCGCAGTGGGGATAGCATCTTCGTTTGGTTGAACTAGTCGAATATCAAAGTTGGTAATGATGTCACCAACCGGTCCTTTTTCTTCAGAGATAAGTCGCACATAGGGTGCTTTAACAATGGTGTGATCAAGCTCAAAGCTTTCCACCACAACTTCTTTTGACATAGGCGCCTCCATTTCTTTTTCTAAGCCTATCATACCATATTTTGATAAGGAGGTCTTCCTCTGATTTTTCATTGTGAAAACTCTTAAAATATGATAAACTTAGAGGTGGTTTTGACAAGATTGAAACCTTAGAATATTGAGGTAAATAACATGTTACAAGTAATCATAACATTGATTTTTGCCCTCATTGGTTTAGCTGTTGGTTACGCTATCATTACGATGAAGATGAAAGCTTCAAAAGAAGCGGCGGAATTAACATTGTTGAATGCTGAACAGGATGCTGTCAATCTGCGTGGAAAAGCAGAAATCGAAGCGCAAGCCATTCGTCAAACAGCTGAAAGAGAAAGCATTGCTCATCAAAAAGAGCTTCTTATAGAAGCCAAAGAAGCAGCTAGAAAGTATCGAGAAGATGTTGATCAGGAATTTAAGGCTGATAAGCAAGAGCTAAAAGAAAGAGAAAATCGCTTGACAGAGCGTTCTTATTCGCTCGACCGTAAGGATGAGAATTTAGCATTAAAAGAAAAAACACTCGAATCGAAAGAACAAAGCCTTTTTGATAGAACTAAGCATATCGATGAACGTGAAAATCAAATCAGTCAGTTAGAGGATGAAAAACGAGCTGAGCTAGAGCGCATCGGACATATGACAATTGCCGAAGCCCGTGAAGTCATCCTGATGGAAACTGAGTCTAAGTTGACTCACGAAATTGCTACCAAGATACGTGAAGCAGAGCAAGAAATTAAAGATAAGTCTGATAAGATGGCTAAAGACTTGCTCTCACAAGCCATGCAGCGAATGGCAGGCGAGTATGTTACTGAGCAGACGATAACAACGGTTCATTTACCAGATGATAGCATGAAGGGACGGATTATCGGTCGTGAGGGCCGCAATATTAGGACCCTAGAGAGCTTGACAGGGATTGATATTATTATCGATGATACCCCTGAAGTCGTTGTCTTATCTGGTTTTGACCCTATTCGTCGAGAAATTGCTAGAATGACTTTAGAAGCCCTCATTGCTGATGGGCGTATCCATCCGGCACGGATTGAGGAATTGGTAGAGAAGAAACGTCAAGAATTAGACAATCGTATTCGTGAATACGGTGAAGCTGCGGCTTATGAGATTGGGGCACCAAACTTGCACCCTGATTTGATTAAAATCATGGGCCGGTTACAGTTCCGCACCTCTTATGGGCAAAATGTGCTACGCCATTCCATTGAAGTTGGTAAGTTGGCTGGTATCATGGCAGGAGAACTTGGTGAGAATGTCTCCCTTGCCCGTCGAGCTGGTTTCTTACATGACATGGGGAAAGCCATTGACCGCGAGGTTGAAGGAAGCCATGTTGAAATCGGTGCAGAGTTTGCTCGTAAATACAAGGAAAATCCAGTTGTGGTCAATGCTATTGCCAGTCACCACGGTGATGTTGAACCAGAGAGTGTGATTGCCGTTATTGTCGCAGCTGCTGATGCCCTTAGTTCTGCACGCCCAGGAGCGCGTAATGAATCCATGGAAAATTACATCAAACGTCTTCGTGATTTAGAAGAGATTGCCTCAAGTTTTGATGGTGTTCAAAACAGTTTTGCTCTTCAAGCAGGTCGTGAAATTCGAATCATGGTTCATCCGAAGCAGTTGAGCGATGACCAAGTGACGCTTTTGGCACATCAAGTGCGGGAAAAAATTGAAAATAATTTGGATTATCCAGGGAACATCAAGGTAACGGTTATCCGTGAATTTCGTGCGGTTGATTACGCCAAATAAGAAAAAGGAGAGAGGCTTCTCTCTTTTTTAGTGAGTGATGTTTGTGGTTTGAGAAAGGGGCTTCTACAGTAAGGAACGAAACACTGCAAAATCACTTTTTTAGGGAATGGTTGACAGTTGTTAGAGGGTATGTAAGTGTCTAGAGTTTTGGGAAATGTCAAAATAAAATACCTTATCACCTAAGAGAACGATAAAATCGTTCTCTTTTTTAGTTGTCTAAAAATAATTGAAAGGATAGAAAACAATGTCAAATCATTTGGAAATCGTTATGGATATTGACACGTTAGATATTTTTGAAGTGATTGAATTAGATGAACAGGACAGTATTGAGACAGCTTCTGACACAAAAATATCCAATCGATTTGATGATTTAGATAGTGTTTGGAGCGACCGTGTTTATGACGCCAATTCTTCTAGTCTATTTTGGGAAGTTTTTGAAGATGAGGTTACTCAAGGGCTAGTTTCTAGGAATAAACATGGAGTATATGCCTATCCTAAACGAGCTCGAGATGGAACAATGACTGTTTGACGGAGGTTTTCATGATACAACCTGTTTTTAAATGTTACCAATGATTAGGATGTTTTGTGACAAGGTGAAATGAAGTTTTTAGATTTGTTTGCTGGTATTGGTGGTTTTCGCTTAGGAATGGAACGTGCAGGACATAAATGTATTGGTTTTTGCGAAATTGACAAGTTCGCTAGAGCTAGTTATAAGGCAATACACGATACCAAAGGAGAAATAGAATTACATGACATCACAGCAGTTACAGATGAGTTTATTCGAGGAATCGGAAGTGTGGACATTATCTGTGGAGGATTTCCAGACTGGGCTTTTGATAAAGCTAAAGCGGTAAATAGTAATAGCCAACTCTATAAACAAGCGGGCAACAGTGTGACGGTAAATGTCATTGAAGCCATCGCAAAGAAATTCAATCTTCCAGAATAGTATGCAGGTACTATTTTAAACGAAAGGAACACGGTAAATGACAAGACAAGAGAAACAGTCACGTGAGTTATTATTGAAAGAAATTATGCAGTTACACAATGTGACAAGGACTAGGGCGCATGCCATTTTGAAAGAGTTAGAGGAGTTTGGTTTATTTCAGTTTTCCGACACTGGTCAGTTTATGGTGAAAGTAGGTGTTTAGGTATGAAACGAATTTCCGCAAGGCAAGTTCAGTCGAGTGAAAGATTTTATAGAATACCAAAAATATTTGTCGAATCACCACTCTACAAACCGATGAGTACAGACGCTAAATTCACATATGCTATTTTGAAAGACCGTTTTGAATTATCACTTAGAAATAACTGGATTGATAAAAATGGAGATGTCTATCTGATTTATACGGTTACTGAACTCCAGAAAATTTTAGGCTATGGTAATAAAAAAGTTATCAAACTAAAAAAAGAGCTTCAAGAATATGGTCTTTTGGAAGAAGTTCGACAAGGTTTGAATAAGCCTAATTTACTTTACTTGGGAAATGTTGACTATCAAGGTATTTGTACTGAAGACATTCACTCCAAACCATCATCATCAGCGGAAGTGTCAAAACGACACTTCCAGAAAAATCAAGGAAATGTCAAAATGACACGTCAAGAAATGTCAAAACGACACGCTAATGATACTGAGAATAGTGAGACTGATTTATCTAACGATACTAATCGATACCAGGACGACCTTCCATTATCCACTCTTTCCGATTCTGAAGCTTTCCAAATGGGACAACATGCTTTTCTTTCCTCACAGGCAATTGAACGGCTTAGTCTATTTGGTAAAGAAGCGAAGGTACTTGAGAATAAGGTTTTTCATGCTAAGCGGCAGGTTGAAAAAGAGTATAGCCATCTCTTACCCAACCACGAACAGATTTACGGTGAGTTGTGGGTTGATGATCTTGAACGTGAGATTGACAAATTGATTTTTAAAGTCAAAACAGGTGAACTGGAAGGAAAACCAATCCAAAATATTGCTGGCTATTTCTACAAGATGATGTTGCGCTTCTGGAAGAAGGCTTTGTTAATTGAGAAACAAGAAGGCTTTTTATCGGTATCTGCTCAAAGTGACTATATCAAACAATGCCCTGACGAGTATCCAAGCCTAATCAGCTATTATTATCCCAACAAACTATCAGACAATCAGTTAGACCAGTATTTAGATCGTTTGGTAGATATGGAGGTTCGGAGATGTTAGGTGAGCCAATGACTATCAAAGAGCGAAACAGAAAGGAGGTGAAACTGTGTGACAGGACGAACACCCAATCGCATTAAAACCCTACGACAAGAGGCGGGGCTTACCCAGCAAGAATTAGCCGATCGATTAGGTCTTGGACGTCAGGCGATTTCAGGTTGGGAAAGAGGTGTGAATAGTCTTAGGCTTGAACATGCCGAAAAAGTAGGGCAGTTTTTCCAAGTCTCAGTCGGTTATGTCTTGGGCTTAACCATGGATAAAACAGACCATGGGTTACGGAAAGGCTAGATAATGACTGATAGAGAACGCATCGAACAACGCATTGAACAGCTAGCACAACAGAACGAACGACTCGCTAGCTTAGCTCAGAACCAGTATGATCTCTTAAATCAGACAGGGGCGAAAGAAAAACATTACCAACATTTTCTACAAGATTTGGCCCTATAACAAGGAGTAAGGCTTGACCTAAGCATGTCACAAAACTACTTATGACCTTTGACAATTGGATAAAGGCTTGCCCTGATACAGCGTGGCTATGGATAAAAGAGAAATGGGGGCGAGTAGCGAGCTAGAAAAGAATAGCTAGCCCAGCCACCGTAACGAAAAAGCATGACCAGAGGGTCATAAGCTGAAGGAGTAGGGGTTCCTAGACTATAAACCCAGCGTCTGAAACACCGAGAGGGGGTTACGACTCCCTCCAGCACAGCGTTAATCGCTTTTCACTTCAAGGAGAAATCTATGAATGAAACACAACCAGTCTACCTAAAGGACTTAAAAGCCTTAGGAAAACAAGGTGGGGCGACAGCGAGACTAGAAGATGGCACCGACCTGATTCTAAAGCCTCATTATGCGCTTAAACATGCCAGGGGCTATGTGGATGGGGTTCTAAGAGATGTGGAGTTCCATTTGCCTTATGCCAAAATCTTCCCTCGTATTCGCACCATCAAAAAAGACGGTCACTTAGTGGCCAGAAAAGTTCGAACCCCATTAGGGGACGAACTTCGCTTAACGGGTAAAGGGTATCACCCTAAGCCCTAAGACAATAAGCAAAGGAAAGGACATCCTATGACGAACAAACAACTCATAACCACTTTAGCGGTCTCAACACTGGTACTTGCTCAAGCAGGGCTAGTCTCTGCAGATGAAATCACCCCAACGGACCCTAGTCAGCCAGCAACTGAGGTGGTAACCCCAACAGACTCTGTACTGCCAGTTGAGACGCCAGATGAACAACCTAGCCAACCAACAGAGCCTACAAGTCCAGTTGATGAGGTCACCCCAACGGATCCTAGTCAACCAACTATTGATTCGACAACCAGTGTTCCAACCCAACCAGTTGAAGATGATACCTCTCCAAGTCCGTCAGATGATAACTCAACTTCTTCCGAAGATACAATCAAAAGTGATCAATCTAAAATTGAAAGTGGAAGTGATCAACCATCGAAAGTAAGTGATATCAATCCTGCTCTTCCTAAAGAAAAAAAAGAGGAGGTTATCGACAATGGTGATGGAACTAAGACAATCAGTACAGAAGAAGGTGAGACGGTTAAGCTAGATACTGATAAATCAAAACCAACTGATAATGCAAAAGTGACAGCAGAACAAGCTAAAAATGCAGGAGCTTCACAAGTTGGAACAACTTCGAAAGTAACAGGACAAGTTGTATCTAATGTTACTGCTAATCAGTCATTAACACTTGCAAATGGAAATACAATTGTTTCTATTCTGGAAGGTGTAGCTGTTTTAGATGATGGTAGTCAAAAAGAGTTAACATCACTTGGAGCAGTAAAAAATTCCGATGGAACGTACTCAGTAACTACTAAAAACGGTGAAAATGTGACACTTCCTGAAACAGGTGACGAAATACTAATTAATGCGTTAGTATCACTTATAGGATTAGGGTTCTTGACAAGTTCAGTTGCTTTATTAAAAAAGAAATATATCTAAAAGTAGTATAGATAATTACTAAAAATACTCGTGGTACTAGTTAAAGATCAATATATGGAGAATGTAATGAAAAATAAAAAGAAACTTATCGCAGGGGCGACACTAGGGGTTGTCGCAGGTACAGGATTTGTAGGAGCAAGTGCTTCAGCTGATGAAGTTGTAGCGACAGATAATCCAGCGACTAATCTTGTCACAACTCAACCAGTTGCCACTCCAGAAAATACTAATGCAGCAGCAAATACAGGGGTTGAAGTGGGAGATATTACTACTCCGATTGAATCCACTGGTTTAAATGATGCCGTTGTTGAAGCCGAAAATACCGGCGTTTTAGTCGAAAAAGCTCCAGTTGAAACGGTTGAAACGATTGAAGAAGCAGACACTAATCTTCAAAATCAAGAAGATAAAGTTGAAGCTGCGACGGAAACTGCTAAGGAAGTTACAAAAACAACAACTGAGGCTGAAAGTAAAGCTAACGACGTTGGTGTAGAACTTAAGGAAGAAGCTAAAGTTGTTTATAAAGATGATAACAAAGCAGCTATTCTTGATGCAGCTGAGCAAGTATCTAAATTAGAGACAGCGACTAATGCACAAAATGAGATTAATAAAAATCTTCCAACAGCACAAGCTAAAGCACGTGAAGCAGGTGTAACTGTTACTATTTCTAATGAGGTGAAATATGAAGACGCTCGACAAGCACTTGCGGATTTGAGCAAACAAGTATCAGAACTCGAAAGTTCAGCAAGCGCACAATCTAATATCGATTCTGCACTTGCCCTTGCTGTAGCTAGTGCTCGTAAATTAGGTTTAAACGTTGAATTATCATCTACTGCGACATTTAAAGATGTACAAACAGCTTTAAAAGCTAAAGATGCAGAATTACAAAAGTTGGTTGATGCTGAACAAGCACAAAATAATGCCAATAAGACACTTGCTGATGCAGCAGCTAATGCTCGAGTACAAGGAACAGTTGTTAAAAATACTGGTACAGAAACAGTATCAGCAGAACAAGCAGAAGTACGTGCGCAAGAACTTGCTAAACGTATTGCTGACATTGTGACAACAAACAAAGAGATTTCTGAAGAAAATGCTCGTAAACAAGCTGAGTATGAAGCCGAGGTTGAACGTATTAAAGAAGAAAATCGTCGTATTGATCTTCGTAATACTGAAATTCGTCTTGAAAACTCACGCAAGAAGGCTGATTATGAGAAGGCTCTTGCAGACCTTAAAGCAGATCAAGAAAATGTTGCAAATCAAAATACTATTATCCGTGCTGAAAATGAACGTCGTCAAGCTGAATATGAAGCAGCATTGAAAGCTCTTGAAGCAGAACAAAACGATGTTGCTGCTAAGAATGAAGCAATCCGTGCTGAAAATGAACGTCGTCAAGCTGAATATGAAGCAGCTTTGAAAGCACTTGAAGCAGAAAATAGTAGTGTAGAAGCACAAAATGAAGCTATTCGTGCAGAAAATGCTCGTAAACAAGCTGAATATGAGAAAGCTCTGGCTGAAGCAAATACAAACAATGAAGCTACTGCTGAACGAAACCAAGAAATCGAAGCTGAAAATGCTCGTAAGCTAAAAGAATATTATGCCGCTTTAAAGGAAGCGCAAGATAATGCTCAAGCAGGATATTTTTCTAAAGAGCAAATCAAAGATTTCTTAGCTTCAGCTGATCAGACCACTGGTATTCGTGTGCTAAATCCAGCATCTAATACAAATTCTGTTAGTTTTGATAAAGGAAGTCTTGAAGAGATTCCGGCAAATGAAGTAGAATCTTTGAAAGCAGAATTGAAGTTTGCTGATGATCCAAGGCCTGTTATAGATACTATCTTAAATAATCCAGCTCAACATTTATATAAGGTTCGCGTAGGCGATACATTTTCATATAGCGGTTTATTTGGTGATGACACAGTTGTTAAATTTGAAGTTAGTGAATTGCCAAAAAATAATTTAGGAATTAATTATAGTGTAGTAGCTATTAGCGAAAAATCTCCTTCATTCGATAAATTCCAACTAGGTAGATATGGATTTAAAGTATCATTTTTAAATCCTGATGGTACTCCTAGAGTTGGAAATTATATTATTGGTGTCGGTGATGTTGATAATTCCCAAACACTTTCATATATTACAACTCCATCAAGTACATTATACGGAGAAGTTGTAAATAAAGTTTCTGATAATACATTTACTGCAAAAGGTGTTGCCGTAGCGAAATCTTCTGAGGTCAAAGGTCAGGTTTGGGCTATGTTTAAAAACACCTCATCTATATCATATACATATAGTGAAAATGATGTTAATGCCCCTCATAACTTTAGAGAAGTGTCTTTCTGGCATGAGTTAGGTGGCATCGATTTCCAAATTGATACACCAACTCCTCCTAAACTAGAACGTGCTACTCCACTTACTCCTGTTAATGTTGCGCCTCCAACATATGAAGAAGAATTAACTCCAGTGGAACGTGAAATCGCACCTCCAACACCAACACCAGAGCTGCCTCCAGTTGAGCGCGAAATCACACCTCCAACACCAACTCCAGAGTTACCTCCAGTTGAACGTGAAATCACTCCACCAACTTATGAAAATGAACTTCCGCCAGTAGAGAATAATACAACACCACCAACTCCTGAAGAGCTTCGTGAAGCTGAAATGAAGAATCTTGTTGTCGCTACAAATGTGACTCCAGTTACTATTGAAACGGATTCTCATAAGATTACGATGGTGGTTCCAGTCCATGATGTTGAAGTCGCAACTACAGTTAACCCTGTACAAGTTAAGCAAACCCCCTCTAACTCTAAAGCAGTTAATAATGCAGAAGGAGTAGATGTTGACAAACAATTGGTTGCTAAATCATCAACGATTAAATGGGTTCTTTCAAATGAATCCCTTAAAGGTGGTCGTGACTATACTGTTTCTTATGTAATGACTGATCCACTTCCAAAAGGATTTGAACTTAACTTGTTAGCAACTGCTGAAGCAACACCTGATTATAATGTTAAATATGATGGTGCGACTCACACGGTAACGTTCATTGCTAAAGACGCAACTATTTTCAACTTGAATGCGGACGTTTCTAAGGCAGCAGTTGTTCCAGTTGCAACAGTAGTTGGTACAGTATTAAATGATGGTGCAACTTATCAGAACACATTTACAACAACAGTGACATCCTCTGAAACTGTTATTGTAGATAAAAACGGTAAGACTGTTCCTAACGGTAAGACAACTACTTATAAGATAACGTCAAATACTCCTGAAGTCTATACACCAGGTTCAAATACTCGTACCTACAACGGTAATGTTGTTGTTCGTTACTTTACAGAAAAAGACGGTAAAGCTGTCAAGATTGCACCTAACCAAGTTGATTTGGAAGATGCAAAAGTTGGCACTAAATACGATACAACTGATCAAAAAGCAGAAACAATTGCCTTTGAAGGCAAAACGTATCAGTTGACAACAAAAGTCGTAGGATCTGAAACAGGAGATGTTATTCGTGGGACTATCTATGTCGATTACTACTACGAAGTTGTTCCAGAAGTAGATGGTCAAGGAAATGTTATTGTTCACTATCACGATGAAGATGGAAATACTATCTCTAATGATGTCGTAGATACACCAAACGCTCCAATTGGAACAGATTACACGACAACGGATAATAAACCTAATAAGATTATCACAGAAGATGGCATCGAATATGAACTCGTGCCTGATAAAACGATTGGTAAGGAAGATGGAAAAGTCAAACAAGGAACTACAGAGGTAACTTACGTTTATAAACGTATCACTCCAAAACCTGAAACTCCAACACCGTTTGACAATCTCATCGAGCCTTCTAAGCATATCTATACTAAAGATGGTCAACAAGTCGATGGTAAAACACTTCTTCCTAACACAGAAGTTACTTATACGGCAGTGTTTGATTTAGATCAATTTAAAGGTATGACTGCAACAGCTGAAGATATTGCTAAAGGAATTGCTTTCTTTGACGACCTACAAGACAACACTGTTTCAATCAATGTTGACGGTATTGTTAATAAACTTGCTGACGGAACTGTAGTTACTGAATTAGTTGCTACTCAATATAATTCCGTTTCAGAAGCGCCAGAAGCACTTCAAGCTATTATCGAAAAATCAGGTATTTCACTTGATGGACAATTCATTGCTTGGGTTCCTGTAAATCCAACAGAATTCTATAACAAATACATTGTGACTGGACAAAGTATTTACCATACAATGCCAATTACAGTAGGTGATTATGTTGGAACTTTCCAAAATAAAGTATGGCAGGTAGTATTTGGTAATGGTTACGAAGGTAACATCGTTGAGAATAATATTCCAAAACTTGAAGTTCTCAAAGACGCTGTTAAATCAGTAGGTTCAAACGAATCAATTTCTGACGGAAATGTGGAACTTGGCCAAACATTCCCATACGTTCTTGACGGACCTGCTATTCAAGCCAATATCGTTGGTGGTTTACAATCATACGTATTCACTGATGATTTTGATGAAAATCACGACGAATATAATGGTGAGTTCTATGCTTTTGCGGACCAAGATATCAAGCTCAAAGATGGAACAGTCATTAAAGCAGGCGATGAAATTACACGTTACTTTGTCCAAAATATCATCCGTAATGAAGAAGGCGTTGCTGAATCAGTAACACTATCTGTTGATCCAGCGTTCTTAGCTTCTATTGCAGAAGATGGTGTATTTGACCCTAAAGTTTATCTTCTAGTAAATCGTATTGCTTATGCTGAAAATGTCGAAAATACAGTTAAGGTTTCAGTAAACGGTTATGAAGTGACATCTAACACTGTTGTTACTCATACTCCAGAACCAAATGAACCTGAAAAACCAGTAACACCTAATGTTCCTGAAAAACCAGCAACACCAGTAACGCCAACTACTCCAGTTGCACCGGCAAACGTCCTTCCTTCTACAGGCGATAATGCAGGTAGTTTAGTAAGTGTTCTTGGTATGGCATTGCTTTCAATCCTCGGTTTACTTGGTTTGAAAAAACGTAAGGAAAACTAAACATAGTACTAGGTAAAGATTATGTCAAAAAATATTAAATTAGTATCTGGAATTGCAGTAGCAGTTGTTGGGACAAGTGTTGGAGTAAGAGTTAATGCTGACACAGTTGAAACACAACCAGTTGCCGAAAACGTTGTAGAGGTTGCTTCAACATCTACCGAAACAGTAACTCAACAAGATGTTGCAAAAAGTGAAGCAGCTTTAAAGACTGCGAAACAAGCAGCAGCCGATCAAGAAAAAGTTGTAGAAGCTGCTCAAAATAACGCTGACAGTGCTCAAGCAGAAGTATCTGAAGCTAAAGAGCAAGTTGATTACGCCACAGATTTGGTGAATGAAGCTAATCCTGAAAAGGTTGCTGAGGCTGAACAGGCTATCAAAGACCAAGAAGTAGTTGTTTCTGATGTTAAAACAGAAATTTCAGAAGCTGAACAGGACGAAGTAGATGCGAAAGAATCAGTGTCTGACCAAGAAGTTAGTGTTTTTGAAGCGACTAAAACAGTAGAAACTGCTCAAACAGAAGTGGATTCTGCTAAAAAAGACGTTGATGCAGCCCAAAACGCATTGGATGGAACAGGTGAATCTACTTTAATTGCTGAAAAAGAACAAGCTCAATTAGCTAAAACGGAAGCAAACGCTAAAGTATCATTAGCTGAAGGAGAACTTGTAAAAGCTAAAGAAGCAGATAATAATGCTGCAATGCAGTTAGAACATCTCGAAACTTCTGTCCGTAATGATCAAGTAAATGTCGATAAAACAAAATCTGTCTTAGATGAAGCGGTTAAAAAAGCTACTGAGACTGCTACTAAAGTATCTACTGAAACAGAGGATGTTACAGCAGCAAAAACTCAGGTTGAAGGTTTAGAAGCTGAAATTAATAACAAAAATGTCATCAACCTACCTGCGGGATATGCTGAAGCACTTAAACAGTTTATCCAGACTAAATGGACAAAAGCGGATAGCGATAAGTTAGCAGTAGTAGCTAACCCAGGGGAAGGTTTAAATACCTATAAATCAAACCCATCAGATAAACTTGAAAAGATTACTGACGTCAACAATCTTTCAAAAAGTCAACGTGAAGAATTAACTCGCTTTGCAGTTGATTTGATTAATCAAGTTCGTGACGCTATGGGCACAGAGCCTGTAGTGGCTAACAACGCTGCCATCACTTTTGCTGATGAAGTCGCAAACACTTCGGCTAAAACTGGTGATGAAGCATTAGGTCACGATATAACAGCTATCCCTACAGCAGCTGCAAAATTTGGCTTAGTATCTAACATGGGGCAGAACAATTATGAAAATTGGTCTGCAGGTCATTACACCGTTAGTGATAAATTGACAATGGACGACCTTAAAAAGGGACTCTATGAAACACTTGTTGCTATGCTATTTGATGATGGAACGACATGGGGACATGCAACATCATTGGCAGGTATCCGTAACACACTTCCAGGGGGAATGGATGCCAAATACATTGGTGTAGATTTCAGCACAGCCCTTGTTAACGGAAATTATACAATCGGTCGTATCCATATTCTGGGCGTTGCAGACGACCAAATTGAAGACGGTTCTAAATTTAACGTTTCTGACAATCTTGCTTCCAGAGATCTTGCGAAAGAATTAGCAGCAGCTAGAGAAGCATTATCTACAGAAGAACAAGAATTGGCAACTGCTAAAGAAGACAACCTTGTTGCACAAGGTCAGAAAGAAAGCGCTCGATTAGACTACGACAAGGCTTTGAGTGAGTTATCTAAAGATAAAGCACAATTAACGTTCTATCAAAACTATCAACTCCAAACACCACAAGCAGAAGTGAATTATGCAACTGCAGTGGAAGAGTTAAAAGCAGCCGAAGAGCGCCTTGATAAGGCACAGAAAGCCATTGATAATCTTAGCTCAGATATTAAAGTCAAAGAACAGGTACTCGCTGACGCTAAAGCTGTTCTTGATGAAAAAGAAAAAGCTCTTACTGACGCTAAAGCTGAGTTGAATGTGGAAGCAAGTCTTCTTGAAGAGTTGAAGGACAATGCTGATTTAGCTTCTAAGAAAGTGAATGCTTTAAATGCTAAGTTAGCAACTGAAAAAGCTGAATTAGCTAAATTAGTTCAATATCTTGAAGATTTAAAAAATGCTCCATCTGTATTGGAACAAGCGCTTGCTGCGTACGAATTGGCTCAAAATAATCTGACGGTACGCTTAGATGAATTGCAACGTGAGAACGATAAATTGAAATCATTACAAGCTATTGAGGCTGATCTCAGCGCACAACATGACAAAATTGTTGAGTCATACAAACAAGTATTAGCAGCACAAGCTGAATTGAAACGTCAACAAGAAGAGGTTCGTAAAGCTCAAGAAGAAGCTAAGCGCCAACAACAACTGGCAACTATTTCTTCAGGTATTGCTCAACGACATGCAAATCCTATTATGAGCCAATATGGTTTCATTAAGTCTGAAAATCATTCTGATGAAGAGGTTTCAGGAAGTGTTACATTTGACTTGTTTACTAAAAAAGATGAGGCTAAATCTGACGTACAATTACCACAAACTGGTGAAGAGAGAAATCTTCTTGCACTAGCAGGTACGATGTTACTTGGTATATTAGGTTTAGCAGGAACACGTAAACGTCATAACTAAGTCGAGTAAGGTATTATAGCTGAGGTTATGTCTACTATTTTTTATAAAAAGAGGAGTTAAAATGGCTGAAACTAAGAAATCAGACGGTATGATTAGCCATAAAGAGCTGGTAGAAAATCAAAATAAAACTCGTGAACAGATTAACTTAAATAGTAGTGACAGGATTATCGAAAGAATAGAAGACTTTACAAATGGTAAGGATAAGCTGAATGAAAATGAGATCCTTATTATTGAAGAATTTCGTCGTAACAAAGCCAGGCAAAAGAATACAATCCATGCTAATCTGCTAGTTAAAGAGGATAGCAAGGTTGGAACTGTAACTGATTATTACAAAAAGTCAGTGACAAAAATTCCTAAGTACGTGGATGAATTTATGGTGATTTACCACGATCAACAAAACAAAAATATCCGTGAAGCATTTGAGATTATTACAATAATGAAATTGGAGTATCCGAAAGTGTTTCAATGGACTATTGATTATCCTGATAAATTTGCGGATGCTTGGCTAAATGGCCGTGAAGTGCTTCCTGATAAATTGTTTATTACTCAAGTGCCAAATCCACAGAATTCTGAGGAACCATTATACCTAGTAATGGACGAGGAAGAAAATGTTTCCTTGATTCCACAACGAAATGTTCTTGATACCCATAAAATGACCTTAACTGAAGATGAAATTGAACCAGATTTTTCTTGGTTTAAAACACTTGGTTTATCTATTGAAGTGCCAAATGTTATTTATGGTTTAAACATTGAAATAGAGGAGGTAGGATAGGATTCATAAGGATAACCGAAAAGTAACATTTCAACCATTGATAATATTGAACTGAGGACATATTTATCTTTTGGCTTATGTAGTAAAAACAAATATGCACATCATTCCTTGCGACTGTTCTTGGTGTCATGACACATGGTCTAGCAAGTTTTGGTTTCAAGAAAAAGAAAACAAACAACGAATTTAAACTAACAAGCAGGCTTTGCCTGCTCACTCTAGCAACTGAAAGAATATCATCTCCTAAGATCAGAAATAAGTTTACACCTATTCTTTCAGTTGTTAGCTTGGGCAGGTAAAGCTCTTATGCTTATAGAAAGGAGAGAGCATCTTATGGATTTAATCAAAACGGTTATCGGTGCATTGGGTGTCGCAGGAACCATTCGAGGTCTATTTGGTGTTTGGTCTGGTTGGGAAGAATATTCCATCGGTAAACAAAACGATGACCCACAACGCCAAACGAGAGGTCAATCGGGTATGATTTACGGTGGCATGATGGCGGCAGGTGCGGCTTCTATCGCAGCTGCTATTGTGGCAGCCCTAAGTGGCTTACGGTTTTAAAGGAGGAGCGAGGTGGATGTTTCTGAATTAACCAAAACCCTTAGTGAGTATAGCCCTAGTGTCAATACGACCGTTAATAATGTGGTATCGGGAACAAAGCCTGTTGCCCTAATTATCATTACCATCATGTTTCTGATTGAGATGGACTCTTGGTGGAAATACATGAAACAAGAAGGAGGCGGCCTAACAGGGGAATTATGGCTAGATGTGGCTTATAAGTATATCCTAGCTTACATCCTTGTCATGATGTCTGGCCAACTCTTTGATGCCATTTTAGACTTCGTCAATATTGTCTTAAAGGTTATTGATGGCATCGTCCCAGCTTCTAAGGTAAGTTGGGATAATAGCTTTGATAAAGTCAAAGGCATCTTTTTTAAATATTTCTTTAAACTTTTTGGCGGTGCAGTCATGTTTATTGCAGGCTTATCAACCAAATTAATTGTCCTCATGCGAGCGCTTGAGATGTATCTGCTTAAGGCGGTTAGCCCCCTTTTAATTGCCTTTTTCATGGCAGACAGTACCCGTCCGATTGCCATTAACGTCATCAAGCACTTTGCGGCAGCGGCTTTTCAGGCTGTCCTAGTCCTACTGATTGTGCGTTTCTACCCCTCTATCGTGACGGATGACCTCCTCAAGATTAACTCATCGGGGATATTAGAAACGTGGGTCAATGCCTTTGCGGCTATTGGAAAAGGCATTATCTTTATCATCTTATTATGGGGCAGTCAACGAAAAGCCAAAGCCTTATTAGGGGCTATGTAGAGGGCTGAACTTATGGTATAATAAGATTAAGATGATTGGAAGGAGATTGACTAGGTTATGGAAAGAGAACTTGATATGATGACCACCCCTCAAGATGACTTATGGTATGGGGAAGTGCCATTGACAGAGGCTGAGAAACAAGCCCGAATGAAAGTCCCTCTCTATTACCGCATGTGGATTTGGGCGGGTATGGTCTTTAAAGGCCTAGTTAAGGCACTTGCTTTTCTGATCATGACGCCTTTCTTTCTCCTCATCTGGCTTAGAAATACTATAATTTTATCTATTAGTTTTCCGCTTATCTATATTTTTTTAAGTATGGCTTATTATACATTTACTGACTCTCCGGTTCTAAGTGTCGCTGGTGATTTTGATCCGTTCCTAGCGGTTATATTTGTGGAATGGAAGTTATGGATACTTATTGGAGCGGTTATAATCGTGGGGCTTTGTGCTGCGATTTACGATTTCAAAGATCATTTTTTAGACATTTGGCATTGGTAATGCTCACGATAGTAACGTCATTAGACACACCTTAGCGTGTGTCTTTTTTTATTTGGAAAGGAGAAGTTATGGCACAAAAATTGGGGTCGGAATTTCTACGACCCTTTGATCAGGAAGAACGTCCTATTTTTCTTGGACGAACCAAACGCCAACTGATTGTGGCAACAGGGATTGTGGGTAGTATTGCTTTAAGCATAGGGTTATACCTTATCCATTTTCCGATGATGATTACTTATATCTTACTGGGAGTCATTTTGGCTCCTATTTTGCTTTATGGGTCAAAGAAAGACCTGGAACTGAAGGAACGCTACCGTTTCTTATTCACTATTCAAAAGCGGTCTTATCAGACTGACTATCACTACAAGGAGGTTAATAAGAGAGATGCCTTTAAATCTCAATTTGGGGTCACGGAAGTTGACCAAACACGACAGAGCGAGAAAAAAACGTCTGAGACGTAGTCTCAAGCCTAGCACACAAAACGCCCTCTTCTTTACCAGTCTGAAAGAAAACGGGCTAATGCAAATCACTAAAGACCAGTGGTCACGGTCTTATCGTTTGGGGGATATTGCCTATACGTCAGCCAATGAAGCCGATAAAATTAAGGTCTTAGACACCTACACAGATGCCCTCAATAGCTTAGAAGCAGGCAATTGCTACCAACTCTTGGTCATCAATCAACGCTTAGAACAATCAGCTCTGAGTCAAGTTCTTTATGAACCGATGGGAGATGCTTATGATAGTTACCGTGACGAGTACAATGACATTATTCGTGACAGGTTCACCTCGGACACTAAAAATTTCAAGGTGGACAAAATCATCACGCTAACGACACAATCAGATGATGAAAGCCAAGCAGACACGCAACTCCATGACATGGCACAAGGCCTACAAGATCAATTCGAAGAAGCAGAGATTGATTTCCTTGAGATGACAGGTCTTGAGCGCTTACAGCTTTGTCATTACCTCTTACAAGGCAATCCCTATTTTCCTTACACCTATAAGGATATTGCCTTATCGGAGTTGAGGGCGAAAGATTTTATTGCCCCTAATCGGATCCATTTTAAAGAGGATCATATGGTGATTGATGACCATGTGGCTAGAGTCTTAACGGTACGTCACTACCCTAATTTTTTAACCGATCGCTTGGTGAAGAAATGGCTTGACCTTGGCCTTGAAATGGCTATTAGTATTAATGCAGAACCCTATGAACCAGAAGCCTTTGACGCCAAACTAGCCAATGCCCAAGCTTTGGCTAAGATGGAACTCATTCGTGGCCAAAAAGATGGGATGCGAGATGGGGTGGTTGATCCTGAGCTAGCCACTTCAGGGGTCGCCAGGGAAACCAATCACACGACTGAGCGTTGGCGAGAAGAGACGACTGAAAAAGACCAAAAAGCCTTTTCAGGGGTGATGAGTGTTTACCTGATCGCTAAAGACCTTGATGCCTTAAATAAGTATACCGCTAAGGTTAAGTCGGCAGGTCGAGCGATGGGGGTTCGTTTGGAAGAGTGTTACTACTATCAAGAAGAAGGGCTAAACACTAATCTTCCGATTGGGCAACCCTTCTTAAATGTTAAACAACGCTTGATGCGGGACATGCTAAGCACGAACATTGCGACACAAGTTCCTTTTACCAATGTTGATCTGCACTCTGACAGCCCCAAAGCCATTTATTACGGACAAAACCAGCTCTCTCATAACGTCATCACCCTTGACCGTAAACGAGATTTGAATGCTTCAAATGGGATGGTGGCAGGGTCAACAGGGTCAGGTAAGGGGATGACGGTCAAAACAACGGAAATCATCCCAACCATTCTCAGATACCCCGAAGACCGCATCATCATTGTCGATCCAGAGCGAGAGGTGCGACAAGAAGTCGTGTTGTAAATTGCTAGTTTAGCTACTCTATCCATTTGGAGTAATCCTACCACAGCCTGCTTGACTGGTAACGGTCATGTTGGGAAGCCTGTGGGACAATATGGAAAGTCTGATAGCCTAAATCAGATGGACTGTTAGGATAAGAATACTATGGTGAACAGACGTGAATCATCGCAAGAGTCGTTACAGGGACTAAGTGAAATAAGGCTGACACACTTACACCAAAAGGTACGGAGGAGGTCATTGGGGCTTTCGTAACCTGATGACA
>JAKTNK010000012.1 GCA_029593465.1 Streptococcus suis
GAGTCCTGCTAATTGTTGTGGTGGTGATTACAATTATATCTCTTTGGGGTGTTTTTTCATACTTTTAAGTGGCTAACTTCATTTTAGAACTTTTATTAATAATAACTTCCCCTGATTGATTATATAGGTAGCTGAGAAAGGCATTAGGCGTCGTCACAAAGTTATAGTCCGTCCTAACTCCTGCTGCTATTAAGGGATACTCAATGATTCTTCCTATCGTTTGAGAGAACATTTCTAATGCCATCTCAGGATAAAAGCGAGTCCTGAAGGTGTCAACCTGCAGACCTTGTAATTCATTATTGGTATTGTAAGCCGCAATGGCCAACTCACCAATAAAACGAGTGGAAATATCTGTGCCTAGCTGTCTCTGAAGTGGCTTCATCTCATTGTAGAGATAATTTTGTTCAGGTATGCCTTTTTCTTTATAAGCATCCACATTATCAAGCGTGATCGTTTCTAGCTGTTTTCTCAGAGGTTTGAGGACTGCTAAGCGTTTCTCTGTTAAAGGTTTGGTGGGGTGGCTATTACCTAAACGATTAAAGACATCATAGAAATAAGCATCATCCGCATAATGAATAACGAGTTCTCCAGCTTGAATTTTCTCTTGAAGGCTACGAGATAAGGCTTTATTGTCAGCTTCGATTTCCTTATAAGTTACTTGACGTGGACTCGTATTAGATGAACCTATCTCTGTTTCAACTAGTTTTTCGGTCATTTTCACCTTTTTTTCTTGTTTTAAATAATCATTCCAATCTATCTTAAATTGGTCTTCTTGTTTAGGCGATGTCGCATCAATGACTGGGATGCCCTTATCTCTTAAACCTTTGAGCAATTGTTGTCCTTTGGGATCATTATCGACCACTAAGGTTAGAACCTGACTATTCTTACCATCCTTGAAATAGCCCTGACTCACTGCCTCATCTAAGCCCTGAGAGAGAATATCATCCGTCCAACTAGATGATAGTGGTCGCCTTTCCATTTCAGCTTTTAACTGAACTAAATGCCGTCCCATTGTTCCTGTCTTCAAACCTTCTAAGGAAACCAAACGAACATCTGATAAGACATCTTCGTGGAGTTCGTAGTAACTCATAAGATCAATACTACTTTCCGCAAAAACAAGTCTGTTTGGTATCCCAATATCGACATGCATGCCGTTATAAGGTTGGGAATTTTTCATGATTTGTTTCAGATAGCCACGTCTAGCCACGTCCGAAATACTTATCAGGATTAGCCACTAAACCTTGTAAAGAAGCACCTACCACATGACCATTCTCATCCAAGTTTTTAAAGACTAGGACAGGTTCAATATCATTTCCAACCTTGGCATTAGCTTGGATAAGGACGCCTTTGTCGTAAAAGAAGTCAATAGTGTCACCTGACAAGCCTCGTTCTTCTTTTAGGTACTGTCTCGCTTCGTCAAAAGGCTACTCATAAGGAGCAAGGTAGTAACGAAAGGCCTCTTTAGGTAATTGTGATGGGGCGACAACCTGCTTAAACTCACCATCGTTAAGATAAGCAATGGCTTGGTTGGCCCTGCACCCACAAAATGAGACATCAGAAAAACACTCCTGTTGAGAAATCTAGTAAACTAGAAACAGGAGTGTTTTATTATGGTCAAAAAAGCGTATTCGGTAGAAACAAAGTTAGCCTGTATCGACATGAAAAAGGCGGGGAAGTCCAATAAGGTCATTATGGAGACCTTGGGTATTAAGAATGATAGTCAAATCTACACTTGGACGAAATGGTACGAGAATGAAGAACTTCATCGCTTCCACCAACCTGTAGGAAAACAATACACCGACGGTAAAGGGATAGAACAGCTATCTGAAGTAGTACAATTACGCTTACAGGTGGAAGGACTAAAAAAGTATCGCCGCTTGATAAGAAAATCGACAAAGTAAGTCTTATCAAGCTTGTGGATACCTCCAAAAAAATCTATCCAGTAGCCCTTATTCTGAAGTGTTTCAAGGTCAAACGCTCAACCTTCTACCGTTGGAAATCTAAGAGTGAGAAGCCTAAGAAGAGAGACGGTCTTGTAGCGAAAATGGAGCAACTTTGCATGGAAAATTAGTTTATTTACTGCTACCGAACCATCACTCGCTTGCTCAATAAGCGTTTTGATGTCGTCGTTAATTATAAAAAAGTCTATCGCATGATGAAGGAAAGAGGCTGGCTTTGTCGTACACGTCCGAAGAAGGCTCCAAATTCAGGAAAGCCATACGATGTAACGGATAACAAACTGGACCGTCATTTCCTATCGGATAAACCAATGGAGAAACTCATCACAGACATCACTTACCTCTACTTTGGAAACCGTAAACTTTACTTATCTTCTATCATGGCTCTCTACAACCGTGAGATTGTGGCTTATACCATCTCAGATTGCCAAGATAAGGACTTTGTGCTGGACACACTCAATCAACTGAAATGACCTGAGGGAGCTCTATTACACAGCGAGCAGGGGTCTGTTTACACTTCAAAGGCATACTTTCAGGCTTGTATAGAAAAAGGCATTACCCGATCCATGTCCCGTAAGGAAACACCAGCAGGTAATGCCTGTATCGAATGGTTCCATTCTGTCTTAAAGTCTGAAACCTTCTATCTCCATAAGTGGAGACACTTAACTAAAGAGAGTATCACACCTATTGTCAAAACTGACATGACATTTTATAATGACACTAGAATTTAACAGCGATTAAACGATCTGTCTCCTGTTCAATACAGAAAATCAGGCGTATAAAAGTGTTTTTCTGGTTGCCTATTATTGGGGGGCAGGGCCAGCAGTCGCACCTCTTTCTATCGAGCAAGATTTTAACTTCACTTATTGTATACGGTCAGGTTCTATTGAACCACTACATGCAGACTATATCAACAACGTCCTATCACGGATTATCAGAAAACATGGGTTAAGAAAAATCAGTCCTCACGGTTTCAGGCATACGCATGTAACCTTGATGATTGAGATTGGAGTTGACCCAGTCAACACAGCTAAAAGACTAGGTCATACAAGTAGTCAGATGACTATAAACACCTATAGCCATTCAACAACTAAAGGAGAAGATAAGTCCATCAATCAATTTGCGGACTATCTCAAAGCAAAATAACAGTCAAAAAAGATGTAGAAGTTTTTTCCAAAACGATATCAAAAAAGGTATCAAAAGCAAAAAAAGCACCCTGCAAGAAACTTGCAAAATGCTTGTAATCGTTGGTGTAAAGCGGTTCTTAACGTTTTGAGAATTGTGATGCCTTGCGGGCTTTTTTGAGACCTGGTTTTGGGTGACCGAAGTAAAATATCTATAAAAGCCTATTAAATTAAGCTTTCAAGAATCATTTTCATTAAAAATAGATACTTATAACCCAATCTTATAAATCATGGATTACCATTAGATTACCAAAATTATGTTTTCGGAGCTTATGTTATTGAGAAACAATGTGTATTCACTTTACTTTTTTGTAAGTTCATTTTATAATGTATATACAAACGGAGGTAGAACCATGAATGTTATCTTGAGAAAAACAGGAAATAGTACTGTCATTACAATTCCCAATAAAATTAAAGAAACTCTTGGAGCAGAAATTGGAGAAGAAATTGAATTCGTCACTTCAGGAAATAACGTTATCATTCGTAAAGCTGAGCCAAAATTTGATTTTGATAAAGAACTAGAAAAAGCCATGAACCAATACGATGAGCTTTTGAAAGAATTGGTAGAGAGATGAGATATCTAACTGCTGAAGATATTATCAAAATCAATGTCATGGTTATTGGCAAATATTCTCCTAATGAACCTGTTGGCATTGCTGATCCAAATAGTCTTCAAATGATTGTTGAACAGCCTAAACAAGAGATTTTCGGAAAAGTTCTCTATCCAGATATCTACAGTAAAGCTGCTATTATCTGGATAAATTTGATTAAGAAACATCCTTTTTATAATGCCAATAAACGAACTGCTGTTCTTGCCTTGCATATGTTTCTAGCAATGAATGGTTACCAATCCAATCTTTCCTTGCAGGATGGACTTGAAAAGACAGTTGAAATTGCTACCTTTCAAGGAGATTTTGAAGATTTAAAGAAAACAATTATTCACTTCCTCAAGCAAGATGGAATCGTAACAAAATTATAATTAAAAAGTGGTTATCAACCTTTCGTTGAAGACCACTTTTCTGTATCCTACTGTATCCTATCTCTTAGCGGATAGGCTAATTTTTCGTTAAAGTATAGTATTGATTTCTGTCATTTTTATTGGCTCCATACCAGTCAACCATACCCAATTCTTGTAATTTTTTCATCGTTTTTACAATAAACTTACGACTTCTTCCTGTCAGTTCAATGGCTTTTGCAGTTGTCATCTTCTCTCCTGAATTGTACATGTAATGGATCAACAATTGCTCATCGGCATTGAGGTCGCCAAAATCAGTAAACTGTTTCTCTAAACTATCTCGAGTTCGTAGGTGTCGACTGACAATATTATTTTCAAGCGTCAGAACAACCTTGTTCCCAGGTTCATAGTATTTTGGCTCATGAAGAAAGGCTGATTCCATCTCTGAGTAAATCCGTTTAACACCTTCATTCATCTCACGGACCCCTCCAAACTCCGTCAGGGTTCTGGCAATCCGAGGATTTCTTGAAAAACGTTCATGCTTGATATTGTCAACGGTGACGATATTTGGCAGCTTTCCTGGGCTATGAATTTCCAGTCGATCATCAAACATGAGCACACGAATATGGTCGCCATAAACAGAGTAATCACGGTGAGTAACAGCATTGACAACACCTTCAAACCAGGCAAATTCTGGATACTCAGGCAAAATTTGAAATTGCCCATTGTCATCCAGATATTGGAACTCACGCAGCTGGGTACGAATAAAATCGCGAGCCTTGATAATCAGGCTCGGCAGAGCATCATCAAAGGTTACTTTCTTGATAACATTAAAACTAGTCCCTGTCCCTATGTCCGTGCCATCAAACCGCTGAAAACGAACACGAGCTTGAGGGAAGAAGGCTGACGGGTATTTGCCAAAAAGTAAGATAGCCGCCTTGGTCAATTTTCCATTGACCAGAAAACGCCGAGCTTTGAGGACTTCTTCTGTCGAACGGTCTGAAATGTCAAATCGATTTTTGAAGTCCTGAACCAGGTCATCATCGATGTCTTCCAAGGTCGCATCAGCCACAACTTCATCCTCAAAGAAACGTTGTCCTTTATCATAGCTAAGTCGAGTTCGTTGTTCATAACTGAGCTTAACCGTCTCATCTCCCTGACGCAGGTAAACCTCATCATTAGGCGTAGCAATCACTCGGTTTGAAGATAATTCAACTGAGATGACAAAAATCACATCGTCTTCACCCTTGTGATTAACCACAGGAATTTCTTCAAAGGATAAGTCCAAAGGAGTGTCATGCATCTCACGGTCAATCTTTTTGAACTCATCAATGGGATAGGCTCTGCCATCCCTGAAACCAGTGATGAGGTTGCTCTGCTGGGATGAGCTTTGTCAGGTTCTTCAAAGAAGATGGAATCAGTTGGGAGTTTGGCTCCTCTTTTTTCTGCCTCCCTTTTCTTTTGTTTGGCTTCTTGTTTCAATCGTCTTTTCGTTGCTCGTTGTGTCTTTGGAGATAGAAACCCTGCTTGGTAGAGTAGTTTTCTAACAGTGGTATCTGAATAGGCGATGTTTTCTTCTTCCGCTAGTAGTTCGCAGAAATGAACAACATTTGGTCTTAAATCACCGTAACGTTGATATTTCTCGATAATCCTTATCTTTGTTTCTAAAGACATGGCATGAGTTGGTCTTTTTGATCTATTACCATGAACGAAAGCTGACTTTCCTTTCTCTTGATAGGCTAGTATCAATCGGTTCACCTGCCTCTTGCTTAACCCTAATTCTACACAAGTCCTGTTTTTCTGTTTTTTACCCTCACAAACAGCTTTGATGACTGCGTATTTCTTTGACTCTATCATAGTTAGTTCTATTTTCCTCATCTTTCTAGTTTAACAGACGGGACATTTTCACATTCGACCTAGCTAAGACATTATCACTTTCGAATGATAATCACTAATAAGAATTCTGAAAATTCTTGATTTTATTTTTCAATTATATTATAATTAATCATTATCAGCTTAGAGAGGATTGCCCATGAGAGAGGATATTGTCTTAAATGAACGTGCCCGTGCCCTTAGCAACGTATTGATCGCACAGCTCGAAACCATTGCCACCTCATCATGATCTTTACCGATGCCAACTGCACCTGCTCAGATACCATGCCTGCGGAAGTGGTTGAAAAATTGACGACCATTGACCGTATTGATTCTGCCAGTGTTGAAATCGTTTGGTCACCCGTCTGGAAAATGACTCGCATTAGCTGCTATGGTCATATTTTTCTAGGTATCAGCCCACGTTAATCTCCAAAAGTCTGCCCTTCTCTGGCAGACTTTTTTATATCTTAGACCCTCTCTAAGTGGCCCCTTTTGTCCTATTCCATTATCAATCCACTGGAGTATAACGCTAAAACATTGTCTGAGCAATAGACTAAAACAATGTTGGCAATCCATATGCATAGAGAAAAAATCCCATTTTCCGAGGAAAATGGGATTTTGATTAAGGAGAGAACTTAGTCATTATCGGTGCTAGAGGAAGGGCGGCGCTTGCTCTCTACAAGTCCAAGTGCCGTTAGTCCTACCATGCCTGCAACAGATAGCACCGTATAATCATCAGACTCACCTGTTTGAGGTAATTCTCGAACGGTTTGCTGCTCCTCAACTACCGATTGACTAGACGACTGCGATGACGATACTACGGTTTCCTGTTTAGGGGTAACCACTGGCAACTTCTGCTCTGTTTGATTATATTTTTCTACTTGGTCGTTACCATTTATTCCCTTCACTGTTTCTTGTTCTGGCCGATGCGCTTCCTTGCCTGCAACAGACAGCACCGTATAATCATCAGACTCACCTGTTTGAGGTAATTCTCGAACGGCTTGCTGCTCCTCAACTACCGATTGACTAGACGACTGCGATGACGATACTACGGTTTCCTGTTTAGGGGTAACCACTGGCAACTTCTGCTCTGTTTGATTATATTTTTCTACTTGGTCCTTACCATTTATTCCCTTCACTGTTTCTTGTTCTGGCTGATGCACTTCCTTAGCAACTGCTAATCGCAATACCGTTGCAGTCAATGGGTCTAAGCGCAAGCCATGTTCCGTAAAGACCACCCCTACTGGTGAGGTGATAGCTACGGTTCCAGCTTTGGAACCATCTACCAATACTTCCGCTTTACGCAGTGCTTGATAAGCATCAGTCAAGACAAAATCACGCGCTTTAGTATCCGCATTGACGAAAACAGCGTAGATCTCACCATTACTTGCTACGGTTTGATAGGCAATGATAAGGTCAGAAGCCGTCACACCGTTGGCATTTGGCTGAGTAATCAAGGTGACAGCCTGGTCCACGTCTTCCTTAGTCTTCAAGCGAAAGGCATCTGTTGAACGACGAAGGGCAATCAATCCTCTCGTAAAGGCTTGACTCTTCACATGCTCTGGATAGGCCTTACTGTCGGTTGCCTTAGTCCAATCAAAGCGGTTGATAGCATCTGTTGAGTCATAGGAATCATGAATGAAATACGGGTAATCAAATGGACTACCGTCAGCGTTGGTTAACAAGTGCGCCTTATTTGGAACCTGATCATCCGCGACAGGTTGTCGGTGACTCTCTGCTAAAAATTGCTTAGAACGACCGTATTCTTGCCCCGAATGGATAAAGGGTGTCCCTTGCGAAGTCAAGACCAAAAGATTGCCGAGACGTAACCGTTTGTGAATCTCACGCAGATTGTCGGCTTGGGACGGGTCTTTCTTGATGGACTGCGCGATAATGTCAAAGAGGGTCAGATTATCATGTGCAGCAATATACTGAATCACATCGCCTGGATCATCAGCAACAAAATTACTTGGCTGCGCCTTAATATTATTGAAAATCGTTTCAATTGATTTGGCACCACCTGTAATGAAGGCTGGTGTTCCTTCGTTTGGATAGCCTGATTTGAGCTGGTTGCGAATATCATCAGAGAAAGAAGCAACGGTGTCTGTCTTAGCCATCCACGTTTGGTCTGCTGGCTGCTCAGGCATGTTATCATCACCAGCATAGGTAATCCATCCTTCACCCAACATGATGATGTTTGGATTTAAGGCTTTAGCAGCATTGTAGGCTGCCTCAATAGCCGTCGCATCATGATCTCCCATCATATCAAACCTAAAACCATCCACCTTAAATTCATCCACCAAATAACGGATGGAATCAACCAGTACACGGCGAGTCATGTAATGAGTAGTACCAAGACGTCCTCCACCAAAACTGGTTTTAGCCGTTCCTTGATTATCCATAAAGTGGTAATAATTAGGCTCTAGATCCTCAAATAAGTCAACTTTAGCCGTATGGTTATAAACCACATCGAGAATCACACCCATGCCCCGTTTATGAATTTCAGATACCAACTGCTTGAATTCTGCAATGCGTTTTGCCGGATTTGTCGGATCAGTTGAATACATGCCTGTCAAAGCAAAGTAGCTCTGCGGATCATAGCCCCAGTTATAATTGGTATCACTTGAACGATAGTCCAACATGCGTTCGCTGGCTTTGCCTTCATTGGCAAAATAATAGCTCATAACTGGCAACAATTGCACATGGGTCACGCCAAGAGATTTGAGGTAATCCAATTTGTCGATAAAGGCAGCAAAGGTACCGAACTGCTGGCTGAGCTCCCCTGAGATGGCAGGGTCTGATGTAAAATCACGCACATGAGCTTCATAGATAATGGCGTCTTCACGGCTGGTAAAGCCTTGAATGGTCGCAAATCCCTTATCCTTCTGACCAATCGCTGCTACATCAACAATTGCAGCCTTAGCCACTTTATAGGCATCCCCTTTGTCCGCCAAGTCACTATTCCAAGCTGCTAATGATTTGGCATAAGGATCCAGAGCTAGAGCCGTCTTACCCCCTCGCTGGATAGCATAATGGTAGTAATACCCACGAAAATCGGAAACACCTGGGATAGCCGCATGATTAAGTGTAGCTGACCATTCGCCCTTTTCACCCTTAGTCATGGCTACTTTACCAACAACCTTATCTGGGTCTTGTTTGTCGTAGAGGATAACAGAGACCTGATCGGCACTTGGAGACCATACGGTCAGAGCAACGGTCGCTCCCTCATCTGACACACGCGCCCCAAGTTCCCCATCATAGGCATAAAGGGCATCCTTGTACTGCCAATTCTGACGAACATCGAAACGGTCACTGAGATATGTCAACTGATAAGGGGATTGCTGAGCTGTAAACTCGCCTTTTAAGGTAATACGATTGGTTGCCGTATCTAAGGTAAGGTCGATAATGGTGACAGGCTGTTGCTTGTGATCTACCAGTGCGAGGTTTTTCAATAAGTGCTCCTTATCAACCCCTTCAAGACTTGTCAAGCTAGCCTGAATTTGAGTCGGGCTAATCTGCTGAGCCCCTGTCATGCGAACAGTGTTCACAAAGTATGGATTGGTATAAATTGTTGGGTCATCATCTCTCACGAAAAGCTGCGTATGATTTTTCAAATCCTTAAAGATATAATCTGTTGGTTGAATTTTCACATCATCTCCTGTCTTACTTTCATCTAATAGAAGAAAGCCTAGACTGTTCACATCTGAAAGCTTCACATCAAGGTAGGCACCATATTTACCCAGGTGTTCAAAATCAATGCCATTTGGCCAATCGCCTAGACGGTCACTGACGGTCTTATCCACATCTCCCCAGAACCAGATCGATTTATTGGCATAATGGCCATCTGTCCTAAGGTAATTGATACGGATGGTCTTTTCAGCTTGTGGTTGGTAATAATGCGCCTTGAAGGTCTCATCAAGCCAGACTTCGTTCATATCTGGGCTAATTAGGTCAATCACCTTGTCACCAGTCAGATTCGTTCCAGCAGTGTTATTGATCAACAATCCAATCTTATCTCGCTCTCCCTCAATTAGCTTGACATCAAGGTAATAACCATAACTATCCTGTTTAACCTGCGATAGACTGAGTGCCCCATTAGGCCAACCGTTTGAGGGCTCAGCCACATCTTCCCAAATCCAAAGCCCTAGGCTGTCGAGATTGTCAGATGGTAACTGTTTGAAATGAATCCGCAAATGATTTTCCTGAATAGCTTCATCACTAGCCTCGGGTACAGTGGCAGATAACAAATCACCAGAAGTGGCTGTCAAGAGCATGGTACCACCGTCAGCTAGGCTAGGAGCTTCCAAGTCCACATACCATTTGCCATCTTCGCCCTCTACGGCAGTATAAATCTTGCCACTATAAGCATCTTGCACTTGCGTTGCTGCATCACTGACCACCACTCGGATTGTTTGAGCTTTTGTCTTGGCATTGAACAAAAGGTAGGCCGCGTCATTATCCGTTGAACGTTTGCTTAGCAACCATTGCTGGCTATCATTTACGGCAACCGTGCTACGCTCCCCACGAGATAAGAGCGTGCTGTGAGCATTTCTAAAGGCTAGAACCTTTCGGTAATGCTCAAGAATTGAGTTCGATTGCGTAGAGGCCCAATCGAAATCATAGCGGTTATCATAAACAGGCCAGTTATTCGCGCCCGACTGTCCGAGTTCCTCACCATAATAAATGACTGGTTGACCTTTGGCAGTCACTAACAGACTGGCAGCTAATTTGAACTTGCCGATATCATTTTCAATACTATACAGGAACCCGTCCTCATCATGGCTACCCAAGAATTGTGCCAAGGTATAGTTGCTTGATAAAGCCTTATTGCGAGCAACCAACTCTTCCTCTGCCTGTTTAAGGCGACCGTTGACCGCTAGTTTGGCAATGTCCTTAAAGCCAAAATCAAGAAGGCTATCCATGGTACCTGTTCCCAAATCGCCCTTAGTGTCCTTATAGTTGGCTCCCCAGCTTTCGCCTAAGAGGTGGAAATCCTTATCTTTCAAAGCCAATTCATTTTTGAAATGTTGCCAAGTCACATCGTCAACGTGTTTCACGGTATCCACACGGAAACCATAGATGCTATTGCCTTTTGCAGTTGTCGCTTTTTTCAGCCATTCTGTCTGCCAAGCCACCAATTGATCACGCACTGCCTTCTCTTCTGTCTTGAAGTCTGGAAGATTAGACAGCGAGCCTTTTTCATCATCTCCTTGTTTATCCTCTTCTTTTGTCCGTACCATGCCCTTAAAGGTTTCTTCTGCCCCATAACCTGCATGGTTTAGAACAACGTCAACAATGATAGTGATGCCACGCGCTGCCGCTTGATCAATCAACTCATGAAATTCAGCCAGAGTGCCTAGATGCGGATTCAAGGCTTCAAAATTCTTCGCCCAATAGCCGTGGTAGGCGTAATACTCACCACCTTCATCTGTACTCACATTTTGAGGAACATTTTCCACAATTGGCGTCACCCAAATGCTTGTCACACCAAGTTCTTTTAAGTAATCTAATTTTTCCGTAACTCCTTTGAAATCTCCACCTTTGTAGGTTCCAGCCATATTTTTAGCACTTGCATAAGGTTGGTTATAAGGGTTGTCGTTTGCAGGATTACCATTATAGAAACGGTCAGTCAGCATGAAATAAATCACCTGCTCATCCCAATCACGTTTCGTAGCTGTCCTTTCTCTTGGGGAAATGGTCACGGTCACACGACCATCATAATAACCATTATCCGCATCATAAACACGAACCGGTAGATCATAAGAGCCAGCTTGAGTCGTTGAGCTAGCTGTGATGGTCACACGATTTAATTCTGGGGAAATGGTAATTTCACCTCCACCAATAGCCCTTGTATCTACCGTCATTCTGGTGATAACCGCTTGATTAGGATTATCTAGTTGAACATCAATGATCCCTGTTTCGTTACTATTGAAGGCGCGAAGACTCGTCGCTGTTACCTGTACAGCTTTATTCCCAGGAACGGCTTTGGCAAAATCTTGACCTGTTACCGTTGCCACATAGTAGGGATTGGTATAAACCGTATCATCCCCTTGACGCAGGAAAATCTGACTGTGCTCTTTGCGATCTGAGAATTTAAAATCAACAGACTTATTACCAGCCCCCTCTGGGTATTTTTTATTAAGGATCAAAAAGCCAACGTTAGAGTCCAGAGCGCGTGACAACGGCACATCAACGTAGGCACCGTAAGGACCGACTTCTGTAAACTCTAGAGCATCCGTTGGCCACTTACCACTAGCCTTTTCCACATCACCCCAAAGCCAAACGCCCCAACCATCATAGTTATTGTCCTCACGGCGATAGTTAATCCGCACCAGATGATCTTCCGATAAAGGCTGATAAGTATATGTCGTAAAATCTTTTCTCACCCAGACTTCATTGACTTCTGGGCTAATGGGCTGAATTTTTTGGTCTCCTTCAGCAACTTTTTCCCCATTTTTCAGCAGTAAATAACCAATATCGCCCTTGCTCTCAGCCTGCTTGACATCAATATAATGCCCGAATTCATCTTTCTGGTTATTAGAGAATGGCTGCGCATCGCTAGGCCATTTTGAGCCATCAGACGGATTTTCCACAGCTCCCCAAGTCCACAAACCGTACTGCTCCGCATCTTCAGTCACTTCCTCGAAATGAACCCGAATGGTCTGCTCTGCAATCGGTGCTTTCTCATCAGGGACTTGATCAACTGAAGCCGCTGCTTCTACAATAGAAGGTGTCTCTGCAGCATCAACTGACTCCGTGCTAGAACTCGTGTCATCTATTACAACAGGTCTTGCTACAGCATCAGAAGCGCTTCCTTTTCTTCCTTCGGAAACTAAAGGAGCTTCCTCTACAGCTTGCTCTTCTCCTGCTGGTTGCTCAGTTACCAATACCTCTGCAGCCTCACTAGTAGCCTCTTGGGCCAATACCTGTTCAACAGATGCTCCCCCTAACATCAAAGCAGACGCTAACAAGACTGATGCTACGCCTACCTTTAACTTACGAATCCCAAAAAACTGACGTCTATCACTAAAAATAGAGCGTTTACGATTGGTCAAGTGATTCATAGTAATCCTCCAAAAACTTATTTTGTTTACGCAAGTTTAGTATAACGAAACCAAATCATTGATGCAAGCGTTTTCGTAGATATTTGTCATTTTTCTTATCAAACCCAAAACAGTCTGCTCTATAGTTGACTATTAAAAGAGCAATCGCTTGCTATAACATTTCTCTCCAAATAATTGGACGAAATAATCTTCCAAATGAACAGAAATATACTGTTGTTTACGACGATAGCTGAGGCCTTTTTTAGGAAATACCATCACTTTTAGAAAATATAAGCACATTTTTCGGATAAGATTAAGGTTAGACGCTGCCTTTTTATTCAATGTCTGATTATAATCTTCACGATAAACAACGTCCAATAACCAGTGCATACTTTCTACAGACCAATGACCTCGTACACTATTGGCAAATGTGAGGACAGCTGGATTTGAGCTAAAGATAACATAACAATCCTCTTGACTCAGCTGACCATCCTTATCAATGGTGTTACGAGTCATCCCAATACCACGTCATTTATGCCATTTAGGAGGATTTTGACACAACCATTTGACATCGGAAGACACCCAGTATTCTCTAACTTCAATCTGTCCCCTAGCTTTTTCAACGGTCTGATATTACTGTCCCTTTTCTTGTCGTTCTTCCAATAAGTTGACATCACTAAAATAAAGAGAAATATCGTCATAAAGTGTTTCCTGATTTCCTTTGACGGCTAAGCAATTGTCTGCTTTCCCTTTAATAATAGTATCAACGATAGCTGTCTGCGTCCCCATTGCGTCTATCGTTACAATGCTTTTACGGATATCAATCGTCCGCAAGAACTGAGGAATAGCAACAATTTCATTACTTTTCTCCTTAACCGCTACCTGATCTAAACTAAAATGATTACCTCCATCGTAAGCCGTTACAATATGAACAGGCTTCTGATTTATACCACGATTACCTCAAATCGTTTTACCATCCACTGATATCAGTTGATAAACCGCATCTAAACTTGTCAATGATTGTTCAAATTGAACTTTAAGCTCTTTTAAACGGTCTGAATTAACAAGACTAACCACACGCTCCAAGGTATCATGAGATGGACAACCATCACTCAAATCAACGTAGGTCGCAAGCAATGGTTCATTCATTTCAATAAAATCTTCCATCTCTTTCCAAGTTTCAATCCCTGCTAACTGACAAACGAAGACAAGAAATAGAATGGTTGATAAGGGGTAGCGAATTTTCCAAGATTGACGACTATCCAATTCACCTGCACAATCATCAATAGAAATAATAAATCAATCATCGTAGTCACCTCATCTATAGTGTACTACTTTGATTGATTTTGTCATTATGAATCTAGTTTTCTGAAAACAAAATTTTCTTAATGCGTTTGTCGTGAGGGGTTTGGGGCTTTGCCCCAAGTATTAAAATCCATCACCTAAAGGAGCCGTCTGCTCACTTTTGGTAGTGGATTTTTTGCGATAGTGTATACACACTATCTGAGCTCGCAAAGACCTAAACTCAAGTTTCTCGGTCCTTTCTCATTGTCCCGGGTTAAATACGGGGGTGACATTGCTAGGCAACTGAAGTTCAGAAGAACACAAGAAACCGCTGGCTGCTGCCAACGGTTTTATTCACTTTTTGCGGGACTTCTTTTGGGGTACGACTGAAATTTCTTTCTCCACTACTTCCATCAATCGAGTCACCAACTTACCCAGCTCTATAAAATCCGATTGCGAAATAGTTCCAACCTGAGTTGACAACTTAGCAATGACATTGATTGAGCGACCAATTTGAATCAATTGCTCTGTCGACTGCTCATACTCAGGAAAACTGACTGTCCATGATTCTAGCTCGTTGTTAAATAGTTTCTTTCTGGCATAGGCTGAAAAGTTTATCTCCTCTTCCTCCGACATCAGAGCTAGCAATCTCATATTTTCTTCTTCCGTCAAAAAGACCTGATTTACGATATTTTTGATCCTCTTCTTCCTCAATCGACTTTTGATAGCAACCTCTCCTTCTTCTGCTTATGGCGTTTGAGTAACACTTTTTCATGCTTTCCAATCATTTGAACACTGTATCCCATAGCTCGCATGGCTTGACTATCCTGAACTTGTTCTGCAATTCTTGCTAACTGATTCAAATTATTCTTAATTCTCCTCAAGGAAAACAACAATGACTCAAACGTTGTTTCATCAAATGTCACAACAATCGGCTTTTTCTTGAATAACATTTTCCTAGCATAGCTGGAAAAATTTCTTAATCCTGTATAGCTGATAAGATAATCTAAGGCTTGATTCTGTGATTCAGTAATGTAGAATTTTTTTAGAACTGTCCGATAGCGTTCAGCCATGCTGCACCTTCTTTCTATAAAATTCCGCCTGAACAACATCATGCTTCCGTAAACATTCCACCAGGGTTTGATAGTCATGTAGCAAACCTAATTCCAAATCTGGAAAGTCATTTTCCTTGGTTTCGATAATAACTTCCAACTGACTAACAATTTCTCTGATTGAAAAACTGTAATCCAACGTCTCGGCTTCATAGTCTTGTTTTAACGCTTGATACCGTTCATATTCATCCTGCGACTTAAAACCAGCCACTAGCATGTTCTCAAGTTGATAATAATTTGTCATTTCTTCTTACCTCTATTTCTTTTGATACTTTCTTCTAGCATTTTCATGGGCAATGGCTTTCGCTTCTAACAACCTCTCCTCTTTTAACCGTTCCATGGAACTGATTAGATAAGCTAGGGGAGACTCTACATCTTCTGAAACCCTATCAATCATAGTCAAAACCTCATCACTTATCATGTAGCCATCACTCAAAAATTGACCAATTAGCATCTTTTGTTGATGAGTCAGACTATAATTGTAAGGATAAATAAACTTCTCACTGTACTTGTCTGCAGTGATTTGTAGCAACGAATAATATTCAGGTTTGATATAAGGTTGAGTCTCTATAGAACTATTATCCAGTATAGTCTTATTCTCCTTCTTACTCTTGTTCTTAATCTATTGCGTTACTTGACCGTTACCATCCGTTACAAGTAACGCTTCTGTAACGTTACATTCCAGTTTTAACTGCTCTTTACCACTAACAACCGCTTTTTGCTTTTGACGAAAGCGTGTTACCCTTTCTCTAGTTTGCTGACGAATTTTCTCAAGACCATCAATATTCTGATGTTTTTCCCAGTTAGGAATGGTGACAGCACCATCTACAAAGGCTATCATGCTAAATTGTTCAAAGGTCTTTAAAGCTAATTTGACCGTTGTAGCTTTTCGCCTGAAAACCGTCGTCAACATTTCCTCCGTGTAAAAGATTTTATCACCTAGAGCTAGTACGCCACTATAATTCTGTTTGCCCGCTAAGACTAACAACTTGAACCAAATAACAATTAGGGTATCACCCTCTGGCATTGATTCAATCAACTGAATCTTTTCGTCATCAAAAATATCCGTTGTTATCTTAATCCACCGAACATCACTCATAAATGTTCCTCTTTATCTTTCATATTGCTTCAACCAGCGTGTCACAGCCCGTTTATCATAAAGTGTGACACCATCTATTACCATAGTTGGCATGCCCTCACGTGTCCATTTTTGCAAAGTGGTTATAGACACATCTAACCATCTTGCTAAAGCAGCCATTCGCACCATCGGTTTATAAAGCTCTTTATCCTCTAAAGCTCGCTCCACTGCTGTTGCAATCATCTCATCATAGTGAGCTCG
The DNA here is from genome assembly GCA_029593465.1 of Streptococcus suis. Lineage (GTDB taxonomy): Bacteria > Bacillota > Bacilli > Lactobacillales > Streptococcaceae > Streptococcus > Streptococcus suis_AH. The sequence continues at coordinate 16,748 of JAKTNK010000012.1, forward strand.
TAATTGCTTTTCTAGTGCTTTGGGAAGTTGGACAACCAAAGTTGTTTCTTCTGACATCTCGTTACCTCATTTCTATTTCTCAATTACATAAACTCCGAATTTATCTATTATTCATTTTGAATTTTTGTTAACTGTTTTTATTCAAAAAGAATAAAAGTGTGGTATAATACTGAAAAGGAGGTAGTTATGACCAATCATATTACAAAGTTAATAGAAGACAGCGGCAAAAAATTAACTGAAATCAGTTCTGCTACAAATATAGCTTACCCTACCTTGTCGGGATATAATCAAGGCATACGGACACCTAAAAAAGAAAATGCCCAAAAGCTTGCGGACTACTTTGGTGTTTCAGTAGCCTATATTTTAGGTCTAGATGATGATAAAAATGCACCATCTAATTTGAAAATCGTCGCAGATAGTTTTAAAACATCAGAAATCACCTCTGTAACGCCCTTTAAGAGCGATGTGGATAGACTTAAGAAAAGTATCGAGCTGGGAGAAATTCATCTGTCTATGCCCCTAAATGAGGCGTTCTCAGATGAATTTAGACGTTTCTTATCAGGTTACTTGGTTGATTATGAAGATACATTTATCAAACATTTAATCAAGCACATGAACAGCCAAAATCGTGAATCAGATCTTTGGAAGACCTGGACTCAGACAGAAGAATATCAAATTAGACGAACAGATCGCGAAAAAAAATAAGCTAACATTTCTCAATTACATAAGCTCCGAAAACTTGAATAATGCGGAGGAATGTTATGTCAGTTCACAAATACCAATCACTTAAAGGAACAACCTATTTTGTCAAAATTTACCTTGGTCTAAACAACTACGGCAAGAAAAAATATTACACCAAGAGGGGATTTAAAACTCGTAAAGCTGCAAAAGCGCATGAAGCATCTATTACTCACCAGCTGAATTCTGGAACTTTTGTTAAAATTCCAAGTCAAGCTTCCTGTTTTTACAAAGACTTGTATCAAAAGTGGTACGAAGCCTACAAAGATACTGTGGAACCAACTACAGCTGAAAAAACGGCTGACTTATATCGTCTTCATATTCTTCCGATTTTTGGGGAGAAAAAGATTTCAAAAATTAGTCCATTAGACTGCCAAACCTTTATTACTGATAAAGCTAAATCGTTCAAGAACATAAAGCAAATCAAGTCATACACTTCAAAAATCTTTGAATTTGCTATTAACATGAATTATATTGAACGTAATCCTATGAGCAAAGTGATTATGCCTAAACTCAAAAAAACTGTCAGTGAGAACTATTGGACAGTTAACGAGTTGCATCAATTTTTGATAATTATTTTGGAAAATGAACCCTATAAACATTATGCGCTATTCCGATTATTAGCTTATAGCGGATTACGCAAGGGAGAACTATATGCTCTCAAGTGGGAAGATTTTGATTCTGAAAATCAACTATTAACAGTTAGCAAAAGTTTAGGAAGAATAGATGGTCATGCCATTGAAAAAGGAACTAAAAATACATTCTCTGTACGCTCTATCTATCTTGATGATGAAACCTATTCTATCCTCAACAAATGGAAACAGGAAACTAGCAGAGAAAAGTGGCAATTATCAGTACAGCCTCTTTCTCTCGACAAAGAATTTATGTTTACATACTGCAACCGAGATGGTGAGATAGAACCCTTACACGCTGACTATATCAACAATATTCTAAAACGTATTATACGTAAGCATAATCTTAAAAAGATTAGCCCACATGGGTTTAGACACACTCACGCAACCTTGATGATTGAAATGGGAATTGACCCAGTTAATACCGCTAAGCGTCTAGGTCATGCTAGTAGCCAGATGACTTTAGATACCTATAGTCATGCTACAAAAGCTGGTGAAAAACAGTCAATTACAAAATTTGCAGAGTATCTTAATAAGGCTAAATGAACTAGATTTATTGCTCAGCCTCATATTGACCAAAAACCAAGTCTCGAAAGATTACCAAAAGGATTACCAAAGCACTTTTTTCAACAAAAAAGCACCTTGCGAAATCTTCGCAAAGTGCTCTGAAACGTTGATATAACTGGATATTAACGTTTTGAGAATTGTGATGCTTTACGAGCTTTCTTCAAGCCTGGTTTGACAAGGTTTTGTTTTAGGTAATTTCTTAACAGCTTGATATCAGTAACTGATAGATTTCCAATATCTTTTTATTTCAAAAAATTTGTATAAGTTTTATTGAATGAGGGAAAATTCAAGTAAATAACTTAGCAATTATTACTCTCGAATAGAGTTTCCCACTGAGTAATTGATAATGGAAGTATGGATTTATTCTCCTTGTAAAAATCTAATAGATCATCATTAGTTATTCGAACCACATTGTTAATCTGATTTAGATTGATTATTTTAGGTGCATACAGATATACTAGATACCCATCCTCAACATATCGGTTGAATTCTAAAGCATCAAGTTCTTTGGCTTTTTTCCCTTTTACTTGAAGCACCGCTTTTCGGGGATTATCAACATCTCTAGAAATCATCTCACACTCAATCTTAATTGTAGTAGATTTATTTGCTATTGAATTAGACAGAACATAGTAGTTCTCTTTTATTTGTAAATAAGATATTACAAGCTCCTCTAAGTCAAAATCAGGTAGATTGTCTAAAAGATTACCCTCTTGAGGAATAACCTTATAATATTTACTGCTTGATAATCGATTAAAAATTGTTTTTGAATACTCAATGATTATTCCATCACGAATTCTTTCAACAGTACCACCTCGCGGTCTATTGAAAGACGATTTAATTTGTCCAGGCACTTGCATTCCAAAATTATAAGCTTCGACTGGTAAGACTGCTCCAATATCCAACAGTTTATCACATACTACTTCAACAGGCGATATAACTCTACAAATCCAGTAATTACCATCCAGATCTCGTGTCCAGAATAAATCGTCTACTTTAGCATCCTTAAAAACGTTAATTGCTGGATTAGCTCTTCCAGACAACTCTTTAACCCTGCAATAATACTCTTGAAAGCTCTCGCGGGAGAGATCTTCACTCTGACCACTCCACCCAATAGCAACATACTGTTTTTTACTATTTAAACAGAAATCTACCAATCCCTGTCTGAAATCAGTTCCAGTCTTCAAATGTAATCTCACTACATAATCCATGAATTTCACCTCTTCTAAAGGATATAATTACGGTACCAGTATATCATAAATAATAATAACCTTGACTTTCCGAAAAATTTATATTTCTTAGAAAAAAAACTAAAAAATTGATATAATTAGCTATATTATAAACAAATCAAAGGAATTTCTTCTATGACTACATCAATAAATGTTGACAAAAGAAGCGTCAAACAACTATTAGAGACTGGAAAGAATAAAAGATTTATTATTCCTGAATATCAAAGACCATATGCTTGGTCAGACGAACAAATCCAAGTTTTATTCGATGATCTAACTGAATACACACTCAATACAACAGAAGATGAAAATAATACTTACTTTCTTGGCACAATAGTTTCATATGAAAATGATAATAAAGAACAGGAAATTATCGATGGACAACAGCGTATTACAAGCCTCTTATTGCTGTTGAGGGCTATTTACACTAAATTACAAAGTGGTGGTCCTGAGACCAGTTTCTTGAAAAGTCAAATCGAACCAACAATTTGGAAACAAAATCCAACTACTGGAGTAGTTAATTTTGATGAAATCCTTATTAGTTCCCGGGTAATGGGAGAGGAGGGGAATCAAGAATTTGCTAATATACTAGTCTCTGGAAAAGCAGATGAAAAATCAAATAGCAACTATGCTAAAAATTATAGATTACTCCAGCAACTAGTTAATGAATATGCTGCAGATAATCCATTGTCCTTTTATAACTTCATCAGTAATATCTTAAATCAAGCTATTCTTCTCCCTATTACAGCCGATAGTCAAGAAACAGCACTAACTATTTTTTCAACTCTAAACGATAGAGGATTAGCATTATCAGATGCCGATATTTTTAAAGCAAAAATTTATAATCACTTGAATTCAGATGAAAAAAAGAAATTTATAGAACTCTGGCAAGAACTAGATGAACAAGCTACAAATGCTGGGGAAAGTATTCAAAAGTTGTTTTACTACTATATGTTTTACTTGAGAGCAAATGAAAACGATCGCAAGACAACCACTCCTGGTATTAGAAAATATTATGCAAAAAATAATTTCGAAAAACTATACTCACAGGATTTAATGCAAAACTTAAATGCCATTTTAAATTTGTGGATAGTGATAAATAATAGAGTCTCACTAGAAAATGAAAAATGGTCCGAAAATATGGAAATAAAACAAATTTTGGATGCTCTGACCTCTTATCCTAATGAGTTTTGGAAATATCCTGTTGTCATCTATTACTTACACTATCATTACAAAGATACATTTGAAGATGATTTTCTTATTTTTTTAAAAAGATTATTAGCAGTTTTATCGGCAAAATATATCATAACACCAACAATTAATGCCGTCAAAACTGGAATATTGAACTTAAATGCAGAAATAATTAACTCAGCTCAACCCAAATTCAATTTCGACGAAATCGATGAGAAAGAATTGTCAGATAAAATTAAAACTGCGCATCGTAATACAGTTAGGATGATATTAAAGATCATAGCTTATCAACATCAATCAGAGTTATTACCAGAAAAATGGGAGATAGAGCATATCCTTCCTCAAAAATGGCAATCAAGTTATTTCCCAACGAATTCAGATTCTGAAGTCAAAGAATTAGTTGAACATATTGGGAATAAGATTCCCTTTGAAAAGAAGCTGAACATTATCGCAAGTAACGGATACTTTGCTAAGAAAAAAGAAAGCTATAGGAAATCTAAAGTTGGTATATTAATTGAGCTTTCTCAAAGTAATAACAACTGGGGACTTGATGAGATTAGAGAACGTGATATTCGTATTTCTGATGAATTAGTTGGAATACTAAACGACTGGGGCCTGAATCAATTTGAACCTCATATTGAAGAAATGCTAACACCTATCCCTGAAGAACGGTTTACAGATTATCTTAATTTCATCAATATGTTCAAAATGGAAGATTCAAATGAATCAAGAGATAAATTTTTAAGTATTTAGAAAATTCCAAAGCACTCTAGCTAGTAAAAAAATTCATTACTAGTTAAATTGCTTTTTAAAATTTCTCCCATAACTCTCAGAAATATTTTTAAAGCTTTTTGAAAAATATATCAGTAACGACAGAACATTTTAACAGGTTCTATTATAACGTAATTTACTAAAAATCTTCGATTACTTTAGCAAATACTAAAATCCAATAAGTTAATCAATTCGGTACAAAAAAAGACACCTATTAAAGTGCAAGTTAATTTCTGTCATGTTATGAACTACATTGAAAATTTATCAGTTATAATAACCTTAAACGGATTATTTTTCCCAACGATGAAGTAAGACAGCTCAAAAACGTTGTTATATCAAGGTTTTATGAGTGTGAATGGCAAAATTTACCAAAAATTTACCACATCTTATACAAATAGTTGTAAAAACTTGTAATGACTTACAGCTTCTCTTGGACTATTCTAAGGGAAGTTTTTTAGTTTCTGGGCAGCAAAAAATGACAGCAGATTTTCTACTGTCATTTATGTGTTTCCGAAAAAGATAGATTTTAGTAAAAAATTATTTAGAGTCAGCTAATTTAACATCTAATTGACTCTTGAAATTCATTATATCTTTCTCAGAGAGTTTCTTAAAGAATATATCAAAATCTTTAGGTGTCAAAAATGTAAATTTATATCTAGTCAAATTACCATCTAATTCATGCTTTTCATTTATAAAATTAAAATGTTTAATCGCTGCTTTGTTTTTCCCAATATTCTCTGAATCTGGTTCAGAAATTTGTGAATTATCTTTAATTTCTACAGCAATAATATTATCACCTTGTTTAATAAACCAGTCTGGATTAAATTGTCCATTCTTATGGTGGGTACCTTTTTGCCAAGAATAGTCAATACTGTAAAAACTCATGTCATCGGATTTTATGAACGAATCAATACTTTTGATAACTTCTTCATCAGTAGTGAGCTTAGTTAAAAATTCTTTCTCAGGATTACCTGTTGTTACAATCCCAAATTGAGGAGTTTTAAAATTGTATTTATTCTCAATTTTCTTCGTTTTATATCCATTTGATGTGTCTGTTAGTTCTCGGAAAGTATCTAAACTAGCTTTATCAGATGAAAGACTAGATTCCAAATCTGAGCCGTAAAAAAGAACTTTATTCATTCTAAATCCACTTATTTCAGAAGTATTTTTAGGTAAGTTAACAGTTGAAACGGTAAAATATTCTTGCGGCTCAATGTCGTAACTAACTACTTTTGAACCATCCCTAAAGATAACATTCATAGACGACAAAAATTTATTCTTAAGACTTTTTGTAATATGAGTATTTCCACTTTTTTTCAACGATTCTTCAATCATGGCTTTTATTTTTGAAACTGACCATAAGTTCTGATATTCTTGTGCATACTCACTGTCTTCCAAATCCTCGAATCGGCTATACAAAATATTCGCCATTTCTTTTACTGTAATCTGCTCATGCTCGTAAGTTGTTTGGAAGTTTCTATCTGATTTTTTCTTAATATCTGTCAGGGTAATAGTACTCTTCCCAAATTTATCATCTGTTGGTAAATTAACACCATTTTCCCATAAATTATATGTACCCATTTTAGGATAATCTTTAGTGTCAGTTTTTGAAGAATATTTTACATTCGTCAAACTGAAATTATAATTTGATTCTTTATTAACAGACAAAGTGATTCGCTGTCTAATCTCCAGAACCTCATTTACAAGTGCCTCTACATTGGCAGACCATTTTTCATGGTTAAAAACTGTCACTGTCGGGGCACCCCACTTGCTAGTATCCCACCCCTCTGGAACACGCAAACCTCTTCCAAGAACTTGAGCAATCAAAAGTTTTGAGTTAAATGCTCTTTCGTCATCTGGAACAATCTGAAATACACGCTTAACATCCCAACCTTCAGTAAGCATTGAAACACTAAAGATAAATTCCACTGGATTACCTTTTTCATTAACTTTAGACAGTTTCATTCTATCAATAGCTGCTTTCTGTCCACTATGAACTGAAAGAACTATGTCATTAACTTCTGCATCAGTCAGCTTTCTTTGTGTTTGTAAAAATTTTTTAAAAGCTTTCGCTTTACTATCAGCAAGATTCTGTTTGGACGTCACAATAATTGTAATGGGCTTAATACCAAGTTCTTCAGGAACTTGCGATGCAATTTGGTTATGAGAATTCAAAATTACTTGCCATCTCTCGTCCTTATCTTTTGGAATATCTTCTTTTGAAATGTATTCTATATCCTTAACAAACCCCTGTTCTATTGCATCACGAAGAGAGAAACGATAGATAACATTTGAAAAGTAGTCATTCCCACTTTTATTCTTTCCTTTATAGGCTGTTCCTGTTACGCCAATAACATATTTGAAATTGATATTATTACTACTTTCATCTTCAATAAAGCTTCTCCACTCATTCGATTCAGAATAATAAACATGGTGAACTTCATCATTCAATATAAGTGTATTTTCGCCATTTCCCATTAAACTATCAACTATAGAATTTCTAGTTGCTTGAGCTTTATAAATAGCATTTCGATTTTCAACAGCAATGGAATTTTCCACAAGTGTACTATCGCCATTTAAAATTTGAGGTGGTACAAAATTATCTCCTAGAGTTTTAAGAAGTTGTAAATTTCCTAGAAGGTCTTTAAATTTTTGAGTCAGCTCATTTTCAATGGTTACGCTAGGAACTAATACCAGAACTCGAGAAACTTTTTTTGTGGCAAGCATAACAAGCGCTATCGCAAACATAACATATGACTTCCCTGTTCCTGTAGCTAAATCTAAGGTTGCTGACAGCTTGTCAGATAAATCTAAATCATCTTGCATCAAATTAAAATCATTGTTCCATCTTGCTCTTATGACTTGATTCTTTTCAAAATTTTCTTTTGCTAATGCTGTTATATCTTTATATTCACCAGAGTTGAGAAAACGTAAAGCAGTTTCAGCTGCTTCTTTCTGATAGTTTCTTTTTCCAAATAGCATATCAAAGAAATTTTGAAAAAATCCTTCGTCCCAAACTACAGGGTTTACGTTTTTACTAACTTCTAGGACTAAATCACTATCTTTATATTCCATTATGCCATTTCTCCCCTCGTTGTTACAAACTCATTTCCAAATTTATCTACAAATATAAACATCGCTTGACCATCAATTTGACTTTCATCAAATATTATAGATTGATTTTCATCGAAATCTTTATGGTAATATACTCTGTCCACATTGAAGGCTTTATTATCATACGTTAAATCAACTAAAAGCATTGAGAACGCCTCAAAACCACTTATATTTTCTTTGCCTTTCAATCTAGAAAATGATTCAAAAGAATTAACCCTTAGTATTTCTCCAATAATTTCAAAATCAACTTTGGGTTTTCGCATAAAATCAAATCCGTAAGCATCAACAACCGCATTTACCGAGTCAGTATCGTCTGCCTGTAAAGTACCTTTGAAATTCTCAGTAAATTTTTGGTACATTGAATATGGAACACGAAGAATATTAAATATTGTATTCCACTCACCGTCATTATCATACTCATCTACTGCAAAAGTAAATTTCCCTTGCGGAGCAATAATGAATATCTCATTAGGGGCAGCTGAACCTAAGCGAGAATAAATCTGTTCCAAAGTATCTTCTGATATTTTTGCTCCCATTCCATTTAATTCATTAAGGGAATAAACTTTAACTAGAGAACCATCTTTCATCCCATCAAAAGAAAGTCCTTTGATTGACTGATAAGAAGGTTGAACATTGTATAAAGCCATGGCAAACTGTTTCCACTGTGTACTATCAAAATCATTTAGTTTTTCATTATCATACAGACCTGCATCATAAACTGCAAAAGGTTTATGTGATTCATTTCCTAATATTCTTTTTTGAATAGTATAAATAGATAACTTCCCTGCATCTACAGTAATCCATCGTCTACCCAACTTCTCTGCCACTGCCGCAGTTGTTCCAGAACCTCCGAAGCAATCAAGGACTAAGTCTCCCTCATCAGATGATGAATTAATAATGCGTTCTAGCAATTTCTCTGGCTTTTGAGTGGGATAACCTATTGATTCTCCAGAAACAGTTCCAAGTCCAGGTACATCATCCCAAATATTATCAGCAGGATATATCTCTTCGATCATATCTCCGACTTGTTTTCGATAATATTTTATGTTAATTTTTCCTTTAGTAGTTGAAACTCTACCATTCTTAATTATTAACTCTCCCCCGTTTGATACATAAATTCTCTTCTCTTTCGCAAATTTTATGATGCTTTCATCAGTATAACTGCCCCTATCTGATGTTCTGTAGTATCCAAGTTCATCTTTTTTATATTTATTATCTGCTTCTTTCAATGTAATATATTTTTTGGTTTCAATTTTTTGCCATTTTGATGTTTCTGACTTTGAATAAATTAGTAGATAATCCGTATTAAAAGGAAGATATTTTGCATCACCTTTACGCCCACGAACCACACCTCTTCGCCACGAAACCATATTACGGAAATTTCCTTCTCCGAAAATTTCATCCATTAAAACTTTTATATAGTGCATTTTTCGATAGTCCATATGAACATAAATCGCACCATCATCGGATAAAACTTCACGTAAGAGAATTAGTCGTTTCCTTAGCCACTCTAAAAATTCTGCTCCAGCTAATTTATCAGAATAAGCTTTAGAATCTTTATTCGAAAAATCTTGTTTTGTCGCAAACGGTGGATCAATATAAACCAAGCGCACGCCGTCAGTACCATCCGTATTTTTCAGTTCACCTCTATGCTTCATCTCTACAAGAGTTTTTAAGACTTGTAAATTATCGCCGAAAATAATTTTATTTAACCAATCACTTTCAGTAGATTCACCAAATCTTCGATTTTCTTGCAAAGGCACGGCAAAAGTTTGACTGATAATAGATTGTTCACCTTCTTTGCCGTAGTAAGTTAATTCATATTCTTTTCGTGCGGGGGGAAAGAGTACACGTGCAAACTCCGTAGAGACCTCATTGCCGTTCATGACTTCTTCCTGTGCATGAGCTAATAGTTCGAGAAGTTCTTTTTGTCTGTTATTATCCATATTTATCCTCATAAAGAGAGACTTTTAGGATTCCATTGTTATGAATATAACAATGGAGGCTAGCCTCGCTTCTTATTAAAAATTTATACCTTTATTTTACCATATTTATTGTCAAACTCTTTAAAATACTTAGCCCATACTTAGTCCTCCAATGGCATGAAGTGACCAACAATCTTCCCAACTACTCGTGGGTTCTCATCGAATGGCGCAAACTTATCAGAATAATCCTTATTGATTGACACCAAACGGAGCCCTTCTTTTTCACGATAGACTTTCTTGATGTAAGTCTGCGAATCCCAGACGACAGCATAAACCGCTCCGTCATAATCGAAACCAGTCTCTCTGATAAGAGCCACTTCTCCATTTTGATAAGTTGGTTCCATCGAGTTCCCGTCAACCCAAGAGGCAAAATCATGCGGCAATTCTTCATTGTAATAAACAACGTCATAGTCCAGGTCTCCATAAACAGAAGCACCAATACCCGCTGAAAGTTTCTCATAAACATGGTACTCTGAACGTTTCTCAGCAATACTGATAACCTTTTGCGACGCTACCAGGTCACGAACATAGGTAATAGCTTTCTCCTGGTTTGGCTCTGTCAGTTGCTTATAGAGAGATGAAATTTCATCCTCAGTCAGATAACCTTCTGAAACCTTTAAGACTTTCTCCAACTTGGCAATATTTTCTTTAGTTGGTTTTGACAAACCTTTTTCCCATTTGAAGTAAGCCTGCTTTGAAACTCCGATGAGTTCCGCTAATTCTTGTTGCTCTAAACCTAGTTCTTCTCGCTTTTGTTTTAATTTATCAGGTTGATACATAACTACCTCTTTTCTAATAGGAGTATTGTTTTAGCTCGTGATTTTGCTTGCTTTGCGGTCAACTTATCTGTACGCCAGGCGTATCCTACTGACTGCCCAAAGTCATACTCTAACCAAGTATCAATATCATCTTCTTTCTCTAATTCCTTGCGAAAGCTATTTTCTAGCAACTCAGGGAACTCTGTACTTGCCACAAAACAACACTCTCTCAGGCGATTCAGAACTTTAGCAAGAACATCCTCTTCCACTGCTCGGTACTCGTCTTCAATCTCAGTATGGAGTTCCTCAAAAAGACTGAGAACAGACTTGCTTTGACCCGTTTGATATTGATAAATAGCTGAGCTAATCTCTTGATTGTCTAGTTTCAAACGATAGCGAAATAAATCTTGTAATCGAAATTTCAAAGCATCCGCTGATACGGATAGCTCTGTCATTACTTGTTTGAAACTATCCAAACGATAATAAATTTTTGACAGTAAAACAATATCAGGCATAAGAATATAAGCTGAGAAAAGATTGGCTTCACTTTCTTCAACTGTATTTTTATTACTGCTTAATTGTGTAAATTGTTTACCTGAATGCCCCAAGATATAGTGACCTAGTTCATGGCACTTAGTGAAGTTCTGTTTTACTGGCGGGTTCTGACTTTCATAGGAAATTGAAATACCATCCTCATCAATCATAGTAAGACCTTCAATTTTCCGATTGGTAAAGTGATGCTCCATTACCTTGATACCGAATTTCTGGATGCAATCATCGAAATAGTAATGAAAGTGATAATTCAGGGGTGACACCTGATTATCCTTCATAAATTGATATAGTTGTTCTCTTGCAATTTGGGTTACTTTTGTATAAAAGTCTCTCACAGTACACCTCCTCACAATTTTATCAGTCAACTATTTGGTTGACTAGAATTATATAAAAAAAATGGACGAATGTCCACTAAAAATTAGTTTAACAACTAACACATTTGTCTTGCAACTAGATTGAAATCCTATTTTTAACACGTTTGTAACACGATTCCTGTAAAATAAATTCCATCTAGGAGGAAACCTTTATGAAAAAATTACTTAGCCTTATTGCCCTTGCTTTTACTACTATCGTCTTAGTCGCTTGTTCAAGTAAACCCAATATGGACGGAGAATACTATGAAATCGGAGAATACGGGACTGACCTGGTCATCACCATCAAAGGTGATAAGGGAACAGTTGATGCCGAAGGTTCAACTAGCAACATGACGATTGATACTGATACCCAAACCTTTGAAATCTCAGGATTCGTCAATCCAACGGTAAAATATGAATACAAGGATGATGTTATCACTGCAAATATCACAGGTTCAGAACGTCAATACTTTAAAAAAGGTAGCGAGGCTTATAAGAAAGAGCTCAAAAAGTTTAATGTGACGGAAGAAGAATAGGAAAAGGCTCAGAGACATTCTCTGGGCTTAGCTTTTATCAAGAAAGTAACGATACATAAACCTAAATTTTTCTATATCATTTTGGGGAGCAATATATTTTATAAAGTATCTATCAAAACTGTCAGATTTACTAATAAGGAAAAACAAGTGTTTCAATACCTTATAAGAATTACTATTGTTTGGTATCTCTCCAAGTATGTTTTCTAATTCAGCTATATCGTAAATTTGAGATAAGAAATCAAATAATTTAGCGATGATTCCTGCCAGTACATCACTAATCTGAATTCTGATATCAGTCTCAGATTTTCGAAATTCAAATTTTTTATTGATACCCCATTCATAGAAATCTATTTCTTTCCACTTCTCACTTATAGAATATTCTTCGTCAAAAATATGGTATGAATGGTTGTAAACAAAAATTCTCTCTTGATATACCTCAGAAAGCGAATCTACTAAACTATTCGGTTTATTCCCACTTAACAAAATGTGCTCGCTATCTCTTAACGCCCTCTTTCTCCGACTGCACAGACTGATAAATCTCTCTTTTAACTTATGTTCCCTAGTCGTATAAGTTCGAGCTTTTACAAAATAACTTATTAAATCATCCAAAAAGTTTGCCATCTGTTCAGTTGAAACATTTGGATAATCATATTCCCAAAATTTTTGAGACCAATAGTTATAATCAGCAATCATTTTTTTATAGATAAAAGTTTTTAGGTTATCCAATTCATTTTTTGTAGAAACTTGTTCGCGTTCAAAAAGTGTATCTACAATATCAACTATCCCATAATAGAAAAAATTTAATATTTGAAAATGAATAAACACACCTTGCTTAAGATATAGATATTCAAGTAAAATATTCAGCTTTTGAGAATTGATTTTTTCAATAAAACTTTTGCCTTTTTTTACAAGAAAATGTTTCAATTTAAACTCAGAAAAATTGTCGTTTTTCCCAAAATCTAGTATTTCAGTTAAATCATTAAATTCCTTATTTTCACATGAATTTATTAAAACTATACCTCCTAACGAAAAATTTTGATACTCACCAGCATTGAAACTACCGTTCTTGTTGTGATATTTCCGAATATTATTTGATTCATCATAAAAGAATAGTAATGATTCATTAGCTGATTTTATATGATTTAACCAAGTACTCGCTATTTTTATAAACTCAGAATGCTCATCCCAATCCATTATTTTTATCCTCTTCAAAAGCTTTCTTCCGTTCTTTCATAAACTCAATTAGTTCTTCACGGAAAGTGGCTTTTTCTTCATCTGTCAAACCGTCTGATGCCATACGGAATAGAACCTCAACGTTTGATAGTTCATCTTCTCCATCTTTTCCTGATAGGTAATCCATTGTAACTCCGAAAAAGTCCGCAAATTTTTGAAGCGTCTCTGAGGTCGGTTTTCTTTTTCCTGCTTCCCAGCGGGCGTATTGAGGTTGAGATACACCCATTTTTTCTGCCACTTCTGTCTGTGTTAATTTTGCTTGTAACCTCAATGATTTCAGCCGTTCTGCAAATTCCATTGTCTGTTCCTTCAAAAAAATTTTTATTTTCTACAAAAAACAGTTGACTTTATATCCAGTTGGTTATATAATGTAAATATAACCGATAGGATATAAGAGCTTTTGAAATAAAAACCTTATTCCAAAGGCTTCCTATCACTGTTCGTTGATAACTAAATAAAAAGTGCGTCTGACAACCAGAGGACTGACTATCAAACTACACTAAACTTCGTACCTTTATTGTATCTTGTTTGAAAAAGAAAGTCAAGTCCGTTTGTGGTTGAAGTTGAGATAGTAAAACAATTCTAGGAATTGTGGGCTCACACGCATTTCGGACTTTCGCACTTTTCCGAATAGTAAAGTGAACTGGCTTCGCCAAAGGGCGTAAGAGAATCGTGACAGGCATGATGATGACTACCTGGATGATTGGCTGGGAAAGCGATGGTAATTGACGCAAAGCACCTTGCTAAACGTTGCCACCGTGAAAGGTTCGTCTAGTTCCTAGATGGGTCTTTCAACCAAATAACCCTTTTTCAAACAGACTGCTTCTTCTTATTTTACGGGAGTAGTCTATGCTCAAGCTACTGGATGTTTCTAGTAGCTTTTGTTTTTACAATAAAGAAAGGAGGCATTTATGACCTCATATTTTGAACAATGCTTAGAGCGTCACTATCAAAATTATCTTTTCACTCATAAGATGTACGCTCACAGCCTAGACCTACAAGCAAGTCTCTTTAGCGCTGCCAAAGAAGAAATTGACATGCTCGTCAAGAAATTCAAGGCAACTGGCTATCCGCTTGCTGAATTGACCTATCATAGTCAAATCTACAAAAACAAAATCAAACGCTTTTACTTTGCTCAAGTCAGCCCTGTGATGTGCTGATTTTTTATTACCCAAAAATAGAAATGGAGAACACTTATGATTCCTGAAACACTTGCTATGAAACCAGAATTTATTGGAACTGCTTATTATGAAAAACTTGGTCATGCCCCACGTACCGTCTTTGGTAAAGAAGGCAAATACCAACGTCACGTCCTGAACAATCAAGAACATGGTTCTTTCCATGTCATCACTCCTGCAACCAATACTGTCTTTGATGAAGACACGCTCGTCAAAGTCGTCAACCCTATCTTCTTCCCAGACCGTGCGGTCAATGGCTCAAGCGTTGCTCCAGCACTTAATGTCTTTGCGGAAAAACTCGAAATCGTCAAATAAGAAAGGAGCTAGAATATTATGGCTAAAACTGGATTGAACTTCGGAGAAAAACTCCAAATTGTTGATAAAAGCTACCGTGTCATCACTGATGCTCTCAAACTGGATGAAGTCTTTGGAAAATTGACCTTCCGCTCTATTGAAGGAGCTGAACTCATCTATGAAGCAGACCGTAACCAGCGTAATGAAGACGGCTCCTACGTCCAAGTTACAACTGGTGAAATTCGTGGTATCACCGTTGGGATTCACTCAGCTAACCAACACGAAACACTCTTCTTCACTATCGTGGATATGTCTGAACAACAACTCAATGACCTTGGGCTCAATTATCGTGAGGAAGTTGAACTCACTGATATTGTCGTGACCTACTCTGCTATCGGTCGTAATGACAACTACCGTCTCTACGCTTCTGCCATTAAGAAAAAAGGTACTCAAACTGCTCCAAAATCTGAACCAAAAGCAGAAGATAAAAAATAATACTAGGAGGTAATCATGCACCTCTTTACCTATCGGGGACTTCGTGTCCATAAATTCTACCGTCATATTAGGGTAATAACAAGTTTTCTCATGTTATCGCCCTTTTTGATTGGTAACGCCTTTTACTACTATCCCATTTATGACCTGATTATCGCTGACCCTTTGTTTTACCTGCCTAAAATCCTCTTGACTACTCTGCCACCTATCGTGATAATACCGATTGTCAATCTCATTCTCTACCAGAAAGTCCTCTTCTTTCAGCGCCTTAACTCGCTGAGGATTATGACTAACTTTCTCCTTGAAAATCGGTACTATCTTTCAAAGACAGTCAAACGTGATGGCAAAACACTTGAGAAGATTGCTCTTCCCAAAGTTTATGTCAAACGTGGTAAATATCAGTTGCTTGCTTCCTTCATCCTAGAAGGGAATAAATTCCAAGACCGATTCATCAATCTTGGGGATACCCTTGAAGTCATGTATAATGGCGACTTTAGAAACAAAACCTTTGATGAGCGCTTTATTCAATATGAAATTGCCATCAATCGTATTGCTTCCCGTGTTAACGTTTCAGAAGTTACCATGACTGAGCAAGGCATCCGCCTCATGAAAGATGTCTTTTGGGATTATGTCGCTGAGCCTCACTTGCTAATTGGTGGGGGAACTGGTGGCGGTAAAACGGTTGTCCTTATGACTATTGTTTTGGCTTTGGCAAAGATTGGTTTTATAGACCTGTGCGATCCGAAGAACGCAGACTTATCAGGTCTTAAAAACGTTCCTGTCTTTAAGGGACGTGTCTTCATTTCCAAAGACGATATTATCACTTGCCTCAAAGACAATGTCACTGAAATGGAAAATCGTTACGAGACCATGCAAAATCATTCTGACTACAAGATTGGGAAAAACTTTGCCCAGTATGGACTAAAGCCCAAATTCATAGTTATTGACGAGTGGGCAGCTTTCATCGCCAAGATTGAAAATGACTACCGCCTGCAGGCAGAAGCTACGGAATATCTGACCCAGATTATTCTGGAAGGACGCCAAGCTGGACTTTTCGTTATCCAAGCTATGCAACGCCCTGACGGTGAGTATATCAAGACCGCTCTTCGGGACAACTTCATGAAACGGCTCTCTGTCGGACACTTGGAAGACACGGGTTATAACATGATGTTTGGCGATGCTAACCGCAATAAAGAGTTCAAAAAGCTGGATAAAATCAACGGTAAAAAGGTTCACGGACGTGGTTATATTGCTAATAACGGTGAGTTGGCTGGTGAGTTCTTCTCCCCTTACGTCCCCTTTAATAAAGGCTTTTCTTTTGAGGAGGAATTTATGAAATTGCCTGTCCTAGAAGATGAGCAGCTTATCACACACAAGGATACCTTGGAAGATGTGAAACCTATTGAAGAAGACTACGAACCAATGAAGGATGAAATTGTGGAGATTTTGGAAGAAAGACGCTTGCTGACAGATTTTGCCAAGGAAAATGACCTAACAGTCAAGACACTCCGTAAAATCATCTACCTCATGGATGAGCGAGGAGTTCCTTTTGACAAAGAGGATAACTCCCTTGTCGTGACACCATTTCAAGAACAGCTACTTCTTGAAACCTTGGCACTCTTTGAGGAGGAAGGACGGAAGTCTTATCCAAAGGCGGTTGAAAGCTGTCTCGCAAATCATGGGCTAGGACAAGAGCAAGGGCAAGCCTGACAACGTCAGGCGCAGACCGTAGCTCGCAGTTCCTACTGCCCATGATTGTGATTCAACCCCCGATTTCTAATAGGGGGGTAACATTTGTCAAAATGACAACGCCCGACCCCCAACACGCCAATAGTACCAAGTTTTTCAAAGATTTACTTAGTGTGTCACTTTCGCTAAAAAACTGTGTCACTCACTAGAAAGGAGTTCTACCTTATGAATGGATAAACTAAGCCCACTCAATCTCAAGAAATTCCGAAAACAAACAGGCATGACGCAGAAACAATTTGCGGAGTCTGTTGGGATTTCAACTCGTACCTACCGCAGCTATGAAGATGGTTCACGAGGTTTAAGCCTAGAAAAATTCGGTCAGTTCAAAGCGGAGCTTGGCTTTCATCAAGAGAATGCCGATGACCTGATTGATGTTCATATCGACTACCTCCGCATGACCTTTATGTCTATCCGTGACCTATCTCACTTCTGTCAGAACTATCTTCACTGCTCCTTCACAGAGTTCAAAGAATTTGAAACCAGACTTCTGAATTACACAAGGCTCTGGAAGCGAGGCAACATCTGGTTATTTGATTTTTTTGACAAAATCGAAACAGGAAATTACCAAGTGAGCTTGCAACTCTCTGGTCAAGGTTGCCGTGAAATGGAACTGATTCTGGAAAGTATTGACATGAGCTGGCAAGAATTTCTTCAAGCTCTGCTCTTTGACCTAACTGATAGTCGGGTAACTAGGTTAGACATTGCCATGGATGAACGCTATCTCGGTCACGAAAAAGAAGATGAGCAATTTCTCCTCTCTGACATGATTGCGAAAGTCTATAAGGACGAGGTTAGCTTTAAGAACATCAGAACGTGGAATCACATTGGCGGTGGTAACCTCAGAAACATGGATGAGGTAGAAGGCAGCCAAGGTATCTCCCTTTATTTTGGAAGTCGCCAAAGTAATCTCTACTTCAACTTCTATGAAAAGCGATATGAACTCGCCAAAAGTGAACAAATCTCCGTGGAAGAATCCCTGGAGATTTTTGGTATCTGGAACCGTTATGAATTGCGCTTCGCTCAGGAAAAAGCCCAACTTGCCATTGAAGAATTTATTAGCGGTGTTGACCTGGCAGAAATCGCCCGTGGCGTCATCAATCATGAAATGCAGGTTTACGATGGCACCAATAAATTTGGTGCTTTTGTTCCTGACCAGAAATGGCAGCGGATGTTTGGTGGTACAGAGCCCTTGAAACTCAGGATGAAACCTGAACCATACTCTATCGACAGAACAATCAAATGGCTCATGTACCAAGTCGCTAACTCGCTCAAACTGGTAGAGGAAGCTGACAAAATCATGGAGACTGACTTTATCAAGATGATTCAGGAAAACGGTGAAATTACTGATAGAGCTGAAAGCATTCTTCAAGATTTGCAAGCATCCTATAATCTAAAGAAAAAGGAGGAAAATCATGGAATACAAAGTTGAACTTTCTAGCATCGACAATTTCAAGGCTTGGTCAGGCGCTAGAGAAACCCTAGACACCGTCCGTGAACGTGGCGGGATTGACCAACTCACTAGCCTCTGTGAAGATGTCTTCTCAGGAAGTACACCAACAGAGGGACAAATCAATGATTGGCTATGGTTTGATGATGACTATATTTATCAAGCTCTCGGCTATCATGACCTAATCGAAGAATGATAAGGAGGTATCTCTGAGTCATGCTTGTCAAAAAAATCTACGAAGGTATCACTTGCTTTCCTGATACCAATGAGTTCTGGAATCTCTATATCGTACTCATGAAAGAAAAAGATTTCTTCTTTGATGCCTTTGCTCGTGAAACCGTTGACCTAGACTCTCCCGCCAAATACCAACACGCTTACTTTACAACTGATGGTCAAGTCCTAGACTTTAACCGAAACATGGACACCAAACTGGTCACTCTCTTTCGACAAGTCATCTTAGACCAACAAGAACAATTCATGGAGGAAATAATCATGGCAAAACAATCACTCATTGAAAAGAAAATCAAAGCTACTTCCCTTGAACTAGGCGAACTCATGAAAGCCCATAAAGACAAGGAAGCCTGGACAAAAGCTGGTGAACTGAATCACCTGCTTAAAAATGAAGAAGCCGAAAAGCTACCTGCTGACCTTCTCGAAAAAATCCGCCTGGAACTTCGTGGCTACTACTACGTCAACGGAGAAATCAATAAACTCCACAAACAGCTCTATGCCAAAGGCAATAAATTGATTGAACTGGCTAGTGCCTGATAAGGAGGGATTATGAACAAACTGAAAACAGTCATCCAACAAGTCACCCATTACTTGTCTCGTTTCAAGAAACAAGATAAGAAGCGTGGCTCACCAAAACTCATCAAGGCAACACGGAAAAACGTGAATATCTTAGTCCTTACTGGATTAGGATTTTTAGTTTTAATCGGAGCTACTGGTTCCCTGCGTGCTATCACGCTATCAAGCAAGGTCTCCTCTCTTGAAACGGAAGTCAAAAGAGCTCAATCCTCCCAAGTGGTGACTACGGCAACTGACACCGACTACCGCTTAACTTATTACCTCAATGACTTTGTCGCAGCCTACTTCTCTTTCTCTGATAAAGCCGAAGAACAAGAAGCCCAAATTGAAAAGCTCAATAGCTTTTATGACGTTGAACCTGAGATTAAGTCACAAGGTCAGAAGCGAACACCGATGTCTCTGGTCTCAGCTAGGTTGTTATTGCTGACGGAGAACACGGCGACTTATCAAGTGACCTACAAGCAGAAAGTCGGTGATAAGGAGGAAGAAATCACCACAGGATTTAATATCCCCTACGCTTCTAAAAATAGCTCCTACTACGTTTCAGGACTTCCCTGGTATTCCAGCCTAAGCGATAACCAAGCCAAAGGCTTTGACAAAGAATCAGCGCTCAGTCTAACTGCTTCTGACAATCTCCCAGAAAAGACACACAAGAAAGTCAAAAAGTTCCTCAATGTCTTCTTTACTAACTACACCACAGGCCAGGACAATCTGGACTTGGTCGGTAAAGATTTAGCTGTGCTTGAAAACACGACTTTCAAGTCACTAGACTATGTCTATCTGGTGGAAGATGGCGAGACCATTACCGCCTACGTTCAAGTCACCTTTGAAGTTGCTGCTAACACTCGCTCAGAGAATTTCACTCTGACCCTCACCCCTAAAGGAAATTCCTATTACGTCACTAAGGTAGCTCATACCATTCCAAAAGATTATGCAAAACACGAAGGAGAATAACATCTATGAACACTAGCTCACTACAACAATTCCTCCAAGGGGATGGCGCTTGGATTATCACTGCTGTGGCAATCCTTCTTGCCATCAAAGCTTGGAAAAATAGCTCCTGGCTCCAACTCTTTTCCGTCATCGGATTTTGGGGAATCATCATGTCTATGACCAAAGGGCAACAAATTCTCTCTGTCATTGGTTGGTTCCTACGCCTCTTTGGTATTGAAACGGGGCTCTGATATGAACAACGAGAAAGAACCACTCTATGACTACGCTAGGGGGCTAAATGCTCCCTACTGGATTCAGGAAATCAAGACACAAAAAGGGGCACGTATCTGGTACTTCGCAACACCGATGCAGCTGTCCTTTTTTGTTGTCTTCATTCTCGTTTTTGTCGTCATGCTCCTGGGACTTTCTTTCATCCTTGTCCCATTAGCTAAAATCACTCACTCCATCTCCATGTTGCTCTATGCTTACGTTCCTTACAAACTCGCTAAATTCTACACAGAGTATGAACCGCACGGAAAGAAAATGCACATCTTTCTGGCTGACTACTTCCGTTACCTCTATGAATTCCGCTGGAACAAGAAAGCCATCTATCACGATGAACGAGTGGAACCTTATGACGATGAAGACATTGTCTTTGAACAGACACACCTTTAGAAAGGAGGCACTATGGCACTAAAACTACAATACCCTATTAAAACCACACACGAAAACTTAGCTTTTCGCAAAGATAAGCAAGTCATGGCTTACTACCGTATTCCTAATACGCCTATCACCATTACTGATGATGAGAAAAAGGGAAAGCACAAAATCACGGTCAGTCAGATGCTCAAAAAGCTTGCAAAAAACCAGCACTTTGACATCTCACTCATTCCCAAAGATTATCTCCTGGAAGAAAAGATGCGTGACTTTATGGATGCCCTCTCGCCAAACAATCAAACACTTGGTGAGGATTTGCTTCTC
Source organism: Streptococcus suis (assembly GCA_029593465.1). Lineage (GTDB taxonomy): Bacteria > Bacillota > Bacilli > Lactobacillales > Streptococcaceae > Streptococcus > Streptococcus suis_AH. The sequence goes on from JAKTNK010000012.1 coordinate 38,285, forward strand.
TATACCGTAGATAAGCTAACGGATGAAATGGAAATTCCTTATCAGTTCGACTGGTTGGTGGGTGTTCGTCTTAGAAAACATGACAAGGGAGCTAGTCTTGCTGACCTCGCCTATGAACGACTCTCTGAGATTTCAGAGATCCTAGCTAACGGGCTAGGCTTTGAACTGGAGGAAGAAAAGCCCTGGTTTGAAGACTATCTCGCTGATGAACAAGTCATCTACCAAGTGCTTTCAACACTTCGTTGTCGTCGTTTGACAGATGATGAACTCTTCTACTACCAGCGAATGCAATACCTCCGCTACATTCCCCACCTCAAGAAAGAAGTGATTGCCAACCGTTCCTTGTTTAATGTCACAGATACCTTGATTAAAAGCATGAACGGAGGCTTTCTAAAGCTCGAAAGTCCCTATGGCAGTTCCTTTGTGACTATTCTTCCCGTTGGGAAATTCAACACCATCTTCAACGGCTTCCATCTAGGAGAATTTGTTCAACGTCTCAACTTCCCCGTGGAACTGCGCTTCAAGGCTGAGTTCATTGACCGCAATAAAATTAAAGGGAAAATGGGACGCTCCAACACTCGCTACAGGAACATCATGGAAGAAGCTGAAAATACCGATACCGTCCAACAAGACGAAATTATCATGGGTTCTTTCTCGCTGAAAGACCTGATGAAGAAAGTAGGAAACAAAGAAGAAATCATTGAATACGGTGCTTATCTTATTGTCTCTGGTTCTTCTCTTAGTCAGCTGAGAAGTCGCCGTCAGGTCGTCCTTAACTACTTTGACGACATGGGCGTTGAAATCAGCGAGGCTAGCCATGACACTCCCTATCTCTTCCAAGCCCTGCTCTACGGTCAAGACTTGCAGAAGAAAACTCGAACCTGGACACACATGGTCACCAGTCGTGGATTTGCGGAGCTCATGCCTTTTACCAACACATCCGCTGGTAACCGTATTGGCTGGTATATCGGACGAGTCGATAACTGGACAGGTCGCTGGGACAATATCGAAAAAGCCATCAACGCCTCCAAAAACATTGTCCTCTTTAATGCGACTGTCGGTAATAAAGAAGACATTGCAGGCAAAATTACCAAGAACCCACACATCATCATTACGGGCGCTACAGGTCAAGGGAAATCCTTCCTCGCTCAGATTATCTTCCTGTCAGTCGCCCTTCAAAACGTGAAGACGCTCTACATTGACCCCAAACGGGAACTCCGCCATCACTACCAAAAAGTAATCAATAGTCCTGAGTTTGCCCGTCTCTATCCTGAACGCAGGAAACAAATTGAAACCTTTAACTTTGTCACACTCGATAGCTCACTCACTTCCAACCACGGAGTGCTTGACCCTATTGTTGTTCTGGATAAAGAACAAGCTGTTGAGGTCGCTAAAAATATGCTGGAATTCTTGCTCCAAGCGGTTGACAACGTCACCATGGATCAGAAGACAGCCATTACCGAAACCATCAACGACATTGTCGATAAGAGACAAGCAGGTCAAACCGTTGGCTTTAAGCACGTTCTGGAAGCACTCAAAGAAAGTAATAATGACCAAATCGCATCAGTTGGTCGCTACCTCACTTCTATTGTGACCAATTCCATCTTGGAACTTGCCTTCTCTGATGGAACAACGCAAGGACTCAATTATGAGTCACAAGTCACTGTACTTGAAGTTGCGAACCTGAAATTGCCTAAGACGGACGCAACGAAGATTTCAGACCACGAACGAAACTCTATCGCTCTTATGTTTGCCCTTGGTGCTTTCTGTACCCACTTTGGAGAACGTGATGAAAGTGAAGATACCATTGAGTTCTTTGACGAAGCCTGGATTCTTATGAAGTCTGCCGAAGGTCAAGCCGTTATCAAGAATATGCGCCGTATTGGTCGCTCGAAAAATAACACTCTGGCACTCATCACACAATCTGTCCACGATGCTGAAAATGATGATGACACCACTGGCTTTGGAACTATCTTTGCCTTCTACGAAAAATCAGAACGAGAAGATATTCTCAAGCACGTCAATCTGGAACCAACAGAAAGCAACCTGGAATGGATTGACAACATGATTTCAGGGCAATGCCTCTACTATGACGTCTATGGCAATCTAAACATGATTTCCATTCACAACATCTTTGAAGACATCGACATGCTTCTAAAACCAATGAAAGCAACGGTATCATCTAGCCTTGAAAATAAATATGCTAGTTAGAAAGGAGGGCTCACATGCAAGAAGCCTTTGAGAAACTAAAAGGCGTGGACATCTTCGCCTTAAAATCGTATCTGGAAAAGACGTCAAAAATTGAGACCTCCATTATCGTGGCAATGAATGAGATTTTCGTCAATCTCTTTTTCTTTCTGCTCAATCTAGTGGTCGGTTTCTTCTCTCTCATGATTCGTATCATGGAGAACATTGACCTCTACGACTCTTACAAAACCTATGTCTATAACGCTGCTAAATCCATCTGGCAGGGACTAACAGGTTCAACTTCTGGCGGATTATCAAGTGGTTCCCTAGTTTCCATGCTTCTGACCATCGGAGCCTTTTACCTCTTCTACCAGTATTTCTTTTCTCGTGGAAACTTCATGCGAAAAGTCCTTCATGTGCTGCTCGTCGTACTGCTTGGATTTGGTTACTTTGGAACCGTCGCTTCTACCTCTGGTGGGCTCTACATCCTTGATACGGTTGATAACCTTGCGGATACTGTCACCTCTAAGATTTCCAATATCTCCGTTTCTTATGGCGAGAATAAGTCAATCAAGGTAGGAAAATCCATGGCTGATAGCTATATCGCACAAACTTCCTACACTGCCTATGTCTTTGTCAACACGGGTCAAGAAAACGGAAAATACGTCAATAACCAAACAGGTGAAGAGGAAGCCTTCGATGATGCTAAAGTCTTGGGAAGCGTGGATGACTCAGGAAAATTTGTAGCGGTCAAAAACAAAGATAGAAAAGATTATCTGGATAAACTTGGTGACAAGGCTGATGATGGGAAGGAAAAGAATCGCTGGGTATCAGCCGTCTGGGATTATCTTTTCATCAAGACCTTCTACGTCATCTTCAAAATTATTGAAGCTATTGTCATTGCGGTTCCTATTATCCTGGTGCAACTCCTGAATCTGATTGCTCAACTCTTAGTTCTGGTCATGATTCTCCTGTTCCCTATCGCTCTTCTCATTTCCTTTGTCCCTGCCATGCAAGATATCATCTTTGGGATTTTCAAAGTCATGTTTGGTGGTCTCGTTTTCCCTACGATTACGACACTCATCACACTCATTATCTTCTACATCGAAAAAGTCATTGAGACGCTGATTACCTCTGGTTTTGATGGGGTCATCGAATCTTTCCCATCTTTAGGAACATTCGCTCTCCTCTTCAAGCTCATTCTTTCAGTCGTTGCTAAAGCTGCTGTCTATTATTTCCTCTGGATTTATAAAGGTGAACTTATTGAATTCATCATGGGCTCACGGGCACGCATCAAGATGGATGATATTGGAAACCAAGTAGAAAACAGAGTTAGTCAAGGTAAAGACCTTATCCAACAGATGCCATCACGTAGCTTTGAAACAGCACAACATCTCGGTAACTTTGTCATGGCTGGTACTGGTTTTGTGGCTGGAAGTGCTATGAACGCTTCTTCTCATATCAAGGAAGTTGGCAACTTCTTTAGACGGTCAAAACCAGGTTCTGAGCCAGCTGAGGAACCAAACGTTCCGACTGACCACCTGCCACCAACATCCTCTGAGCCACACATTCCAAAACAGGATATTCCAACAGATAATCCTAGCCAAGAGAAAACACCAACTCCTGAAGCTATCCCTACTCAACCAACAACTCCTCCATCACCTGAAATGGAGTTTCAGGAACTCAAGGAGCATTGGGTATCTCCACGCAAACAACGGAAAATGGAACGCTTGGAAAGGGAACTTAGCGCCTATGATGATGCAGGTGCCATGTATCAAGCCCAAGGCTCAAACGCCTTTACCCGAAGCTTCCGTCAAACACTGACCAGGGACGACAAAATCAAAGCCAATATCGAGCGTAAGAACCGTCTCACTCAAGAACTCAACAGATTACGAGGTGAACAAAATGGACACTATTAGGATATATACGAGAAGTCAGATTCAACCAGTCCTTGAAAAGTACATTTACCAAGCCTATGAAAATGACTTAAAGGCTATCAAGGTAACTGTCCTTTATCCCGTTAATGACCAAGAAGCCGAACGGATTATCGAATTCTGCCGTGCTATTCCAGCTGTCCTAGATGCCAAATGGCTCTTTGGAACAGTTATCTTCAAAGCCTATCTTAAACACTAAAGGAGGTGATAGGGACACATGAAAAAACTATTCAAACTGAGTCTTCTCTCTTCGCTTCTGTTGCCCCTATTACTTGTCATCATTTGTGCAGCTGCGATAGCTGGTGACTCGTCTAATACATCAAGTAATGGTAGTTCAACTGGGAAGCGAACGACACTAACTGCTAAAGAGGTGGCTCAAAAAGCCTCAATCACAGAAGAACGGGCAGAAGATGTCATCAAAATCCTCAACTACCAGCTATCCAAAGAAGGATTTACTCTGGCTGGTTCATCTGGTAGTTTAGCCGTTGCAGAACGTGAGTCAGGCTTTGACCCTAAAGCTATCAATACTGGCGGTGGGGTAGCTGGTTACTTCCAATGGTCAGGCTGGTCTAATACCGTCAACGGTGACCGTTGGGCACAGGCTTCTAGTCGAACGCTGGATGCAGATGTTGAACTACAACTCATGTCAACCGAGTTAAACGGTGCCTACAAAAAAGTCAAAACTGAAATGCAAAAAGCAACTGACCCTGGAGATGCTGCTTTGTATTGGTCAGAACATTATGAAGGTGTTGCACTCTCAGACGGTCAGACCAAGGCTGAGAAGCTCCAAACGGACGCTGACAAGTGGTTTAAGGTGTTTGATGGAACAATCACCTCAGACTCCTCTGTTGCTTTCTCAGGCGATACAGGGCTTGCTACTGGTACTCTCACGTCTACCTTTGACTTACCACCAGAGTATCTTGGAAAACTCAAATACGGAGTTCCTAGTGAGAACTCTGTTACTACGCAAGGAAACAATACCTATCCAGCTGGTCAATGTACCTGGTATGTTTGTAATCGACTGATTGAGACAGGCATCTGTACCAACTCAGCTATCTACAATTACAACGGAAACGGTCAAGATTGGGTTGCTAGTCTTGTCTCTCGTGGTTGGAAACAAGTATCAGAGCCTCAAGTTGGCGCCGTTATGTCCGTTCAAGGTGGTTATGGAGGCACCTATGCAGAATATGGTCACGTTGCATTTGTGGAAGCTGTCAATCAAGATGGAACCTTCCTTATCTCAGAATGTAATGTCGGTGGCGTTCAAAACAAACCACACTATGCCGTTCTCAGCAACCAAAGCTATTACAGTTTTGCGGTTGCACAATAAGATTTACGAATTTTTACGATTCTTTATTGTTTTTACGATTATGATTTAAGATTTGTTTAGGGTGGCTCAGATATACTGTATTCATCCTAAAGAACTTTTCTTTTTCATAATCTCCTTGGAAGCAAGCTCAGAAATGGGCTTGTTTTCGATTTTTTAAATACTACGTATAGGAGGAAATGACCATGCAAGTTATTTTAGCAGAAGAACAAACTCTTGAACTCCAACATATGATTGGAGAGTTAATCAAATCAGAAGTTAAAAATGCAAGAGAATCAGTTGGTGCTGATTCTCCTTTTTTAAATAAACGACAAGCCTGTGATTATCTAGGGATTTCTAACAATACTCTTGACCTATGGATTTCTATGGGATTACCATATATCAAAATTGGTAAATCCATACGATTCAATAAGGAAAGCGTCAATCATTGGATGGCAAGACTTGAAATCTCTGCCTAGAAAGGATTGTCTATGTCTATCAAAAAAACAAAAAATGGCACGTATCATTTGAAAGTCTATATACCTAATGAAGTTCAACCAAAATTAGGACTTGGTGCTTACTACGAGAAACGCTTTAAGACGAGACGTGAAGCTAAAGATGCTGAATTGAAATTATCTGTTGATATTGAAAAAGCCAAGCTTAATAAACACTATCAAAAGCCAGTCCGTAAAGAAGATATTCTTTTCGCTGACTTCTATAAAGATGTCTGGTTAGAGCCATATAAAGCTGGACAAACCACAACAACAAATAAACCTCCAACACTTGCTACAGTTTTCCAGACCGAAAATCTGTTTCGGCTTCATATCCTACCACTTCTTGGTAAATATTCAATTAGCTACCTTAATGAAAATAAGCAGCTAGTCCTCTCACTATTGACTGGAAAAGCAAATAGCTACGCCAATTTCAAAGCACTCCGTGGCTACATCAACTCTGTTTTTGACTGGGCGGAAGAACTAGAATATATCCCTGTCAATCGACTCCACAAAACAGTCAGCCGTATTAAGGCCACAAAGAAGCAGATACTTAAAGAGAGTAAGCGAGAAGAAGATTTAGCCCTCGATGAAGAAGAGCTTCGACTCTGGTTAAAAGCCTTTGATGATGATTTAAATCAGGGACTGATTGAGTTTAAAGACTATGTCCTTTTCTATACCACTTTCTTCTTATCAGATAGGAAATCTGAATCTTATGCTTTACAGTGGAAACATATTGACTTCAACCAAAATGAGATTCTAATAGAAAATGCTCTGGATAGATTTGGAAACGTCAAGTCAACAAAAGGAGGCAAGAAAACACTTTTTAACGCTCCCTTAGAACTTATGAGACTTCTTAAGGAATGGAAAGCCATCCAGCGGGAAGAACTAAAACTCTTTGGAATTAAACAGACCAATAATCAATTTGTTTTTACATATAATGACCGAAGCAACAATATTAACAAAGTAGTTCATATCGACTATCTAAACTATCGGATGAATTCTATTAAAAGACGACACCCGGAACTTGCTCCTGCTACGCCTCATAAATTACGACATACAGCAGCAACTCTAGCTAAAAAAGCTGGTCGGTCTATTGACGAGATTTCAGAAGCACTTACACATAGTGACCAGTCAATCACAAAGACATATATCAATACCAAAAGCACTGTTAAGCAAACAGTTGGTGAAACAGCCTTCCGAATTATCAAAAAGAACTAAGGGAAATTTCAGGGAAAGTTTCAGGGAAAGTTTTGATTTTAGAGCAAAAAAAGACACCCAAGATAAAAATCTTGAATGTCTTGAAACGTTGATATAATCGTATTGATTAACGTTTTGAGAATTGTGAAGCTTTACGAGCTTTCTTAAGACCTGGTTTTTTACGTTCAACCATACGTGCGTCACGTGTTAGAAGTCCAGCGCGTTTCAATGAATCTCGGAAGCCTGGATCTACTTGAAGAAGCGCACGTGCAATACCGTGACGGATTGCACCTGATTGACCACCGTATCCACCACCATTAACGTTTACAAAAACATCGTATGAACCTTCAGTTGATGTCACTGCGAATGGTTGGTTAATAACGAGACGTAAGTCTGCGCGTGGAATGTACTCTTCCACATCTTTTTGATTAACTGTGATTTTACCAGTACCTGGTACTAAACGAACGCGTGCAACCGCATTTTTACGACGACCAGTACCTGCATATTGTGCTTGTGCCATGTTTATGTTGCTCCTTTCCTCTTAGATTAGATAAGTCCTGAGATATCAAGTACTTCTGGTTGTTGAGCAGCGTGTGTGTGCTCAGCACCTGTGAAGACTTTCAATTTCATACCTTGTGCGCGTCCAAGAGTGTTATGTGGAAGCATTCCTTTAACTGATTTTTCGATCAAACGCACAGCGTTTTTAGAACGAAGGTCACCAGCAGAGATTTGTTTCAAACCACCTGGATACATTGAGTGAGTGTAGTAGATTTTATCAGTTGCTTTTTTACCAGTTAACTTAACTTTTTCAGCATTGATAACAATCACAAAATCACCTGTATCAGTGTGTGGTGTGAAGGTTGGTTTGTTTTTTCCGCGAAGTACGCTAGCAACTACTGCAGAAAGACGTCCAAGTGGTACATCTGTTGCGTCAACAACATACCATTTACGTTCAACTTGGCCTGGTTTAGCCATGAAAGTTGTTTTGTTCATGATTTCTCCTATAACGAATTCGTAATATTTGTTTACAAGTGCGGTGGGTGTTCCGTCCCACCAAAGGTATTTGGAAGGTTCCGGGGCCTTTCAAATGGGGTAAACAATACCGTTTAATATCATATCAAAAATAGAGGACTGGGTCAAGGTATTTTTCTTGATTTTTATTTTCTTTAGTTGGATTATTAACCGACTATTTAGCCTTAAAACCAAAAAAAAACTCACCAATGTGAGTTTTACTCTAAATCCGACAATAAGTTCTTAAGTTGCGACAGTTGTTGTTCATCCCATGGTCTTAATTTAGGGGTTTTCAGCTCAATCGTTTGCGTCATTTTATCCAAATCAGCCTTAACCGTATTAACACGCTCCTCCAGCTCACGCGCCGGTACTCGCAAAGCCCCTTGTGAGAAAATAGCCCATTGTTCGTTCAAGTCGCTGGTTGCAACTTCGACAAGATTAAGCGGGTTATTAAGTTCCACCGCTAGTCGCTCAATATAACTATCAGCAGTCTCATCTTCTTGCGTAAAAATGACTTCAACCCGATACTGATCATAGCGTTGCCTTGTCCCTGGAACAAAGTGCGCATCAAAAACACAGACAATATCTAAAGCTTCAAAATGGGAGTAGTTATTCAATTTTCTAAGAAGCAGATTACGAGCAGCATCAAGTTGATTTTTCTTAAATAGCTGACGCGTTTCCTGCCAAAAGGCAATCATATTATAGCCATCAACAAGGAGAATTCTCTTCTTAACCATTTCCCTCCCCTTTCAACGACCTAGATTTTATGACGAAAGACCTCATACATCAGAATGGCTGCTGCAACACTAGCATTAAGGCTCTGCACATGCCCAGCCATCGGGATGGTAATCATCTCGTCCACCTGTTTTTTAAGATTTTGAGAAATCCCCTTGCCTTCATTTCCGATAATCAAGGCCAGCTTGCCACTCGTATTCCACTGATGAGAGGGGGTGCCATCCATATCGGTCCCAAAAATCCAAAAACCAGCTTCTTTCAAGCTATCTAGGGTTTGGCTGAGATTGGTGACACGGGCAATCGGCACATGTTGAACAGCGCCTGTCGATGTTTTGGCAACAACAGGTGTTACTCCAACCGCTCGGTGTTTAGGAATGATAATACCAGTCACCTGAGTCGCATCCGCTGTTCGCAAGATGGAACCGAAATTATGCGGATCTGTCAAGCCATCTAAAATCAAAATCAGAGGATTGTCCTTCTGATCAGCTTGATGCAGGATATCCTTCAACTCGGCGTAGGCAAAAGCTGAAACCCTAAGCACAAAACCTTGATGAACCGCACCTTGGGTCATTTCTGACAATTTTTTCTTAGAGGTCCATGAAATGGAGACTTTTTTCTCCGTGGCTAGCTGCTTAATCTGCTCAACGTTTTTACCACGTAAGTCTTCTTGAATATAGAGCTTATTACCAGTATTGGCTACTAATCCTTCTGTAACGGCATGCACGCCGTAAACTATATCATTTTGTTCTTGTTCTCTGTGTATTTCTTTCATAAAACTATTATAGCATGGATGTCAAGAAATAAGCAGTCAAGTAACACTAATGTAACCATTTAACCTGTCCATAAATGCTATACTAAAGCTAGAATAATCAAAAACAAGAGGGCGGCTAGATGTTTCGGGTATTAGTAATTGTAGGATTTCTTATCTATCTCATCATAGGATTGATACTGATTAAAAGCCACGCTAAACTAGATATTTCTAGACCACTTAAACTCTTATTACTACTCATTTTTATCCTTATTTTAGTTTTACTTATTTATGCGTCGCTTTTTCTCATCATGTTTGGTTATAATTCTTAAACTTTTCAACTCTTAAAAATCCTGCTCTTTTGAGAACAGGATTTTCGATTTAAGCAAATACTTTTTTCAAGACTTCTCCTACCGTTGAGACGCCGATAACTTGAATATTATTTGGAATATCAATGCCTTGCAGAGCTGTTTTAGGGGCATACACTTTGGTAAAGCCTAGTTTAGCTGCTTCGTTGATTCGCTGTTCAATGCGAGTAACACGCCGAATTTCGCCTGTCAAACCTATCTCGCCAATAAACGCTTCTTGAGGGTTGGTGGTTTTTTCCTTGTAGCTCGAAGCAATAGCGACGGCTACCGCCAAGTCGATTGCAGGTTCATCCAGTTTAACCCCGCCTGCGGACTTGAGGTAGGCATCTTGATTTTGCAGTAAAAGCCCACATCGTTTTTCAAGAACCGCCATGATAAGGCTAATGCGGTTAAAGTCTAAACCTGTCGTTGTGCGTTTGGCATTGCCAAAAACCGTTGGCGTAACCAGCGCCTGAACCTCCGCCAAAATCGGTCTACTGCCCTCCATCGTCACCACAATAGCCGAGCCTGTCGCACCATCCAAGCGTTCCTCTAGAAATACCTGACTGGGATTAAGCACTTCGACCAAACCACCTGACTGCATCTCGAAAATGCCAATTTCATTAGTGGAGCCAAAGCGATTTTTGACCGCACGTAAAATACGAAAGGTATGATGACGCTCCCCCTCAAAGTAAAGAACCGTATCCACCATGTGCTCTAACATACGGGGACCCGCCAGGGTACCTTCTTTGGTGACATGACCGACGATAAAAGTGGCAATGTTGTTGGTTTTAGCTAGGTTCATCAGCTCTGCTGTCACTTCACGAACCTGTGACACCGACCCTTGCACACTCGACACTTCGGGACTCATGATGGTCTGGATAGAGTCAATAATGAGAAAATCTGGGGTCAGCTTCTCAATCTCGGTACGGATATGTTGCATGTTAGTCTCAGCATAGAGATAGAACTCGTTGTCGATATTCCCCAAACGCTCGCTGCGTAGCTTTATTTGCTCTGCCGACTCTTCCCCTGACACATAGAGAACAGTTCCTTGATTAGCCAGCTGGGTTGAGACTTGTAGGAGAAGGGTTGACTTACCAATCCCTGGATCCCCGCCAATTAAAACAAGACTGCCCGGAACAACACCACCACCCAAAACACGGTTAAATTCTCCCATATCCGTTTGGGTTCGAGCGTAGTTAATTGAGTTGACATCCTTTAACTTGGTGGGACGGGTTTTCTCTCCTGTCAAGCTCACTCTAGCATTTTTAACCTCCTGCACGACCACTTCCTCCAAAAAGGAAGACCAGGATGAACAGTTTGGGCAGCGCCCTAGATACTTAGGAGAATTGTAGCCACATTCCTGGCAGATAAAACGTGATTTTTTCTTAGCGATGATACAGCTCCTTCTCTATTTTCCAGTGCTACCGAATCCACCGGTGCGAATACCGTCAGCACAATCACCATCCGCCACCAAAAATGGGGCGAAAACGCCTTGAACAATGCGGTCGCCTTTTTCCAAATGAACCGTCTCATCTGAAATATTTTGCATTTGGGCAAAGATATGACCTTCATTGCCTTCGTTATTGTAGTAATCGCTGTCAATGACACCGACAGAGTTGATGAGGACAAGGCCTTTTTTACGGGGGTTAGATGAGCGGTCGTAGAGGTAAAGAACTTCGCCATCCTGCATATAAGCCTTGACCCCCGTCGGCACTAGGACAATCTCATTTGGCGCAATAGCCGTCTTTTCCGCCACTTTCAAATCATAGCCCGCCGCATGGGCCGTTTCACGCTGAGGGAGCAGGTCTTCTTGCCCTGCAAAAGCCTCTATCAGTTCAAATCCACGTACTTTGGTCATTTCCTCTTCCCATCCTTTAACATTATTTTTTCATTATAAAATATTCGTCAATCAAAAGCAAAAAATAGCCCAGATAGCAAGCTAGCTGAGCCGCAAATGGATAACCATAACTAATCCTCAATGGTGATTTCCTCTGGAATGGCAAAGGTTTTAGTGAGGAAGAAACAAAGCGCCATGCTAATGAGCGATACCATAAAATAGACCAAGAGTTGATGTCCGCTATAAATATACATGAGGTAAGACGGTAACACAGCAAGTCCGCAGGAATGGGATTGAATCTGGAAGAGAGAGGAGAGCTGCTCCAAAGCCAGATGAAATCAACATCATGTAGAGGGGCTTCAAGTTGTAACGCAAGTGAACGCCAAAGAGAACTGGCTCGCTGACACCAAATAACTGTGACATAAAAGCATCCATAACCGTTTGCTTGACTTTAGCATTCTTAGCAGATGTGTAGAAGGCTAAGCAGGATCCCAAGTTGGCAAAGCCATACATCGCGCACAGCGTGATTAACTGGTTGAATCCGGTATTGGCAAGCAGAGACGTTTCAATAACCACGTACATGTGGTGAAGACCAGTGATAACCGCCAAAGGATAGGTGGCACCGACAAAGAAACCACCGATACCAAAAGGAAGATTCATTAGTCCCTTAGTCAGGGCAATCAAGCCTGTTTCCAACCAGTGAACAATTGGCGCAAATCCCATCAAGACAACAACAACCATCACCAACATCGTGATAAACGGTGTCATAATCAAATCCAGCGCATTAGGCATGATTTGACGCAATTTACGCTCTAACTGAGCACCCAAATAACCGGTTAAGATAGCCCTTACAACAGAACCTTGCGCTCCCATAACAGGCAATACACCACCCACCATAATCGCTTTGGCATCACCAGAAGCCACAGCATAGGCATTTGGCAGATGTGGAGCAACCAACATCAGCCCCAGAACCAGACCAATCATAGGTGTCCCACCAAAAACGCGGAAAGCCGACATGGTGATTAAAGCTGGCAGGAAGGCAAAAGCGGTATCCGTTAAAACGCTGACCAACTGGTTGAGGTAGGGGGAAAAATATCTGTTGAAAGTCCTATCAAACCAAGGATATTGTCATTAAAAACAACACCTTTGAGCCCTAAGAAAAGACCTGTCGCAGCGATGACTGGAACAAGCGGCACAAAGATGTCACCGAGAGTTCTCCTCAAGGCTTTAACACCTTTTTCTTGCGTTTTAACGTAGGCATCTTGTTCTGCCTTTGATTGGGTGGATACGTTCCTGTAAAGTCATAGCAAGTCTCCTGTCGCTTGGCGGTAGTCATAAAATAACTGGTCAATAATCATATAAAAAGTGGTACTGACCTCATAGGTCCTTCTCGTCGGGGTGACAATCGACTCTGTTGGAACATAGAGTTGGTAATCTGCCAACTTAGCCATGCTGTTGTTGGAAGTTTGGGTCATCACCATGGTTTTCAAGATAGAACTATGGCTATCTTTCAGTATGGAAATAGCTTCACTTGACTCTCCTTTGTAAGACAAGAGTAGCAATAAATCATTGGGTCGAAAGAGCGGTTTCAAATAATCAAACTCTCCCTGATCAAAAAAGACCACAACTTTTTTACCAACCGAGGTCAACAGATGACGCAAGGACTCGACTTCCATTTTTTGCGCATTACCCGTTCCGTATAGGTACAGGACACCCGTTTCCTGCAATAACTGGACATATAAGCTCAAATCCTGCTTCTCAAAAATCTGATCGATATAGCAACAATGGTAATTAGCCACCAGAGATGAAAAATCCGACCTTGCTGGTATGGGCTTAGCAGCTGCTTCTCGCAACAAAAACTTCAAAGCTGCAAAATTAGCAATGTCCAGTTTCTTGAGCAAGCGAGAGATGGAAGATCTCGATACAAAACAAGCCTCTGCCAAATCTTGACTGGTCATGTGCTGAATTTCCTCCAGATGTTGATCCAAATAAGCCACGATAGTACTATCTTGACGCGTCAATCGCTCATCAAATTTATCTTTTCGCTCCAACCAAGTCATAGAGACCTCCTTCATCACTGGAGCCACTATAAAATATCCTATGAGCAAATGCAAAAAGGCAAAGCCAACGCGGCCTGCCTCTTACCTTATCGTTTATCCGGAACCACTTGAAACAGGACATAGGTACCAATAGCTGTGCCAATAAAAAGCCCTAACTTTAGCCACCAAAATGGAGCTAAAAATATGGAAATTCCCATCAGTAGATAGATTTGCCAAATCATCTTTTTCTTGCGCTCTCTTGGAATGCTCCTTGTTTCAACATAATCAGCAACATAGAACTCATAAATCTTACTATTTCTGAGCCAAACTTCAAACTTTTGAGAACTGCGAGCAAAACAAAATCCAGCTAGTAATAACAGAGGGGTGGTTGGCACTAGCGGAAGAACAATGCCTGCAATCCCGACCAGCAAACTCATCAGACCAATCACTAAATAAGCTATTTTTTTCATAATACTTGGTATTGTATCAAAACTTATCCGCTGATACACCTTTTTTGTCTGAAAATGCACAAGCATAATAGTTGACAATTTTACTATAACTGTGATTTGATATTGACTTTTGAAACCAAAACCGTTACCATTAGGTTATTATGACCCTTTACCTTCATGTTGAAAACAAAAGGAGATTCTTATGAAACTTATCGGACTTGTGGGAACAAATTCCTCAAAATCAACCAACCGTATGCTCTTGCAATACATCGCAAAGCACTATGCTGACAAAGCTGACATTGAACTACTAGAAGTCAAGGACTTGCCTGTTTTTAATAAGCCGGCTGACAAGCAGCTTCCTGAGGAAGTGTTAGCAATGGCTGATAAAATCGACAACGCTGACGGCGTTATCATTGGCACACCAGAGTACGATCACTCTATACCCGCTGTTTTGATGAATGCTCTAGCCTGGCTATCCTACGGCATCTTTCCTCTGCTCCACAAACCAGTGATGATTACCGGAGCATCCTACGGCACCTTAGGATCATCACGCGCCCAGCTGCAACTGCGTCAAATATTAAACGCTCCTGAGTTAAAAGCCAATGTGCTACCAGATGAATTCCTGCTGTCGCATTCGCTCCAAGCTTTTGACAATGACGGTAATCTCTTTGATTTAGAGACCATTCAAAAACTAGATGCGATCTTTGATGATTTCCGCCTGTTTGTCAACATCACGGGAAAATTATCAAATGCGCAAGCCTTACTACATAAGGAAGCCGAAAACTTTGACTGGGAAAACTTGAGCTAATTAGGAGGAAAAACACTATGAAATTTGTTGGCCTTGTCGGATCAAACGCAGAACAATCATACAACCGTATGCTGCTGCAATTTATCCAACGTCACTTTAAACTATTATTTGAACTGGAAGTTCTCGAAATCAAAGATGTGCCCATGTTTAATCAAGACGAAGACCAGTCTGAAAACTTTGCACTTCGCTACCTCTACAACAAAATCACACGAGCAGATGGCGTTATCATCGCTACACCCGAGCACAACCATACCATCACCCCGGCCCTCAAAAGCACCTTGGAGTGGCTCTCCTTCGGCGATCGTCATCCATTTGAAAACAAACCGGTGATGATTGTTGGCGCGTCCTACTACGACCAAGGGACATCGCGTGCGCAAGTACACCTTCGCAAAATCCTAGATGCTCCTGGTGTTAACGCTTATACCCTTCCTGGTAATGAATTTTTGTTGGGCAAAGCCAAAGAAGCCTTCGATGAGAATGGCAATCTTATCAACCAAGGAACGATTGATTTTCTAACGTCTTGTTTAGATAATTTCATCAAGTACGTCGGTGTGGTCAAACAACTGCAAAAACCAAAACCAATCGAACCAGAAGATTTGTATGTGACCAAGCCCATCAAAACAACTGTGCAAGGAATTGACCCTGACGATCCTGACTGGCTAGATAAGGCAGCTGCTCAAGTCAATGCGGTTGAAGGTGACACCTACGTCAAGTTGGACAATGGTCTGTTAACGGTCAATCAGCTCAATATGTTCTTAAACGCAATGCCGTTTGAATTGACCTACGCGGACGATAACAACCAATTCTTGTATTACAATAACAAGCATCAAGAAGCATCAACCATGCTCGGCAAGCGGGTACGCGAACAGGTCGGTAACCGTCTAGGAACTGTCCATGGAACGCTTCCACCTGCTCGGATGAAAAATGTTGAGTGGGTGGTTGGAAGCCTACGAAACGGCAATGAAGAGTACGTCCGCACCATCGTCCCAGGAACACCACCTGAAATCATCAATACTCACAATTACCAAGCCATGTACTACCCAGATGGTTCCTACGCTGGCATCAACGAAATCATCTTTAATTTCAAACCATGGCTAGACTGGTATCTGACAGCAACTGGTCAACGTTTGGTCGGTGGCAATGCTCCTACCCATCAGGCAACACCTACTGCTGATGCAACATCTGGAGCATCTGAGACAGGAGGCCCCGCCGAAACACCAGCAATGGAAGCTGATGCAACATCTGGAGCATCTGAAAGCTAAACCAAAAGAAGCAAACGCTTCTAATTGGAAGGACTTTAGCAATCGTGTCATTACTGCCACGAGAAGGAGATTATATGTTTTACGATAAAATTGTTGCTGCTTGTACAAAAAAAGAAGCCCTTTTCTCAGAAAGCCTCGGGCGCTATGCCCTTCGCTCCATGTTTGCAGGTGCCTTTTTGACCATGTCCACAGCTGTCGGAATCATCGGAGCTGACACCATATCCAGTCAATTTCCAGCTCTAGCCAAATTTGTTTTCACCTTCATTTTTGCCATCGGTTTGGTCTATGTCCTTATTTTTAATGGTGAGCTAGCCACATCCAATATGATGTATCTCACAACCGGTGCTTACTACAAGCTTATTAGCTGGAAAAAGGTTGTCACCATCTTACTATACTGCACCTTTTTCAATCTGGTCGGTGTTGCTATTCTAGCATGGCTCTTCAACCAATCCTTTGCTTTTAACCACCTGACTGAAAACTCATTTGTTATCCATACCGTCCAAGTCAAATTAGCCAAGGGCAATTGGATGGCATTTATCGAGGGTATCACTGCCAATATGTTTGTCAATATGGCCATCCTTGGTTACCTGCTACTCAAAGAAGAAGCTGCCAAATTTTTCATTGTGGTCTCAGCTATCTTTATGTTTGTTCTGCTATCAAACGAACACTTAATCGCTAACTTCGCTTCCTTCCTCCTAGCCGGCTTTAGTCCCGTTGAGCATATCAAAGGTTTTGACCTTCTCAACATCCTTCGTCAATGGGGTATCGTCTTTTTGGGCAACTGGATTGGAGGCGGGCTCTTCATAGGAATAGCCTATGGCTGGCTCAATAAAAGCAAAACCAATTATCTAGACTAAGCTGATTACCGAAAGAAGATTGCAAAATCTTCTTTTTCGTTGCCCTTTTTTAACAGGGTTATGGTAAAATGTTTGCTATGAATACATTGGTTTTTCAACTACCTGAAATTCTTATCAAGGATTTAAAACAGCGATTATCCCCTTACCAAATCAGCAATAACAATCCCTACGTCAGCTTTGCAGCCAATCACCTGGAGGCTACCCTTTTGGTATATACCTCTGGCAAAGTTGTCCTCCAAGGCAAGGGGGCTAAAGAACTGGCCAAACTGCTAGCATTATCATCTCCTCCAAACGAAAAAGTACACGATACGACAATAGCAAAAGCCGGGCAAAACATGCCCTTAATCGGCACTGATGAAGTCGGAAATGGGTCTTATTTTGGTGGGATTGCTGTGGTGGCAAGCTTTGTCAGACCTGAAGACCACGCCTTTCTAAGAAACCTAGGAGTGGATGATTCAAAACGCATGACTGACCAAAACATTCAAGCCATCGCCCCTCTTCTCGAAGGGAAAATCCCCCACCAAGCCCTCCTTCTCTCACCCCAAAAATACAATCAAGTGGTCGGAAAAGGGCTAGCCCATAACGCCGTCTCGGTCAAAGTGGCTTTGCATAATCAGGCCATTTTCCTCCTGTTGCAAAAAGGAGTAACCGCTGATAAAATCGTCATCGACGCCTTTACCTCAGCGACAAACTATCAAAAATACGTAACCAAGGAAACCAACCAAGTCACGCAAGCCGTCACTTTAGAAGAAAAGGCCGAGAGCCATTATCTGGCTGTTGCTGTGTCATCCATTATCGCACGCGCTATGTTTTTAGATAACCTCAAACAACTCGGTGAAGAGGTCGGTTTCAAGCTACCAAGCGGTGCCTCTAGCAAGTCCGATAAAGTGGCTAGCCAGCTATTAGCCGCCTATGGTATGGACAGTCTCGCCTACACGGCTAAATTGCACTTTGCCAATACCAAAAAAGCACAAGCATTACTGAAATAATAAAGGATATTTGATATTTTATGAAACGTTTTATTAGAGAATGGGGACTCGTCATTCTATTTCTTAGCATCTTCTTCCTCACGCGTTGGTTAGTCTGGATACCAGTAACCGTTGATGGGCATTCGATGGACCCGACCTTGACCAACGGCGAGCGGCTGATTGTCATCAAAACGGCTAAAATAGATCGCTTCGATATGGTTGTTGCTAGTGAAACCGATCAAGGTGTCACGAAACAAATTGTCAAACGGGTCATCGGTCTTCCTGGCGATACTATCCGATACGACCAAGACAAGCTCTTTGTCAATGGAAAAGAAACCCAAGAAAGCTATCTCAAAACCTACCTCAAGCGGTTCCAAAAAGACAAACTTCAAAAGACATACGCCTATAACCCTTACTTTCAGACACTAGCCAAGGCTAGCCATGCCTTCACCCAAAATAGCACTGGACATACCAGCTTTGAAGTCAAAGTTCCCAAAGGACAATACTACCTTCTCGGTGACGACCGCATTGTTTCCAAAGATAGCCGTGCCGTCGGGACATTTGCCAAAGGCAATATCGTTGGAGAAGTTAAATTCCGTTACTGGCCATTCTCTAAAATCGGTTCCTTGGACTAGGGGGCTAGCCAATCTTTTCGTCGTCATTTAGTTGGAGGCTAGGACACCTGTCCAGCCTCTTTTTCTATAGAAAGCATTACTATGACAACTTATTTTTCCGGCACCATTGAGCGCCTTATTTTCGAAAATGCCAATAATTTTTTTAAAATCTTACTGCTAGCAATCGATGATACTGACAGCGATTATGATGAGGTTGACATCATTGTCACTGGGACCATCGGCGATATTGTAGAAGGCGAGGCCTACACCTTTTGGGGCAACTTGGTACAGCATCCCAAATACGGCCAGCAGCTGAAAGCCGATCGCTACGAAAGAGCCAAGCCGACAGCAGCTGGACTGATTAAGTATTTTTCAAGTGACCACTTCAAGGGGATTGGACGAAAAACAGCGGAAAAAATCGTTGACCTGTACGGACAAGACCCCATTGATAAAATCCTTGAAGACCCTAGCCAACTCGACAGTATTTCGGGCTTGTCTAAGGTCAATCGTGAACGCTTTGTCGCCAAACTCAAACTCAATTATGGGACAGAACAAATTCTCACCAAACTCGCTCAGTACGGTTTATCCTCCAAACTAGCCCTGCAAGTCTTTAACCAGTACCAAGACCAAAGCCTTCCCACCATAGAAGCCAACCCCTATCAACTCGTTGAAGACATTCAAGGCATTGGCTTTAAAACAGCTGACCAGCTAGCTGAACAGCTGGGTATCGCAGCAGATGCACCTGAGCGTTACAGGGCTGGATTGATTCATACCCTCTCTGAAAGTTCCCTCCAAACGGGCAATACCTACATGGAAGCAAGAGAGCTTCTCGAAGCAACCCTCTATCTTCTTGAGACTAGCCGGCAAATCGAACTAAACCCAAGCCTAGTAGCAGCTGAATTGACACATCTACTAGACGAGGACAAGGTACAGACTATCGGAACCAAAGTCTTTGACAATACTCTCTACTATGCCGAAGAGGGTATCCACAAGCACCTAACCCGCCTGTTGACAAATGGGGACAACTTGTCTTTTTCACAAGAAGTTATCAACAAAGAAATCAACAAGGCCCAGGACAAGCTTGGCCTCCAGTACGACCCTATCCAAAAAGAAGCCATCGCTAAGGCTTTGACTAACCGTGTCTTTATCTTAACAGGAGGTCCTGGAACAGGAAAAACGACGGTTATCAACGGAATTATTGAAGCCTATAGCCAGCTACACCACATTGACCCCCACAAAAACCAGTCCCCCATTCTGTTAGCAGCTCCAACAGGTCGTGCTGCTCGTCGCATGAATGAATTAACTAATCTCCCAAGTGCCACTATCCACAGACACTTGGGCTTAACTGGGGACGGGGAGGATTACCAAACCCTGGACGACTACTTAGATGCTGATTTGATTATCGTTGACGAATTTTCCATGGTGGATACCTGGTTGGCCAATCAACTGTTCAGCGCTATTTCAGCACGTAGCCAACTGATTATCGTAGGGGATAGCGATCAGCTTCCATCTGTCGGCCCAGGTCAGGTCTTGGCTGATTTGTTAAGCATCACAGACTTGCCACACAGTCGTCTGGAGAAGATTTTTCGCCAGTCGGAAGACTCAACCATCGTTACCTTGGCCAGTCAAATTCGCCAAGGCATTTTACCAAAGGATTTTACTGCTAAAAAGGCTGATCGTTCTTACTTTGAAGCTCAGGCAAGCCACATTCCAAGTATGGTGGAAAAAATTGTCTCTTCTGCTTTAAAGAGCGGGATTGAAGCCCCTGATATTCAAGTCCTGGCGCCTATGTATAAGGGAGAGGCTGGCATCCATAGCCTCAATACGCTGTTACAGGAACTACTAAACCCTCTAGAAGGTGGACTAGCATTTACCTTTAATCAGCAAGTATTTAGGGAGGGTGATAAGGTTCTCCACTTAGTCAATGATGCTGAGCACAACGTTTTTAATGGCGATATCGGCTATATCACAGACCTCCTCCCAGCCAAATACACCGATAGCAAGCAAGATGAAATCACCATTCAGTTTGACGGCAATGAAGTCATCTATCCTCGTAACGAATGGGGCAAAATCACCTTGGCCTATGCCATGTCTATCCATAAGTCTCAAGGAAGCGAGTTTCAAGTGGTTATCCTACCAATCACTCGTCAAAGCAGTCGTATGCTTCAACGCAACCTCATCTATACCGCTATTACCCGCTCTAAAAGTAAGCTCATCCTTTTAGGAGAATGGGCTGCCTTTAATCAAGCCGTGCACACCAAAGGAGCCGTGCGTCAAACTTGGTTGGCACAGCGATTCGAGGAAGGCCTTGCAGATACCCCGCTTGTGGGCAAGTTATCCACAAAACATGCCATTGGTACACCTTTAACCGGGGAAAACGACCCTCAAAAAACGCAACAAGACAGCCCCAAAAACCTTGATAATATTGAGTTTTCAACCCCTAAAGATTCTTATCAACAACCTGTGGATAAGGGTGTTAATAAGACCGTTGAAAACCAGCCCATCTACCGCTTAACCACTGATAATCTCTCGCACATTGACCCGATGATTGGGATTACAGCGATTGATTTGGAGCAATTTTTCAAGACCAAAAAAGCTAGTCCTATGTGAACTGCACCCCAAAAGTTAGACATAAAATCTAACGATTGGGGTGTTTTTCTGATGACATTAAGTTATGAAGATAAACTAGAAATATATGAGCTGAGAAAGAGTGGCGTGTCGTTTGCCAATCTTAGCCAGACACATAACGTCACTACTGCCAATCTTACGTACATGATAAAACTCATGGATCGATATGGAGTAGAAATCGTTGAAAAAGGTAAAAATAGGTATTATTCGCCTGAATTAAAACTGGAAATCATCAATAAAGTCTTGCTTAAAGGTCAGTCCCAGTATCAAGTGTCACTTGACTATGCTCTCTCAAATTCAGGAATGCTTCCCAATTGGATAGCACAATACACGAAAAACGGCTATACTATTCTTGAAAAATCAAGAGGGAGACCGAGCAAGATGGGACGTAAGCGTAAGAAAACCTGGAATGAAATGACGGAATTAGAGCGACTTCAGGAGGAAAATGAACGTCTTAGAAGGGAGGTCGTCTTCCTAAAAAAGTTAGAGGAACTAGATGTGAGGGACGAAGCTCTAGCGCGCGAACGGCAGAAACAATTAGAGACATGGTCCAAGGAGGATTCCGACTAGACCTCCTACTTGCGACAGCTAAAATGCCTCGCTCAACTTATTATTATCAAGTCAAGCAATTAGATAAACCGGACAAGAACAAAGCCATTAAGACTGAAGTTAAAGCTATCTATGATGAACATAAAGGTAATTACGGCTATCGTCGAATTTATTTAGAATTACGAAATCGTGGTTTTATCATCAATCACAAGAAGGTGCAGCGCTTGATGAAAGAGTTGGGCTTGACCGCTCGTATTCGTCGTAAACGCAAGT
>JAKTNK010000013.1 GCA_029593465.1 Streptococcus suis
CAGAGAGCCGCTTTCGCCACCGGTGTTCCTCCATATATCTACGCATTTCACCGCTACACATGGAATTCCACTCTCCCCTTCTGCACTCAAGTTCAACAGTTTCCAAAGCGTACATTGGTTGAGCCAATGCCTTTAACTTCAGACTTATTAAACCACCTGCGCTCGCTTTACGCCCAATAAATCCGGACAACGCTCGGGACCTACGTATTACCGCGGCTGCTGGCACGTAGTTAGCCGTCCCTTTCTGATAAGCTACCGTCACAGAGTAAACTTTCCACTCTTACTCCCGTTCTTCGCTTATAACAGAGCTTTACGATCCGAAAACCTTCTTCACTCACGCGGCGTTGCTCGGTCAGGGTTCCCCCCATTGCCGAAGATTCCCTACTGCTGCCTCCCGTAGGAGTCTGGGCCGTGTCTCAGTCCCAGTGTGGCCGTTCACCCTCTCAGGTCGGCTATGTATCGTCGCCTTGGTGAGCCTTTACCTCACCAACTAGCTAATACAACGCAGGTCCATCTCATAGTGAAGCAATTGCTCCTTTTAAATCAATAACATGTGTTATCCACTCTTATGCGGTATTAGCTATCGTTTCCAATAGTTATCCCCCGCTATGAGGTAGGTTACCTACGCGTTACTCACCCGTTCGCGACTCATGATTAATGGTGGAGCAAGCTCCGGTATCAATCATGCGTTCCACTTGCATGTATTAGGCACGCCGCCAGCGTTCGTCCTGAGCCAGGATCAAACTCTCATTAACATATAATCGTTTGAGCTGCGCTCAGTCAGACTAATTCTGACTTCTTCTTTGACAGGTTACTTCCGTAACCCGCACGTTTGGTTCTTTATCCAGTTTTCAAAGGTCTTGGTCCCTCTTACGAGACAACTTCTTTATTCTAGCAAAGTTTTTAATAACTGTCAACACTTTTTGATAAGTTGTTTCGAATACTTCAGTCGCCAACGTCTACTCAGCTGACAGCTTTATTAGTATACGATATTTAACCTCCTGATGTCAACATCTTTTTGAGGTTTTAATATTGCATTTATTTTAATAAAAATTGATAGATGGCCTGTGCACAACCATCCTTATCATTACTGGCTACTTCAGCTTTGGTTAAAGTTTTTATGGTTGTGTTTACATTTCCCATCGCAATGCCTAAACCTGGTTCGGCTATCATTTGACAATCATTATCACCATCTCCTACTGCAATGGTTTGTTCGATTTTCAACTGAAGGTAGTTTATTAGAAAAATTAAAGCTTGACCCTTGTTGGTACCCCTTGCTGTGATTTCAATACCGGTTTTTCTGCTTTAATCGCCGCCACCTGAGGATAATCCATAACTTCAAGATAGTGGTCTCTTGCCTTTACTATTTTAAAATAAAGGTTGACCTTTTCAATTTGTTCTTTTTTGTCAGCGAAGAGTGAATGATTAGCCTCTACAAAAACGGTAGTTTCTTGATATAAC
This sequence comes from Streptococcus suis, assembly GCA_029593465.1. Lineage (GTDB taxonomy): Bacteria > Bacillota > Bacilli > Lactobacillales > Streptococcaceae > Streptococcus > Streptococcus suis_AH. The sequence continues at coordinate 1,462 of JAKTNK010000013.1, forward strand.
TTTTGATATTGATCCATATGATAGTTTTCAATGGAAAGAAAGTGACTTTCTTGGATATAGCCTTGGCTTTCTGACATCACAACTACCATCACATCTAATCCTTCTGTACTCTGAAGTAACTGTTGCAAAAAAATGGCGGTAAACTTACCTGATGAATAATTCGTTCTTCTTGCAAATCATAAATCACTGCTCCACTTTCTAAAATAGCATACTGTAAGGAAGCTAAGTCTTGACGGTAGGGTTTTATTTCTGAGAGCGGACGTCCGGTAGCTAATACCACTTGTTTTTTGGGGCCTGGATAGCCTGGTTAATAGCTTTTAGACTGACTGTTGAGATTGTTTGTTCGCTTGTTAATAGAGTTCCATCCATATCAAAAGCAATTAGCTGAGACATGATATTTCCTTTCTGTTAGGCACGCGTGTTGAATGGGGCTTGAACGACGATAACATTGAGTTCGTCTGAAGTTGCGGAACCTTTAAAAAGAATCTATGCCCACTAGAATTTTCATGATTTCTTCCCTATTATTCCCCTTCTTTTCTATTTATTATAGCACGCTCTTTAAACTCTACCTGTCTAAAAAATGCTTAAGGCAGGTCTGCCTTAAGCATTTTAACTCTGAGATAATGTATTTCGTACTTCTAGTCACCTATAACCGTGATGTGATAGCGGCGCTTACGCTCTCTTGTTCTGTCAAAATCAACCAAGTAAAGGTAGCCCGTCTTCCCCACATTCCATTTACCTGATGTAACAGCAATCGTTTGACTAGAGCCTAATAAACTTGCTTTAAGGTGGGCATCAGCATTCCAAAGAGCTTTTTTATCACCATTTGATAGCCAATCCTCAGGGTTTTCCCAAGCTAAAACAGCTTGGTAGTGAGCTGGCCCTGGATAATGGTAAGACTCTTTAGCAAGATGCCTTGGAATAATTCTTTCTAATTGCTCTGATAAATCTAAATTGAGAAAGTCATCTCCCTCAATCTTTATCATGAGTATATTCTTCAAAGAAAACCGAACAAGTCGTATGTGGGGTAGTCACCACACAAATTCCTGTTTGAATAGAACTAGCTGCAATGACTTGTCTGACTACTTCTGAGATGTCATGATAACTATCGCGATTAGCCACTGTCTCCACTGAAAATTCTTTTTGATAAACTGTCATTGGAACTCCTTTTAGAGAGCCTTTTGAAAGGCTGATATCATGTCTTGAAACATTTGTTTGGGTGATGTTGCTTTCACGATACCACTAGTACAGCCTGTGCCATCTGCACCTGCCTTGATCACTTGGTAAACATCATCGGCTTGACTTACTCCTGCAGCCTGCATCATCAAAATATCTGGATTGATAGCTTTGACGGTAGCATTGGTCTCTTGAACATAGGATAAATCGCTGGTTTGACCAGTGCCAATAAGCGCGGTGGGTTCGCATAAAATAATATTTGGGTTTAAGACGGCAATGGATCTGGCTTCTGCAACAGAATCTGAACAAACAATCGTTATTAATTCCAAAGACTCAGCCCTTTCAAGGGCTTGAACTAACTCTGTCAAGGTCATCGGATTTTCGGCATGGTTTAAAAAAACTGCTCTGACACCATTTACCACTAAAGATTCTGGCAAAACCTTCCCCATACCACGGCCAGGCGAGATGCCATCCAGGTGTTGAGCAGTTACAATGATATGCTTAGTGCGTTTGCTAAGCTCTGCTAATTCGGCGTAAGGCGCTGTCATAAAGATACTGATGTCATCAGTGACTAGGCTATCGGCCAACTCTGCTAATTGGTAAAGCTGTTCCCCATATAGGTAGGACTTGGGATTAAAAATAAAGAAATGACGATTAAGGTTTGCCTTCATTAACTACCTCCTCTTGTTGTCCCAAAAACATCATAGTAATGGTCTAGAACTTTTTCCATGGCAACTTGCATGGTAGACATCAAACTGGGATAATCAGTAATCTTTGAGTCAAGTCGATGTTGGTAAGCAGCTGCAATCACACCTGAAAAAATATTAATTTTGGCGATACCCTCTCGAGCACATCTAGCTAAATTGTCATCACCTGATGATGACCCACCGTGTAAGACTAAAGGAATGGGCAAAGCTGCTGCAATTTCTGTCAAGCGCTCAAAGTTGAGCTTGGGCTGTCCTCGATAAATACCGTGTGCTGTTCCGATTGAGATTGCCAAGGCATCAACCAGTGTTTGTTCGTAAAAAAGTTTGGCATCTTCTAAGCTGGTATAAATCGAGTCTGTCACCCGATGGTTTTCCTGATTAGCATTGGCACCAACAAAACCAATTTCTGCTTCAACGGCAACACCACGCGCTCTAGCATACTCAACAATCTCTCTGGTCTTTTTGACATTATCATCAAAGCTATCCAATGAAGCATCTATCATGACCGAATGAAACCCTAAGTCAATGGCTTTTTTAATAAAAGCGCTGTCTTGTCCGTGGTCTATAATGAAGAACCACTGGAGTCGATAAGGTTTGTTGGAAATAATGGCCAATGAGCGCTGCCTGTTCCAAGGATAACCACTGGCTGTGAGACTGAGCAAAAGCTAAAATCAAGGGGAGCTGACGCTTTTCACTCACGCTGGCATAGGCTTTGGCACTAGCAAAATCAATATAGTTCATAGCAGGCACAGCATAATGACATGCTTTTGCTGCTTGCAATACTTGGGACATATCTGCTTTCATTCTAAGCCTCGATTTCTTTTTTGACCTCTTCCCATAGCTCATCTATTCCAATACCTGTTAGTAGAGGCAGCCCCATAATAACCTTGTCTTTCACGCTATCTGGAACAACGGTTGTGGAAATAACCACATCATAATCATCAATATGGTTGATTTCTTCGGCGATTTTTGATTGGAACAATTGGATTTTATCAGAGTAGCCATTCTCAGCAACCCAAGCTTTGACTTTTCCCATAACAACTGTTGATGTGGCAATTCCTGAACCACACATGACTAATAATTTTTTCATTTGATTACCTCACTTTTCGAATGTGACCCTTTATTAACATAGAAGAGGCCTGCTAACGACACTACTAAGATTAACGTAATGACCAACCAAGGGAGATGATTGGCCGCAAAAATGAATAGATAGGCCACCTTCTGCCATGGCTGTGATACTTGAATGACCATCCAAATTGAATTTGGCAGCCTTAGCCGAAGCTGTTACAAGGGGAGATGCCCAAGAGGTGATGTATAAGATTGACACCATGTAAATGGCTCCGCCTACCACCGTCCGAACAATATTTCCTCTAAAGACAGCTGCCATCAGACACACCACAAAAGGAATGGTCGCTAAGTCTCCGAATGGCAAAGTCGTATTTCCTGGTAAGATAACTGCTAGTAAAATCGTAATAGGCACAAGCAATAAAGAACTTGATAAAACAGCTGGATGCCCTACTGAAAGAGCGGAATCCATACCAATATTAACCTCGCGTTCTGGGAAGTGTTTTTGCACAAAACTGTTTGCCGCTTCCGAAATAGGAGCTAAACCTTCCATTAAAATAGAAACCATACGTGGCATAAGAAGCATAACTGCTGCTGTCTTAATCCCCAATTGCAAGATGCCTTGGACATTATAGCCAGCTAAAATACCGATAACAATCCCAATAATCAACCCCATAACGGTACTTTCTCCAAAAATACCAAATTTCTTTTGAATGCTTTCGGGATCCGCTTCAATTTTGTTAAAACCGGGAATGCGATCAAAAATCCAATTTAAAGGAATAGCTACTAAAAATCCTGGTGCTGACGTTCCATGAGGAAACGTGATGTTAGGAAAACCATAGAATTTCTTAATCGCCGGTGCAATAATGTCTGCCAGCAGATAAATCATCACTTGGTAGGCCAACATAGCGTAAAGCCCTAGGACAAAATGTTGTGTCACCGCGTAAACAAGCGAAGCCACAAAGGCTGCGTGTCAAAAATTCCACATGTCAACCATTAACGTTTTCGTCCACCCGATGAACAGCAAGAAGATATTGATGGCAATTCCAATAGGAATAGCTAAGCTTCCTAGAAGAGTTCCGTAAGAAATAGCTGCCGCCGCTGGCCAGCCAACATCTAGAGTGGTTAATTGCAAGCTAAAACGTTCCACCATAGCTTGCGCCGCTTTTCCCAAACTTCCCGACAATAACTCGACAACCAGATTCAACCCAACAAATCCAATCCCGACGGTTAAACCAGCGTTAAAAGCCATGCGTGCTGGGGTCCCCAAAAGCATCCCGAAGATAAAAATCAAGATAGGCAAGACCACAATGGCGCCTAAGTCAATAAAATGTTGCAACAAGTCAAACATAATAACCTCCTATATGATATGATGACGTAACAGTAACTGTAAAACACTTTCTTTTTGATCTGGTCCATAAGCCAATAGGTCATGCACCACATCAGGATTTTGCAATAGCGCAATTAGCTTTTGTAACATATCGACCTGCTCATGCGGGTCTTTGATGGCTAACATGATGATTAACCGAACAGAGACCGACTGGCCATTAGTAGCCATCTGAGTAAAACTTACTGGCTCAGTCAAAGTCATGAGAGCAAGCTGGGTATGATTCACATGCTCACTATCCGTATGCGGAATAGCCACCCCATAACCCTCAAACTGAAGACCTGTCGGGAAAATAGCTTCCCTATCTATCACCGCTTTGACATAACTGTTTTTGACTGCTCCTGTCGCGACCAATTGATTGCCCAGATAAGCTAGGGCTTGCTCAGCATTCTTAATGTTGTCTACTTGAAGACAAGTCACTTCTTCTTGCATCTTAGTCCTCTTCTTTCTTTAGTAATAATGCGATAAATGCTTTTTCATCTGCCGTTTGAGATAAACTGTCAATGAAGGCGTCATTATCAATTTTGCTATAAAGGTGCACTAGGGCCTCCTTATACAATTCCTCTTCACCTTCTTTAATGGAAATTAACATGACCACTTTGACACGATTTTTGCCCCAAATCACAGGCTCTTTCAAGGTCAGCAACGAGAACTGCGAACGTCCCACCATTTCTGGATTTGCATGTGGCAGAGCAATTCCAGTATAAACACTAGTGCTGCCCATCTTTTCTCTCTGGAGAATAGACTTGAGATAGGCAGGATTGTCACGATTTTCAGAAAAAGCATGCTGCGCTAAAAAACGTAAACAGTCTTCTTGACTTGTCAGTTCTTGATGTAAATAAACCTCGTGTTGAATCAAATCCTTTAGTAGGGCTTGTTTGGCATCGTAATCATCATGAACGATAGACAGTACCTTGCGATTACCCTTGGTCAAATTTAAATAGAGCTTTTGGATATTATCCAACTCGTCATTGGTTAGAACAGGACTAACCAAGACATAAGGCATCGGAAATTCTTTCAGCTGAATAGAGCTGATTAAGATGTCTGCTTGCCTGGCTACTGATGAGTCCAATTCAGATAAATCGACCGTCACCAGATGGTCGTAATGCGAAATCAATCGCCTCAAGGAACTAATGATTAATTCTGACGTTGCCAAACCATGAGGACACACAATGACAATCGTCAGGGGTTTTTCTAACTTTTCAACCGCTATCTCAAAATAAATGGTTAAAAAGGCAATTTCAGCATCCAACAATTCTAGCTTGTACTGATCAGACAACACTTTCGAGGCTAGCCAAACCACATGAAATAAGATCGAGTAACGTTTTTTAATCTCTTCTGTGGTTTGATTGGCAATATTGATCCCATTTTTCAAGCGGTAAATCATGGGTTTCAAATGGTTGCTAATCATCTTGACCAAATCTGTATCATGACTCAAATCAAGTCCAGATAACTGCCCTACTCTTTCAATCAGTTGTTTAGTCAATTGCACAAACTGCTGATTTTCCGTAGGAAAACTCTCATAACCCACCGATAAAATCGTTAAAGATAGTTGCTTTACTTCTTCCGGTAATAATGTATCCACAGGTCGATTGAGGGAATAGCAGAGCAACTCACCAGCAAAAGGGTAAACGCCAAACAAGGCCATATCTTGACCAATTGGTAAGGGCTGAGGCCTTAACAAATAGCCCTGCTGATATCTTCTTGTCGCAATTAACAAGTCCAAGATGAGGTAAATCCGGTACTGCTCTGAAATTGTATAAGCATATAAATCAGATGCTTCCTGCACCGCTTTGATGATGCCTTCAACCTTTTCTTGGTCAAAAAAAAAGCCAACACGCCGTCAGATTGATGGTTGTTTAGTTGCTCTACATATTTCTCAATGAGCCGATTACGGAAAAAATGACGGCAGGCTAACTCATCACCTTCCAAAGAAACGAAACCATTGTGCCTAATCAACTGACAGTTATAATCTGCTAGCTGCATATCAAGCTTTTCAAAGTCACGTCGAATAGAGGTCTCACTGACAAATAAGTCCAACGAAAGATCCAAAATCGAGAGGGAATACCCAAGCAAAAAGAGAGATTTAAGGTAAACATCCTCACGCTCCCAAAATGAATGATCCTTATCCGTCGCTTGAACTTGATGATCCAAAGCCTGACAAAGGGATTCCTTCACACTATCTGGTCCGAGAATGCAAACCCCATGCCTAGGAACTTTTTTCAAGACAAGATCATAGGGCGTCAAAAACTCTTGCAAAACCAGCAAATCACTGTAAATCGTTTTTACCGACACTTCAAAACGATTCGCTAAAAACTGGCTGCTTTGGTAATCCTGCACCCGAAGCAATACTCTTAAAATACCAACTTGACGATGATTCATGCTTTTCCCTTTTCCTAACCTAACTCCATTTTATAGTAAGCGCTTACTTTTGTAAAACCAACTTCCTTCCACATTAATCTTCACCTATTGACTATCGATCCATTAAACAGCACCCTTGAACTGCACCCCAAAAGTTGGACACTATATTTTAAGTTAAGGATTGCGTTCTGTATTGCATAGGGCTCAGTGCTTTTAGTTTGATTTTGATTTGCTTGTTGTTGTAATAATCAATGTAGTCTGAAATAGCGTCTGTCAGCTCATCAAGTGACTGAAAGTCCTTTTCAAATCCATAAAACATCTCAGACTTTAAGATGCCAAAGAACGATCTCCAATACCTGCAATGGAAGTAATTGGAGAATCTAACTCGACCATCATGTCGTTAATCTGTTCTTGGACTTGTACAATCTGTTTGTCGTCATGTCGAATGGTTTCAATCAGTTGTACTAATTCCAATGTTAAAGCTGGTGAGTACATACCAATTGTTAGAGACGATGTTTCCTGTATTTTCTTTGCTTTATCAACCGTGAGATAGTTGATTTTAAGTAAAGAAGAAAAGTGAGCACGCTTGATTTTCTCTGGTGTAGGATACTTGGATAATAACTCATACACATAATTATTATGTAAGTTTCCCACTACTGAGTGAAGTTCTGGAAAAACGATAACAAGTAATCGTACATAGAGGTTCTTGTTCTTAGAACGAGCCTGAATCAGTCGGTTCTGATACCGTGTCAATTCTTTCAATTCGTCCATCTTCTCGTCATTTTGATGACGTTCAGTTGTACCATCAGACCGTAGTTTCCGAGCAATGAGCAGTGCGTCCTTGACGTCTGTCTTGGTCTTTCTAAGAGATTGAGATTTGGCAAACTCCTTGATGATTAAGGGGTTGTAAGTAAACATAGGATACCCTAAATTTCTTAAGAATGAACCCAGGTTATAGTTGTAATGTCTGTACTTTCCAGGGAAATGAGAATATCAGTTGTAATAGGTGACAGTTGATTTAGCTTAGCTTTCAGTTCAGAAAATCCGTGATGGGAGTTAGTGAATCTGAACTGTTTAATCAGGATATGACCAGTATCCGATATACAGGCTAAGTCATGTTTATTCTTAGCGATATCAATTCCAACGTAGAGCATGATATCTCTCCTTTTGATTTATTAGCAGCTGTTGTTCGTCCCAAGCACTCTTTGCCTTGTATCCTTACACGAGATAAAACGTCTGGGCCTTATCATTCTAATTACCAATTAAACAAAGAGCTGTGGTTAGAGCCTTTCTATAATCGTCAAAGCGATTGGAGCAACATACTAATCCACAGCGCTGAACTAAGTATAAAACAAATCTAAATGAAAGGGTTTATACTATCGGGAGCTACCCGATAATCTAAGAAAAACAAGCTAGTTCAAACTTTCAAAAACGCTAGAAAATCTATTGAGGATCACCTTGATAGCGTCAATAAGCGTGAGAATCTAGATGATTATGACAATTGATACCATCGTTCAAACACGTGCGAAGAACAGGTGCTTACTGACTCTGACGGATAGAAAGAGGCGTTGTCAAATCATTCGCCTCATTCCTGATAAGTCCGCACCTTCAGTAAATCAAGCTTTAAAAAGCATTCCAAAAGTTTATCAAATCCATTCAATCAGAGCCGATAACGCTTCGGAATTTTACCATAGAATCTTCTCTTTCTTTCCATGTTTCTATCTAACAACTGACAAATATAAACAAAATGGTAGATAGAAAATAGTAAACTTCCCATGACTACTATTTGTCCAATTCATCGCTTTAAACATCTATCGAAATTAAGAAAATCAAGCATGGTAATAATCCCGATCTTTAGATTGCTAAAATGATTAATTTTTATCATTCTATTTTTCGTTTTCTAAAAATATTCTCTCATGCATGTGTGGTGAACTTTTTAAATTTGGCATGTAGATCGGCAAGGGAAAGGTATTCTATATTTGACTTGTGGAATAAAGTCAAATATAGAAGCTAATGTTACGGTAACTTCCTCACCAACTGACACCTCTACTGTGAGAGGGTCAAAAGAAAACGCCCGCTTACGAAAGACTTCCTGAAAAAAAGTTTTTCGTAAACAAGCGTTACCATTATCATTGCATGATGAGTGTACCCACTGGGATACTATCCCAGTGGTAGACCAGAGCTAGACTAAGAAAAATCGAATTTTTCCATCATCATAACACTCAACAAAATTGATAAAAATTAAACAAGTTCAATAATAGCCATTGGGGCTGCATCACCACGACGTGGCTCTGTTTTAAGAATACGAGTGTATCCACCATTGCGTTCAGCATAACGTGGTGCTAAATCAGAGAATAATTTTTGAAGAGCAGTCGTTGATGTGTATTTATCATTTGCTTCATCATAATTTTCTGATGCAACTTCGTTACGAACAAATGCTGCTGCTTGACGACGTGCATGTAAGTCACCACGTTTACCAAGAGTAATCATTTTTTCAACAGTTTTACGAATTTCTTTAGCACGAGCTTCTGTTGTTACAATTGACTCGTTAATCAAGAGATCCGTTGTCAAATCACGCAACATTGCTTTACGTTGTGCGCTAGTGCGTCCTAATTTACGGTAAGCCATGTTATCCTCCTATTTTATTTATCGTTTTTGAGTCCTAAACCTAAATCAGCAAGTTTTACCTTGACTTCTTCGAGGCTCTTACGACCAAGATTTCGGACTTTCATCATTTCTGGTTCAGATTTTTCTGTCAAATCATGTACAGTGTTAATGCCTGCACGTTTAAGACAGTTATATGAACGAACTGACAAATCAAGTTCTTCAATGGTACGATCTAAAATTTTGTCATCATTTACTGATTCTGTCTCTTTCATAACATCTGTTACTTTAGCCACATCTGTTAAATCTGTAAAGAGATTTAAGTGTTCAATTAAAACACGAGCAGATAAGCCTAAGGCATCCTCAGGAATAACCGTACCATTAGTCATTATTTCAATAGTCAATTTATCAAAACCATCATTACTTCCCACACGGGCAGGTTCTACCTGATAATTAACTTTTTTCACGGGTGTGTAGATTGAATCTACAGCCAATGTACCTACAGGTGCACCCTCTTTTTTATTACCTTCTGCTGCAACATAACCACGGTTAGTTGCCACTGTCATACTAGCTTTAAAAGAGGCTCCTTCAGCGATTGTAAACAGATAATGATCTGGGTTAACAATCTCAATATCGCTATCAGTTAGGATATCTCCAGCAGTTACTTCAGCTGGACCTTGGACATCAAGCTCAATAATTTTTTCGTCTTCGACGTAAGATTTTACAGCAAGCCCTTTGACGTTTAAAATGATTTGCATGACATCTTCACGTACTCCAGGCACAGTATCAAACTCGTGAAGCACTCCATCAATCTTAATCGAGGTAACAGCAGCACCAGGAAGAGATGATAAAAGTACACGACGAAGAGAGTTACCTAAGGTTGTTCCGTAACCACGTTCAAGCGGTTCGATAACAAACTTACCATAATCTTTATTTTCATCAATTTTTGTTATTATTGGTTTTTCAAACTCAATCATTTATTTACCCCTCGAAACGAATCTGTGTACTGTATAAGTCAATGATTACACACGACGACGTTTTGGAGGACGAGCACCATTATGTGGTACAGGAGTAACATCACGGATTGCAGTCACTTCAAGACCAGCTGCTGCAAGCGCACGAATAGCTGATTCACGACCAGAACCTGGACCTTTTACAGTTACTTCAACTGTTTTCAAACCGTGTTCTTGTGCTGATTTAGCAGCCGCTTCAGAAGCCATTTGAGCTGCAAATGGAGTCGATTTACGTGATCCTTTAAATCCAAGAGCACCAGCTGATGACCAAGCAATAGCATTACCGTGCACATCTGTAATCATAACAATTGTGTTGTTAAATGTTGCGTGAATATGGGCAATACCTGACTCGATATTTTTTTTCACACGACGTTTACGTGTTGGTTTAGCCAATTTATTTACCTCCTATATTATTTTTTCTTACCAGCAATCGCAACTGCTTTACCCTTACGAGTACGAGCGTTGTTTTTGGTGTTTTGTCCACGGACTGGGAGCCCACGACGGTGACGGATACCACGGTATGAACCGATTTCCATCAAACGTTTAATGTTCAAGTTAACTTCGCGACGGAGGTCACCTTCAACTTTAATTGCATCAACTTCACGACGGATAGCATCTTCTTGATCTGTTGTTAAATCTTTAACACGAGTATCCTCTGATACACCAGCTGCAGCTAAGATTTTTTTAGACGTTGCCAATCCGATACCATATACATACGTAAGTGAGATTACTACGCGTTTATCATTTGGAATATCAACTCCAGCAATACGAGCCATTTTGTCTCCTTTCTATTCTTATCCTTGACGTTGTTTGTGTTTTGGATTTGCTGGACAAATTACCATAACACGGCCATTACGACGAATCACTTTACAGTGTTCGCAAATTGGTTTAACCGATGGTCTTACCTTCATGTTCTATCCCTCCAATTATTTCGATTATTTAAAGCGGTATGTGATGCGCCCACGTGTTAAATCGTACGGACTCATTTCAACTGTCACACGGTCACCAACTAAAATACGAATGTAATTTTTGCGGATTTTCCCAGAAACAGTTGCCAAAATTTGATGCCCATTTTCTAATTCAACTGTAAACATAGCATTCGGCATCGTTTCAACAACTTTACCTTCAATTTCAATCACGTCTTCTTTTGCCACGCAAAAGTCCCCCTCTAAATTTCGATTTGATTTCCTCTAAAGACAGAGGCAACAATTATAAGTCAGACTAATTCAGTCTATCATAACTAAGCCTATATAGCAAGCATAATCAACATTTATTTGATATTGTCAATCACTTTCTTAACATCTTCAAATACTTGCTCAATATCTTGATTTCCTTTAATATCAGTCACTAAATTCTGTTTACGATAGTGTTCCAAAATAGGTTGTCCTTGTGAGATATTGACATCTAAACGACGTTTGACCGTTTCCGGCTTATCATCTTCACGTTGATAATAATCATCCTCGTTATAATCACCTGCTGGTGGATTAAAAACTTTGTGGAAGGTCTCACCTGTCTCTTTGTGAATAATCCGCCCACTAAGTCGCTCAACTAAACTGTTCGGATCCACATCAATATTGATCACACCATCAAGGTTTAAGCCTAATTCTGACAAGGTTTTATCCAAGGCGTGGGCTTGTTCGATGGTACGTGGGTACCCGTCTAACAAGAATCCCTTTTCCTTAATATCAGATTCCGCCAAACGTTCCTTAACGATACCATTGGTTACTTCGTCAGGAACTAACTCACCCTTATCAATGTAAGACTTAGCAAGTTTTCCCATTTCGGTCTCATTTTTCATGGCAGCACGGAACATATCCCCTGTTGAGATGTGAGTAATCCCATAAGTATCAACAATCTTTGCTGCCTGAGTACCCTTACCAGCACCCGGAAGACCCATGATTAAAAGATGCATCTGTTTCTCCTTTTAAGATAATCCTAGAAAACACATGTTTCCTTATTTTGTTTTCAAATAAGCCTGTCTGCCATGAGATAGGCTTATTAAAAAACAAAATAGAAGGTTGACCGCGTCAACCTATACTCTATTTTGTATTCATAAAGCCGACATATTTCTTCTTCAATAAGTAACCTTCAAGTTGTTTCATACTATCAATACCTGTTGAAATTAAAATTAGCAAGCTTGTCCCCCCCAGAGCTACCGTAGAAGTTAAATGAAATACTTGTTGTGCTACGATAGGAATGAGTGAAATAACAGCTAAAAATACTGAACCAACTGTGGCTAATTTCTTCAATAAGGATGACATATAAGCTTCAGTTTCTCTACCAGGTCTAACTCGAGGAATATAGGAACCATTCTTTTGCAAATTCTCTGCTGTTTTCTCAGGATTCACCTGAACAAACGTATAGAAAAATGAAAATAGAATAATCAGTAAGGCATAGATGCCCATTCCTGCCGGGGTTTGGTAAGAGAAAAGGTTTTGAAGAGTTGTTAACCATGGAATGTCATGGTTATTGCTTTGGAAAAACGCTAAAATCGAACTTGGTGCTGCAGTAATAGAACTGGCAAAAATAACGGGAATCACACCTGCTGGATTAACCTTCAAGGGAAGGTAGGAACTGGTTGGAGCTCCTTGAGCGAGTTTCGTATATTGAATCGGAATTTTATATTCAGCTTGTTGGACAAATGTTGTGAAAAAGACAATTAGCAAAACTGCTAAGAGTAAAAGTCCCACAAATATCCATGAATTGGTAAGCTCGCTTGCTTTGACATTGACAAAGTAATCTTCATAGATAGACGAAATAGCGCTAGGAATAGAGGCAATGATTCCTGAGAAGATAATCATTGACACACCATTTCCGAACCCTTTGTCTGAAATTTGCTCACCTAGCCAGGTAACGATCATGCTACCAGAAGTCAGAATCAATCCTATAATCACATAGGTTTGCCAAGTCGGTGACGTCACTAATTTAATACTTGAGAGAGCATTAAACCCTGCTGTAATCCCAATAGATTGAATAAAAGCTAGAACTAGTGAAATATAACGGGTAGCTTGGTTTAATTTACGACGTCCAACTTCACCTTGTTTTCCCCACTCAACAAACTGTGGCAGGATATCCATTTGCAGCAACTGAACAATGATCGAAGCTGTAATGTATGGACTAACTCCCAAGGCAAAGACAGAGAACGAACTCATGGCATTACCTGAAACTAAATTCAAAAGATTTAGAAAAGGTAAATCTGCTAAGTGTTCTAGGCCTTGCGCATTAATTCCAGGAACAGTGATATGCGTTCCTAAACGAAAAACAAAGATGATAAATAAGGTGAAAGCAATTTTTCGTCTTACATTTTTAAGCTTGAAGGCTTCTTTTAGAATTTTGAAAAACATAATGAGTTACTCCTATGATTCATGCGAACATAATGAGGAAAGACTCATTAGATAACTTCTACAGAGCCACCTTTTTCAACAATTGCTGCTTCTGCTGCTTTTGAAAATTTAGCTGCTTTAACATCTAATTTTTTAGTAAGTTCACCATTAGCCAAAACCTTAACACCTGATTTTTCAGATTTAATGATTCCTACATTTTTAAGAACTGATGGTGATACTTCTGTGCCATCTTCAAAAACATTCAAGGCTTCAAGGCTGACAAGCGTATACTCTTTTGAGTTGATATTCGTAAATCCACGTTTTGGAAGACGACGGAACAATGGTGTTTGTCCACCCTCAAAACCGAGACGAACGCCGCCACCGCTACGCGCTTTTTGACCTTTTTGTCCACGTCCAGAAGTTTTACCGTTACCAGATGACGTACCGCGACCAACACGGTTACGTACTTTACGAGAACCTTCTGCAGGTTTCAATTCATGAAGTTTCATTTTTTCTCCTTTTTTGTACAATGCTATCGCCTTAATGAAGGGAAAGGGCTCTTCATCAAGACTCGCCTATACCTATTAAGATTAGGCTGGAGAGGCTCCAACCTAATAAGTTTATGAATTAGTTAACGTCTTCAACAGTTAGCAAGTGTGAGATAGCTGTTACCATGCCACGAATAGCTGGAGTATCTTCTTTAACAACTGATGAATTTAATTTGCCAAGTCCAAGGGCAACAACCGTTTTACGTTGTTCTGGTTTGCGACCGATTGGAGACTTTGTCAAAGTGATTTTAATTTGAGCCATCATATCTCCTTTCTTATGCTAAGTCAGAAACTGATACGCCACGAAGTTCTGCAACTTCTTCAGCGCGCTTGAGCTGTTTCAAACCTTCAACTGTAGCACGAACAATGTTGATTGGTGTGTTTGAACCAAGTGATTTAGATGTAATATCTGCAACACCTGCCAATTCAACAACGGCACGAACGGCACCACCAGCGGCAACACCAGCACCCTCTACAGCAGGTTTCAATAAGACTTTAGCACCACCAAAGTGTGAATAAACTTCGTGAGGAATTGTTGTACCAACCATAGGTACTTCAATCAAGTTCTTCTTAGCTGATTGAACAGCTTTGCGAATTGCCTCTGGAACCTCTTGAGATTTACCAGTGCCGAATCCTACGCGACCGTTACGGTCACCCACAACAACAAGTGCAGCAAAACGCATATTGCGTCCACCTTTAACAACTTTTGTAACACGGTTGATAGCAACAACGCGTTCTTCAAGTTCTACTGCATTATCTTTAAATGCCATTATTAAGTGTCCTCCCTATTAGAATTTCAATCCGTTTTCACGAGCTGAGTCAGCCAAAGCTTTAACACGTCCGTGATAGAGATATCCACCGCGGTCAAACACCACTTCAGAAATACCTTTAGCTACTGCGCGTTCAGCAACAAGTTTACCGACAACAACAGCTTGCTCGGTTTTAGTTCCTTGTGGAACATTTTTATCAAGAGTTGATGCACTTGCGAGCGTTACACCCGCTACGTCATCAATTACTTGAGCGTAGATGCCTGTATTAGAACGGAAGATGTTCAAACGTGGGCGATCAGCAGTTCCAGAGAGTTTTCCGCGAACGCGACGATGGCGTTTTTGGCGGAGTTTGTTTTTATCTGGTTTCGAAATCACAATTTTCACCTCTTAATTTATGATTATTTTGCCATCCTTAATAATAGCAAAATAGTTGACATAACTGTTGTCTCATTAAGGAAATAATCTCCCTTAGATGAGTTAAACACTTATTATTTACCTGTTTTACCTTCTTTACGGCGAACAAATTCACCAACGTAGCGAATCCCTTTACCTTTATATGGTTCTGGTGAACGAAGGCTACGAATGTAAGCAGCTGTTTGGCCAACAACTTCTTTGTTGATTCCTTCAACAACGATTGAGGTCGGACTAGCAACAGTGAAGGTAATGCCTTCAGGTGCTTCCACTTCATCTTGATGAGATTTACCAACTGAAAGAACAAGCTTAGAACCTTGAAGTTGTGCACGGTAACCAACCCCACGCATTTCAAGTTCTTTTTTGAAACCTTCAGAAACACCAACAACCATATTGTTAAGGTTGGCACGGCTTGTACCATGGATTGTTTTCATTTCTTTTGAGTCGTTTGGACGATGAAGCGTTACTTCATTTCCTTCAACTTTGATTTCAATATTTTTGTTAAACTCACGAGTGAGTTCACCTTTAGGTCCTTTTACAGTGACGACATTGTCATTGTTGCTAAGTTCAACACCGGCAGGCAATGTAATCACTTTATTACCAATACGTGACATAGTATTTATTTTCTCCTGTTAGATTGTCAAGCCGCTATAAGCGACGAGTTTTCACGGGGACTCATGATGTAACGGACTTTACGAAGCCAACGTAAAATAGAAGCCCGATGAAGAAATCAATCTTTCTAGGAAGGTCCTTCTTCTTTTACACCGACTTTAATCCGCATTTCAATGAGCATGAACTACTGGTTTGGAAATCAGAACGGTCCAATTTACACTTTGAGTTAATTGAACTCGGACTACAATCCAAGTGAAATAGATAGGCTATTTTGAAGTCCAGAGACTTCTGGATAGCCTCCTTATTTCATGCGGATGCCTTAACGTCCTTAGTATCTTGAATTACCAAACGTAAGCAAGTACTTCTCCACCAACATTCTTTTGACGAGCTTCTTTATCTGTCAAAAGACCTTCTGATGTTGAAAGAATTGCAATTCCAAGCCCGTTAAGAACTTTTGGAACATCTTCACGTTTTGAGTAAACACGAAGACCTGGTTTTGAAACGCGTTTCAAGTTTGTAATAACACGCTCACCGTTTTGTCCGTATTTAAGGAAAACACGAATGATACCTTGTTTGTCATCTTCAAGAACTTCAACGTTTTTTACAAAACCTTCACGTTTAAGGATTTCAGCAATCCCTTTTTTAATGTTTGATGCAGGAACTTCAAGCACTTCGTGTTTTGCTTGGTTAGCATTACGAATACGTGTCAAAAAATCTGCAATAGGGTCAGTCATAACCATTTTAAATTTTCTCCTCTTACTAGTAGTTTGCAGTTGCACTTGCTAGTTAATTCATGATACAAAGGGCGTTAAAAGCCAAAGCGAAAATAGGAAAGTGTGTCTTTTTCGCACAGGCTTTCGCCCGTGTTCGAATTGGCAAACCAACCTTGTATCGGTTTTGTTTATAAAATTGAGTTCGAGCTACAACCTTAGCAAAGAAGATAGATTTTCCTAGAAGTAAACTTCATCGTCAAATCTCCTATCTTTGCGTTGGTTGCTTAACGCTCTCACATCTTGATATTACCAAGATGCTTTTGTCACACCAGGAATTTGACCTTTGTAAGCCAAGTCACGGAAGCAAACACGGCAAAGTTTAAATTTGCGATAAACTGAATGTGGACGACCACATTTTTCGCAACGGGTGTAAGCTTGCGTAGAGAACTTCGCAGGGCGTTTGTTCTTAGCAATCATAGATTTTTTAGCCAATTTATTTACCTCCTAAATTATTTTGCAAAAGGCATACCTAAGCCTTTTAGCAATTCGCGACCTTCTTCGTCAGAGTTTGCAGTTGTTACGATAACAATATCCATACCGCGAACTTTATCAACATCATCAAAGTTGATTTCCGGGAAGATCAATTGTTCTTTCACACCAAGTGTGTAGTTACCACGTCCATCAAATGATTTTGTTGGAACGCCGTGGAAGTCACGAACACGTGGAAGTGAAACTGAAACCAATTTGTCAAGGAACTCATACATGCGTTCGCCACGAAGAGTTACTTTAGCACCGATAGCGACACCTTCACGAAGACGGAAGCCAGCGATTGATTTCTTAGCTTTAGTAATAAGTGGTTTTTGACCAGAAATAATTGCCAATTCAGCAGCAGCTTTTTCAAGGTTTTTAGCGTTGTTTACAGCATCACCCACACCCATGTTAAGAACGATTTTCTCAACCTTAGGCACAGCCATAACTGATGAATAGTTAAATTTCTCTGTCAATGCAGGAATTACTTCGTTAGTATATTTTTCTTTTAAACGATTTGCCATTTATGCTTCTCCTTTCCTTCGTGATTAATCAAGAACTTCGCCTGATTTTTTGTTGTAACGAACTTTTTTGCCGTCAACAACCTTGTATCCAACACGTCCAGCAACACCATTTTTGTCAAGAACTTGAACGTTTGATGCGTGGATTGGTGCTTCAACTTCTACAATAGCACCTTGAGGGTTTTCATTGTTTGGACGTTGGTGTTTTTTAACCATTGCAACGCCTTCAACAACAACTTTGTTTACTTTTGGAAGTGCTTTAAGAACTACAGCTTCAACGCCTTTGTCCTTACCAGCAATCACGCGAACTTTGTCGCCTTTTTTTACAAACATTTGAGTTTTTCTCCTATTATTTCTTACGCCCTACTGGGCACCCTAGGCTTCCCTAGGGGACTTAGTTTGTGTTTCGTTTAAGATTAAAGTACTTCTGGTGCAAGTGATACAATCTTCATGTAGCCACCTTCACGCAATTCACGTGCTACTGGACCGAAGATACGGGTTCCACGAGGAGTTTTGTCATCACGAATGATAACAGCTGCATTTTCGTCAAATTTGATGTATGAACCGTCTGGACGGCGTGCACCAGATTTTGTACGAACGATAACTGCTTTAACCACATCACCCTTTTTAACAGCCCCACCTGGAATAGCTTGTTTTACAGAAGCAACGATAACGTCACCGATGTTAGCAAATTTACGTCCTGACCCACCAAGTACTTTGATAGTCAAGATCTCACGAGCACCGCTATTATCAGCAACTTTCAAGCGAGTTTCTTGTTGAATCATTTCAATTGTCTCCTTTTAGTTTGATTAGATAATAACAGCTTCTTCCACAACTTCTACAAGACGGAAACGTTTTGTAGCTGATAGTGGGCGAGTTTCCATGATGCGCACTTTGTCACCTTCTTTAGCAACATTGTTTTCATCATGAGCCTTATATTTTTTAGAATAGTTGATACGTTTACCATAGACTGGGTGGTTACGTTTCGTTTCAACTACAACAGTGATTGTTTTATCCATCTTGTCTGACACAACACGTCCAACAAGGGTTTTACGTTGATTACGTTCCATTATAAGATTTCTCCTTTCCCAATCTATTATTTCGTTTCAGATTGCACTGTTTTAACACGTGCAATCTGTTTTTTCACTTCGTTCAAACGAGCAGTTTGATCAAGTTGACCTGCTGCAGCTTGGAAACGAAGTTCAAAAAGTTCTTTTTTAAGTTCGCTTTCTTTCTTAGCAAGTTCTTCTTGAGAAAGTCCACGAAGCTCTTTGACAAAACCTTTAATTTCTTGAAGTTTCATGTGCTCTCCTTATTCTGCTTCACGTTTTACGAATTTTACTTTAACTGGTAGTTTGTGGCCAGCAAGACGGAATGCTTCACGGGCTACTTCTTCAGAAACACCTGCGATTTCGAACATTACTTTACCACGTTTAACTGGTGACACCCAACCTTCTGGAGCACCTTTACCAGATCCCATACGCACACCGATTGCTTTAGCAGTGTATGATTTGTGTGGGAAGATTTTAATCCAAACTTTACCACCACGCTTCATGTAACGCGTCATAGCGATACGAGCAGCTTCGATTTGGCGGTTTGTAATCCATGAGCTTGTCGTAGCTTGAAGACCGTATTCACCAAAGTCTACTTGTTTTCCACCTTTTGCTTCACCGCGCATTTTTCCACGGAACTCACGACGGTGTTTAACACGTTTAGGTACTAACATTTGTTATTTGCCTCCTTTAGTGTTTTTACGAGCTGGAAGAACTTCTCCACGGTAAATCCAAACTTTAACACCTAGTTTACCATAAGTCGTATCAGCTTCTTCCCAAGCATAATCGATATCTGCACGAAGTGTATGAAGTGGAACAGTTCCTTCTGAATAACCTTCTGCACGAGCGATATCAGCACCGTTCAAACGACCAGATACTTGAGTTTTAATTCCTTTAGCACCAGCACGCATTGCGCGTTGGATAGCTTGTTTTTGAGCACGACGGAAAGCAACACGTTGCTCAAGTTGGCGAGCAATGCTTTGACCAACAAGATGAGCGTCCAAATCAGGTGATTTGATTTCAATGATGTTGATATGAACTTGTTTTCCAGTCATTTTACTTAATTGAGCACGAAGGGCATCAACGTTTGCACCACCTTTACCGATAACCATTCCTGGTTTAGCAGTGTGTAGTGAAACGATAACTTTATTGACAGCACGTTCGATTTCAATTGTTGACACAGCAGCGTCTGCTAATTCTTTGTTGATGAATTTGCGAATTTTAAGATCTTCATGAAGGTAATCCGCGTATTCTTTTTCAGCATACCACTTCGCATCCCAGTCACGGATGATCCCGACACGCATACCAATTGGATTTACTTTTTGACCCACGAGTTTACCTCCTTATTTTTCTGACACAACTACTGTAACGTGAGTTGTGCGTTTGTTGATTGGTGATGCTGAACCTTTCGCACGTGGACGGAAACGTTTCATGGTTGGTCCTTCGTTTGCGAATGTTTCAGATACTACCAAGTTAGCTTTTTCCAAACCGAAGTTGTTCTCTGCGTTTGCAATTGCTGAGTTAAGTGTTTTCTCAACAATACGAGCAGCTTTATTTGGAGTGAATTTCAAGATTGCAATTGCATCGGCTACGTTTTTGCCACGGATGTTATCCAAGACAAGACGAGTTTTACGAGGTGAAACACGAACTGTACGAGCCATTGCTTTAGCTGAAGTAATTTCTGCCATAATTAATGTTCTCCTTATCTACGTGTTTTCTTATCGTCTGCAGCGTGACCTTTGTAAGTACGCGTTGGTGCAAATTCACCAAGCTTGTGTCCTACCATATCCTCTTGGATGTAAACAGGAACGTGTTTACGTCCATCATAAACTGCTATTGTATAACCAATGAAACTTGGGAAAATCGTTGAACGACGTGACCAAGTTTTGATAACTTTTTTCTTTTCGTCATTTGCTTGAGCTTCAACTTTTTTCATCAAATGCTCATCGACGAAAGGTCCTTTTTTAAGACTACGTCCCATTTTGTAGTATTCTCCTTTAAATTAAGTACCACAACGGCTTGGGAGCAGGATAGAACCCCTATCTCCTAGTTCGTTGTCCTGCCCCCGCACAGTTGATTAGGAGTTTCGACGTAGCTCAGCTACTAGAAACTTCAATCAACCACTGCGTAAAACTGGCAGTACGATTAAACTAGGCAGACGGAATTTTCAATCCCTAACAAACCCTACCGAGTTGGCGGATGATTTTAGTTAGTTAATCTTAGCTTACTTTTCGTTACGGCGACGAACGATAAGTTTATCAGATTTCGCTTTCTTGTTACGTGTTTTAAGACCAAGCGCTGGTTTACCCCATGGCGTAGATGGCGCTTTACGTCCAACTGGTGCTTTACCTTCACCACCACCGTGTGGGTGATCGTTAGGGTTCATTACAGAACCACGAACTGTTGGGCGGATACCTTTCCAACGGTTACGTCCTGCTTTACCAATGTTAACAAGAGATTGTTGTTCGTTACCTACAGTACCGATTGTCGCACGACATGCTCCTAGAATCATACGAACTTCACCTGATTGGAGGCGAACAAGAACGTATTTTCCTTCTTGACCAAGTACTTGAGCAGATGAACCCGCTGCACGGATAAGTTCCGCACCTTTACCTGGTTGAAGTTCAATGTTATGAACAACTGTACCCACTGGGATATTAGCAAGTGGAAGAGCGTTTCCGACTTTAATATCAGCTTCTGGTCCAGAAACAATACGTTGACCTACTTGAAGTCCTTTAGGAGCGATGATGTAAGCCTTAACACCATCAGTGTAGTGTACAAGAGCGATATTGGCTGTACGGTTTGGATCGTATTCAATTGTTTTAACAACAGCTTCAATGTTATCTTTGTTACGTTTGAAGTCGATCACACGATAATGACGTTTGTGGCCGCCACCTTGATGACGAACAGTGATGCGACCGTTGTTGTTACGACCAGCTTTGTTCTTTAGAGAAACAAGCAATGATTTCTCAGGAGTGCTTGTTGTGATTTCTGCAAAATCCAAAGAAGTCATGTTACGACGGCCATTTGTCGTTGGTTTATAAACTTTAATACCCACGTTAATTCCTCCTTAGATTATTCAGCTTCAGCTGCAAACAACTCGATAGCTTTTGAATCAGCTGTCAGAGTAATGATAGCTTTTTTCGTTTTTGAAGTGAAACCAGTGTAGCGACCAACGCGTTTTTCTTTTGGTTTTACAGTCACAGTGTTAACACTGGCAACTTTAACACCTTCAAACGCTGCTTCAACAGCTTGTTTGATCAAAAGTTTGTGGGCACGTGTATCAACTTCAAAAGTGTATTTACCTGCTTCAAGATCAAGCATTGTTTTTTCAGTAATTACAGGTTTTTTGATTACGTCATACAAGTTCATTATGCAAGAACCTCCTCGATTGTAGAGATTGCTTCTTTAGTTACAAGAAGTTTATCTGCGTTTACGATATCAAGAACACTTGCAGTGGTTGCAGTCGCAACTTTAACGTTTTTGAGGTTACGAGCTGAAAGTTCAGCAAATGTATTGCCTTCTTCAACGATAACAAGTACTTTTGAGTCGATGCTAAGTGCTGAAAGAACTTTAGCGAATTCAGCAGTTTTTGGAGCCGCAAATGAAAGAGCTTCAACAGCTACAAATTTTTCATCAGCTACTTTAGATGAAAGAACTGATTTCAAAGCAAGGCGACGAACTTTTTGTGGAAGTTTGTAGCCGTATGAACGTGGAGTTGGTCCGAAGACAACACCACCACCACGCCATTGTGGTGAACGGATAGAGCCTTGACGAGCACGTCCAGTTCCTTTTTGACGCCATGGTTTACGTCCACCACCTGATACTGCTGAACGATTTTTAACCGCATGAGTACCTTGGCGAAGGCTAGCACGTTGGCTGATAACAACATCAAAGACAACTGATTCATTTGGTTCAATACCAAAGATTGCATCGTTAAGTTCTACTGAACTCACTTCTTTACCAGTTTGGTCAAATAATTTAACGTTTGCCATTTTAACTGTTTTCTCCTTTCTTATTATTTAGCAGCTTTAACTGCTGATTTGATAGTGATAAGAGATTTCTTAGCACCTGGTACGTTACCTTTAATAAGGATAACGTTTTTCTCTGGAACAACTTGAACGATTTCAAGGTTTTGAATAGTTACACGGTTGCCACCCATACGTCCTGCCAAGTGTTTGTTTTTGAAAACACGGTTAGGCGCAACAGGTCCCATTGAACCTGGACGACGGTGGTAACGAGAACCGTGAGCCATAGGTCCACGTGATTGACCATGGCGTTTGATAACACCTTGGAAACCTTTACCTTTAGTTGTTCCTGTGACGTCAACAATATCTCCAGCTTGGAATGTATCAACAGTAATTTCTGAACCAACTTCTAAGCCTTCAATGTTTTTGAATTCACGAATGAAGCGCTTAGGAGCCGTGTTAGCTTTAGCTACGTGACCTTTGGCAGGTTTGTTACTCAATACTTCACGCTTGTCATCAAAACCAACTTGAACAGCTTCATACCCGTCTGTTTCAACAGTTTTCACTTGAAGCACAACGTTTGGAGTTGCTTCAATGACAGTAACAGGGATAAATTCACCTGATTCAGTGAAGATTTGAGTCATTCCCACTTTTTTCCCTAAGATTCCTTTTGTCATGAGAAAGTATTTCCTTTTCTTAAAATTTAGTGATTTAAAAAGCTTTCGACGAGCGCTTTTTAGGCTCAAAAAGTTTTTAACGAGCGTTTTTCATGCTCAATCGATTGAAATCCTATTACAGTTTGATTTCTACGTTAACACCACTTGGAAGATCCAATTTCATCAAAGCGTCAACTGTCTTTTGAGTTGGGTTCACAATGTCGATGAGACGTTTGTGAGTGCGCATTTCAAATTGTTCGCGAGAATCTTTGTATTTGTGAGTCGCACGAATAATGGTGTAAAGACTACGCTCTGTAGGAAGTGGAACTGGTCCAACAACAGTAGCACCTGTACGAGTTGCTGTTTCAACGATTTTTTCAGCCGCTGTGTCAAGTGTACGGTGTTCGTATGCTTTCAAACGGATACGGATTTTTTTGTTTGCCATCTTTTTCTCCTTTGCGTCTATTTAAAATAATAGGCTAGCTCCTCAAGAAAACCAACACTTGTTGCGTGGCAATGCAACCGAGCGTGTCGCAACCTCTTGTATCATAGCTAAAGCTGCTTTGTTTACAGCACCATAATATCATAACAGAATTGCCTAGAGCTTGCAAGGGTTTTGATAAGATTTTTAGTTTTTTATGACCAACAAACAAAATGAGAGAGAAAAATACATGCGACTAACATATCTTTTCTTTTTTATAAAGGTAGCTAAGAAAACACCAACGAAAGAGATTATCCAAAACAGTCGCCATCCAGACACCACTCAATCCTTGCTGCCACACAATCCCTATGAGATAACCCAATCCTATCCGAATCACCCACATTCCAATCGTTGTGGCATAAAAAGGTAAGCGAGCATTCCCCAAACCCTGCCAAACAGCTGTCATAATCAGCGTCCCTGCCGTTGCTGGAACACCTAATAAAGCATAAAAAACAACAATCTTACTTGCTGCCATAGCTTCTGGCTCAGTTACAAAAAGAGTGATTAAAGGGACTTGCAAAAGCCAGACTGCTCCAGCCACAACGTACATCATGGCTAGAGCCAACCAAAAACTACTTCGGATGACACGGTTGAACTTTTGAGGAGCATTGGTCATCGTCGCAGCAACTTCAATCACAGTCGCAACCGAAACTGCCATGGCAGGAAGATAGTTGAACTGAGTAAGGGCTTCTCCAACTGCATTTCCTGCGACTGCTTGGGTTCCAAAAGCAACAATAATCGAAACAATAACCACATCCCCTGCCCGCATCATAAGGCGCTCTCCTGCAGCAGGCACGATAAGATGAAGTAGAGACGGATTTACAGACCAACGAAAATGACCCAAGATGGCTCTTATCGGCAGGGTTCTGGCTAGGAGTAGTACACCAACCAAACGCGATAAAACAGTCGAGATAGCTACCCCTACAATCCCCCAATGCCAAAGAAAAAGAGTCATTACGGATAATATGACATTGAGAAGATTGGTCAGTAAGCTAACATGCATCGGTAATTTAGTCCTACCTTTGGTCCTGACAATAGCGCTAAGACTGGTCAAAAGCCCTAAACCCACAGTACCTCCTCCAACTATCGCTAAGTAAAGACCACCGACCTGAGCGACTGAGTCACTCACGCCCAATCGCCTTAGCAGCCAGACATTCCCGGCAATGGCTATCAGTCCACAACACACACTAACAAAAAGTGTCACGACTATCGTGTCAGCCATAACTTGGTTTTGAGCCGTGTTTTTTTCGTTGACTAACTGCCTCGATAGAAGGCTAGAAATGGCAGCTCCTATCGCAATGAAAAGGGCTTGATAAATAGCAAGAATATTATTGGCAACCGCGACACCAGATACTGCGATGATACCGATTTTAGCGACAAGATAATTATCAACAAATCCCATCAACAGTTGTAGAAATTGCTCAATCATCGCTGGTAGGGCAATTGTTAACAGTTTTCTACTTTCTTTCATGACTCTTATTTTACCATTTATTAAATAGAAGAAAAGGAGATGAGCTATAAAGAAACAGCTTCATCTCCCTTAAAAGGGCTATTAGGTTTGTTGACTAAAACGACGTCAAATCCAGCTGATAATCTTCAAATACCGTCTGTTTTCCTCTCAGACTGGTGGCAGGATAACTCTTGATAACTGTCATGCCAAGCTTTTCCAAAACAGCCTTGCTAGCCAGATTAGCTTGATCAACGGTTGCTGTTAAACGGTTAACATTTGGCAATTGCATTGCCAAAGAGGTTAGGGCTTGTGCAGCCTCCGTCATGTAACCTTGTCCAGTATAGGCATGGTGGAGGGTATAGCCAAGCTCAAGTGTATCAGGTTGCTCTGTAAGTTTAAAGTGAATATTGCCAATAAGACGATTAGAAGACTTCTCGACGATGCCATACTTTCCGATTGGTTCTTTTAAATTGTACAAGACCAATCCTTCCCAGCTTTCTTCCATTGACCGATGAGGAAAGAAAGCGTAACGTAAATGGTCATCATTAGAGGTAAAGGCGTGATAATCGTCCAAATCATCCTTAGTCATTGGACGCAAGATTAGTCGAGCAGTTTCGATCTTGGGATATTGCGCTAATGCAACTAAGACAGACATTACGACACTCCCAAATAAGATTCCACCGCTTTTTGCATGTCTTTTACCGATACAAGGGTATTATGACGAACAGGGGCTTGTTGCAAATGGCGAACAGCTTCAGGGATCAGAACACCTGATAAACGATGTAACTCGGTAACGGCTTCAAAATCATCTGCTGGCGTTTCACCGGTCACTGCTTCAACAGCTACACGCGGAAACTTGTAGGGACTCGCAGTGGAGGCAATGATTGTCGGCGTCTCATCACCCGTACGCTGACGATAAGACATATAGACACTAGAAGCTACGGCAGTATGAGGGTCTTCAATGTAATGATCCTCCTCATAGACTCTCTTGATTTCAGCAGTCGTTTCGTCTTCTGATGCAAAGCCTGCTTCAAATAAATCAAAGAGTGAGCTGTCACGATTGGCTAATTGATAGTGACCTTCAGCAGTCAATGCCGTCATCAGAGCTTTCGTTTGTTCAGCATCATTGCCAACCAA
The DNA here is from genome assembly GCA_029593465.1 of Streptococcus suis. Taxonomy (GTDB): domain Bacteria; phylum Bacillota; class Bacilli; order Lactobacillales; family Streptococcaceae; genus Streptococcus; species Streptococcus suis_AH. The sequence goes on from JAKTNK010000013.1 coordinate 27,945, forward strand.
ATGGAAAATCAAACGCTCCAGATTTGACGATACTAGGATGTCCATGGATGGACTGCTAGTGACCTTAAAAGCACGTTTCTTATCATAAATGCCTGTTTGGAAAAAGTCCGTTAAAACCTTGTTTTCATTAGAGGCACAGATGAGCTTGGCAATAGGAACACCAATCTCACGCGCGTAATAGGCTGCTAAAATATTACCGAAATTCCCTGTTGGTACCGTGACATTAATCTTCTGACCAGCTTTGACAGCTCCCGATTTAACCAGTTGCGCATAAGCATAAACGTAATAAACAATCTGTGGTACCAAGCGGCCAATATTCATGGAGTTAGCTGATGAAAACTGGATGTTTTCTTGTAGCAAACGTTGACGCAAAGCGGCGTCATTAAACATGCGTTTAACGTCTGTTTGCGCGTCATCAAAATTACCATCAATAGCAACAACATGTGTATTTGCCCCTTCTTGCGTGGTCATCTGTAATTCTTGAATCTTACTGACACCATGTTTCGGGTAAAAGACAATGATTTCGGTTCCAGGGACATCTGCAAAACCTGCCATAGCTGCTTTACCTGTGTCTCCTGATGTCGCTGTTAAAATCACAATCTTGCGATTGACTCCCTGTTTTTTAGCAGCGGTCGTCAGTAAATAAGGCAAGATGGACAAGGCCATGTCTTTAAAGGCAATGGTTGAGCCGTGGAATAATTCTAAGTTGTGGTGATGCTTCAACTTGGCTAGGGGTGCAATTTCAGCAGTATCAAACTTGCTGTCATAAGCCTTAGCAATACAGTCATCCAACTCTTCTGATGTAAAATCATCAAAAAAGGCTGCCAAGACTAATTTAGCGACTTCCTGATAAGAAGCTGTCTGTAAAGTTTCAAAATCCAAAGTCACCTCTGGCATTGCTATCGGTGTAAACAAGCCGCCATCTTCTGCTAAACCTTGCAAAATAGCCTGACTAGCTGTCACTTGATTTTGAGCATTTCGTGTTGATTGGTAAATCAGTGTCATTTTGTTTCCTCAATTGGTTATCATCATTTCTTACCACTTTAGTGTAACATAATTTTTGAAAAACCTCCCAACGAGATGCTAAAAAAGTCAGGAGCTGATGTGATAGCAGCTGTTCCCAAGAAGGTAGGAGCTTTTCTTATCCCCATCATGTTATGCCAAGTTCTCAAGATGTTAATAATCTAACCACTCAAAAACGTGCCCATAATAGGCACGTTTCGGTGATATTACATCAGAATGGCTCGCTGGTAAAGTCCTAAAATCAGAACTAAGTCAGCATACCATCTCTCAGACACAAGGGATTTCTTATCAACCCTTGTAGTCATAAGCGATTTCGATAATTTCTTTCAATTCTGAAATCAATGGTTCTTTCGGATTAGCGGTTGTACATTGGTCTTCATACGCTTTTTCAGCAAGACGGTCTGCATCAGCTGCTAGTTGCTCTTTGGTCACACCTTGAGATTTCCAGTTCATCTCAATACCAATAGCTTGACCAAGTTCGTAAACCTTACGAGCCAGTGCTTCGGCTAACTCAGCATCACTATCACCTTCAAATCCCATAAAGCGTGCGATGTCAGCATAATCTTTCTCCGCACGGAAGAAGTCATATTTAGGGAACATAGCGTGTTTTTGAGGATCTTTAGCATTGTAGCGGATAATGTGTGGCAAGAGGATAGCATTTGTGCGTCCATGCGGAATCCCCCACTCACCACCAACCTTGTGGGCGATTGAGTGGCAAATACCTAAGAAGGCATTGGCGAAAGCCATACCAGCCATTGTGGAAGCATTGTGCATCTTTTCGCGTGATTCTTCAGTTGCATGTTTAACGGATGTTTCAAGGTTCTCAAACACCAACTTAATGGCTTGAAGAGATAGTCCGCGAGTGTAGTCGCTAGCCATCACAGACACATAGGATTCAATAGCATGCGTCAAGACATCCATACCAGTGTCAGCGGTAACGCTGGCTGGCACACTCATAACAAGAGCCGGATCAACGATAGCGATATCAGGTGTCAAAGCGTAATCCGCTAGTGGGTATTTAGTATGGTCATCGCTATCAGTGATAACCGCAAATGGTGTTACTTCTGATCCTGTACCAGAGGTTGTTGGAATACAGATAAAGGTTGTTTTTTCAGCGTAAGGAATCTTGTAAGTCCGCTTACGGATATCAAGGAATTTTTGTTTAGCGCCAAAAAAGCTGACATCTGGGTTTTCAAAGAACATCCACATCGCCTTGGCAGCATCCATCGCTGAACCACCACCGAGTGCAATGATGGTATCTGGTTGGAACTGATTAAATAGCTCTAGACCTTTGTAAACCGTATTGGTTGATGGGTTTGGCTCAACTTCTGAGAAAACCTCAACTCTAGGGTTGTTAGGATTGAGGGCTAACTGTTTACGAACCAAGTCAGCATAACCAAATTGCACCATCCCTGGGTCACAGACCAGCATTACTTTTTCAGCCTTAATCTGACGAAGATAGGTAATTGAATTCTTTTCAAAATAAACTTTTGGTGGTAACTTAAACCATTGCATGTTATTGCGGCGCTTTGCCAATGTCTTCACGTTAATCAAGTCAAATGCCCCCACGTTGTGTGAAACGGAATTGTGTCCATAAGAACCACAACCAAGTGTCAAAGATGGAATCATTTCATTGTAGATGTTACCGATACCACCTTCTGCTGATGGTGAGTTAACTAGAACACGGCAAGCCTTCATACGAATGCCGTATTGAATTTGAAGGTCTTCGTCTTCTGTATGGATAACAGCTGTATGACCAAGTCCTCCTAAATCAAGCATAGCTGCCGCCTTAGCAAAGCCATCTGCAACACCTTTTGATTTGATAAGGGCAAGGACTGGTGACAATTTTTCGCGTGACAGTGGGTAGTCTGGCCCAGCATCTTTGATTTCAGCCAGAAGAATTTTAGTGCCTTTAGGAACTGTTAATCCTGCTAATGCTGCAATTTCTTCTGCTGATTTACCAACAATTTTAGGGTTAACAGCTGTCTTTGCTTCATTGAGGACAGCTTTTTCTAATTTTTCCAAATCGGCTTTTTTGGAAATAACCACACATTGGTGGGCTTCAAATTCTGCTTTAACCTCGTCATAAACAACTTCGTCAACGATAGCTGCTTGCTCTGAGGCACAAATCATCCCATTATCAAAGGTTTTTGAGACGATAATGTCGTTTACAGCACGCTTGATTTTAGCATCTGCTGCGATATAGCTTGGCACATTACCAGCACCAACCCCAAGAGCCGGTTTCCCTGTTGAGTAAGCTGCTTTCACCATGCCAGGGCCACCTGTCGCCAGCACAGTAGCCACTTTAGGGTGATTCATCAAGAGCCCTGTTGCTTCAATAGATGGTTGTTCAATCCATTGAATACAGTTTTCAGGGGCACCTGCTTTGATAGCAGCATCACGAACGATACGAGCTGCTTCAGCAGATGATTTTTGAGCTGACGGATGGAATGCAAAGATGATTGGATTGCGAGTTTTCAAGGCGATGAGTGCTTTGAAAATGGTGGTTGAGGTTGGGTTTGTGGTCGGTGTCACTCCACAGATAACACCCACAGGTTCTGCAATAGAAACCAATCCTGCTTCCTTATCTTCAGCAATCACACCAACAGTTTTATTATCTTTGATGCTATTCCAAATGTACTCTGACGCGTACATGTTTTTAATGGCCTTGTCTTCGTAAATACCACGCCCAGTTTCATCAACTGCCATCTTAGCTAAGAGCATGTGCTTATCAAGGGCTGCGATAGCTGCTTGATGGACAATGTGATCAACCTGCTCTTGGGTAAAGTCAGCCATGGCATCCAAAGCGATGACGGCCTGATTGGCTAGGTGGTCAATAACGGCTTGTGTATCCGTTGCTTGAGCTGTTTCGGTGACATTAGTTGCTTTAGTTCCCATAAAAACTCCTTTGAATAGATTTGTTAAACAATTCACAATTATTTTATATGTTAATTATATCACAATCAAAATCCTTGTAAAGTGTTTTTGTGAGCTTTTTTTCAAACTTTCGCTTTTTCAGCCTCATTTCTGAGAATCATCAAAGAATAAAAAGCCAAGAAAACAATCAAAACCACCAGTGTGAACTGGTGGTTTGTTCTGCGGCTATAAGCCGTCCTTACCGGCCAGGGCCAAAGGCCCACTGAAATAGCTTCCTCGCGCACCACTTTCCCGAGCGGGTGCTAAAGAACCTCGTCTATTTCTTCCTATTGGGTTCTCCTGTAAACGGATCTATTGTTTCAAACAAGATTAGCTGATCCGCTACCCTGTCTTCCTGCAATTGATTCTGAATATACTCGGCAATCACCTTTTGGTTTCGACCTACTGTATCAACGTAATAGCCCCTACACCAGAATTTTCTATTGCCATACTTGTATTTCAGCTTAGCGTGTTTGTCAAAAATCATAAGACTACTTTTGCCTTTTAAATATCCTATAAAACTAGATATACTGAGTTTTGGCGGAATGCTTACTAACATGTGGATATGGTCTGAACAGGCATTCGCTTCATGAATTGTAACTCCCTTGTGTTCACACAAATCTCGAATTATCTTCCCGATACTCGACTTATATTTACCATATATGATTTGGCGACGATATTTGGGCGCGAAAACGATATGATAGTTACAATTCCAACGTGTATGTGATAAACTTTCATTATCCTCTCTCATGAGGTACCTCCTGTATGATGTGATGGGGGGCGGGGAAACCGCTTCTATCTTATCATTTGGGGAGGGTTTTTTGATACCACGCTATAAGCTATCCGGAACCACTAGCATAGCTAGTGGTTTTCGAGCGCCAAATAATACCCTTCCTAATAAAAATTAGGAAGGGGTATTATAATAAGCTTTATTTCACCTCAATGCGGGTGACAATCCAGTAATACAGCGAAATAATAGCAAGCAAAGCCACTGCTCTAGCACTATTATAAACAATCGCAGGTGATTGCAACAATAAGTCAAACACCCTTGGTAGCTTATCCTGTAAAACAATGCCAACAATTCCCAAAACAATACTACTTAGAGTACTGAGGGCCAGAAGGCCCAAGAAAATTTTCCAGCCCCATTTGTAAACAGCAAAGCCGACGATTGCTATAACAAAGCAGCCCGCAAAAGAACCCCAAAATTCGGATAAAAAGAGTTCCCAGGACGGCAGCTGTTGCTTATCAGATACAAAGGACAAGAAGCTACCTACCACAGTCATTGCAGCGTAGATAAAACAATTACTAATGACGTAGTGTTTTCGGTTAATGCCAAATCTCAAGGCTGAGTCAAAATCTGTCATCCCATCTGTAAAAAAGACGATGATTGACCAAATAGAAAAGAAGCTTGACAATATCTGTAAACCACCACTAATCCAAGTAGTCTTGCTTTCTATGGTCACTGAGCTATTAGCACCAATGAATAAGGCTAAGCCTATAAAAACGGCAAGCAGCAGACCAAAAGCTAACATAAGCAGCATCGTCAATTTCAGCTGGTCAAGGAGTTGTAGCCTCCGCAGTGTTAATGTTCGTTTCATGATTCGTCCTCCACCAAATAGTTAAAGAGTGTCTGTAAGTCATAATAGGCGATATTGCCACCTTGTCCAATCACTTCCCGAATGTCTTCCTCTGTGAGATCATCAAACAGGTAATTCTCTGTCAGACTACCGATTTGACGCTGGTGAATCATTCGTTTATTCGGAAGTTCCGCATTGGTCAGACGAACCGCCCTAGCTTGAATGTCTTCAATAGCTTCGTCCAACAATAATAACCTATCTTTAAGCATTATGACATGGGTTAAGCAGTTTTCAACTTCTTGGATCAAATGCGTGGATAGAATGAACAGACGAGGGTGCTTGGCATAATCCTCTAAAAGGATATCAAAGAACGCTTGACGATTGACCGAATCAAGTCCGTTGGTGGGTTCATCAAAAATCGTAACAGCTTCTCTCGTCGCCAGTCCCAAAATATTATAAACCAGTGTTTTGTTACCAGTGGATAATTTTTTAATTTTCAGTTTTGGACTAAGGTTAAAGCGTGCTAGAAGTTCCTCAGCATAGTTAGCATCAAACTGGGGATACATGCTTTCGTAATATAGGATTAGGTTGGTGATTTTCCCTCGAAAGAGATTGTTATTATCAGACACATCGCTTGTCACAAAGACAATATGAGCTGAGTTAAAACTTGTGTTAATGCGACCTTCGTAGGTAGCAATCATGTCGTTTATGATTTTCATTAGAGTCGTTTTACCAACACCGTTTCGCCCAAGTAATCCGTAAATACCGGTTTGATCTTTAAAAGCTAAATCAATCGTTTGCAGAACAACTTTTTGACCGTATGTTTTGGTGATATGTTCTAATTTAAGCATCTGTCTCCTCCTTAATCATCTCAACAAGACTTTCCACTGAAATGTCCAAGCGCCTAGTTTCCTGTAAAAAAGCGGGGAGTAATTGCTGACTAAAGGCTTGTCGTCTTTTAGCGACAATCAACTCTCTAGCTTCTGCTGTCACATACATGCCCATTCCTCTTTTTTTATACAGAATGTCTTGATTAACTAAATCATTAAGTCCCTTACCTGCCGTTGCAGGATTGACTTGCATCATCTTGGCAAATTCATTGGTCGATGGTACTTTATCATCAACCTTGAAATGCCCACTTAAAATCTCATCTTCAATCATTTGTGAGATTTGCATGTAAATGGGTATTGCTTCCTTCACCTTGACACCCCCTTTTCTACTCCATTGATATAGATAGTTAGTTATGTGGTGGGTTATTCAACTAACTAACCTTTATTTTTAGTATAAACGAATCTCCTAAATATAGCAAGTATTTTCTTACCTTTTAGGAAAAATGGCCACTATTTCTAGTCAATCATCGTCTCAGTGATGATGATTTCCCCACAAAAAAACAATGCCTACCTAGGAAGGTCCTAGACGGCATTGTTTGAGATTTTATGGTTTCGCAGCTTGTTTTGCTACTGCTTCGACGGCTTTTTGAACCGTCTTGACATACAGGTCTGCACCTTCTGTGCTGGTATCTGAATAATGGACGCCATCTGTGCCACGCCAGATTTCGGGGTGATTGACAGCTGCTTTGTACCAGTCTGCCACTTCAACATAAGGGTATTTCTTCGCTAGTTTTACCTCATAATCCCTAACCGCTTTGACAGCCCTCTTATCCTTGGCATTGTACGGACTCACAAAGACCAATCGGTGCCCCTTAGGCAGAGACTTGAGGTATTTCTGGGTCTCAGTTTTATAGCCCCCCGTAGAGTTGACACCAACAGCGATAACAACTGTGCTTGATAAGGTGCCTGTTTCAACTTGATTATCAAAGATAGCAAAAGCCTCTTCGAAGTTTCGACTGACAGCGGCATCCAACTGGGCTTTGGGCATGATGGTCTGAAAGGCAGTTTGAGAACGAAGGGCAACAGAGTCTCCGATAATCGTAACATCGCTAAGGGCATCGACATCTCCTGCCACAACCCGATTAGTTCTTGTTAAACTATTTTGCGACTGCTTCAAGGAATTGACCAAAAGATCCGATTCAAACTGACCAAGCTTCGGTGCTACTGCACTCACGATGAGTAAGAGAATCGACAAGGCTGCACCTATACCAAGTAAGGGTTTCAAGTAAGGTTTCAAATCAATGTCTAAATCGAAGACACGAGGGATTTTACCGGCAATAAAGGGTTCTAGGATATAGAAAGAGAAGGTCGAAAAAAGAATGGAGAAAAGCATGGTGAGGGTGACGGCCAGCCAGTTAGGAAGGTGTTGGCTGAAAATCACATAGAAGGGCCAATGAAAGAGGTAAAGGCCATAACTGATGTCCGCAAAAAAAGTGATCATCAGCGGTTCCTTGGCATTTGGTGTCTTCTCATGTAGGACACGCGCTGAGTAAATCATCGTTGCCGCAAACAGAGTTGCCAAAACAAAGCCAAAGAGGAAGGTCACAATATTATTGAAATCCAAGGCGAAGGTTAGCAGCAACAAGAGGAGGAAACTTCCTGCCATGTAGGCAATGACTCGATATAGCGACCAAAGCTGACTGTTGCGCTGGAAACGATGAGTAACCTCTGAAATCCCTGACATGGTCGCAAAGATTGCCCCGAGATAGAAAGCAAAGCTGTGACTCACCGTTGAGTAATAAAGAAGCGATAGGTTATCCGTGAAGAAGGCTCTCACAAACATGCTGAGAAAACCCAGTCCAAAAATGACTGAGGAGATGAGAAAAATCATTCCTCTAAACTTGGTTGGTGTCAAGTTGCGCTTTGACAGCAACCAAACCATCAAAGCCCAGATAATGTAGAAATGCATCTCCAACGCCAAACTCCACGTGTGAACAAAGAGATGGGGAATAAATTGGCTCTCGTAACTGCTACCGGTAAAAATCTCGTAAAGATTCGTCGTAAAGCCAAGGGCTGCTGCAGCTTGTTTCCCAATATCTGCAACAAAGTCAGGTTTAACAAAAAAGGTAAAGGGAATGGTCACCAAAACCATCAGAACCAAAGGTGGTACAATGCGATAGAAACGGCGTTTTAAAAAACCACCGAGGTCAAAAGCTTTTGAACGGCTGTACTCGTCAATCACTAGGGCAGTGATTAAAAAACCAGAAAAGGTAAAAAAGATATCCACCCCAATAAAGCCACCTGGAAATTGCGCCTTAAAAAAGTGGTAAAAAAGAACTAATAACAGACCCGTCACACGAACCAGTGAAAACCATTTTATTCTCATTTTTGATAAATCCCTTGCTTAAATTCACCTTTGTAGGTCTTACCAGAGACCGTCTTTAGAACACCTTGGCCATCAGCCTGTCCTTTTTTAAACTCCCCGGTGTAAGACCATCCCTTAGCAGCCTTGTAGGTCCCTTGGCCATCAAAGGTACCATTTTTAAACTGACCTTGATAGGTATCCCCATTGGCATAGGTTAGCTTCCCTTGACCGTTCATCCGGTTGTTAGCAACCTCACCATGATAGGTGATTTGACCATTATCATAAGTCAAAGTTCCCTTGTGTTTTAAAGGGATAAGAAAGACACTGAGACCTAACACCATTATAAAAGCAACGGTTAGACGTTCAAGTCTCCTTCTCGTCCATTTGATGGTTTTGATAGTTTCGATGAGCTGTTTCATAATGTTCTTTCTACGTTTAGGATAATGTTGCCAACCAAGTGTGGCATCCTTTGCGAACAAGGTCGTGTGTTTCTTCAAAATCCCCTGTGTACCAAGGGTCTGGCACACCACCGTCACAAAAGAGATGGATTTTATCGTCAAAGCGTCCCGCAGACAGTTGACGTAAATCCGCTACATTCTGTTCGTCCATACCGATAATCGCATCAAAATAAGCCAAATCCTCAACCGTGATTTGCTGAGACGTTTTTAACGCATCATAAGCATAGCCATGCTCCGTAAGAATCGCCTGAGTACCCTGATGAATGGGATTACCGTGCTCCCAAGACGATGTTGCACGGCTCTCAATCTGCCAATCAGGACACACAAGCGACTTCATCACAAATTCAGCCATCGGGCTGCGACAAATATTGCCAAGACAAACAAAACAGACTTTTTTCATGATACACTCCTTGGTAATATTATAGCAGAAAATGAAAAACCTTATAGGGAAAAAGCCACTCTCTTAGCATGAAAAAACACTCTTGCTATTGTCACACCTCAAAAAAGAAAAACAATCGTAAGTTTCACACTTGATGGCTATCTCATTTGACGTTAGGTGATAAAGACAACTAAAAAATCAACCACCATAATCACCCCCTTCCCAGAGCCACTATGATGATTGATGTAACGGTTAATGAACAATGATTGTAGGCAAACATTTATTGGGGAACAGAGATAGAAGAAATTGTTCTCCCCTTATCCTAGCCACCATCCTGTCATTCCTAATACTCCAGAAAAAAACGATGTAATAACAGTTGTAAACATGTTCAATCTCCTTTTGTTTTTCTGATATTAGTTTAACCAAATACAAGGGAGATGAACATGACAAAAAAGTCATATTTTCTCTACAGGGAATCTTTTTCCCATTCCGCTATCAACTGCTCCTCTAAATAATGATTCCCAACCACTCTTGAAAATAAGATAGCTTCTTTATATTTCACTTCGGCAGCTGCCCTGTCACAATGCTGAGCTAAAATCAATTTCCACTCCATCATATCTAAAATCGGTTGTTTTTGATAATCTTGAGTCGTTTTAAGAATAGCGCGCGTCTGATCAATTAAATCACTAGCACACTCATACTCTTTCAATTGCGTTAAGACCGTGATAGCTTGTAACAAAATATCTCGTAATAAAAATAAATCACCTGGATGAGTATCCTTCATTTGTAGCTTTAAGTGATGACAAAGTCGTTTAACAATTGATAAGTCAAACATTTCATTTTGAAAATGACTAAAGTAAATATAGAAAAAATAAAGGCGAATCATTAATAAATCATTTAATTCATACTTTTTCTTCAGCTGAACCTGGTGAAAGGATTCTCTAACCAAATCCCCACCAAAATCAACATTTTCATCCAAATGAATATCCATTGACGTTTGTAGGACCTCAACAGCAACCTTTTCATCTTCCGGTAACGTCTCAAAAAATTTTAAATAGATTTCATCGAAGTATTGACTAACTTGATTGATTTGCTGCTCTTGACGGTAAGTAGGAGTTCGCATAATAAGATACTTTAATTCCTTGTAACGAAAAGGCAATTCAGTATCTTCACTATCTATCAAACTTGATAAGGGAACGCTTAATCTTTTGGCAATAAATTGCATTTTTGATAAGGATGGTGCAGCTCTGCCTCCTTCAATCCTAATTAATTGTCGAACAGATAGTTCTGATTGATCTTCACATAACTCTTCCTGAGACATTCCTTTATCTTTTCGTAGTGCTTTTACTTTTGATCCAAAATTTTTCATATTCTTTTTCCTACTTTATAGCTAACATATCATTTCTTGTAATTTACTTATGTAGATAGTCCGTTTTATATTTTGAAAGTGAAAAAGGATATCGGCTACTCCTTTTTACCCCAACCCGAGACGGTCAAAGATGTCATCTACTCGTTTGGTATAATACACGGGGTTAAAGAGGTCGTCGATTTCATTTTGGCTGAGGAGAGTGGTTATTTTGTCATCTGTTTCTAATAATGGTTTGAAGTCTACTTGATTGTCCCAGGCGTAAGCGGTTTTTGGTTGAACCAAATCGTAGGCTTCTTCACGGGTCATGCCTTTTTCAATCAGCTTGAGCATGACGCGTTGGCTGTAAATAAGCCCAAATGTTGAGTTCATGTTGCGAAGCATATTATCAGGGAAGATGGTCAAGTTTTTGACAATATTGCCAAAACGATTGAGCATGTAGTCGATGAGAATAGTAGTATCTGGAGCGATAATCCGCTCTGCTGAGGAATGAGAGATGTCACGTTCATGCCAGAGGGCAACATTCTCATAGGCTGTGACCATGTTGCCACGGACAACTCTGGCCAAACCAGTCATGTTTTCAGAACCGATTGGGTTACGTTTATGAGGCATTGCTGAGCTACCCTTTTGGCCTTTGGCGAAGAATTCCTCCACCTCACGTTGCTCAGACTTTTGAAGCCCACGAATCTCCGTCGCCATCCGCTCGATGGATGTTGCAATGCTAGCTAGCACGGCAAAATACTCCGCATGAAGGTCACGCGGCAAAACTTGAGTTGAAATTTCTTGTGGACGGATACCCAGTTTGCCACAGACATACTCCTCCACAAATGGTGGGATATTGGCAAAGTTACCAACCGCACCAGAAATCTTACCCGCTTCAACGCCTGCTGCTGCACGCTCGAAACGCTCTTGGTTACGCTTCATTTCGCTATACCAAGTTGCCAACTTAAGACCAAAAGTTGTTGGCTCCGCATGAACACCGTGAGTACGACCCATCATGATGGTCATCTTGTGCTCACGCGCCTTGTCAGCCACGATATTGGTAAAGTTTTCAAGGTCTTTACGGATAATGTCATTGGCTTGTTTGTAAAGGTAACCATAGGCTGTGTCCACCACGTCGGTTGAGGTCAAACCATAGTGAACCCACTTGCGCTCCTCACCAAGTGTCTCAGACACCGCACGCGTGAAAGCCACCACGTCATGGCGCGTTTCTTGCTCAATTTCCAAAATACGGTCGATGTCAAAATCCGCATTGGCACGGATTTTCGCCACATCTTCCTTAGGAATTTCCCCCAACTCAGCCCATGCCTCATCAGCGAGGATTTCCACCTCAAGCCAAGCACGGTATTTATTTTCTTCACTCCAAATGTTCGCCATCTCAGGGCGAGAGTAACGTTCGATCATGATAATTTCCTTTCTTTTTTACCCACACAAGCGGTTTTTCTTTAGTTAAATGCTGTTTCACTTAAGTGAAGTGACTGCTCCTTAAAATTACATAAGGTACTCACTATATTTTGATACTCACTTGACTATAAGACACCTCACATCTTAATCGAAACGAAAGTAATGTTCGTTTTATTTGTTTTTACAATGACATTATAACATATTTGTTCGTTAATTCACCCTAATAACAAACTTTTTTACCTCAGAAACACCAATATCCTGCCAAGCCCTCTAATCATTCTTAAACATCACAAAACCCCACCGAGCAAAGCTGGCGGGGTTAGGAGATAAAGAAACAGTTATTTAGGAATACTCATATGATAAGCAGATTTCCTTAAAGATTTCTAAAGGGAGCATTATATTTGTTCCATTATTGTCGTTTGTAGAAATAAGGTTGAGGGACATTGTACTTTCTTTGGCGATTACTTTTAAAATAGCTGAAAATGCCTTTGTACTTAAAACTGTTCGTCCTTCTAGGAAAATTTTTTCTTATTTTCTGGTATTTTCTAGAAAAACAACCTCTTTTGAGTTTATTTACCGAATAAATAAGCAGGAGGATATTGAATGACATTAACATCTAAGTTTGCAACCGCAAGTGCTCTTACCCTTATCTTAACCGGTTCTGCCCTATCCACTGGGCAGTCCATCGCTCAAGCAGCGGTACTAGGCGATAACTATCCTAGCCACTGGAAATCTGGTTGGGGAGCAGATAGTTGGGGAATGTACAAAAGGCAATGCACTTCTTTTGTGGCTTTTCGACTCAGCTCAGCCAACGGCTTCACCCTTCCAGGCGGTTACGGAAATGCCATCACCTGGGGCAGTGTTGCCAAAGCACAAGGCTATCGTGTGGACATGACCCCTGCTGTTGGCGCTGTCGCCTGGTTTGGCAATGGGGTCAATGGAGCAGGCGGTTACGGGCATGTAGCTTGGGTCGCTGATGTGACAGGAGACACCGTCACCATTGAAGAGTACAACTACGATGCTGGTCAGGGACCCGAGAAATACTGGAAACGTAGCTTTCACAAAAGCAAGGTCTCTGGCTATATCCATTTCAAAGATTTGAGCACTGTCTCAGCAGGACAAGCAGCCTCATCTCCTAGCGAGACAAGCAAGGCCTTAGCAGCAAGCGGAAAATACCAGTTCACCAGTCGCGCTTCAGTCAAGGCTGAACCCAAGATAGCAAGCTCAGAACTAGCTTACTATGAAAAGGGACAAAGTGTGAGTTATGATAAAACCTTGGAAGCTGATGGCTACAAGTGGATTAGCTATATTGCTGGCAGCGGTCTAAGGCGCTATATCCCAATCAGCCCCCTTCAAACAGCTCAGACTAGCGCTACTCCTACAACAACACCTTCCTCAGCAACTCCTACTAAGCCCCTAGCAACCCGTGGAACCTATCAGTTTAGCAGCCGTGCTTCAATTAAAAGTGAACCCAAGCAATCGGCTGCGGAAATTGCCTTTTACGACAAGGGGCAATCTGTCCACTATGACCAAACCTTAGAAGCCGATGGTTATCGATGGATTAGCTATATCAGCGGTAGTGGTACTAGACGTTACATTGCTATTGAAAAGCTAGCAAGTAAAACAAGCACTGAAACAAGTAAACCTGCAAACACATCAACCACTATTGCTGTTGGCGACACCATCCGTTTTTCAGGTACCTTCAAGGTAACCGCTAATGTCAGTGGTGGTGCTCTGATTTCAAGCGCTGATCTCGCTGGAGGGACACCAACTACCCTCAACTATATCGATCCTGCACCTGTGGTTGAGACGACTAAAGCTGGAGCAAAATCGGGTGATCAAGTCTTGTACCCTGGCGAATATTTCACCATCCCTGGAAGCTACAAAGTGTCAAAAGTGGACAAAGCAAGCAATGGGATTTGTGTCAAAATCGGAAGCCGTTATACCTGGGTAACCATGTCCAAAGTAACCAAACAATAACCAACTAATACCTTTGAGCTTCTCAGTTACCTCATCTAATACTCATTTCAAATTCACAACTGAAAAACTCATCAAAAGTCCCTCTATCTTAAGGATAGAGGGTTTTAGCATTTTACCCAACAAAAAAGCCCGACTAGGTCGAGCTCTTAGGAGATTATGAAAAAGAAATGCCTATACTAGTCAGCTCACGCTAACTAATGTAGTCATATTATTTAGGAGTGATTATAGTATATCCTCCTTAGCTTAAGCAAAGCTTAAACGATTCTGTCATCATCCTAAAATGTCATTCTTAATGGCGGAAATGCCTAATGCCTGTGAAAATCATGGCAATGCCATGGCGATTAGCAGCATCAATCGATTCTTGGTCACGCACTGAACCACCTGGCTGGATGATGGCCTTGATACCAGCGGCAGCGATTTCTTCAATATTATCAGCAAAAGGAAAGAATGCATCTGATGCGAGAATAGCTCCATCTAGCCTATCCTTAGCCTGCTCAAGGGCAATCCGCACCGAAGCAACACGATTGGTTTGACCAGGGCCGACACCAAGGGTCATGTGGTCATTGGCAATGAGAATGCCGTTGGACTTGACGTATTTGATGGCTTTCCAAGCAAATGCGAGCGCTCTAGCCTCCTGCTCAGAAGGGGTGCGGTCAGTCACCACTTGCCAATCCGCTGGGCTTTCCTCAACCACATCTTGATTTTGCACCAAAAGACCACCAACTACCCCGGTGTACTCTGCTTCACATTCACTCTCAGCCTGAGCCTCAAACGGCAATGCTAAGAGACGAAGGTTTTTCTTTTTATGGGTTAAAATCGCTAGCGCCTCGTCTGTATAGGACGGTGCGATGATAATTTCAAGGAAAATCTCATGCATCTTCTTGGCTGTCGCCGCATCAACTTCACGGTTCAGCACCACAATACCACCAAAAATAGATACCGGATCTGCCTCATAAGCATCGTCCCAAGCAGTCTCAATATCCTCAGCCTGACCGATGCCACAAGGGTTCATGTGTTTGAGTGCCACAACGGTTGGACGGTCTTTAAAATCACGGATAATACGGATAGCCGCATCAGCATCACGAATGTTGTTAAAGGATAGTTCCTTCCCATTGAGCTGTTTAGCTGAGGCAATCGAATAAGCTGTTGGAAGCGCTGTTTGGTAGAAATCGGCCTTCTGTTGTGGGTTTTCCCCATAACGCATGGCTTGTTTGAGGTCATAAGTCAAAGTAAGTTTTTCTGGTTTTTCTTCACCAACTTGTGCAGTGAAGTATTCTGCAATCAAAGCATCGTAGGCGGCTGTGTGACGGAAAGCCTTAGCGGCCAAGGGCCAAGGCTTGACGGGTTTTATAAGACGTGTCACCGACTTCCTTGATTTCTGTCAAAACTGTCTCATAATCTGCTGGATCCACCACAACCGTAACACTGGCATGATTTTTAGCAGCAGAGCGCAACATCGAAGGACCACCAATATCAATGTTCTCTACCGCCAAATCGTAGGTCACATCTGGACGCAAAATGGTCTCCTTGAAAGGATAGAGGTTGACAACAACCATATCAATGTATCAATGAGCTCAATGTTATTGTCTTTGGCTACAGCCAAGTGAGCATCGAGATCACGACGAGCCAAAAGCCCACCGTGAATATTCGGATGAAGGGTTTTAACACGCCCATCCATCATCTCTGGAAAGCCTGTCACATCATCGATGGCAATGGTTGTGACACCAGCAGCATCAAGAGCTGCCTTGTTCCCACCTGTTGAGATAATTTCCCAACCGAGTGCTGTCAATTCTTGGGCAAAGGCAACAATGCCTTCCTTGTCAGATACACTAATCAGTGCACGTTTTGTCATGATTTCTCCTTTATTGTCCAATCTATTTCGTAGGCGGAATATGAGTATGAAAATTCATATCCTAGTTTTTGAGCTAACTTCAATGAAATATGAGTATGTGCATCCCAACTAGGGTACAGTCCTCTTGATAAGCATTCCAAAATAAGATAAGAAGCTAATGCTTTTGCTAAGCCTTTTCGACGGAAGGCAGGATGAGTATCAATTTCAATTTCTATTCCACCTCTATACGTTGAATAAGATGATGCTCCAGCAATGACCTTTCCCTTGTAAATCGCCACAAAACCTAACCCCAATTCTTTGAAATTATCATAATTACTATAATTAGCAACTAAATCTTCTGACCAATTTTCGTTTAAACATACCTGATAAATTTCCAAATCAATAGCTTTTATAGTGTATTCGCTCGGTAAGTTGCCGACAAAAAACTCCAAAAGAACTTTATCAAAAGTAGTATCTTTCTTAGTTGCATATCGCTGAAATTTTTTGGCCTGTGTAGGATAATTAGCCTCAATCAAATTAACCCATTTCTGATTTTGAGGAACTAAAATAATATCTTCTCCCCTACAATTTTCAATCAAGTCAAGATTAGGAATCCCTGCTAAAAAACCAAAAGAAGCTTTCTCTCCAAGTTTGGCCAAAGCCGATTTAGGCTGTTTTTCATCGTCAACTATAATTTGACCCATTACTCCTTCTAAACAAGACCAAATAATCGTCTCATCCCACTTACCAAAAATAGGTTTGGCTAAAAATAAATGTTTCAATACTTTCATAGCTTCAGTTTAACAAATGTCACGACTTCTCTCCACCCCCAAACTATCCAACACTTCGGGATAAAGCACATATTCTGACTCATGTATTCTAGCTCCAAAGCTCTCACGAGTGTCTGTTTCCAATCTCGGCACGCGCACTTGTTTGATAATCTTACCCGTGTCAACACCGCTGTCAACCCAGTGGATGGTGACACCAGATTCTTTGACACCAGCTCTCCAAGCGTCTTCAATGCCATGGGCTCCTGGAAATTCAGGTAAGTAAGCAGGGTGAACGTTGATGATTTTCCCTTCATAAGCAGCTAGCAAGGTCTCACCCACAATTTTCATATAGCCTGCCAAACATATCAAATCAATATTGTGCTGGTCAAGCAGGTTAACCAACTACCTTTCATATGCTAAGACTTCGATAAGGCCTCCATATTTAACC
Organism: Streptococcus suis; assembly: GCA_029593465.1. GTDB lineage: Bacteria > Bacillota > Bacilli > Lactobacillales > Streptococcaceae > Streptococcus > Streptococcus suis_AH. Next base: position 45,292 of record JAKTNK010000013.1, read on the forward strand.
GCTGAAGCCGATGTCACCTTATGGTTCTTTTGGATAGCTGCAAAGGTTTCAAAGTTTGATTTAATCAAGTCAAAATCAATCTCTTGGCCAAGCTTTTGACCTGGCAGGTAGGAAATCGTCTCTCCTACAGCCTTAAATTCTGGTGATAGGACCCTGCGACTATCTGCTGTTGTCACCCCAAAGGCAACTAAGGTAGGAGGAACGGTCAACTCCTCAAAGCTACCAGACATGGAATCCTTACCACCAATAGAAGGCAAACCAAGTTGTAGTTGTGCTTCTAAAGAACCGAGTAAGGCAGCAACAGGTTGACCAAAACGCTCAGCCTTTTTGTCCATGCGTTGGAAATATTCTTGATAAGAAAAGCGAGCCTTAGACCAGCGAGAACCAGTTGCTACCAAGCGCGCTGTCGCTTCGATAACAGCATAAGCTGCGCCATGACAGAAGCCGTATGCGTAACCCCATCTTGAACAGGAAGTTTCTGAACAGACGCCTCCGTTGGAGTGACTTGGTAACGACCACCGAGTGGATGATTAACCGTTGAACGCCCGACTGAAGCATCAAACATCGTTTGCAGGCCCTTTTGTGACGCATGATTTAAATCACCAAGAACAGCCAATAGGTCTTTTTCCAGGGTTTCAGCGGATGTCAGGCGTTTTTCTGGCAAGTCGGACTTACTATCCACAACCTTTGCATCAACCTCTACACGGACGCCATTGGTATCAAGGAAAGAACGCTCAATATCAACAATTGTTTGCCCCTTCCAGGTCATAACCAAATGCGCTTTGTCAGTAACCTTTGCAACGACTACCGCATCAATATTTTCCTTATTGGCTTCCTCTATAAACTTCGCAACATCTTGGGGACGAACCACTACAGCCATTCGCTCCTGTGATTCTGAGATGGCTATTTCTGTTCCATTTAGTCCCTGATATTTAAGAGGAACCTTATCCAAATCAATTTCAAGACCATCAGCTAATTCACCAATAGCGACACAGACACCTCCTGCACCAAAATCATTGGACTTCTTAATTAGACGTGTCACCTCAGGGTTACGAAAGAGACGTTGTAGTTTACGCTCCTCGATGGCATTTCCTTTTTGAACCTCTGCACCAGCCTTCTCTACAGATTCCACAGTCTGAACCTTAGAGGAACCCGTTGCACCACCGATACCATCACGACCTGTTTTGCCGCCAAGAAGGATAACCACATCTCCTGGCTGAGGTTTTTCACGAACCACATTTTCCTTAGGGGCTGCACCGACCACCGCACCGAGTTCCATTCGTTTGGCTACAAAGCCAGGGTGAAAATATTCTTTCACATAAGTCGTTGCAAGACCAATTTGGTTTCCGTAAGAAGAATAACCATGGGCTGCCGTTTTCGAAATAACCTGTTGAGGTAATTTACCAGCACGTGTCTGAGCGATGGTTTTTGTAATATCGCCCACACCTGAAATCCGCATAGCTTGGTACACAAATGAGCGCCCTGACAAGGGGTCGCGAATGGCTCCGCCGATGCAGGCAGCTGCCCCACCGAAAGTTTCAATTTCAGTTGGGTGGTTATGGGTTTCATTCTTAAACAAATGATCTTATTGGACTTACCTGCCTTCTTCATTTCGATACAGGCTAACTTCGTTTCTAACGAATACGCTCTTTTTACCATAACAAAAACACTCCTGTTTCTAGTTTACTAGATTTCAACAGGAGTGTTTTGGTTATGTCTCTGTTTAGGGGGCTAGTGCCAAGCCAGTGGACTTTTAGTCGATTATGCTACTTTCTTTTCCAAATAAGTCAACAAATCAGTCATATTTGTCAGATGATCAACGTCTTCATCTGGAATAGCAATACCAAATTCATCTTCAAGAGCTATGACAAATTCCATCAAGGCAATCGAATCCACGCCTAAATCATCTCGAAGACTCATCTCTGGGCTAACAGGTAAGTCAGCCTCATCTCGCTGTTTATGAATCACGTTGACAACCGCTTCATAGAGTGCTTCTCTAGTCATGCTGTCCCTCCTTGGCAAAAGCGTCTACCAGTTGATGAACAACCTCTGTATCTAACATGGTTCTGATTTGTTTGATGGTATGGTAAATGGCAGTTTCATCGCTAGAACCGTGCGATTTAACTACTGGAGCTTTTAAACCAAACAGAACTGCTCCACCAGCTGAAGAATAATCCATCGTCTCTTTCAACTGATACAAACCATCTTTCAATAATAGGGCGCCAAGCTTAGCCTTAAAGCCACCGGATCTAAGAGCTTTTTTAAGACTTCCCATGATATTGATTGCCGTTCCCTCAATGGCTTTAAGCACCGCATTTCCTGTGAAACCATCCGTAACAACGACGTCTGCTACACTGTTCATCAAATCACGCGCTTCCACATTGCCTACAAAGGTAATGGAAGGCTCTTGGCGAAGCAAGTCATACGCTTCTTTGTGAAGCGGATCGCCTTTAGTCGCCTCTGTCCCATTGTTCAAGAGCCCAACACGCGGTTTCTCAATCCCACGAACAGCTTTGGCGTAAAAGGAACCCAGAATAGCATATTGCAGCAAATGCGCTGGGGTATTCTCAGCATTAGCACCCAAGTCTAACATATCAAAACCCTGTCCATCCATTGTCGGTAAGGTTGACATCAATCCTGGACGATCAACCCCTTTAATACGACCAACGACAAATAGACCGGCAGCCAAGAGAGCACCTGTATTTCCCGCAGACAAGACCGCATCTGCTTCTCCGTCTTTGACTGCCTGAGCTGCCAAGACCATTGAGGAGGTCTTCTTACGACGAATAGCCTTAGCAGGTTCATCATCTGAATTGATTTTTTCCGTCGTATGAATAATGGTAACCCGTTCACTGGTGGTTAAATACTGACGAATGTTAGCCTCATCACCATAAAGTTGAATCTCAATATCTGAAAAATCTTTTAGGGCACGATTAACACCTTCAACAATCGCTTTAGGAGCATGATCCCCACCCATTGCGTCAACGGCAATACGTTTCATGATTTTACCTCATTACTTCCTTTTCGTTTGGAAAATAGCAGCGCTTTTACCTGAATGCTTTTTATTATAACACGTTTTCCATTGATTTTCAGCCTCCATAGCAATGCCCTATTTCATAATATCCCCCCACTGACTTAACTCATCAATAAAGGTCTTACTTTTCAAGTGCAAACCAACATAGGTCTCATAGATAGCATCGACAAACTGTCTTAACTTGACCTTCATATCAGCTTTGAGCGATATCGTCCGCAAATCATCAATCGAAATCGCTTGAAATCGATCTACTAAAAAGATGACATTGGGATCTGTATAAGGGCGTTTAGTGTCTTTCGCATAATGGTCTGGGCATAGCAAGCCAGAATAACGGAAGGAAAAATCAAAGGGTAAACCAACACGATGACAAAAAACACACTCATGAAAATTTAATTGGACACCAAACCTCTCCAAAATTTGAATTTCAAAAATCAAGGTTAAGACTTCATAATCCAATCCTTCCTCCATTAAGGACAAGGTTTTCTCCAAAAAAGCAAACAAAGGGGCATCAACTTGATTATCGGGTATGGCTGCATCCGCTAAAGCCATGATATAAGTTGCATAAGAGAGCTTAAACAAATCAGCATTGATAGCCTGATAAGTCGTAGCCTCACGGAAATCATCAATATAAGATAAGCCACTATCATTTAATTTCAGAAGAAAATCAGCCACCGTTAGGGGCTGAATCACTGCCGTTAATTTTGATTGTCGAGCATGTTTCACAAAAAACATCCGCTTGCCATCTGTTTCTGTAAAAATTTTAACAAGCTTATCGGACTCTCTAAAATCACGATTGTAAAGGACAAGTCCTCTAGCATCCTTACTTATCATCAGCTGTCATGAACTCTTTCAAGCGCTTCATGGCTTCTTGAATCACTTCCATGCTAGCTGCGTAAGAGATACGAAGGTAGCCTTCACCATAAGGTCCAAAGGCAATACCTGGAATGAGGGCCACTGCTTTCTCATGAGCTAGCTTTTCTAAGAAAGCGTAAGAATCTTTCCCAGCCTCACCAGGAATCTTAGCCCAGATATAGAAAGCCCCATCAGGACGAACAACCTCAAATCCAAGCTCTGTCAAAGCATCCACAATAACATCACGACGTTTACGGTATTCATCACGCATCGGTAGCGCATCGTCTTTACCATTTGTCAGCGCCTCTAAAGCGGCATACTGCGTAATCGTTGTCGCTGCTGTTACCAAATACTGATGACTCTTGACCAATTGAGCACATAGCGACTTATTAGCAAAGATAAAGCCTAGACGCCAGCCGGTCATCGCATGCGATTTGGATAAACCATTGATGACAATCGTTTGCTCTGGAAGGTACTCTCCAATTGATACATGCCCCTCCTCAGTGTAGGTAATTTCTGAGTAAACCTCATCTGAAATGACATAGATAGGGTACTTGCGGATAACATCAGCCAAGGCCTTTATTTGCTCACGCGTGTAAACAACACCTGTTGGATTAGCTGGAGAATTCAGCACAACGGCTTTTAATTTGTCTCCCTGTGCAATAATAGCTTCCTCAAGCATCTCTGGTGTTAAAATAAAATCAGTCTTTGACGTATCCAGTTCAACAAATTCACCGCCATACATCAAGGTCAATGCTTCGTAAATAGGGAAGCCTGGCCCTGGGAACAAGACACTATCTCCAGGCTCCAAAATAGCAGCTAGACTAGCTGCAATAGCCTCTGTCGCTCCAATAGTGGTTAAAATTTCTGATTCTGGATCATAAGTCAAATTGTATTTTTCTTTGACAAAATCAGCCGCAGCTTGACGAAGTTCTAAAAGACCAGCCATTCCTGTATAGTAACTCTTATCTTCATCAATAGCTCTCTTTGCAGCCTCCTTAACGTGTTGAGGAGTCGAAAAATCAGGCTCACCCAAAGTCATTCGAAGCATACCTGGAATCCCTGAAATTGACTGGTCAAATTGACGAATCAAAGAAACCTCTAACTTATCTAAATTGTGGTTATAACGTTGACTAATATCCATAAATCGACTCCTTTTAACATATAATACAACTATTATACAAAAAATTCTGAAAGAGTGCATCGTCCTCTTTATGAAATTCTTTAATTAAGCAGTAAAAGGAGGCTCCTAGGAGCCCCCTTAAATACGCTATATCATTTAGTGGCTAATTCAAACAGTGGTGATAAGGGGCGTTTTTCATGAATACGAACAATCGCATCAGCGATTAACTCCGCAATTGAAATTTGCTCAATCTTATCAATCAAACGCTCATCTGGAAGGTAGATGGTATCCAGCACAACCAACTTTTTAATGGCAGAACGTTGAATATTCTCCAACGCTGGTCCAGAAAGAACCGGATGCGTACATGAAGCATACACACAAGTTGCTCCCGCATCTGCCAAGGCATCTGCTGCATGACAAATAGTACCTGCTGTATCAATCATGTCATCAATCAAAATACAAGTTTTACCTTCGACATTACCAATAATGTTCATAACCTCACTTGTATTCATTTTATCAACACTGCGACGCTTATCAATGATAGCAATCGGTGTGTGCAAAAACTGCGCCAACTTACGAGCCCTTGTGACACCACCATGATCAGGACTGACCACAACGACATCATCTCCAACTAAACCATGACGAACGAAGTAATCTGCAATCAGTGGAGCTCCCATGAGATGATCAACCGGGATATCAAAAAAACCTTGAATTTGAGCCGCATGGAGATCTACCGTCAAAAGGCGATCAACACCAGCAACCTCTAACATGTCTGCAACTAATTTTGATGTAATAGGCTCACGTGAGCGTGCCTTACGATCTTGACGAGCATACCCATAATAAGGCATTACCACATTAATCGTTTCCGCACTAGCACGTTTTAAAGCATCCACCATAATCAAAATTTCCATTAAATTATCATTGACTGGTGAACTTGTCGATTGCAAAATGAAAACATGGTGTCCACGAATTGATTCTTCAATATTCACCTGAATCTCTCCATCAGAAAATTGACGTACTGTCGATTTCCCAAGACTAATGCCAATGCTTTCTGCAACTTTCTCTGCTAATTCTTTGTTCGATGATAGTGCGAACAATTTTAAATTAGAATAAGACATGATTTCCTCCATCTGTTTAGTCCTCTCTTATTCTACCGCTTTTAGAACCTTTTTTCAAACAATATCAAAAAGAAAAGAGGTACTAAGCCCTCTTTTACTAATATTATCTTGGATAGATGTAAACGGCAGCACCCTGATAAGTAGCAGTTGGGTTAAACCAACCACGGTGATTAGCAATTGATTGGTTACCATTATAGTTTGCTTCCATCACTTGAATACGTGTTGCACTTTCTACAGCTGTGACATAGGCAACGTGTCCATAACCACCGTCGTTCCACACTGCGATAGAACCTACAACTGGTGTTGAACCTACACTAAATCCAGCTGCTGCTGCTGAGGCAGCCCACTGTCCACCATTACCCCAGTAATTACCTGCCCAAGGTGCTAGTGACTTAACGCCCCATGTACATTGACCAACAGGATAAGTATTACCAGCTGTATTAACGACAGGAGTCTCTGACGCTGTTGATGTGGTTTGTCTTGCTACACTACGACTTGCAGTCTGAGTGGTAGAAACTGACGCCTGAGTCGTACTTGATACAGGTCTTGCAACTGAAGCTGCAGATGATGCTGAAACAGTCTGTGATGAAACCGACGGAGATGAATCTTCTTGCGCTTCCACAACAGCTACACTTGATAAGGCAGAGGCAGACGCCACAGCACTAGCTGACGCTGCAGCCTCTGAAGCAACTGCTGATGCTGATGCAGCTGCTGCAACTGCTGATGCTGACTCGGAAGCCGCCAACGATGCTGCTACTGATTGAGACGTTGAAACTGAAGCTGCAACTGATTCTGCTGTTGATTTTTCAGCAACAAGAGAAGCCTTTTGACCTTCTGCACTAGCTAGTTCAACAGCCAATGTTGCTTGGGCTGCAGTCAATTGTGCTTCTTGCGTTTCTAAAGCTGATTTATTAGCAGCCAGTGTTGCTTGATTTTCAGCAATGGTATTAATAGCTGCTTGATTAGCTTTCTGCTTTTCAGCAAGAGTTGCCTTATCAGCTTCTTGTTTTTCCAACATTGCATGATTAGCTGAAACAACTTCACGAATGGCTACAAGTTTACTAATTGCTTCTGAAATTGATTTTGAATTAATAACAGTATTGATGTAGTTAGTTGCTGTATTTTGCTTTTGTGCACTACGTGCCTGTTTTTTCAAAGATTCATTACGCGCAACAATCTTCTCAGATAAACTTTGAATTTCCGCTGATAAAGCAGCTGATTTTTGTTTCAAAGTAGCATTTTGTGCCTCTAAATCAGCTTGTTGTGCAGATAAAGAATCCACTTGTGATTGAATAGATTGAACCTTCGCTTGAGCTTCAACTTGTTGACTTGTTAAATTAGTAATAACATTATCTTGGGCTGCAATTTTTGTATCATAGTCTTCTGCATTCACCGTTACCGTTGTTCCAAGCGTAACACCGCTCAATAGAACAGCTGATAAAATACTTTTTTTCATCATTAAAATACTCCTTTGCAATTAAGACAATAAACATTATAACAAAAAAAAAAACTTATATGTTACGCCATTGTTACAATTTCATTGAAATACAAAGGCTAAACAGCTATAAATGAACAAAACAAATCAATAGTTACGATTGCAATCTTAGAATACACGGCTGACAACACTTCTCAATTCTCAACAAGTTCCAATCCTATTGCTTCTATAATACTAGGTAATAGCTCTCTGTGGAAAGTATTTCGAAAGTGAAGTCTTTTGGAAAAACTATTTTTCCCACAGTTTTAGCTATTGATCTCTTTTCGTGACACATTCCAATTCAAAACGGAAGCAAGTCTGATTTTTTCAACTCATCGATTTAAATATGATAAATTGTAAAATAAAGTGCAACTTTTTATAACTCAGTTAAAAGCGCCTCAAAGGGGGTGTTCGCTAACCTAAGCATTTTCGTAGGGGATAGTTAATATCAAATAGTACCGAGAATAAGTCCCTGTCCCTAATCAGCGCTAAGTCAGTCTTCTTTGGGAAATATTCCCTTAGTAAGCCATTGGCATTCTCATTGCTTCCTCTTTGCCAAGAGAAATAAATCCGCAAAGTAAAATGCAATGCCAAGCTCCTCTACCAAAGGGTAACATGCAAATTCCTTTCCTCGGTCTGATGTGAAGCTTCTAAGAAAGTCTTTTGGAAAAAGCTGACAAAGCTTTTGAATGGCTGAACACACGGAAGCTGCTGCTCGATCTGGTATTTTAAAAGCTAGGTAAAATTGAACTGCACCCCAAAAGTTGGACACAAAATCTAACGATTGGGGTGTTTTTCTGATGACATTAAGTTATGAAGATAAACTAGAAATATATGATCTGAGAAAGAGTGGCGTGTCGTTTGCCAATCTTAGCCAGACACATAACGTCACTACTGCCAATCTCACGTGCATGATAAAACTCATGGATCGATATGGAGTAGAAATCGTTGAAAAAGGTAAAAATAAGTATTATTAGCCTGAATTAAAACTGGAAATCATCAATAAAGTCTTGATTCATGGCTGTTCTCAACTCTCTGTTTCACTTGATTACGCCTTGCCAAATCGAGGAATACTTCCCAATTGGATAGCACAATACAAGAAAAACGGGTATACTATTCTTGAAAAGTCAAGAGGGAGACCGAGCAAGATGGGACGTAAGCGTAAGAAAACCTGGGATGAAATGACGGTCTTTAGAACGTTTTTAAAAGACAAACTTATTAACGCTTTAGAACTTCCTTACTCCAATGCCAAACGAGAAGCTACAAATAATCTCATCAAGCTCATTAAGAGAAATGCTTTTGGCTTTCGGAATTTTGAAAACTTAAAAAAAGAATTCTTATCGCTTTGAACATCGAAAAGGAGAGAACAAATTTGGTTCTCTTTTGGTTCTCTCAAGATTCAAGCTTTTCATCTACCCACTAAAGTTGACAAAGAACAAAAAAGGAGACAATTTTTATCTCCTCTTTCTAAACAATAAATACAACGACGGAGAATAAGGGATTCGAACCCTTGCGCCAGTTTCCCGACCTAACGATTTAGCAAACCGTCCTCTTCAGCCTCTTGAGTAATTCTCCAAAATAATGGGCACGAGTGGACTCGAACCACCGACCTCACGCTTATCAGGCGTGCGCTCTAACCACCTGAGCTACGCGCCCAAGCATATAGCTTGGTATATAAATTTAATTTATAAAGCGGGTGACGAGAATCGAACTCGCGACAACAGCTTGGAAGGCTGTAGTTTTACCACTAAACTACACCCGCTAATAGCATGGCGCGAGACGGAATCGAACCGCCGACACATGGAGCTTCAATCCATTGCTCTACCAACTGAGCTACCGAGCCAACATTTATTGCGGGAGCAGGATTTGAACCTACGACCTTCGGGTTATGAGCCCGACGAGCTACCTAGCTGCTCCATCCCGCGCTAATTTTATACAAAAGGAGGATGTGGGATTCGAACCCACGCACGCTTTTACACGCCTGACGGTTTTCAAGACCGTTCCCTTCAGCCAGACTTGGGTAATCCTCCAAAAACACGAATAGTCCGTACGGGATTCGAACCCGTGTTACCGCCGTGAAAAGGCGGTGTCTTAACCCCTTGACCAACGGACCATATCTCAAATGGGCACGAGTGGACTCGAACCACCGACCTCACGCTTATCAGGCGTGCGCTCTAACCACCTGAGCTACGCGCCCAAGCATATAGCTTGGTATATAAATTTAATTTATAAAGCGGGTGACGAGAATCGAACTCGCGACAACAGCTTGGAAGGCTGTAGTTTTACCACTAAACTACACCCGCTAATATGGGAGTTAACGGGATCGAACCGCTGACCCTCTGCTTGTAAGGCAGATGCTCTCCCAGCTGAGCTAAACTCCCCTGCGGGTCATTCAACTCAGCTGGTAATGACGAAAGCTTTGCTTTCACTATCCACCGATTGAAACAGTCCACTGGACTCTTTCAACTGAGCTAAACTCCCTATTCGCTAAGCAACTACCTTATCTGACAGGGGGAATCCCCCAACTACTTCAGGCGTACTAGGGCTTAACTACTGTGTTCGGCATGGGTACAGGTGTATCTCCTAGGCTATCGTCACTTAACTATTGATTGAAATACTAATCATTATCCAATCAAAATTGAATACCTATATTCTAACAAGAAACCTTTACGCTGTCAATATTGACTTCGGTTTTTAATGGTAACGGTCAATCAAAATTGTACTCGGGCTAAATCCTTGGAAAAAAGATAACCTGCCTTGTATGCATCGCATACTGCGTTAGGTTCCTATTTTTCAGGCGGATTCGACGCCCTCCGTTACTTACTTTGGATAAGTCCTCGAGCGATTAGTATTAGTCCGCTTAATGTGTCACCACACTTACACTTCTAACCTATCTACCTGATCTTCTCTCAGGGCTCTTACTAACATATCGTTATGGGAAATCTCATCTTGAGGGGGGCTTCGCACTTAGATGCTTTCAGCGCTTATCCCTTCCCTACATAGCTACCCAGCGATGCCTCTGGCGAGACAACTGGTACACCAGCGGTAAGTCCACTCTGGTCCTCTCGTACTAGGAGCAGATCCTCTCAAATTTCCTACGCCCGCGACGGATAGGGAC